>JBEBOQ010000043.1:0-39957 GCA_040396375.1 Achromobacter xylosoxidans
GGGCGATGGCCCACGGGAACAGGAACGCGATTTCCAGGTCGAAAAGAATGAACAGGATCGCCACCAGGTAGTAGCGCACGTCAAACTTCATGCGCGCGTCTTCGAACGCTTCGAAGCCGCACTCATAGGGGGATAGCTTCTCGGCGTAGGGACGCCGCGGGCCAAGGAGGGAGCCGGCCGTCAGAAGCGCGAACCCGATAAGGGTGGCCACTACGATAAACAGCAGGACGGGAAAATACTGTTGCAGGTTCATTCAGGCGTCCGTCAAATGCGCAAACCTTAGGATTGTAGCATTCGCGCGGTTACTTCTGGCTGAACTCTGTAGCGTGAACAGCGGGTGAAAGACTGCATTCCTCCAGTGGAACAATCGCAGTTTTCGGCGGAAGAAAACAAGCTTAACGCATGCACCATTTGCGCACCGCGCACATGCGGAAAAACGCCCGCACAGTGGTCGCGAAATCATCGATTAAAACGAAAAAAAGCCACCCCGAGGGGTGACTTTCATATGAGCAGGCCGAAGCCCGCTCATGCGCTGTAAATCTAGGCAGGACTTGCGCCCTGCTTTCGATTAGAAGCGGTGACGGATGCCGACGCCGACGGCGGTCGACTTCAGGTCGTCGATGAAGGCGTAGTTCTTGGCATACGAACCGTAAGCGTACAGGTTGGTGCGCTTGGACAGGTCGTACGTGTAGCCCAGGTTGAACACGTTCATCGTGGCGTCGTCGCCAGTCAGCTGCGTGCCATTGGCCGAAACGCGCTGCCACGAACCGAAGATGCTCGAAGCACCGCCGATCGGGGCCGACAGGCCGACCAGGTACGAGTTGGCCTTGAAGCCATCAGCGAAGGCGTTCGTGCCGAAGCCGATCGTGCCGGCCGAGGTCTTGACGTCTTGGCTACCGAACCAGCCGTCGGTCGTGCGAGCGTAGGCCAGAGCCAGCTTCACGACTTCGAAGTCGTACGAACCGCCGATGGTGTATTGACGCGGGGTGGCGTCAACTTGACCTTGGGTCAGCTTGTTCGAAGCGTTCAGTTGGTCGAACGTCAGGGCGACGTTCAGGGGGCCGTTGACGTAACGCAGGCCGGTCGTGATGGCGCGGGTGTTGTCGGCGGTCTTGAAGCCGGTTTGAGCGGTGTTGACGTCGTTCGCGTTGAACGAGTAGCCGACGCCGAACTGGAAGCCGCTGAACGACGGGGTCTGGTACATGACCATGTTGTCGTAACGGACGGTGTTCGTGGCGCTCAGGCCCATGCCGATGTTAGCTTGGCCGAAACCAGCGCCGAACGGGTCGATCGAGCCGAAGTACTTCGACGCGATGTTGGTTTGGCGACCGAAGTCCAGTTGACCCCAGCTGTCGCTGGCCAGACCGACGGTGGCTTGGCGACCGAACAGACGACCGTCTTGAGCGGAGTTGCCGTTACCCGAGTTGAAACCCGATTCCAGTTGGAAAACAGCGCGCAGGCCGTCACCCAGATCTTCCGAACCACGCAGACCCCAGCGCGAACCGTTCTGGACGCCGTTGATCATGCCGAACTTGCTACCGTTCTGAGCGTCGGTACCACCGCTGATCTTGTTGTAGCCGAGGCCCGTGTCGATGATGCCGTACAGGGTGACAGACGTTTCTGCCTGGGCGACACCGGCGAAACCGGCGAGCAGGGCGGCAGCGAGCAGAGTCTTTTTCATTTAAGAAATCTCCGTTGATTTGAGTGACAAGAGCAGCAATCCAGCAAACCAGCCTGCCGCCCCCCTAACTCCGCGAAGGGAAGTTGACGCTATTGCATCAAAAATCAGGGGGGCTGGCTATGGTCGGCGTCAGAAAAGTGCAGGTTTGCGACAGCCCTGTTGGGATATTGCAACATCGCCTCTATGGCGCCTCTATGGCATTAGGGCTAACCCGGCGATTTTCAAACGACCACGTATCCATGCGACTTTCAGCCCTGGCCCCAATAATTTGGGTGGGACCCGGCCATTTCTTTCAGACGGCTTTCCATGTCCGCAAGCGCCGTTTTACCGCTTTTGCCGGGACGGCTCCAGTGGCGTTGCGTCCGATTCCTGGCGTCAGCTTCAATAACGTTGTTATCTGAATAAATCATCGATATTATTTCAGAACGAAGAGATATTTCGGCAATGCCATCCATTGCCCTGACAGCCATGCCTACGCCAACCCAGCGCGCCGACCGCAATGAACGCCTGAGCGCGCTACGCCGCCAGATGATCCTGGACGCCGCGCAGCGCGTGTTCGAACGCGACGGCCTGGAAAAGACCACCCTGCGCGCCATCGCCAAGGAGGCCGGCTGCACCACGGGCGCGATCTATCCGTGGTTCGCGGGCAAGGAGATCCTGTATGGCGCCCTGCTCGACGAGTCACTGCAGCGTCTGCACGCGCATCTGGTTGCCGCCACGGCGGGCGGCGAGCCCGCCGCGGCCGCCCGGCGCGCTATCCAGGCCTTCTTCGGCTACTACGCCGAACACCGCACCGACTTTTCGCTGGGCCTGTACCTGTTCCAGGGACTGGGCCCGCGCGGCCTGGGACGTGACATGGATGAGCAACTGAATCACCGGTTGCGGCAATGCGTGGACCTTCTGGGCGTAGCCCTGGCGCGCACCAAGGCCTGGAACCTCGAAACGGTGCAAACCGAGCAGATGAACGTATTCACCTATCTGATCGGCCTGTTGCTGCTGCTGCATACCCATCGTCTGAAATCCCTGGGCCAGCGGGCGGACGTCCTGCTGGATCATTACTGCAACGCGCTGGAACAACGATGACCGCCACTACCCTGCCCTGCGTCGATTCCGAGACGCCGCTGATCAGCCTGGCCGACTTTCGCCTGCTGCTGGCCGAACAACATCCTTTTTCGCTGCTGCTGGGCATCGAGGTGCTGCGGATCGGCCGCGGCACCGCGCTGGCGGCCCTGCCGGCGCGCGACACGCACCAGCGGCTGGGGGGCATCGTTGCCGGCCCGATGCTGATGGGGTTGGCGGATCTGGCCATGTACGCCGCAGTGGTCGGCGCCACGGGCCAGGCCCATGCCGTGACGGCCAGCCTGACCATCAATTTCCTGCGCAAGAGCCCGGCCGGGGCAATCCATGCCCATGCGCGGCTGCTGAAGGTGGGCCGGCTGTCGGCGGGCGAGGTCATCTTGACGGCCGCGGACTCGGACGAGCCGCTGGCCCATATCGTCAGCACCTGGTCGGTGCCCAAATCATGAGCCCGCGGATCAGCATCGTCGGCATGGGACGCACCGGCACGCTGGCAGCGCAGCGGCTGCTGGCCGCCGAGCCCGACATCGCGCTGACGATCTATGACATCGACCCGGACCGCTGCGAGGACTTTCGCGGCAGCGCGACGCTGGCGACCTCGGCCCGGGAAGCGCTGGCCGAGTCGGACACCATCGTGCTGGCGTTGCCCCGCGAACGCGAGATCGACCGCACGCTGGAGCGCTTCAGCGATGGCGAAGTCACGGCGCAGGTGGCGGGCAAGCTGATCGTGGACCTGGAGCCGCCCCCGCCCGAACGCGCGCGTCGACTGGACCAGGCGATCGCCACCGCAGGCGGCCGCTATGCCTGCGCGCCGTTGCGACCGGCCGGCGCCGGCGAGCCGCAGGCGCGGCTACTGAACGCGCTGATCCTGCCCCGCTGAGCGGGCCAGGCGCTCGGCCACGGCCGCGCAGATCGCCAGCCAGGCGAAGCTGATGGCGAAGCCGGCGACCACATCGCTGGCGAAGTGCACCTGCAAGAGGATGCGGCTCAGGCCGATCGCCATCACCAGCCCCGCAGCCAGGGCCACCCCCGGCAAGCGCCAGGAGGCGGGCGCCAGACGCCAGGCCAGATAGCAGGCCGCGCCGTACACCGCCATGGCGGCCGAGGCGTGACCGCTGGGAAAGCTCCAGCCCACGGCGGCGGCAAAGCCGTGGTCGTGGTCGGGTCGGACGCGTTCGAAGCCGTGCTTGAGCAACCAATTGAGCGCCCCGCCCCCGCCCGTGGCGGCCGCGCAGAACACCGCCAGCCGCGGCTGGCGGCGCAGCAGCAGCGTCGCAGTCATCAAAACCGCCAGCAAGGTCAGGAAATTACGGTCGCCCAGGGTCGTGAACCAGGACAACAACCACAGCAGCGAGTCGGACAGCGACTGGCTGAGCGCGTCGGCCAGGGCGCTGTCGAATTCCACCACTCCGCCGGGCCGGGTCACCGCCGCGGCCAAGGACAGGAATGCCGCGCAGGACAGGCCCACCACGCCGATAAAGCCCGCCAGACGGGCCTGCGGCGCCGCCTGGACATAGGCGCGCGCCAGCGCCACTGCCAAGGCCGCCGCGGCGAGCGGCAACAACAGAAAGAGCAGCAGCGCGTGCGATGCCACCCACGCCGCGTAGTCGTCGGTCATCGTTGCCCTCCTGGCGTGCCTGCCGCAGGCCGCGTTCGATATACCCGCCCGATCGGCATCAGAAGGTGCCTCATACCCGTCTTAGCCCGCCACCAAGGTCTTGTCGACCGGGGCGAAGGCATGCGTGGCGGCCGCGTAATCCCAGCGCTCGACGTGGCAGACCTGCCCGTCGCCGGAAGTTTCGCGGGTGATGACGTTGACCGAATTCGGGGTATTGCCCCGTACGCGGCGCGAGCAGGTGGTGCCGGCCTGCACCACCCAGCCGGCGGCGACCGCCGGATTGGCGCTGGCGGGCAGCACGTAGGGCAGGTGGATATGGCCGCCCAGGATCAGGTCGACGCCGGCCTGGGCCCAGGCCGCCAATGCGCGTTCGCGGCCGATCAGCAGGTTGTGGCGGTCGGACTCGACCTTGGCGCGCACCGGGTGATGCGCCACCACGACCCGCAACTGGCCGGACTTGGCCTGGTGCAGGCGCTGCGCCACCCGCGCGATCTGCGCGTCGGAGATCTCGCCGTCTTTGCGGCGCCGCGGCCGGGTGGTGTTGACGCCAATGGCCAAGAGGCCGGGCGATTCATAGACCGGTTCGAGCACTGCACCCAGTGCGCGCTTGTAATTGCCGTAGGGATTGAGCGCCCGCGCGAAGACGTTGAACAGCGGAATATCGTGGTTGCCCGGCACGGCCAGCACCGGCAACGACAGGCGTTCGATGAATTTGCGGGCGGCGGCAAACTGGCCGCGGCGCGCGCGCTGGGTGATGTCGCCGCTGATCACGACCAGGTCCGGGGCCAGCGAGCGGGCCAGGTCCAGCGCGGCTTCAACCACCGGTTTGCGCTCGGTGCCGAAGTGGGTGTCGGAGAACTGCAGGATGCGCGTCATGGGTGATCCTGGGCGGTCGTATCCGCAGGCACCACCAGCGGCAAGGGAATATCGGACACCTTGAATTCCAACGGCGTGTCCATCCAGGAGATTTCGCCGTCCATCGCGACCTTCACCCGATGGCGCCCACGAATGGCCACCGTCAGGCGGTCGAAGGCGAAGCTGATCACGTGCTCGGCGTCGCCCAGCCGGCTGAACAAGCCGCGCAGCAGCAGGCCGTACAGCGCCAGGGTGCCGACGGGCCGTGGGGCCATCGCCACCAGGCGGTTGCGGTCCAGTTCGGCGGCGTCGATGCCGATGTGCTCGAGCTGCAGGCGGTTGTTGCCCACCACCAGGGTCGGCGATCGCTGGTCGCGCACGCGGCCTTCGTATTCGAGCCGCAGGCTGAGCTGGCGCGGCGCGCGCAGCAGCGTCACCACCCCGGACCACAGCGCCACCAGGCGGCTGCGGCCAAAGCGCTGCTTGTAAGCCTCGCGGTCTTCGAGCAGTTGGGGATACAAACCCAGGCTGGCGTTGACCAGGAACAGGCGGCCATTGAGCATGCCCACCTGCACTGGCCGCAATTCGCCAGTCAGGAGGCTGCGCAGCGCGGGTTCGGTGTCTTGCGAAATGCCGTAGCGGCGGCCGAAGTAGTTGAACGTGCCTTGCGGCAGGATGCCGAAGGGTACGCCCTGCCCCAGCACCTGGCTGGCGACCGCGTTGAGCGTGCCGTCGCCGCCGGCGGCCACCACGATGCCCTGCGCCTGACGCGCCTGCTCAACGGCGTCGCGCGCGGTCCGGGTCAGGTGCGAGGGGTCGTCGACCGGCATCAGCCGATATTGCCGGCCGGCTTCGTCGAGGACGCGGCGGATGGTGTCCTGCAGCACTTGCGCGTCGCCGCGCCCGGAGCCGGTGTTCAGGACGATGAAGAGGGGTTCGTGTCCCGCGAGGGGACGAGCCCCGGTCGCCGGGCTCTGCTGGATAGGCGTCATGGGCAAAAGATAGCCCATGGCGGCAAATCGCCGCAACCGTGCCGGCGCGCGCCGGGCGGGCGCGCCGGCACGAGGCTCAGCGGCCGACCGCGTAGGCCTGCATCAGGCGCGGCGTGGCGGCCGCGTGCAGCAGGCCGTCGGCGTCGCGCGAGGCGGCGGTCAGGCGGCCGACCGACCATTGCGGCACTTCCTCGATCTGGTGGCCGCGGGCGTGCAGCGCGGCAATGGTCTCGGCGCCGAAGCCGCTTTCCACCGCCAGGTGTCCCGGCTTGCGGTCGCGCGGGTAGAACGAGGTGGGGAAATGCATGGTGTGCGACATCGGCAGGTCGATGGCTTCCTGCAGGTTCAGGCCATGGTGCGCGTGGCGCAGGAAGAACAGCAGTTGCCATTGCTCCTGCTGGTCGCCGCCCGGCGTGCCGAATGCGAGATAGGGCCGGCCCTCGCGCAGCGCCAGCGACGGCGTCAGCGTGGTGCGCGGACGCTTGCCCGGCGCCAGCGTGCCCGGCAGCCCCTCCTCCAGCCAGAACATCTGGGCGCGGGTGTTCAGGCCGAAGCCCAGTTCCGGGATCACCGGCGAGGACTGGAACCAGCCGCCCGACGGCGTGGCCGAGATCATGTTGCCCCAGCGGTCGATGACATCAACGTGGGTGGTGTCGCCGCGTTTGACCGAGGCGCGCATGTCGGCCAGGGTCGGCTCGTTGGTGGCGCTGCCCGGCGCCGAGACCTTGGACAGGCGCTGCAACGTGTCCATGACGCGGGCCACCTGGGCCTCGAAGCCCGGGATCTGGCCCGGCTGCAGGTCTTGCGAGGCCTGCTCGCCGATCAGCGCGCGGCGCGCCGCGTTGTAGTCGTCAGACAGCAGTTGGTCCAGCGGCACGTCGACGAAGGCGGGGTCGCCGTAATAGGCCTCGCGGTCGGCGAAGGCCAGCTTCATGGCTTCGGTGACCCGGTGCACGAATTCCGCGCTGGTGGGGCCGACCCCGGCCAGGTCCATGTCTTTGAGCAGCGCCAGGGTCTGCAGGAAGACCGGCCCCTGGCTCCAGGCGCCCGCCTTGGCCACGGTGTAGCCGTGGTAATCGTAGGTGGCCGGCTTGTCGTAGCTGGCAGACCAGCCGGCCAGGTCCTCGCCGGTAATGACGCCGCGGTGGCGCTCGCCGCTTTCGTCCATGACCTCGTTGCCGCGGGCGAACTGGTCGATGGCCTGGGCTACAAAGCCTCGGTAGAAGGCGTCGCGGGCCGCTTCGATCTGGCGGTCGCGGTCGCCGCCGGCCTGTTCGGCGGCCTGCAATACGCGCGTCCAGGTGCGGGCCAGCGCGGGGTTGCGGAAGAGCTTGCGGGCCTCGGGTACGTTGCCGCCGGGCAGGTAGATCTCGGCGGTGGTGGGCCAGTGGGTCTGGAAAAAGTCCTTCAGGCCGGCGATGGTGTTGGAGATGCGCGGCATCAGCGCATGGCCGTGCTCGGCGTAATAGATGGCCGGTTCCAGCACGTCGCGCACGCGCATCGTGCCGTGGTCGCGCAAGAGCTGCATCCAGGCGTCGAACGCGCCGGGGATGACGGTGGCCAACAAGCCATTGCCGGGGATGAGCTTCAACCCTTCGGCGCGGTAACGGTCCAGCGTGGCGCCGGCCGGGGTGGTGCCCTGGCCACACAGCACTTCCAGGCGTTTGGTGCGGGCGGAATAGAACACCGCGGGCACTTCGCCGGCCGGGCCGACCAGGTGGGGCTCCACCACCTGCAGCACGAAGGCCGAGGCGACGCAGGCGTCAAAGGCGTTGCCGCCGCGTTCCAGCAGCGACATGCCGGCCGAGCTGGCCAGCCAATGGGTGGAGGTCACGACACCGAAGGTGCCGAGGATTTCCGGACGAGTCGTAAACATGGTGCGAATCCTGTTGCGGATGGCGTGGTGCCGATAGCCGCAAGAATAAGTAAAACGGGACCCGTTTATCGGGTCCCGCGAGTGGCCTGGCGGCCTATTTCTTGGCGATGCTGACGCCCTTCAGGCGGATCAGGCCGTCGGGGTACGGCACGAAGCCATCCAGCTTCTTTTGTGCGCCGAAAGTCCAGGGCAGGTAGAACAGGTAGACGATGGGACGTTGGTCCTGCATGACCGACAACACCTTGTCGTACATGGCGCGGCGCTTGGCCGTGTCCGGTTCGGCGCGGGCGTCATTGAGCAACTTGTCGGTGTCGGCGTCGCAGAACTTGCCGTCGTTCAGGTTGCCCTTGCAGCTCAGGTACTGGTGGATGTTGCCGCTGGGATCGACGCGGCCGGACCAGCCGCTCTGCCCGACTTCGAAGTCGCCGCGGGCCAGCGACGATTGCAGCGAGGCGAACTCGACCGGACGCAGGGTGATGTCGAAGCCGGCTTCGGCGCCCATGGCCTGCACCAGCTCGAACACCTGCTGCATGGTGGTGTTGTTGCCGAAGGTGATCTCGAACTTGACGCGGTCGAAGCCCGCTTCCTTGAGCAGGGCCTGGGCCTTCCTGGGATCGCGGCCGGCGTGCTCGAACGACTTGTTGTAGGCGAAGCTGGCCGGCGGGAACGGCTGGTAGGCCGGCTGGTACTGGCCTTCGCCGATGACCTGGTTGAGCACGTCGCGGTCGATGGCCAGGTCAAGCGCCTGGCGCACGCGCTTGTCCTTGGCCAGGGGGTTGTTGGCGCGCGCGCCGTTGCCCAGGTTGACCGAAATCGACTGGAAGCCCAGGCCGGTGACCGGCGCCAGGCGCAGGTTGGCGTCGTCCTTGACCGCCTTGGCATCGCTGGGCGCCACGCGTTCGATGATGTCGAGGTCGCCGGCGCGCAGGTTGTTCAGGCGCACGGTGTTGTCGGGGATCGGCGTGAAGACGACGCGGTCGAAGTGGTAATTGCCGGCGTCCCAGTACTTGGGGAATTTCTCGAGCACGATGCGGTCGTTCTGGACCCGTTCCTTGAACTGGTACGGACCCGAACACACCGGCTTGCCGCCGGGGTCTTTGTCGAACGAGGCGGGCGAGATCATCATGCCGGCGCGGTCCGACAGCTGCGACAGCAGCGAGGCGTCGGGTTCGGCCAGGTGCACCACCACGGTTTCGGCATCCGGCGCATCGATGCTGGCCACGGTGGCCAGTTCGCTCTTGCGGTTGCTGTCGGGCAGCGTGCGGGCGCGGTCCAGGTTGGCCTTGACCGCGGCGGCGTTGACCGGCGTGCCGTCATGGAACACGGCATCGGTGCGCAGCTTGAAGGTCAGCGTCTTGTTGTCAGGGCTGGTGGACCAGGACTGCGCCAACTGCGGCACGAACTTCAGGTCGGGGGTGATGTCGACCAGCTTGTCGCACAGCGAGGCGAACACGATGCGGCCGACGAACGTGCGCGCGCGCGCCGGGTCGAGTACGTCCGGGTCGTCCTGCAGACCGATACGCAGGGTGGACTGGGCTTGCGCCAATCCGCTGGCCAGCATTCCCGCCATGGCCATGGCGAGGCAAAGTTTACGCATGAATGATCTCCGTCGATTCAGGTGGTCGGCTTCCCCGCGCGCCAAGGGCGTGCCGCCCGGCAATGTGGGAACAGACCCCGAGCCGTGCTGCATCGCCGGGCCCATCCCCCCGTTGCGCACGTTCTTGTTGGATTCTGCGCCAGGCGCGCGGCGATTGTATAGAGCGGCGGCTGTCGACGACCTAAATAGTCACCCGGTGGCCGCCTTGCGGACGGGCAGCCGGCCTCAGGGCAGCCGGCACGGCGCCGAGAAGTCCACCGCCGCCAGCACCGATTCGCGCAGCCGGGCCACCAGCGGACGGGTGTCGTCGCGCCGGTGCTGGAAGGAATACGGCAGCGCGGCCGGCTCCGGCTCGCCCCGCAGCACCCGCAGGCTGCCTTCGGCCTGCAGCGCCTGGGCCCAATGGCTGGGCAGCAGCCCTACCCCGGTGCCTTCAATCAAAAGACCGGCGATGGCGCCCCAGTTGTTGCAGCAGAGCCGCTGGCCGGCGACGTCGCGCCCGGCCAGCCAGTCGTCGATGATGCGGGTGGTGCCGGCGCCCTCTGGCAAGGTCACCAGCGGCAGCCGTGCCAGCAGCTCGGGCGACATGCGGGATTCGCCATCCAGCACGGCCGGCGCCGCGGCCCACGAGAACGCGGCCTGGCCGATCGGCGAGGACGCGATGTTCGGGCGCGAGGAACGTCCGGCAATGACGGCGAAATCCAGTTCACCGTCGGCGACGCGCTGCTCCAGCACCTGGCCGATGTCCACGTAGGGCTCCAGCACCAGGTCGGGATAGGCGGCGCGCACCACGCCGATCAGGCGCGGCAGCCAGGTCAGCGCGGTCAGTTCGCCGACGCCGAAGCGGCAGCGGCCGCGCAGGCCAGGCGTTTCGGCCAGGGACGCGCGGATCTGGTCGGCCGCGGCCAGCAGGTCGCGCGCTTGCGGCACCAGCCGCTGGCCGGCGTCGGTCAGGGCTGCCTTGTGGCCGCTGCGGTCGAACAGCGGCTGGCCCAGTGTTTCCTCGAGCTCGGTGATGCGCTTGGACAGCGACGACACCGACAGGTGCAGGCGCTCGGCCGCCACGGCGAAACTGGCGCAGGTGGCGGCCCAGTAGAAGGCTTCGAGTTGCTTGAGGGTCATGCCCGGATTGTAGGGGCGCGGCCTGCCCCAGAGGGAACCGGGCGGATCCGCAAGGCTAGGCGGTCTGGGGCAGTTGCAGCTGCGGCGACAGGCGCAGCGTGTCGATGGCGGCGCGGAGCATGCGCTCAACGCGCGGCCAGATGTCGCCCTTGAGGCGATCGGACCAACAGATCGTGCCGAACACGCCCTCGATCAGGGAGTGCAGATAAACATTGGACAGGCGCACGTCCAGCGCGCGCGGCAGGTCGTCGCGGCTGACGGCCACGCGCAGCAGCTTTTCCGAGGTACGCAGGGCGTGGCGCTCCCAGAGGTCGCGCCGGCGCAAGAGCGGCGCATTCTCGTCGCTGCGTTCGCATTTGAGATACAGGATTTCCAGCACCCGCTGCACCGAACCCTCTTCGGCGTAGATCTGCACGTACTGGCGCATCGACGTGTACAGCGATTCCAACGCCTCGCCGTCGGTGCAGACGCGGGTCAGCGGCGCGGCTTCTCCCAGCGCCCTGTCGCACATGGCGATACAGACATCGATCTTGTTCTTGTAATGGCCGTAGACGGCGCCCCGGGACACCCCCGCGAAGTCGGCGATATCGCTCATGGTGGTGCTGGCCACCCCTTTGGACAGGAACACGCGTTCGGCGGCGTCCAGGATGCGGTCGCGGGTGCGTTGGGATTCTTCTTTCGTCTTGCGGGCCATACAAAGATCTCCTTGAGAAAAAGGGTTGAGGGGGAAGCGGAAAAATATGCAAACGGCGGCCTGGGCCGCCGTTTTGCACACTGTAAATATGTATGCAGGCGCCAGCATACTTTCGAACAAAACAATTAATCAAGCATGACGGATTAAATGATAGACTGCGGACCCCACAGGGAAAACCCGCGCACTTTCCCTTCCTCGCCCGCCATGGGCAACCCACAATAACTTCTAAAAATGTCGCACCGAGTCCCTCTCAGAACGCTCGCACTCGTATCCGTACTGCTTCTTGTTTCCGCCTGCTCGAAGAAGGAAGCCCCCGAAGCCGCCAAGGCGCCCGCCGAAATCGGCGTCATCGTGGCCAAGGCCACGCCCACCTCGGTGGCCAGCGAACTGCCCGGCCGGCTGGAGCCCTATCGCGAGGCCGAAGTGCGCGCCCGCGTGGCCGGCATCGTCACCCGCCGCCTGTATGAAGAAGGCCAGGAAGTGGCGCGCGGCGCCCCGCTGTTCCAGATCGATCCGGCGCCGCTGCAGGCGGCCTACGATTCCGAGGCGGCCGCGCTGGCGCGCGCCCAGGCCAACCTGTCCGCCGCCGCCGACAAGCTGCGCCGCTACGCCGACCTGGTGTCGGACCGCGCCATCAGCGAACGCGACCACGCCGAGAGCGTGGCCGAGGAACGCCAGGCGCGCGCCGAAGTGGCGTTGGCCAAGGCCAACCTGCAGAGCGCCAGGCTGCGGCTGGAATACGCCCGCGTCACCTCGCCGATCGACGGCCGCGCGCGCCGCGCGCTGGTCACCGAGGGCGCGCTGGTGGGCGAAGGCCAGGCCACGCCGCTGACCGTGGTGCAGCAGCTCGACCCGATCTACGTCAACTTCTCGCAGCCCGCGGCCGAGGTCATGCAGTTGCAGAAGCAGATCCGCGCCGGCGCGCTGGAGGGCGTTGCGCCCGACAAGATGCGGGTGCGCCTGCTGCTGCCCGACGGCTCCGAATACGGCCAGGGCGGCACGCTGTCGTTCGCCGACCTGGCGGTGGACCCGGGCACCGACAACGTGACCATGCGCGCGCTGTTCGACAACCCGGACCGCGTGCTGCTGCCCGGCATGTACGTGCGCGTGCGGCTGGAGCAGGCCGTCAACCGCGACACCTACCTGGTGCCGCGCGACGCCCTGCTGCGCAATGCCGACGGCGCGCACCTGCTGGTGGCGGGCGACGACGGCGAGCTGCGCAGCGTGGCGGTGGCCGCGCACCGCCTGCTGGGGCCGAACTGGGTCATCACCGAGGGGCTCGAGGGCGGCGAACGTGTGGTCGTGGAAAACGCCGCGCAGCTGGCCCCCGGCCAGAAAATCAAACCGGTCGAGCGGGCCGCGCCAAGCGCGCCCATGGCGACCGCGGGAAATAACGAAAAAAGGTAAACCGCCATGGCGCGTTTCTTTATCGATCGCCCCGTCTTCGCGTGGGTGATCTCGCTGCTGATCGCGCTGGTCGGCCTGTTGTCGATCCGCGCGCTGCCGGTGGCGCAGTATCCGGACATCGCTCCGCCCGTCGTCAACATCGGCGCCAGCTATGCCGGCGCCTCGGCCAAGGTGGTCGAGGAAGCCGTCACGGCCATCATCGAACGCGAGATGAACGGCGCCCCGGGCCTGATGTACACCTCGTCCAGCAGCGATTCGACCGGCTGGGCCAGCATCAACCTGACCTTCAAGCAAGGCACCAACCCCGACATCGCGGCGGTGGAAGTGCAGAACCGGCTCAAGGCGGTGGAACCGCGCCTGCCCGAATCGGTGCGCCGTGACGGCGTGCGGGTGGAAAAGGCGGCGGACAACATCCAGTTGGTGGTGTCGCTGAAGTCGGACGGCAGCCTGGACGACATGCAACTGGGCGAACTGGCCGCATCCAACGTACTGCAGGCGCTGCGGCGGGTGGAAGGCGTGGGCAAGGTGCAGTCGTTCGGCGCGGAAGCGGCGATGCGCATCTGGCCGGACCCCGCCAAGCTGACCGCCATGGCGCTGACCCCGGGCGACATCGTCACCGCCCTGCGCAGCCACAACGCGCGCGTCACCATCGGCGAGCTGGGCAACCAGGCCGTGCCCAAGGACGCGCCGCTGAACGCCAGCATCGTGGCCGGCGAATCGCTGCAAACGCCCGAGCAATTCGGCAATATCCCGCTGCGGGCGCAGCCGGGCGGCGCCACCCTGCGCCTGAAGGACGTCGCGCGAGTGGAGCTGGGCGGCACCGACTACATGTACCTGTCGCGCGTGAACGGCCTGACCGGCACTGGCCTGGGCATCAAGCTGGCGCCGGGCTCGAACGCGGTGGAAACCACCCGCCGCATCCGCGATACGATGCGCGAGCTGGCGCAGTACTTCCCGCCGGGCGTCACCTGGGACATCCCCTACGAGACCTCGACCTTTGTCGAAATCTCGATCCAGAAAGTGCTGATGACGCTGCTGGAGGCTGTAGCGCTGGTGTTCTGCGTGATGTACCTGTTCATGCAGAACCTGCGCGCCACGCTGATCCCGACGCTGGTGGTGCCGGTGGCGCTGCTGGGCACCCTGGGGGTGATGCTGGGGCTGGGCTATTCGATCAACGTGCTGACGATGTTCGGCATGGTGCTGGCCATCGGCATCCTGGTGGACGACGCCATCGTGGTGGTCGAGAACGTCGAACGCATCATGGCCGAAGAAGGCCTGTCGCCGCATGACGCCACCGTCAAGGCCATGGGCCAGATCAGCGGCGCCATCGTCGGCATCACGGTGGTGCTGGTGTCGGTGTTCGTGCCGATGGCGTTCTTTGACGGCGCGGTGGGCAATATCTACCGCCAGTTCGCCGTGACGCTGGCCGTGTCGATCGCCTTTTCGGCATTCCTGGCGCTGTCATTGACGCCAGCGCTGTGCGCCAGCCTGCTCAAGCCGATTCCCGCCGGCCACCACGAGAAGCGCGGCTTCTTCGGCTGGTTCAACCGGGCGTTCGCCCGCCTGACGGTGCGCTATACGGCGCGCGTGTCCGGCGTGCTGGCGCGGCCGGTGCGCTTCGGTCTGGCCTATGTGGCCGTGATCGGCGTGGCGGCGCTATTGTTCGCGCGGCTGCCATCGTCGTTCCTGCCGGACGAGGACCAGGGCAGTTTCATGGCCATGGTCATCCTGCCCCAGGGCGCGCCCCAAGCCGAGACCATGGCTGTGGTCAAGGACGTGGAACGCTACATGATGGAGCACGAGCCGGTTCAGTACGTGTATTCGGTCAACGGCTTCAGCCAGTACGGCAGCGGCCCGAACTCGGCCATGTTCTTCGTCACGCTCAAGGACTGGAAGGAGCGGCGCGATGCCTCGCTGCACGTCGATGCGGTGGTCAAGCGCATCAACGAGGCCTTTGCCGACCGCAAGAACCTGATGGTGTTCGCGCTCAACTCGCCGCCGCTGCCGGACCTGGGCTCGACCTCGGGTTTCGACTTCCGGCTGCAGGACCGCGGCGGCCTGGGCTACGAGGCCTTGACGCAGGCGCGGCAGAAACTGCTGGCGGCGGCGGCCGAGCATCCGGCGCTGACGGACGTGGTGTTCGCCGGCCAGGAAGAGGCGCCGCAGCTGCAGTTGCGCATCGACCGCGACAAGGCGCAGGCCATGGGCGTGCCGATCGACGAGATCAACACCGCGCTGGCGGTGATGTATGGCTCGGACTACATCGGCGACTTCATGCTCAACGGCCAGGTGCGGCGCGTGACCGTGCAGGCCGACGGCAAGCGCCGCGTGGACGTGGACGACATCTCGCGCCTGCACGTGCGCAACCTGCAGGGCCAGATGGTGCCGCTATCGGCGTTCGCCACGCTGAAGTGGTCGATGGGGCCGCCGCAGTTGAACCGCTACAACGGCTTCCCGTCGTTCACGATCAACGGCTCGGCGGCGCCGGGCCACAGCAGCGGCGAGGCCATGCGCGCCATGGAAACGCTGGCGGCCGAGCTGCCGCGCGGCATCGGCTTTGATTGGTCGGGCCAGTCGTACGAAGAGCGGCTGTCCGGCAACCAGGCGCCGGTGCTGTTCGCGCTGTCGGTGCTGATCGTGTTCCTGGCGCTGGCGGCCCTGTACGAAAGCTGGTCGATTCCGCTGGCGGTGATCCTGGTGGTGCCGCTGGGCGTGATCGGCGCGCTGCTGGGGGTGACCGTGCGCGGCATGCCCAATGACATCTACTTCAAGGTCGGCCTGATCGCCACCATCGGCCTGTCGGCCAAGAACGCGATCCTGATCGTGGAAGTGGCCAAGGACCTGGTGCGCGATGGCCAGGGCATCCTGTCCGCCACGCTGGAAGCGGCGCGGCTGCGGCTGCGGCCGATCGTGATGACCTCGCTGGCGTTCGGCGTGGGCGTGCTGCCGCTGGCGCTGGCCAGCGGCGCCGCCTCGGGCGCGCAGGCCGCCATCGGCACCGGCGTGCTGGGCGGGATCATCACCGCGACCGTGCTGGCGGTGTTCCTGGTGCCGCTGTTCTTTCTTATCGTGGGGCGCATGGTCGGCATGCGCGCCCGTCCCGCGCGCCCCACGGGCCGCGAACCGCTGGAGACGACGCCATGAAGCCCGTGGCAATGACCCTGCTGGCGCTGGCGCTGTCCGGCTGCTCGCTGGCGCCGACCTATGAGCGCCCCGCGGCGCCCGTGCCGGCGCGGTACGACACGCCGGCGCAGGCCGGCCAGGCCGCCGCGCCGCAGGACTGGCGCGCCTATTTCAATGACCCCGCGCTCCAGGCCTGGATCGCGGCCGCGCTGGCCAACAACCGCGACCTGCGGGTCGCGGCGCTGCGCATCGAAGAGGCGCGCGCGTTGTATGGCGTGCAGCAGTCCGAACGCCTGCCGGCCATCGACGCCAGCGGCGAATTCAGCCGCGGCCGCTTTACCGAGCCGGGCCAGTCCGGCACCGCGGTGTCCAGCCGTTATCGCGCGGCCGTCGGCATCACCGCCTTCGAGCTGGATTTCTTCGGCCGGGTGCGGAGCCTGTCGGACGCCGCGCTGGCGCGCTACCTTGCGAGTGAAGAAGCGCATCGCGCCGCGACGCTGGCGCTGGTGGCGGAAACGGCCACGGCCTACTTCAACCAGCGCTCGCTGGCCGAGCAACTGCGCCTGACCGACAGCACGCTGGCGCTGCGCGAGGCCTCGCTCAAGCTGACCCAGCGCCGCTACGACGCCGGGCTGGAAACCGCCATCGGCCTGCGCACCGCGCAGATGCTGGTGGAAAGCTCGCGCGCCACGCGCGCCGAGCTGACCCGCGAAGCCAGCCTGGCGCGGCACGCGCTGGGCCTGCTGGCGGGCGATTTCGCGCTGCCGCTCGGCGTCGATCCGGCGCCGCTGGAAAGCCAGAGCCTGACGCCGCTGGCGGCGGGCCTGCCGTCCGAGCTGCTGACGCGCCGTCCCGACCTGCGCCAGGCGGAACAGGCGCTGCTGGCAGCCAACGCCGATATCGGCGCGGCGCGCGCGGCGTTCTTCCCCTCGGTGCAGCTGACCACGGACATCGGCACCACCGCCGACCGCTTCTCGGACCTGTTCAGCGGCGGCACCGGCGGCTGGAGCTTCGCGCCGCGCCTGACGCTGCCGATCTTCAACGCCGGCCGCAACCGCGCCAACCTGTCACTGGCCGAAACCCGCAAACATATCGCGGTGGCGCAGTACGAAGGCAGCATCCAGGCCGCGTTTCGGGATGTCGCCGATGCGCTGTCGGCGCGCGACGCGCTGCGCGACCAGATCGAGGCGCAACGCAAGGTGCGCGACGCCGACCGCGAACGCCAGCGGCTGGCCGAGCGTCGCTACGCGCGCGGCGTGACGGACTACCTGGAAATGCTGGAAGCCCAGCGCAGCCTGTTCGAATCCGAGCAGGAATACATCCGGCTGCAGCAGCGCCGGCTGGTCAATGCGGTGGACTTGTACAAGGCCCTGGGCGGCTGGGACGACGGCCGCGATCCGGCGTCGTAATGCCTGCGGCCGTCAGGGGCGCGTGCTGACGCGGTAGGCGCAGCGGCGCGCGCCCAACAGGATGTGTTCTTCGCGCTCGACCCGCACGCCCTCGCCCAGCACCTGGCGAAACAACTCCAGCTCGCTGCGGCAAAAGCCCATACAGGCCTGGGCCGCGGCGCAGATGGGACAGTGGTTTTCGATGAACAGGAAATCAGCGCCATCGCTGCGCAATTCGGCCATGTAGCCTTCGGACGAACGTTGCTGCATCAGCCGTTCCAGTCGTTCTTGCAGGCTGTCGGCGCCGGCCAGGGCCTGGCGGTAGTTGGCCAGCATGGCGGCCTCGCGCACCGAAATCAGCTTGTCGACCCCGTCCTCGCCAAACACCTGGCGCACGGCGCTGAGCATTTGCACAGTCATGTCCGCGTGGGTGTCGGGAAAACGACGGTGGCCGGCGTCAGTCAGGAACCAGATCTGGGTGGGCCGGCCGCGTCCGGCGCTGCGGCTTTCGGCATCCACCAGGCCGTCGGCGTGCAAGCGCGTCATCTGCTGGCGCACGGCTTCCGCCGTGACGTCCAGCGAGCTGGCGATGACCGCGACGGACTGCGGGCCGCGCGTCTTCAGGGTCATGAGCACGCGGTCCGCCGGCTGATGCGGCTGCCAGGTAACGGTTTTGGACAGGCTGTCGGACATGGAATGACGAGTTGGCGATAAGCCCCTATGGTGCCACGAACCGCGCCGCCGGGTCAGCCGGCGGCACCAGGGCCACCGCCATCCCTCGCCGTGGCGGCGCCTTCGGCCGGGGCCTCCCAGCCCCCGCCCAGCGCCTTGTAAAGCGCGATCAGGCTGGTATAGGACGCGGTTTCGGCCACGGCCACCGCGTCCTGCGCCCGCAGCAAGGTGCGCTGCGCGTCCAGCACGGTCAGGTACGGCGCGCTGCCCTCACGGTAGCGCAACCGCGCCAGGTCGGCTGCGCGGCCGCTGTGCGCGGCGGCCTGCGCCAGGTTGCCCAGGCGCTGCTGGGTCTGGCCGTATTGCGTCAACGCCCCCTCCAGTTCCTCGACCGCCTGCAGCACGATCTGCTCGTAGCGCGCCGCCTCGCCCTGCGAGCGGGCCAGCGCCGCGCGCTTTCTGGCCAGCGCAGTGGGCAGGTTGAACGCGGGCCAGTTCACCCCCGGCGCCACGCTGAAGGCGCGGCTGGAAGCAGC
Source organism: Achromobacter xylosoxidans (assembly GCA_040396375.1). GTDB lineage: Bacteria > Pseudomonadota > Gammaproteobacteria > Burkholderiales > Burkholderiaceae_B > Achromobacter > Achromobacter xylosoxidans_D. The sequence goes on from JBEBOQ010000043.1 coordinate 18,639, forward strand.
GCCAAAATCCGCGCCGCGCAAGGCGACGAAACCCAGAAAGCCGCCCAGGTCAATGCGTGGATACAGTTCCGCGGTGGCCACGCCCACGTCGGCGTTGGCCGCGGCGCGGTTGCGTTCGGCCGCCAGCACGTCCGGCCGCCGCGACAGCAAGGTGCCCACATCGCCGATGGGCAGGCGCGCGGCCAACGGGGCCTGCGGCCGGGCCGCGTCCAGCTCGCCCAATTCCACCGGCCGCAGGCCCGCCAGCACCGCCAGGCGATAACGCGCCAGGCGCCGTGCGGTTTCTTGCAGCGGCACGCTGGCCTGGACGGTCTCCAGCTCGGCGCGAGCGCTGGCCAGGTCGCCTTCGTCGCCCCGGCCGGCCGACACCATCGCCTGGATCACGCGCAGGCTGTCCTGCTGGCTGTCCAGGTTGGCGCGCGCCACCGCCAGGCGCTGCTCAGCACCGCGCAGCTCGAAATAATTGCGTGCCACTTCGGCCGCCACCACGATGCGCGCCTGGGCCAGGTCGGCGGCCTGGGCTTCGCTGCGGGCCGCGGCGCCTTCGGCCGCGCGCCGCAGCCGGCCGAACAGGTCGATTTCCCAGGTGGCGTCAAAGCCGGCGCGATAGCTTTCGGCCAGATTGCGCTGGCCCGTCACACCGGGATTGGCCTGGGACAGGCTGCGCTCGAAGCGTCCGCCCAGCGTCACCGTGGGCAGTTGGTCCAGTTCCTTTTCGTCCAGCACCGCGCGCGACTCGGCCAACCGGGCCTGGGCGATGCGGATGTCGTGGTTGCGCTGCAGCGCCAGGGCGATCAGGCGGTCCAGCTGGGGATCCTGCAACTGCTTCCACCAGTCCGCTTGCACCCGGTCGGTGGAGAACAGCGCTTGTTCAGGGCTGGCCAGTGCCACCGGCGCCTCTTGCGGCTTGCGGTAATCTGGACCCACGGCGCAACCGGCGACGGCCAGCGCGGCCAGCAACGTCACCGTGCCGCGGCGCAAGCGCATGAATAGGTAGGGATGTTTCATGGTCGGTTCCTCAAATCGACTCGGCCGGGCGCGGCAAGTGCGCGTCTTCGGCCTCTGCCTGCGCCAGTTCACGGGCGCGTGGCGTATCGTTGGCGGCACGGTGGTCGCGCGCCAGCACGGTATAGACGGTGGGCAGGATGAACAGCGTGAACAAGGTGCCCACCAACATGCCCACCACGATCACCAGGCCCAGGCTGTAGCGGCTGTGCGCGCCGGCGCCGCTGGCGAACAGCAGCGGGATCAGCCCCACCACCATTGCGGCCGTGGTCATCAGGATGGGACGCAGGCGGATGCGCGCCGCCTGCTCCATGGCGCTGCGGCGGTCCAGGCCGTGGCTGACCTGCATCTCGTTGGCGAATTCCACCATCAGGATGCCGTGCTTGCTGATCAGGCCGATCAATGTCACCAGCCCGATCTGCGTGTAGATGTTGATGGTCGCCATGCCCAGCGCGAGCGGGATCAGCGCGCCGCAGATCGACAGCGGCACGCTCACCAGGATGATGAACGGGTCGCGCAGGCTTTCGTACTGCGCCGCCAGCACCAGGTAGATGACGATGATGGCGAAGATGAAGGTGATCATCAGCGCCGAGCCCTCCTGGCTGAACTGGCGCGCATCCGACTGCCAGTCGTAGCTGAAGCCGGCCGGCAGTTCCTGCGCCTGGCGCGTCAGGAACTGCACCGCGTCGCCCATGGTCACGCCCGGCATCGGGATGGCCTGGAAGGTGGCGGCGTTGAGCTGGTTGAACTGGGTCAGCTTGTTGGGCTCCACGCCCATCGACACCGACACGATGTTCGACAGCGGCACCTGCGCGCCGCTGGCGCTCTTGACGTAGTACCGCGCCAGCGATTCGGGCGAGATGCGCTGCTCGCGCAGGCTTTGCGGGATCACGTCGTACGAGCGGCCGTCCATGCCGAAACGGTTGACGTAGTTCTCGCCCACCAGCACCGCCAGCGTGTCGCCCACCGCCTTCATGGTGACGCCCAGGCTGTTGGCCTTGGCGCGATCCACCTTCAATTGCACCACCGGGTTGTTGTAGTCCAGGTCGCTGTCGACCACCATGAACAGGCCGCTGGCGCGGGCCGCCTGCTTCAGGTTTTCCATGGCCTCGTACACCACCGGATAGTCGGCCGCGCTCATGATGACCATCTGCACCGGCAGGCCGCCGGTCGAACCCGGCAGCGGCGGCAACTGGAAGGCGAAGATATTGCTGCCCTCGATCTGGTTGACCATCGACTGCATGTCGGCCTGGATCTGGTCGGCCGAGCGCTTGCGCTGCTGCCAGTCGACGAAGTCGACGCCGCCGATGCTGTTGGACACGCCGTCCGAGCCATTGATGAGCCAGCGGCCCTTCTGCTCGGGCAGCGTCGCCATCACGTCGTCCCACTTCTTGCCGAACTTCTCGACGTAGTCGATGTTGGCGTGCTGCGGCGACTTGATCGCGGTGAGCACGGTGGACTGGTCCTCGACCGGCGCCAATTCGCGCTGGGCGGCGTTGTACAGGAACGGCAGGCTGGCCATCACCGCCACCGCCACCAGGCCGGTGACCCAGCGGTGGTGCAGCGACACGTCCAGCAGCCGGCCGTAGGCCTGGCCCAGGCGATTGAAGAAGTGTTCGGCGCGGCGCGCCATCCAGCCCTCGGATACGTGGCTATTGAGCAGGAACGAGCTCATCACCGGCGACAGCGTCAGCGCGATCACGCCCGACACCACCACCGCCCCCGCCAGCGTGAAGGCGAATTCCTTGAACAGCGAACCGGTCAGGCCGCCCATCAGGCCGATCGGCGCGTACACCGCCGCCAGCGTGATGGTCATGGCGATGACCGGGCCGGCCACCTCGCGCGCGCCGATCAGCGCCGCGCGCACTGGCGACTTGCCTTCTTCGATATGGCGGTGCACGTTCTCGACCACCACGATGGCGTCGTCCACCACCAGGCCGATGGCCAGCACCATGGCCAGCAGCGTCAAAAGGTTCACGCTGAAGCCGAACAGCGCCATGATGGCCGCCCCGCCCAGCATCGACAACGGAATCGTCACTACCGGGATCAGCACCGCGCGCAGCGACCCCAGGCACAGGAAGATCACCGCCACCACAATGATGATGGCCTCGATCAGGGTATGCACCACGCCGTCGATCGACGCGCTGATAAAGCGCGCCAGCTCGAACGGCACCTGCACGCTGGTGCCCGGCGGCAGGTTCTGCTTGATGTTGGGCAGCAATTCGTTGAGCCGCTTGACGATCACCAGCGGGTTGCCGACCGGCGTGGCGTTCAGGCCGAAATACACGGCGGGTTCACCATCCATCAGGCCACTGGAGTCAGTGGACGCAGCGCCCAGCTCCACCGTAGCCACGTCGCCCAGGCGCACGATGGCGTCGCCTTCGCGCTTGATCACCATGTCGCGGAATTCCGCCACGTTGACCAGGTCGGTATTGACCTTGATGTTGGACACCACGTACAGGCCCTTGGCCTGCCCGGGCGCCGCCTGCACGTTGTTCTGGCGCAGGGCGTCGGCCAGCTCGCCGGCCGACATGCCGCGCGCGGCCAGGCGGTTGGGGTCCAGCCAGACGCGCATCGCCAGCTTCTGGCCGCCATAGAGTTCCACGCTGGCCACCCCATCGATGGACGACAGCTGCGGCTGCACCACCCGCGACAGGTAGTCGGTCAAGGCCGGCAGCGCCATGGTGGTGCTGGAGAAACCCACATACGCCACGGCCGTTGCCTCGCCCGCCGACTTCACCAGCACGGGGTCGTAGACGTCTTGCGGCAAGCGATATTTGACTTCGTTGACCTTGGCCATGACCTCGGTCATGGCCTTGTTGGAATCGGCGTTGAGCTTCATGCGCACCGTGATCACGCTGCGGCCCTGGGTCGAGGACGACGACAGGTAGTCGATGCCTTCGACGGTGGCGACCGATTGCGCGATGGGCTGGGTGACGAAGCCCTGCATCAGGTCGGGCGAGGCGCCCGGGTACTGCGTGGTGATGGTGATGGTGGTGCTTTCGGTCAGCGGGTACTGGCGGATCGGCAGGCCGCTCAGGGCGCGCAGCCCCATCAGCAGCAACAGCGTGCTGACCACCAGCGCCAGCACCGGCCGGCGCACGAACAGATCGGTGAACTTCATGATCGGCTCCGCGGGCTCAACGGGCTTGCGCCACGGATTGCGGCGCGGCGTCCAGCGCCACGGTGTCCTGGGCGCTGATTTCCACGGGCGCGCCATTGTGCAGGCGCAACTGGCCCGAGGTCACCACCCGGTCCCCGGGTTTCACGCCCTTGGTCACCACCACCCGCCCGCGCACGCGCTCGGCGGTCTGCACGTAGGCCTGGGTCACTGTCGGCGGAGCCGACGTGTCGCCCGCCTTGGGCGGCGTCACCACATAGACCGAGTCGCCATAGGCGCTGTAGCTGATGGCGGTTTCCGGCACGGTGAGCACGCCGGGCCGCGCCGGCAGCATCACCTGTCCGTGGGCGAACATGCCGGCCGCCAGCGCGCCGTCGGCATTGGCCAGCGTGGCCTGCACCCGGACCGTGCGCGAGCCGGGATCCACCTGAGGCTCGATCGTGGTGACGGTGCCTTCGAATACCCGTCCGGCATGGGCATCCACGGTGATGCTGACCGGCTGGCCCATGCGCAGCGCGCCCAGCGCCTGTTCCGGCAAGGTGATGTTGGCGTAGACGCTGGCCGCGTCGGTCAGCGACACCAGCGGATCGCCGGCCCGGGCGAACTGGCCCAGGTTCACGCGGCGCACGCCCAGCACGCCGTCGAACGGCGCCTTGATGCGCTTTTGCTCGATCAGCGCCTGGATGCGTTTGATGTCGCCCGCGGCCTGGTCGTAGTCGGCCTGGGCCTGATCCAGTTGTTCGCGGGTGGCGGCCTGCAACGGCACCAGGCGGCGGGTGCGATCCAGCAGCGCCCGCGTGTTTTTGACCTGAGCCTGCAGCCGGGCCAGTTCGCCCTGTTCGGGCGCGTCGTTCAGTTGCACCAGCAACTGGCCGGCGCGGACCCGCTCGCCGGCGGTGAACAAGATCTGCGCCACCCGGCCATCCACTTCGGCCGGCACCAGCACCTGGCGAGTCGCCTCCAGCGACGCGATGCCCGACAGCGCCACGGGGAAATCCGCCTCGACCGCGGGCGCCACGGCCACCTTGGCCGGCGCCATCGCCCAACCGCCCTTTTGCGGCGCGCCGCCGAATTTCCAGTACAGCCCCCCGCCCGCTACCACCGCCAGGGCCAGCACCCCCGCTGCCCATGCGCCAGATCTTGCCTTCATGATTCGCTCGCTATTTATCAAAGGAATGGCTTGGATAATCCGCGAAAACCCTCAGGAAGTCAAAATACCTAAAGTAATGTTGAGGATTGATAAATCCTATCGGCGAAAAAAAGCCGCCGGCAAAAGCCGGCGGCGGGGAAGTTCGTGGGGCTGGGAAGCTGCCCGAATTGGCGAGGCCGATACCCGGTCAGGGTCAGGCCCGGCGGAATCGGGCCGGGGCCGCCCGAACTAGGTGCGCACCATGTGCAGGTAGTGGCGGTGCCGTTCGTACTGGTCCAGGATGTCGCCAATGACGGCGTCGCGGCTCCAGCCCATGATGTCGTAGTCCTGGCCGCCCTCGCGCAGGTGGACCTCGGCGCGGAAATACTTGCGTTCTTCCTCGTCGGCCGCCTCTTCCGGGGTGAGGCTGGGCCGCACGAAGGCGCGCGGTTGCACCGAATAGAAGAAGTCCAGGTGTTCGCCGTGGTTCACTTCCAGCACGGCGCTGCCCTCGTCAGTGTCTTCCTTGACCGCGACGTCGAAGCCCTGCTTGCGCAGTTCGTCGGCCACGTCTTCCAGGGCCGGCGTCACCACGTCCGAAATGAAGCGCACCACATGCGCGCGCCGCGGCATCATGACCATGTTGCGCAGCCGGCGTTCCCAGGACTGGCCACCGCGCGCCGGCCGCGACAGGGTCAGCGACTGGTAGCGGATGCCGCGCTTGGTGGCGTCCAGTTTCAGCGCCTTGAACAGCCCCCACAGCGACAGCAGCAGGATGATCGAGAACGGCAAGGCACTGGCGATGGTGGCCGTCTGCAGCGCGGTCAGGCCGTCGGCCAGCAGCAGCGCGATGGCCACCGCCCCCATCGTCAGCGACCAGAAGATGCGCTGCCAGACCGGCGTGCGGTCCGCGCCGCCCGACGCCAGCAGGTCCACCACCAGCGCGCCCGAGTCGGCCGAGGTGACGAAGAACACCGCCACCATCGCGATGGCGACGACGGACAACACCCCGCTCCAGGGCAATTGCTCAAGAAAGGCGAACAGCGCCAAGGAAGAATCGGCCTGCACCACTTCGGCCAGGCCCTGCACCTTGTCGACCAGGATCATGTGAATGGCGGTATCGCCGAACACCGTCATCCAGAACAAGGTGAAGCCGGCCGGCACCAGCAGCACCCCGGTGACGAATTCGCGAATGGTGCGGCCGCGCGAGATGCGCGCGATGAACAGGCCGACGAAGGGCGACCACGCGATCCACCAGCCCCAGTAAAACAAGGTCCAGCCACCGATCCAGTCGGTAGGTTCGTAGGCGTACAGGTTGAAGGTCTTGTTGACGATGTCCGACAGGTAGGCGCCGGTGTTCTGCACGAAGGTCTGCAGCAGGAACACGGTGGGGCCGGCCACCAGCACGAACAACAGCAGGATCACCGCCAGCACCATGTTGGCTTCGGACAGGATGCGGATGCCCTTGTCCAGGCCGCTGGCCACCGACAGCGTGGCCAGCCCGCAGGTGATGACGATCAGGACGATCTGCGGCATCACGCCGACCGGGATGCCGAACAGGTGGTTCAGGCCGCTGTTCATCTGCGCCACGCCCAGCCCCAGCGAGGTGGCCACGCCCAGCACCGTGCCGATGATGGCGAAGATGTCGACGGCATGGCCGATGGGGCCGTGGATGCGGTTGCCGATCAGCGGATACAACGCCGACCGCAGGGTCAGCGGCAGGCCGTGGCGGAAGCTGAAGAACGCCAGCGTCAGCGCCACCACGGCGTAGATGGCCCAGGCGTGCAGGCCCCAGTGGAAGAAGGTGATCTTCATGGATTCGCGCGCGGCGGCCGCGGTGGCGCCCTCGCCCACCGGCGGCGACATGAAGTGCATGACCGGCTCGGCCACGCCGAAGAACATCAGGCCGATGCCCATGCCGGCCGAGAACAGCATGGCGAACCAGGTGAAGTTGCGATAGTCGGGCTCGCTGTGGTCGGGCCCCAGCTTGATGTCGCCATAGCGGCTGATGGCCAGGAACGCCACCGAAAGCAGGATAATGGCGACCACCAGGATGTAGAACCAACTGGCGTTGCCCAGGATCCAGGCCTGGATCGATTCGAACAGGTTCTGCGCGGTCCTGGGCGCCATGATGGCAAAGCCCACCAGCAGCAGCGTGAATACCGCCGCTGTGTAGAAGACCGGGCGGTTGATGGTGGATGGTCGGGTTTCTGAAGACATGCTGCCGCTCCTTTCGCCCGAGGGATGCCTGAGGCTGCGGCGCTGGCCCCCTCAGTCCAGCCGGCGCGCCGTTGTAATTACTATCACGCGAACGAGCACCGTGACAATGCCCGCGATGCCGCGGTCGCCGCGGCCATGGCCCGATTGCCCGGCAGTGTGGCGCTCGCGGGCGGCCGCGCTAGCCGCTGTCGCGCTCGCCGAACACCACGCGGCGGAAGAATCCCGCCAGCACCGATTCGGTCGTCTCGGCGCTGACGTTCTGCGGATCGAAGGCGAAGCTGAACTGCATGCCGTCGGACAGCGCCAAGAGGCCGATAGCCAGTTCGCGCGCGGGCAGCGGCAGCGGCGTGCCGACGCGCTCGGAAAACTGGCGGATGTACTCGGTGGTGGCGTCGCGCAGTTCGCCCATGCAGGCGATGAAGCCGATGCGGAACTCCGGGTCGCGCGCCGCCTGCAGCTTGGCTTCCATCCACAACAGGAAGCACTCGTTGTCGCGGAAATGGTTGCTGTAGTAGTGCAGCACGCTGTCCTCCATCTGCTGGCGGGTTTCCCCGGCCTCGAAGATGGCGCGCATGTCGCCCATGACGTTTTCGTGGTCGCGCTTGAGCAGCTGCAGGAACAGTTCGGACTTGCTGGCGAAATTGGAATAGAAAGCGCCGCGGGTATAGCCGGCCAGTTCGGCGATGTCCTCGACGCTGGCGGCGACGAAACCCTTGGTCAGGAAGATCGATTGCGCGGCATCGAGCAGGCGCTGGCGCGTCTGGTCACGGCTTTGCTCTCGGGTAAGGCGGACTTTTGACATGCGCAGATTCTATCATCTGGAACGATTTCAGATTCACACTTGTATTTGAATACATAGCCGCATTAGAATCCATCCCGTATCGGATTGCCAAGGCGCCGCGCCGGCCTGTAACGGCCGGCCGCCCCGCGTCCTGTTTCCCCCTCCTGCCCGCGTCGCGAGGTGTTTCGTGAATTCTCCAGGTTCTTGCGCGCCCGTCGTCGCGCGCAATCCCGCCGCCCGTGTCGCGGCGCTTTCCCGCTCTCCCCTGCGCCGCCCCTGGCCGGCGCTCGCCCTGGCGCTGACGCTGGCGCTGGCCGGCTGCGGCAGCAAGGAAGCCGAGGCGCCCGCGCCGCGCCCGGTGGTGGCCATGCCGGCCAAGGCCGACGCCGCGCTGCCGGCCTGGACCCTGCCGGGCGAAGTGCAGGCGCGCTACAGCACGCCGCTGTCGTTCCGCGTGGGCGGCAAGATCGTCGAACGCCTGGTTCGGCTGGGCGACACGGTCAAGCCAGGCCAAATCGTGGCCAAGCTGGATCCGGCCGATGCCACCAAGAACGCGGCCAGCGCCCGCGCCCAGTTGTCGGCGGCCCAGCACCAGCTGGACTACGCCAAGCAGCAACTGGACCGCGACCGCGCCCAGGCCCGCGAAAACCTGATCGCCGCCAACCAGCTCGAGCAGACCCGCAACGCCTACGCCTCGGCGCTGGCGCAACGCGACCAGGCGGCGCAACAGGCCGCCCTGTCGGCGGATCAGCTCAACTACACCACCCTGGTGGCCGACCATGCCGGCGTCATCACCGCTGAACAGGCCGACACCGGGCAGAACGTGGCGGCCGGCCAGGCGGTCTACAACCTGGCCTGGTCGGGCGACGTCGACGCGCTGTGCGACGTGCCCGAAAGCGTGTTGGCGGGCCTGGCCATCGGCCAGCGCGCCACCGTCACGCTGGCGCCCCTGCCCGGCCAGACCTTCAGCGCCGTGCTGCGCGAGATCGCGCCGGCGGCCGATCCGCAGAGCCGCACCTACCGCGCCAAACTGACGCTGGAATCGCCCTCTCCCGAAGTGCGGCTGGGCATGACCGCCAACATCAGCTTCGACAACCGCCAGGCCAACGGCGCCACCACCTACACGGTGCCGGCGACCGCGCTGTTCCATGACGGCACCGAGCCCGCCGTCTGGATCGTCAAGCCACAGGAAGACACCCTGGAACTGCGCCGCGTGCAAGTGCTGCGCTACGACGCGCGCAGCGTCACCCTGTCGCAGGGCGTGCAGGCCGGCGAGCGCGTGGTGTGGCAAGGCGTGCACGCCGTGTCGGCCGGCGAAAAGGTCCGCGCGGTGCCGCCGCTGCACCCCGAGGACTTCGCATCATGAGCGCGCCGGTTCCCGAGAATCAGAACGCCGCGCACCGCCACGAGGAAGGCAAGTTCAACCTGTCGGCCTGGGCCCTGCGGCACCAGCCGCTGGTGATCTTCCTGATCACGCTGGTGACGCTGTTCGGCGTGCTGTCGTATTCGCGCCTGGCGCAGTCCGAAGACCCGCCCTTCACGTTCCGCGTGATGGTCATCAAGACCCTGTGGCCCGGCGCCACCTCGCAACAGGTGCAGGAACAGGTCACCGACCGCATCGCCAAGAAGCTGCAGGAAACGCCGTCCACCGACTTCCTGCGCAGCTACTCGCGCCCCGGCGAATCGCTGATCTTCTTCACCATGAAGGACTCGGCGCCGGCCAGCGAGGTGGCCAACGAGTGGTACCAGGTGCGCAAGAAGGTGGGCGACATCGGCGCCACCCTGCCGCAAGGCGTGCAGGGGCCATTCTTCAATGACGAGTTCGGCGACGTCTACACCAACATCTACACCCTGGCCGGCGACGGCTTCTCGCCGGCGCAGTTGCGCGACTACGCCGACAATCTGCGCACGGTGCTGCTGCGCGTGCCGGGCGTGGCCAAGGTCGACTACTTCGGCGAACAGCCCGAGCACGTCTACATCGAGATCAGCAACACGCAGCTGACGCGGCTGGGCGTGTCGCCGCAGCAGATCGCCGAGGCCATCAACAGCCAGAACGCGGTGGCCAGCGCCGGCACCCTGACCACGGCCGACGATCGCGTGTTCGTGCGTCCCAGCGGCCAGTTCCAGGACACCCGGGCGCTGGCCGAGACGCTGATCCGCGTCAACGGCAAGTCGATCCGGCTGGGCGACATCGCCACCATCCATCGCGGCTACGACGATCCCCCGGCCGAGCAGATGCGCACCGGCGGCCAGCCCGTGCTGGGCATCGGCATCACGATGCAGCCCGGCCAGGACGTGGTCCACCTGGGCCGCGCGCTGGACGCCAAATTCGGCGAACTCAAGGCGCGCCTGCCGGCCGGCCTGACGCTGACCGAAGTGTCCAGCATGCCCAAGGCCGTGTCATTCTCGGTGGACGAATTCCTGCGGTCGGTGGCCGAGGCCGTGGCGATCGTGCTGATCGTGAGCCTGGTGTCGCTGGGCCTGCGCACCGGCATGGTGGTGGTGATTTCCATCCCCGTGGTGCTGGCCATCACGGCGCTGTTCATGGACATGTTCGGCATCGGCTTGCACAAGGTGTCGCTGGGCACGCTGGTGCTGGCGCTGGGCCTGCTGGTGGACGACGCCATCATCGCGGTCGAGATGATGGCGGTGAAGCTGGAACAGGGCTGGAGTCGCGCGCGCGCCGCCGCCTTCGCCTACACCAGCACCGCTTTCCCGATGCTGACCGGCACGCTGGTGACGGTGGCCGGCTTCCTGCCGATCGCGCTGGCCAAGTCCAGCACCGGCGAATACACCCGCTCGATCTTCCAGGTGTCGGCGATCGCCCTGATCACCTCTTGGTTCGCCGCGGTGGTGCTGATCCCGCTGCTGGGCTACCGCATGCTGCCCGAGCGCAAGCGCGAGGCGCACCTGCCCGACGACCACGAGCACGACATCTACAACACCCGCTTCTACCAGCGCCTGCGCGGCTGGGTGGCGTGGTGCGTGGACCGCCGCTGGCGTGTACTGCTGGCCACCGTGGTGGTGTTCGTCGTGTCGATGGCCGGCTTCGGCCTGGTGCCGCAGCAGTTCTTCCCCAGTTCGGACCGCACCGAATTGCTGGTGGACGTGCGGCTGCAGGAAGGCGCGTCGTTCGCCGCCACGCTGCGCCAGGTTGAGCGGCTGGAGAAAGCGCTGGAAGGCCGCCCCGAGATCGCCCATTCGGTGAGCTTCGTCGGCACCGGCGCGCCACGCTTCTACCTGCCGCTGGACCAGCAACTGGCCACGCCCAACTTCGCCCAGATCGTCGTCACCGCGAACTCGGTGGAAGACCGCGAAAAGCTGGCGCGTTGGCTGGAGCCGATGCTGCACGAGCAGTTTCCGGCGATCCGCAGCCGTCTGTCGCGGCTGGAAAACGGCCCGCCCGTGGGCTTCCAGGTGCAGTTCCGCGTCAGCGGCGACAAGATCCCCGACGTGCGCCAGGTGGCCGAAAAAGTGGCCGCCGAGGTCCGCGCCGACAGCCGCTCGACCAATGTGCAGTTCGACTGGGACGAACCTTCCGAGCGGTCGGTGCGGTTCGACATCGACCAGCAGAAGGCGCGCGAGGTCGGCGTCAGCTCGAACGACATTTCCAGTTTCCTGGCGATGACCCTGTCGGGCTACACGGTGACGCAATACCGCGAACGCGACAAACTGATCAATGTCAGCCTGCGCGCGCCCAACGACGAGCGCGTCGACCCGGCCCGCCTGGCCACCCTGGCCATGCCCACGCCCAACGGCCCGGTGCCGCTGGGCAGCCTGGGCCATGTGCGCTACGGCCTGGAATACGGCGTGATCTGGGAGCGCGACCGCCAACCCACCATCACGGTGCAAGCCGACGTCAAGAGCGGCGCCCAGGGCATCGACGTCACCCATGCCATCGACAAGAAGCTGAACGCGCTGCGGGCCGAGCTGCCCGTGGGGTATCGCATCGAGGTCGGCGGCCCGGTCGAGGAAAGCGGCAAGGGCCAGTCGTCCATCAATGCGCAGATGCCGATCATGGTCGTGGCCGTGCTGACCTTGCTGATGGTGCAGCTGCAAAGCTTCGCCCGCGTGCTGATGGTGGTGCTGACCGCGCCGCTGGGGCTGATCGGCGTGGTCGCCGCGCTGCTGCTGTTCGGCAAGCCGTTCGGTTTCGTGGCCATGCTGGGGGTGATCGCGATGTTCGGCATCATCATGCGCAACTCGGTGATTCTGGTCGACCAGATCGAACAGGACATCCGCGCCGGGCATAAGCGGGTGGACGCGATCGTTGGCGCCACGGTGCGGCGCTTCCGCCCCATCACGCTGACGGCCGCGGCCGCCGTGCTGGCGCTGATTCCGCTCTTGCGCAGCAACTTCTTCGGCCCCATGGCCACCGCCCTGATGGGCGGCATTACCAGCGCCACCGTGCTGACGCTATTCTTCCTGCCCGCCCTGTACGCGGCTTGGTTCCGCGTGCGCCACGACGAGCGCGAAGAACCCGAAGGCGTGCCCCCCGGCGCCAACGCCGGCGACACGGCCACACGAGGAGCCTGACGATGCAACGCCGTCACCCCACCCCGACCTGGCGCCTGGCCACCCTGCCGCTGTTGCTGGCGCTGGGCGCCTGCGCCTTCGCCCCCGACAGCAAGCCGCCGGCGCTGGCGCAACCCACCCACTATGGCGTGGAGGCCCTGCCCGCCGCCGGCGCCCCCGCCCAAGGCGTGGCGCAGCGCTATGCCCAGGGCGCGCGCCCGGTACCCGAATGGTGGAAACGCTATGGGTCCGACGCGCTGAACGCCATGGTGGCAGAAGGCCTGGCCAACAGCCCCGACCTGGCCGCGGCCGAACGCAACCTTTCCGGCGCCCGCGAACAATTGCGCGGGCAGGTCAATTCGTCGCTGCTGCCATCGGTAGACGCCGGCGGCGACGTCAAGCGCAACCGTGCGCTGACCATGCCGAACCTGCCCCAGCCCACCGCGCTCTACAACGTCTTCACCGGGCAGGTCCAAGCCAAGTACGACCTGGACCTGTTCGGCGCGGCGCGCTTTGAAAACGCGTCGCGCGCGGCCAAGGTCGAACAACAGGCCTTCCAGCTGGAATCGGCCCGCCGCTCGCTGGCCGGCAATATCGTCACGGGCGCCATCACGTCGGCGTCGCTGGCCGAACGCGTAGCGTTGACCGAAAAGCAGGTGGTGCTGTCGCGCCAGGTTGCACGCGATACGCAACGCCGCTACGAATTGGGCTCGGCATCGCAAAACGACGCGTTGCAGGCTGACCAGGACGCCGCCACGCTGGAAGCGTCGCTGCCCGGCCTGCGCGCGCAATGGCAGACCACGCGCCACGCGTTGGCCGTGCTGATGGGCCGCAGCCCCGACCAGGCGCCGCCAGACCTGGCCTTCAGCATGTTGGCCGTGCCCGACGAGGTGCCGGTGCTGGTGCCGTCCGACCTGCTGGCGGCCCGGCCCGACATCCATATCGCCGAAGCCGTGCTGCAAGCGGCCGCGGCCGACGTCGGCGTGGCCACGGCGCAATTGTTCCCCAGCCTGTCGCTGTCCGCCTCCATGGGCAAGGGCGGCTTCAGCTGGCCGGCGGCGCTGTCCGGCGCGGGATCGATCTGGGCGGTGGGCGCGTCGCTGACGCAGCCGATCTTCCATGGCGGCGCCTTGCTGGCAGAACGCAGCGCCGCCAAGGACCGCTTTGACGCCGCAGTGCTGCAATACAAGCAGACCGTGCTGATGGCGTTCCGCGACGTGGCCGACACGCTGGCGCAACTGGAAGCGGACGGGCAGGCGCTGGCCTCGGCCGAAGCCTCGCGCCGCTCCGCAGAGCAGGCGCACCGCAACACCGCCAATCGCGTTCGGCTAGGCGCGCTGGCGCCGTACACGGCCTACGCCAGCGAGCAGCATTACGTCGCCGCGCGGGTGCGTGAAGTGGAATATGCGAATGCCCGCCTGACCGAGACGGCGGCGCTGTTCCAGGCGATGGGTTCGCCCGTCAAGGCGCCGGCGCCTGCTCCTTGATGCGGGTGGCCAGCGCCAGCGATTCGATGCGCCGCGCCGCTGCCTGAAGCAGCGCCGCGGTCTTGTCCTGCGCGATGGTATTGAGCCGCGTCGCCAGGAAGGTGACGGTCAGCGCGCCGAAAATGCGGCGGTCTTCCTGGAACACCGGCACCGCGATGCCGGCGCGCTCCGGCGACATCTCGCCGATCCCCAGATAGAACCCCCGCACCCGGATCTCGTCCAGGCGCCGGGTGAATTCCGCCTGCGTCTGGCCCAGGCCCGCGGCCTCGACGTCGGCGGGATGCGCTTCGTACAGCTTGCGCTGGTCCTTGCGCGGCAGGAACGCGATGATGGTCTTGGCGGTGGCGCCGCGAAACAGCGGGTGGGCACGGCCACGCCCATGCGCGATGCCCAGGTCTTCCGGGCCGCGCTCGTGATGGATGTTCAGGATCCGCAGGCCGTGGATCACGCTGAGCAGCACGTCGCCGCCCACCTGGTCCACCACCTCGCGCATGATCGGCCGCGCCGCCCCCAGCACCGGATCGCCATCAATGATGAGGTGGTCCAGTTCGATGATGCGCGGCCCCAGCTTGTAGCCGCCGCCCGTCATGCGCAGCAAATACCCCAGGTCGGACAGATCGCGGATGTAGCGATAGCCCGTGGGCGCCGAATAGGACAGCTTCGAGATGATCTCTTCCGCCGTCAGCACCGGCGTGGCCAGGCTGAAGAGGTCAAGAATCGCTAGGGCTCGCTTCAGGGTGGACATGGGGTGGGCAGGGGAAAGGCAACGCGGAACCGGCGCAGCGTATCACAGGGCCGCAGCCGCGGCGGCGGGCCATAAAGCGGCGCTATCGGCGACAGCACCGAGTATCCTTTTCATCTATCAACTTCCTTATTTTTATCATTTATAGATAAATACTAATTGTTGAAGGTATATTTTTATCGAATAATGATACTCAAGCAGCAGGCCAGCGCGCACCGACGTACCCACCTACAAGCGCGCGGCCAGCGATGCCAGGCATGCACATCCAAGGGGAAATCGCATGAAGCAGTCCGAGAGCGGAATGGGCGGCATCAGCCGCCGGCAATTCATGGCGGCGTCGGCCGCGTCACTGGCGGGCGCCGCGCTGACCCGCCCTGGGCTGGCCCGCGCGGCCGGCTATCCGACGGAACATCCGATCCAGTTCATCGTGCCGTTTCCCGCAGGCGGCGGCACCGACCTGGTGGCGCGGCCGCTGGCCCAGGGTATCGGCGAAGCACTCAAGCAAAGCGTGGTGGTCATCAACAAGGGCGGCGCGGCCGGCATCATCGGCACGCAGCAGGCGGCGCGCTCGGCGCCCGACGGCTATACGGTGGCGCTGGGCTCCACCGGCACCCACACGGTGAACCAGAGCCTGTACGAGAACATCGCGTACGACCCGATCAAGGACTTCGAGCCCGTGTCGATGGTCTGCTACTACAACAACGTGCTGGTGGTGCACCCGTCGTTTCCGGCCAAGACCCTGCAGGAATTCGTCGCCCTGATCAAAGCCAATCCCGGCAAGTACTTCTACGGCATCACGCAGAACGGCAGCTCTGCCCACCTGGCCATGGAATTGCTCAAGGCCACCGCTGGCCTGGACCTGCCCGGGGTGCCGTACAAGGGCGCGGCCGCGGCGGTCAACGACTTTCTGGGTGGCCAGTTCCCGGTGCTGATGGACGTGGTGATCAACCAGCAGCAGTTCATCCAGGGCGGCAAGTCCCGCCCGCTGGCCGTCACGTCCGCCGCGCGGGCGCCGGCCCTGCCGGACGTGCCCACCGTGGCCGAGTCCGGCTTTCCCGGCTACCAGGCCATCGGCTGGAACGGCGTGTTCGTGCCGGCCGGCACCCCGCCCGCCATCGTCCAGACGCTCAATGCCGCCGTGCAAAGCGCGCTCAAGCAGCCCGCGCTGGCGCAACTGACCCAGAACGGGCTGGAACTGCATGGCGGCACCCCAGAAGAACTGCGCCGCTTCGTCGCCACCGAAAGCGAGAAATGGCGCACCCTGATCAAAAACGCCAACATCAAGGCCACCTGATGCAAGCCATTCCCTATGGCGTCCCGCTGGACGCCGCCGCCAATCCCTGGCTGACGCTGGACCGCGAGCTGCGCGCCCAAGGCCTGCGCGCAAACGACGCCCCGCCGGTGCGCGCCGTGGTCTGCGTCACCGTGCACGTGGACGGCCCCGCCGTCGAAGTAGGCCGCAAGCAGTTCCCCGCCGGGCTCTACACCGCCGGACGCTACGCCATCCGCCGCGGCGTGCCGCGACACCTGGAGATCCTGGCGCGCCACGCGATGCCCGCCACCTTCTTCGCCTGCGGCTACGACGTGGAGCATCACCCCGAGACCTTCCGCTCCATCCTGGCGGCAGGCCACGAGATCGCCGCCCACGGTTATCTGCACGAAGCCTGGGACCTGGGCGAAGACGAGCCCGCGTTGCTCGAGAAGACCCACACCCTGATCCAGCAGCAACTGGGCGTGACGCCCGTGGGCTGGTGCTCGCCTTCGGGTCGCAAAAGCCACCGCACCCTGCCCGCGCTGCGCCGGCTGGGCTACTGCTACGACGCCAGCGAAAAAGACCGCGACCGCCCCTACCTGCCGGTGGATGCGGTCACCGACGACTTCGTCATGCTGCCCAACAACACCGTGTCGCTGGACGACTACCCCTTCTATTTCACCGGCCACAGCCTGGCGTCGGAGGCCTGCGACAACTGGATCGAGGAATTCGAAGCCCTGCGCCAGGCCGAGGGCTACATCCACCTGACCGTACACCCCAAGGCCGCCGGCGGCTCCGGCACGCCGGCCCGGGCCGCCGCCATGGACCGCTTCCTGGCCCACGTGGCCGCCCAGCCCGACGTGCATTGCATGACGCTCGAAGCCCTGGCGCGCCATTGCCTGGCCCACCCCGACGCCTGGAGAACCGCATGACGGCCGCCAAAACGGTGCTGGTCACCATCAACGTGCAAGGCATCGGCCCCGAAGCCGCAACCCGCCCCGAACACGAACTGCACGGCCGCGACGGCCATGGCCGCTATGCCTACGGCGGCGGCCTGGCGCGGGTGCTGGACATGCTGCGCCGCCAGGACATCCGCGCCACCTTCTTCTGGCCGGCCTTTGAGGCCGAACGCTGCCGCGACCTGCTCGAACAGAGCCTGCGCGACGGCCACGAAGCTGCCTCGCAAGGCAACGCCTTCGAAGACCTGGCCGCGCTGGGCGAACGCGAAGGCGAAGTACTGCAACGCGGCCGCGACCGCCTGGCCGCGCTGACCGGCCGGGTGCCCGAGGGCTTCCGCTGGACCGGCGGCGGCTTCACCGCCCGCACCCTGCCGTTGCTGCATGAGCTGGGCTACCGCTACGACAGCAGCGCGCTGGACGACGACGCGCCCTACGCGCTGGACGCCGACGGCGCCCCCGGCATGGTCGAGCTGCCCTGGAGCGAAGGCCTGTGCGACGCCACCCACTTCAGCCGCCGCGTCACGCAGGACCGCGCCTACGCCCACCTGGCCGAACAGGGCGACGCCCTGCTGGCCGCCGACGGCTACGCCTGCCTGATCCTGCATCCGCGCGCCGACCACGGCGTGGGCCGCGCGGCCCGGCTGCAAATGATCGAACGGCTGCTGGACCGGCTGCGCGCCGCCGGCGCTCGTTTTGCGTTGTGCGGCGACGTGGCGCGGCGGCACACGGAGAAACTGCCCGGCTGAGGCGCCCCCAGCTAGGCGCCCCCAGCTCGGCGCCCCCGGGCAAACCCTGGGTAATTTTGGCGCCAAAATAAGCTAATATTTTTTCATCCTCCCCCTTCCCCGACTGCACGGCGCCCCGCGCCGCTATCCGTTCATGACCCAGATCACCCAATTCCCATTCGTATCGGTCTCCGGCACTCCGGAGGCTCGTGGCCGCTCCTATGGTCAGCAGGCCGCTGACCGCGTGCGCAAAAGCGCCGCCATGTACGGCCAGACCCTGGTCGACCTGGGCTATGACGCCATGGCGCGCACCCAGCTCATCACCAGCTTCGCCCGCGAAATCGAAAACTTCGCGCCGCATTACCTGGAAGAAATGCGCGGCATCGCCGCGGGCGCCAACGTGTCGTTCGAAGACATCGTGATGGTCAACGCCCGTACCGAAGTCATCGCCAAGGCCCGCGCCGAAAAGAAAAAGGCCGCCGAGCTCGAACCCGGCGACGGCTGCACCGGCGCCTTGATCCTGCCCACGCGTTCGGCCAACGGCCGCCTGATCCACGGCCAGAACTGGGACTGGCGCGCCGAATGCGCCGAAACCGCCATCGTGCTGCGCGTGCGCAACGACAACGGTCCCGACATCCTGACCTTCGTCGAAGCCGGCGGCCTGGCCCGCAGCGGCCTGAACAGCGCCGGCGTGTCGATCACCGCCAACTACCTGGAATCCGACCGCGACTTCCGCCAGCTCGGCGTGCCGCTGTCGCTGATCCGCCGCAAGGTGCTGGAACAGGAGCACTTCGCGCTGGCCATCAAGGCCGTGGCGACCACGCCCAAGTCCTGCTCCAACAACATCATGATCGGCATGGCCGCCGGCTTCGGCGTCGATTACGAATGCACCACCGATGAAGCCTTCCCCATCTACCCGGGCAGCGACGACCTGATCGTGCACGCCAACCACTGGGTCAGCGAGGTCGCCCTGACCAAGCTGCGCGACACCGGCCGCGCCAGCACTCCGGAAAGCGCCTACCGCGACTGGCGCGTGCGCCGCCTGCTGAACGCCCGGGACAAGCTCACCCGCGAAGACCTCAAGCACGCCCTGTTCGACGACTTCGGCGCCCCGTACTCGGTCTGCCGCCCGCCGCGCCCCGGCAGCCACGACAACCTGTCGGCCACCGTCTCCATGGTCATCATGGAGCCGGCCGCCGGCCTGATGGAAGTGGCCCCGCTGCCCGCGCTGAACCGCACGTTCACCCGCTACAGCCTGACCGCCGAACCCGAACTGCTGGCCGCAGCCTGATCCCCCGGCCGCCCGCGCAACCCCTGGACATTCACCAATGAAAAAAACACTCTTGAACACCGCGGTTGCGCTGGCGCTGGGCGCGCTGGCGGGATCGGCCTGGGCGCAAGCCCAGCCGCCGCTGCGCATTTCTTTTACCGCCGACATCCGCTCGACCGAGCCCGGCGTCAATCGCGACAGCAATAGCGACGCCGTCGTACTGCACATCGTCGAAGGCCTGGTGGCCTACGGCGAAGACGCCGAAGTCCGCCCCCTGCTGGCCGAATCCATCGACATCAGCCCGGACGGCAAGACCTACACCTTCAAGCTGCGCCAGGGCGTCAAGTTCCACAACGGCGCCCCGCTCACCTCCGCCGACGTGCTCTGGACCTGGCAGCACTACACCGCAGCCAATTCCGGCTGGCGCTGTTCCAGCGAATTCGATGGCCGCGGCACCGTCAAGGTCACCGGCGTCGAAGCCCCCGACGCCCAGACCGTCGTCTACCACCTGGAAAAACCCAGCAGCCTGTTCCTGGCCTCGCTGGCGCGCGCCGACTGCGGCGGCACCGGCATCCTGCAGCAAGCCTCGGTCAAGGCCGACGGCACCTGGGACAAGCCCATCGGCACCGGCCCCTTCGCCTTCGCCGAATGGAAGCGCGGCGAATACGTGCGCCTGACCCGGTTCGCCGACTACGCCAACCGCGACGGCAAGCGCGACGGCTACACCGGTTCCAAGCGCCCCCTGGTCGATGAAGTGCGCTTCGTCATCGTGCCCGACGACTCCACCGCCAAGGCCGCCCTGCAACGCGGCAACATCGACATCATCGAGGACGTTTCCAACAACGACGTGCCGGTGCTGCAAGGCACCCCCAACGTCAAGGTCGCCTACGCGCCCGTCATGAGCATGACCGCGTTGCTGCTGCAGACCCGGGACCCGCTGCTGTCCAATCCCAAGCTGCGCCAGGCCCTGGCCCACGCCATCGACTACGACCAGTTGGCCGCCGCCGTCACCGAAGGCCTGGCCAAGCCCAACAACTCCATCGTCCCGCTGGTCTCGCCGTACAACGATGCGACGCAGAAGGAAGGCTGGAAATACGACCCCGCGCTGTCCCAGAAGCTGCTCAAGGAAGCCGGCTACAAGGGCCAGGAGATCGAACTGATCACCACCAAGCGCTATCCCCAGTCGTACAACTCCGCCGTCATCATCCAGGCCATGCTGCAGGCCGTCGGCATCAACGCCAAGCTGTCCGTGTCCGAATGGGCCACCCAGCTCGACCGCTACAACGCCGGCACCTACCAGATGATGACCTTCCCGTACTCCGCCCGCCTGGACGCGGCGCTGAACTACGAAATGGTCACCGGCGACAAGGCCAGGCAACCGCGCAAGGTCTGGGACAACCCCGACGCCCAGAAGCTCCTGGACGCCGCCTCGGTCGACACCGACCACGCCAAGCGCCAGGCCGCCTTCGACCAGCTGCACAAGCTGTTCCTGGCCGACGTCCCCAGCATCCCGCTCTACAACGGCCTGGACATCGGCGCCTTCCGCAGCGATATCAAGGGCTACACCCCCTGGGCCGTCAAGAAGCCGCGCGCCTGGGAAGTGGAGCGCGTGGCGAAGTAGCCCGCGCAACGCCAAGCAAAGAGGCCGCGAAAAGCGGCCTCTTTGCATTGCAAATAAACAGCGGCAGCGGCAGCCCACGCGCAGCGCCAACCCCAACCGCAAGACACCACGTAAGCTCAAAAAGGCCGCCCGCGCGGCCGCCTTTGCGCGGGCCCCGCAAGACTCGCCCCCACCCTCCGTTGCATCCAGGTACCCCAAGCAAAAAAACCGCCCCGGCAACCGTCAAGCTTCAACGGTGGAGTCCGGGGCGGCGTTGGCCTGGCGTGCGCGGGGCGTGTAGATGCGCCCGAGGGAATCTGAAGGAACAGCCGCAGGCTGTGACGAAGATGACAACGGGGTAGTCCGGAGCGAACGCTCCGGACCGCAATCGTAGCCCCGCGCACGCCAGGCCAACGCCGTCCCGGACGGCCCCAGAAAAAAACCGCCCGAAAAAAGCGACTTACTTGCCAACGATCTTAGTCTCCCAGGCCCGCGGCTTCCCCTCCCAGACCG
>JBEBOQ010000044.1:0-38572 GCA_040396375.1 Achromobacter xylosoxidans
GGTTCATGCTCACGCAGGAATGGACGCCCTTCGTCATCATGACGATCATCGCCTTCGTGCTGGGCGTGCTGATCATCATCCCGATCGGCGGCGCCGACATGCCGGTGGTGGTGTCGATGCTGAACAGCTATTCGGGCTGGGCGGCGGCCGGCATCGGCTTCTCGCTCAACAACCCGATGCTGATCATCGCCGGCTCGCTGGTGGGCTCGTCCGGCGCCATCCTCTCGTACATCATGTGCAAGGCGATGAACCGCTCGTTCTTCAACGTCATCCTGGGCGGCTTCGGCGGCCAGGCGGGCGAGGCCGCGGCGGCTGGGGGCGGCCAGCAGCGCAGCGTCAAGTCGGGCAGCCCCGACGACGCCGCGTTCCTGATGACCAACGCCGAAAGCGTCACCATCGTGCCGGGCTACGGCCTGGCGGTGGCGCGCGCCCAGCACGCGCTCAAGGAACTGGCCGAAAAACTCACCGAACGCGGCGTGACGGTCAAGTACGCCATCCACCCGGTGGCGGGGCGCATGCCAGGGCACATGAACGTGCTGCTGGCCGAGGCCGAGGTGCCCTACGACCAGGTCTTCGAGATGGAAGACATCAACAGCGAGTTCGGCCAGACCGACGTGGTGCTGGTGCTGGGCGCCAACGACGTGGTCAACCCGGCGGCCAAGAACGATCCGAAATCGCCGATCGCCGGCATGCCGATCCTGGAAGCCTACAAGGCCCGCACCGTGATCGTGAACAAGCGCTCGATGGCCTCCGGCTACGCCGGCCTGGACAACGAACTGTTCTACATGGACCGCACCATGATGGTCTTCGGCGACGCCAAGAAGGTGCTGGAAGACATGGTCAAGGCGGTGGAGTGATGCGCGTGGCCTCGCGATGCGCATGCGCATCCGCGGGGCCGCTTCCTGCCAGGCTGCGGCCGCGCGCCCAATGTCCGCGGCAACGTCCGCGCGATCAGGCCGGCGCCAGTTGCTCGTCCACCACTTCGATCCAGTGCCGCACCGGCGTGCTGGTGCCGCTCTGCAAGTGCCCGATGCAGCCGATATTGGCCGACAGGATCACGTCCGGCGCGGCCGGCGCGATCGCGGCCAGCTTGCGGTCGCGCAGCGCCAACGCGATTTCGGGATTCAGCACTGAATACGCGCCCGCCGAGCCGCAGCACAGGTGCTGCTCCGCAAACGGCTGCAACTCGAACCCCAACTCGACCAGCAATCGTTCCGACAACGGCCGCAGTCCCTGCCAGTGCTGCAGGGTGCATGGCGGGTGGAACGATGCCCGCGCGCCCTTGCCCGCCAGCCGCTGGCGCAGTTGCGCCGCGTGCGGCGCCACGATTTCCGCCACGTCCTTGACCAGCGCCACGATGTCCGCCGCCCGCTGGGCGTAGGCGGGATCATGGCGCAGGTGGTGCGCATACTCCTTGACCATGGCGCCGCAACCCGACGCATTCATGACGATGGCTTCGATCCCGCCATCCTTCACTAGCGGCCACCACGCGTCGATGTTGGCGCGCATCTGGTCGAGCGCGGCCGCCTGCGCGTCCAGGTGAAAGCTGGCGGCGCCGCAGCAGCCGGCGCCCGGGGCAATGCGCGCGCCGATGCCGATGGCATCCAGCACGCGGATGGTGGCGGCGTCGATCGTCGGCATCATCGACGGCTGCACGCAGCCGGCGAGCATCAGCACCTGGCGGCCGTGCCCGGCCACTTGCGGGAGCGCGCCAGCGGGACGCCGTTCCGGCACCTTGCGCTTGAGCGCCTCGGGCAGCAGCCCGCGCACGGCCTGGCCCGCCCGCATGGCGGGCCCGAACAGCGGCGACAGCATGGCCCGGCGCAGCATCTTGCGCTTGGCCTTCTCGGCCCAGGGCCGCGGCACGCGTTCCTCGACGATCTGGCGCCCGATATCCACCAGGTGTCCGTACTCCACGCCAGAGGGGCAAGTGGTTTCGCAATTGCGGCAGGTCAGGCAGCGATCCAGGTGCTGCTGGGTCGACTGCGTCGGTTCGGCGCCCTCCAGCACCTGCTTGATCAGGTAGATGCGGCCGCGCGGGCTGTCCAGTTCATCGCCCAGCACCTGGTAGGTGGGACAGGTGGCGGTGCAGAAGCCGCAGTGCACGCAGCGCCGCAGGATCGCGTCGGCCTCTTTGCCCAAGTCGGTATCGCGGGCCCAGGCTGCCAGATTGGTTTGCATGATGCCTATAGCTCCAGGACCAGCCGGCCGGGATTGAACAGCCCCGCCGGATCGAGTTCTTGCTTGAGGCGGCGCGTGATCAGCGCCACGCCCGGCGACAGCGGATGGAACACGCCGTCGGTCGGCGGCCGCGTGCCTGCCGTACGGAACAGCGTCGCATGGCCGCCCAACCGTTGCGCCAGTTCGCGCAGCTCGGCGGCATCCTGCGCGCCCGACAGCCAGCGCTGGCCGCCGCCCCACTCCACCAGGGCCTGTCCGCTGCCCACCGCGGCCGCGGTGGGCGGCAAGGCCAGCCGCCAGAGCGGCTGGCCGGGCGCGAAGAAGGCATGGGTCTGTTCACGCAAGCCGGTCCACCAGGCTTGCGCCGCCTCCGGCGCCAGCGGATCCCCGCCGATCACCTGCCGCGCGCCGGCGATGGCCGGCGGCGCGCCCGACAGGCGCACATGCATCTGGCCTTCCTCGTCGGCACCGCCCACCCAGCTGGTCGCCGAAATCGGCAAGGGCTTGCCGCGCCACAGCGCGAAGCTGGCCAGGGCCTGGGCCTGCGTCGCCGGCAACGCCAGCGTCAGTTCTTCCATCGGCCGAGGCACGACCTTGAGCGACACTTCGAGGATCGCGCCGAAGATGCCATGCGAACCGGCCAGCAACCGCGACACATCGTAGCCGGCCACGTTTTTCATGACCTCGCCGCCGAACGACAGCACCCGGCCGTCGGAATCCAGCAGCTGCGCGCCCAGCACGAAGTCGCGCAAGGCGCCGGCGCTCATGCGGCGCGGCCCCGACAGTCCCGCGGCCACGCAGCCGCCGATGGTGGCGGCGGGCGAGAAATGCGGGGGTTCGAAGGCCAGCATCTGGCCGTGCTCGGCCAGCGCCGCCTCCAGCTCCGCCAGCGGCGTGCCGGCCCTGACCGTCACCACCAGTTCCGACGGGTGATAGCTGACGATGCCGCGATACGGGGTCATGTCCAGCAGGCAATGGCCATCCTGCGGCGTCACCGGCCGGTAGTTGCCGTAGAACGCCTTGCTGCCGCCGCCCATGACGAACAGCGGCTTGTGACCGGCGCGAGCCGTCATGACCTGGTCGCACAATTCCGACAGGACGAAGTCCATAAGGGAGACGTCCTAGAAGCGTGCGAGATCCGGGAAGCGCAGCTCGCCCGCGTGTACGTGCATCTTGCCGTATTCAGCGCAGCGGGCCAGCGTAGGTATGACCTTTTCGGGATTGAGCAGGCACGGCGGATCGAATGCCCGCTTGACCGCCAGGAACGCGTCGAGTTCTTCGCGAGAGAATTGCACGCACATTTGATTTATTTTCTCCATTCCCACACCGTGCTCTCCAGTCACGGTTCCTCCCACCTGCACGCACAGTTCGAGTATGGCCGCGCCGAATTTCTCGGCGCGCTCCACTTCGTCCGGTTTATTCGAATCGAACAGGATCAACGGATGCAGGTTGCCATCGCCCGCATGGAACACGTTGGCGCAACGCAGGCCGAACTCGTCTTCCATTTGCTCGATGGCGCCCAGCACCCGGGCGAGATGACGGCGCGGAATCGTGCCGTCCATGCAGTAGTAATCGGGCGACACGCGCCCGGCGGCGGGAAACGCGTTCTTGCGCCCCGCCCAGAATTTGAGCCGCTCGGCCTCCGAGGCCGACACCTGGCAGCGGGTGGACCCGGCCGCGCGGAAGATGGCTTCCATGCGCGCGATCTCGTGCGCCACTTCCTCCGGCGTGCCGTCGGATTCGCACAGCAGGATGGCCTGCGCGTCCATGTCGTAGCCGGCGCGCACGAAGGGTTCGACCATGTGCGTGGCGCGCCGGTCCATCATCTCGAGCCCGGCGGGAATGATGCCGTCGGCGATCACCTGCGTCACCGCGTTGCCCGCGGCCTCGACGCTGGAAAAGCTGGCCATCACGACCTGGGCGCAGGCCGGCTTGGGAATCAGCTTGACCGTCACTTCGGTCACCACCCCCAGCATGCCTTCCGAGCCGATGAATACCGACAGCAGATCCAGTCCCGGCGCGTCCGGCGCCTCGGAACCCAGTTCCACCACGTCGCCGTCGATGGTGACCATGCGCACCCGCAGCACGTTGTGCACGGTCAGGCCGTACTTCAGGCAATGCACGCCGCCCGAATTCTCGGCGACGTTGCCGCCGATCGAACAGGCGATCTGGCTGGAAGGATCCGGCGCGTAGTACAGCCCATAGGGCGCCGCGGCCTCCGAAATGGCCAGGTTGCGCACACCGGGCTCGACCACCGCGGTCGCGCTGGCCAGGTCGATATGCTTGATGCGATTGAATTTGGACAGGCCCAGCAGCACGCCCTGGCTGTGCGGCATGGCGCCGCCCGACAGGCCGGTGCCGGCGCCGCGCGCGACCACCGGGGCATTCAGGCGCTTGCAGATGCGCATCACGGCCTGCACCTGCTCTTCGCTCTCGGGCAGGGCCACTACCGCCGGCAGCGCGCGGTACAGCGACAGGCCGTCGCATTCGTAGGGACGCGTGTCCTCTTCACGAAACAGCACGCAATGCGACGGCAGCGCGGCCGACAACGCCTCGACGAGTTGCTGCAACGAATAAGGCGCCGGCACTTGTGCCAGGCCGGTTTCGACCAGTGAATTCATGAGCGCAACAATAGCGCGACCGCAGGCTGGACGCAGGCCGGGATTTACCCGCATCCTGCGTATACCCTGCGGCCGGCCAACAGGCGATACACACGCCGCAGACGTAACCAGCCGTAAAGAATGCGCTTTTGATCTCGGTCGCAAGCGGCCCTGCTCGCCACGCGGGTATTCCCATTTACTGAGAACGAACATGCGAAAGGCACGCCTTCTTATTCGGGGCGCTGCGTGATGCGCGCCAGCAATGAAAAGGCCGGCAGGTTGCCCTGCCGGCCTTTTCATTGCGCTGCCCGAGGGCGGCTTTACCAGGACACGATCTTGCCCGGGTTCAGGATGTTGTTCGGATCGAACGCGTGCTTGAGGCTGCGCATGAGATCCAGCGCGGTGTCGCCATGTTCTTCGGCCATGAATTGCATTTTGTGCAGGCCAATGCCGTGCTCGCCGGTGCAGGTACCATCAGCGGCGATGGCACGGCGCACCAGGTTGTGGTTGATGGTTTCGGATTCCTGCCATTCACGCTCGCTGTCGGCGTCCAGCAACATCAGCACATGGAAATTGCCGTCGCCCACGTGGCCCACGATGGTGTAGGGGAAGCTGGCGCGGTCCAGTTCCTCGACCGTGTCGCGCACGCAATCCGCCAGGCGCGAGATCGGCACGCACACGTCGGTGGTGCTGGCGCGGCAGCCGGGGCGCAATTGCAGGCCGGCGAAGTAAGCGTTGTGGCGCGCGGTCCACAGGCGGCTGCGGTCCTCGGGGCGCTCGGCCCATTCGAAGTCCATGCCGCCATGCTCGGCGGTGATGGCCTGCACGGTCTCGGCCTGCTCCTGCACGCCCGCCGGACTGCCGTGGAATTCGAACACCAGCAGCGGCGTCTCGCGCAACGTCAGCTTGCTGTGCAGGTTGACGGCGCGCACGCTGGCCGCGTCCATGAACTCGACACGCGCCACCGGCACGCCCATCTGGATGATCTCGATCACGCTTTGCACCGCGGCGTCGAGCGTGGGGAAGTTGCAGACCGCGGCCGACACGGCCTCGGGCTGCGGATACAGGCGCACCGTCACTTCGGTGATGATGCCGAGCGTGCCTTCGCTGCCGACGAAGATGCGGGTCAGGTCGTAGCCGGCCGACGACTTGCGGGCGCGGCCGGCGGTGCGCACGATGCGGCCGTCGGCGGTGACCACGGTCAGCGACATGACGTTTTCGCGCATGGTGCCGTAGCGCACGGCGTTGGTGCCGGAGGCGCGCGTGGCGGCCATGCCGCCCAGGCTGGCGTCGGCGCCCGGATCGATCGGGAAGAACAGGCCGGTGCCGCGGATTTCCTCGTTGAGCTGCTTGCGCAGCACGCCCGCCTGCACGGTCGCGGTCAGGTCTTCGGCGTTGACGGCCAGCACCTTGTTCATCTGCGACAGGTCCAGGCTGATGCCGCCCTGGATCGCCAGGATATGGCCTTCCAGCGACGAACCCGCGCCATAGGGAATCAGCGGCACGCGGTGTTCGTTGCACAGCCTGGCGACCTCGGCGACTTCCTCGGTGCTCTGGGCGAAGACGACGGCGTCGGGCAGCATCGCCGGATACGGCGATTCATCGCGGCCGTGGTGCTCGCGCACCGCGGAAGACTCGGAGAAACGATCGCCAAAGCGGGCGCGCAGGGCCTCGAGACAGGCGGCCGGCACCGCGCGGCGCAGCGATTCAGCGTGCAGGGGAGCATTCATGATCAGCGGATTCTCGGGTTGGGTAATCCGGCTATTCTACGCCGCCCGCCTTGCTGCGCCGCAAACCGCCGCCCGCGGCGGCTTGCGGCAATCCTGCCTTATTTGCCGGAGGTCAGCGCGACGCGGCGGCGTTCACGCACGGCATGGGCCAGGCGCTCGAGCACGGCCACCGACGCATCCCAGTCGATGCAGCCGTCGGTGATGCTCTGGCCGTAGACCAGCGGCGTGCCCGGCACCATGTCCTGGCGGCCGCCCAGCAGATGGCTTTCGACCATGACGCCCACCAGGCGCGCGTCGCCCGCTTC
This sequence comes from Achromobacter xylosoxidans, assembly GCA_040396375.1. GTDB lineage: Bacteria > Pseudomonadota > Gammaproteobacteria > Burkholderiales > Burkholderiaceae_B > Achromobacter > Achromobacter xylosoxidans_D. Next base: position 6,817 of record JBEBOQ010000044.1, read on the forward strand.
CATCTGGCGCGCGACATCCTCGACCACCAGCGTCTGATTCTCCGGCTTCTTGCTGCTGTTGGCATGGCTGGCGTCGATCATGACGCGCTGCGCCAGACCGGCCTTGGACATGTCCTGGCAGGCCGCGTCCACACTGACCGCGTCGTAGTTCGGCGTCTTGCCACCACGCAGGATGACGTGGCAGTCCTCGTTGCCGGCGGTCGAGACGATGGCCGAATGCCCCCCCTTGGTCACCGACAGGAAATGGTGCGGCTGCGACGCCGCCTTGATCGCGTCCACCGCGATCTTCACATTACCGTCCGTACCGTTCTTGAAACCCACCGGACACGACAACCCCGATGCCAGCTCGCGATGCACCTGGCTCTCGGTCGTGCGCGCCCCGATCGCCCCCCAGGAGACCAGGTCCGCAATGTATTGCGGCGTAATCATGTCCAGGAACTCGCACCCCGCCGGCAGGCCCAGACTGTTGATGTCCAGCAGCAGTTCACGCGCCACGCGCACGCCCTTGTTGATGTCGAAGCTGCCATTGAGGTCCGGATCGTTGATCAGCCCCTTCCAGCCGACCGTCGTGCGGGGCTTCTCGAAATACACGCGCATCACGATTTCCAGGTCCGCGCTCAGGCGGTCGCGTACCGGCTTCAAGCGCTTCGCATACTCGATCGCTGCGCGGGTATCGTGGATCGAGCAGGGGCCGATCACCACGATCATGCGGTCGTCCATGCCGTGCAGGATGCGGTGCATCGACTGCCGGGCGGAAAACACGGTATCGGATGCTTCTTTAGTGCACGCGAACTCGCGCATTACGTGCGCGGGCGGGTTCAGCTCTTTGATTTCTCGGATGCGAAGGTCGTCGGTATTGTGTGACACGGTACTGCTCCTGGGTTTCCCGCCACCGGGATCGGTCCCGGGGTGTTCCTCAAGCTGACGGCACAAAAAAAGCCGCCAGTTCGCTGGCGGCTTTTTTGGGGGGGATTCTTTCCAAACTTCAGATTGAGCGCGTCCCTTCCTCCGCCAGCGGCTTCAGAAAACCATAAAAATAAAAATAAAAGGCGGGGGACGCGAATTTCATAGCGAAAGACTCTAGCACAATTTTTTCAGCCTGTCGCGCAAGAATCTCCCGAGCGGCTTCGAAAGAAGAGCCGTCCGGCCGCCCGAAGGCCGGACAGCCCCCTCGGGGGGCAGCAAGCGCGAAGCGCGCAGCGTGGGGGCCTACCCTACGCCGTACCGCCAACCGTCAGGCCTTCCATACGCACCGTCGGCATACCCACGCCCACCGGCACGCTCTGGCCATCCTTGCCGCACGTACCTACGCCCGAGTCCAGCTTCAGGTCGTTGCCGATCATGGTCACGCGGGTCATGGCGTCGGGACCGTTGCCGATCAGGGTGGCGCCCTTGACCGGATAGGTCACCTTGCCGTCTTCGATCATGTAGGCCTCGGATGCCGAGAACACGAACTTGCCGTTGGTGATGTCGACCTGGCCGCCGCCGAAATTGACCGCGTACAGGCCGCGCTTGACGGACGAGATGATTTCCTCTGGCGCCTTGTCGCCGGCCAGCATGTAGGTGTTGGTCATGCGCGGCATCGGCAGGTGCGCGAACGATTCGCGGCGGCCGTTGCCGGTGGCCGCGGTCTTCATCAGTCGCGCATTCAGGGTGTCCTGCATGTAGCCGCGCAGGATGCCGTCTTCGATCAGGACGTTGCGCTGGGTGGCGTTGCCCTCATCGTCGATGTTGAGCGAACCGCGGCGGTCGGGGATGGTGCCGTCGTCGACCACGGTCACGCCCTTGGACGCGACGCGTTCACCGATACGGCCCGAGAACACGCTGGAGCCCTTGCGGTTGAAGTCGCCTTCCAGGCCATGGCCGACCGCTTCGTGCAGCAGGATGCCGGGCCAGCCCGACCCCAGCACCACCGTCATTTCGCCCGCGGGCGCGGGACGGGCTTCCAGGTTGACCATGGCTTCGTGCACGGCGCGCTCGACGTAGCCCTGCAGCATTTCGTCGGTGAAATATGCCAGCCCCAGCCGGCCGCCGCCGCCCGCATGACCCATTTCGCGCCGGCCATTGCGCTCGGCGATCACGGTCAGCGACAGGCGCACCAGCGGCCGCACGTCGGCGGCCAGGCGGCCATCGCTGCCGGCCACCAGCACCACGTCGTACTCGGCGCCCAGGCCGGCCATGACCTGGATCACATGCGGGTCGCGGGCCCGCGCCATGCGTTCGATGCGTTCAAGCAAGGCGACCTTCTCGGGGGCGCTCAGTGTGGCCACCGGATCGATGTCCGCATACAGGCTGCGGCCCATCTCGGCTTCGACCTGCGCCGCGACCTTGACCTTGCCGGCGCCGCGGCGGGCGATGCCGCGCACCGCGTGGGCCGACGACAGCAGCGCCTCGGGCGACAGCGAATCGGAATAGGCAAACGCGGTTTTCTCGCCACTCACGGCGCGCACGCCGACGCCCTGGCTGATGGAGAAGCTGCCGGTCTTGACGATGCCCTCTTCCAGGCTCCAGCCTTCGCTGCGGGTGTATTGGAAGTACAGGTCGGCATAGTCGACCTTGTGGGTGAAGATTTCGCCGAGCGCGCGCGCCATGTCGGCCTCGGTCAGCCCCCAGGGGTCGAGCAACAGCGATTTGGCGGTGGCCAGGGATGCAATAGCGGGATCGATGATTTTCATAGGACTCTGTTGGGGGGCGCCGGCGCGGGAACGCGCCTGCAATGACGCTCAAGCCTATATCGTACCGCCGACACGGGGCTGGCGTCCCTGGCACCGAATATTACCTGTCAAGTTAACTAACCAACGCCCACCCAAAACGGCTTGCTGCTGACGCAACAAATCCGCGTTTGCTTGCCGATGCGGCCTCGCCTAACCGCGGCAGGCCTCCCTGGGCGCGGTCAGATATCTCGCCCGCCTGCCCACTCAAAACTTGTCATACAAGCAGATGGGAAAATGAAAACCTGTGAAAAAACCGCGCGCCAATGCCCGTGCATATCGTTACTGAAGCCGGGCAATGAAAATACGTATACCCGTGGAAACCGCAGCAATACCCCGGTAGCGTCGAGGTCATCGGACCACTTTCAGATCGCGCCAATAAGGCGTTCTCATGGTTTGGGAAACCCCAAAACGGCTGGCAGCGATGCCCCGAAATTCTTGGATTCTTCTTCCATCCGCTCGCTTCGCGAAACAAAACAAGCCTTTTCCAAGCTTAACCGCCGGCATTCGTCCGCCCCGCGTACCAAAGCCGGCTTTGTTTCAATTAGTCCCAAATTTGAGAATATCATTCCCAATACTTGTTCCTGGCGGGAACCCGCAAGTCTAAAGACTCTCCGGCGGTTTTGATACAAAGTAATTAGTCCGAAACTGCGGCAATCAAGCTGCAACTTCTGTATTATGCGAAGCACAACAAATAAACATAACTTCGCCGGCGATTAAAGCAGTTCCATAATCAGGAATAAACCATGGCCCGAGAAACCTACGCAGCTCTGCAAGCAAAGATCGAAAAGGAAATCAACAAGCTCCAAAAGAAGGCTGAAGTCCTCCAAACCAAGCGCCGCAAGCCCGTGATCGCTTCGATCATCACGTCCATGCGCGAGTACGACATCACCCCGGATGAGATTGCCGCCGCCTTTGGCACCGGCAAGCCCGCCCGCACCGCCGCGCCCGCCGGCCGCCGCAAGACCGGCGCCGCAGCCCGCCCCGCCAACGCCGCCAAACGCGCCGTTGCGCCCAAGTACCGCCATCCCCAAACCGGGGAAACCTGGAGCGGTCGTGGCAAGGCACCTCGTTGGCTCGCAGCCGAAGAAGCCGGCGGCGCCACGCGCGACAGTTTTCTTATCAAAGAATAAAACCTATTATTCAGTAAGAAAAATAAAAATGCGCACCATTATGGTGCGCATTTTTTTATTTTAAGCTTGGTCTTTCGACTCTTGAAATTTACCGGACAGGGAATTCAATTTCACGTTCGGCGCCATTATTTCCCGGGAAATTGTCAAATATTGCCCGGACCAGATAGGGCATCGTTCGGACGAAATCGTCCCGCTCGCTGAGTATGAACGCGCTGGAACGGTATACCTCGGCGCCGCCCCGCTGGCTGTCGTGGATCTGCAGCGTGAGCGTATTGCGCTGGACCACCATCGGGACGTCGACCCATTCCGGCCCCCAATAGCCGTAGTAGCCGCCCCAAGGACGGGGACCGTAGAAGCCGCCGTACCCATAGCCGCCGTTGAAATACGGGTCATACGGGCGCCGCACCATGATCTGGGTCTGGCTGGTGCCATAACGGAACGACACATCGAAACGAGCCTTGGCGCCGGCCTGGGCTTCCACCAGCCCGGTCGCCCCGATGCCGGCACGCACCATATCCTGGTAAGACTGGTATTCGAGATTATTGGCTTGCGACGGATCGGCGGGCACGAACTGGTAGGTCTGGCCTTCGACGCCGGTCGGCCATTGCTGGAATGAGGTGACGCGCGCCGACACCGTCGGCGTGGCGCATCCGCTCAATACCAGCGCCCCCATGACAGCCAGGACCGCGGCCCAGCGGCCGGCATTGAAACGGGAAGAACGGGACATTTGCGACTCCTCAGTGCGCGCGACGGCGCCATCATACTGACGTTTGACCGCGCAGACGGCCAAAAGTTTGCGGGCCGCCCGCGGACCGGACTACGGCGCCAGGCCGACCCCTACCGCTGGCCCAGCCACTACAATAGGGATCTCGTTCAAACAGGACTGCAATCCCATGCGCACAGACACGCCCGTTACCGTATACCGCAAGGATTACCAGCCCTACCCCTACGATATTCCGCAAGTCTCCCTGGCTTTCGACCTGGCGCCCGACGCCACCGAAGTGCGGTGCGTCATGCAGGTGCAGCGCAAAGCTGACGCCAGCGCCGACGCCGCGCTGGTGCTGGACGGCGAAGACCTGGAACTCGTCTCGGTAGGCGTGGACGGACAGGCGCTTGCCGCCGACCGCTACCACCTGTCCGAACACAGCCTGGCGCTGTATGGCCTGCCCGCCGACGCCTCGGTGGAAATCGTCAGCCGCTGCAAGCCCGCCGCCAATTCCACGTTGATGGGCCTGTATGTATCGGGCGGCAATTTCTTCACCCAGTGCGAAGCCGAAGGCTTTCGCCGCATTACCTGGTTCGCCGACCGCCCGGACGTCATGTCGCGCTACCGCGTGACCCTGCGCGCCCAGCCGGCCTACCCCGTGCTGCTGTCCAACGGCAATCTGGTCGCCTCGCGCCAATTGCCCGACGGTCGCAACGAAGTCGAATGGGAAGACCCCTTCCCCAAGCCCTGCTATTTGTTCGCGCTGGTAGCCGGCAACCTGACCCACCGCGAAACCACGGTCAAGACCGCAAGCGGTCGTGACGTGCTGCTGCAGGTGTATAGCGACCCGGGCTCCGAAACCAAGACCGAATGGGCACTGGATTCCCTGGTGCGCGCGCTGCGCTGGGACGAAACCCGTTTTGGCCTGGAACTGGACCTGGACCGCTTCATGGTGGTGGCCGTCCATGATTTCAATATGGGCGCCATGGAAAACAAGGGCCTGAACATTTTCAATGCCGCCTACGTACTGGCCGACGCCGACACCGCCACGGACGCCAATTACGAAGGTATTGAATCGGTCATCGGCCACGAATACTTCCATAACTGGACCGGCAACCGCGTCACCTGCCGCGACTGGTTCCAACTCAGCCTGAAGGAAGGCCTGACCGTTTTCCGCGACCAGGAATTCAGCGCCGACATGATGGCGCAGGACATGGACGAAACGGCCGCCGCCAGCGCCCGCGCGGTCAAGCGGATCGACGACGTGGTGACGCTGCGCGCAGCGCAGTTTCCCGAAGACGCGGGCCCGATGGCTCACCCGATCCGCCCTGACAGCTACCAGGAAATCGGCAACTTCTATACGGCCACCGTGTATGAAAAAGGCGCCGAAGTCATCCGCATGCAGCACACGCTGCTGGGCGAAGCCGGTTTTCGCGCCGGCATGGACGAATACTTCCGCCGCCATGACGGCCAAGCGGTCACCTGCGACGATTTCGTCGCGGCCATGGAATCGGTGTATGTGCGCCAGCACCCGGGCCGCGACCTCGCCGTGTTCCGCAACTGGTACCGCCAGGCCGGCACGCCGCGCGTCACGGTCAAGCTCGATCATGACGCCGCCGCGCGTCGCGTCACGGTGACGCTGTCCCAGGAATGCCAGCCGGTCGGTGTCGAAAAGAAAGCCCCCGCCGGCTTCGCCAAGGCACCCTATCACATCCCCTTCGCCATCGGCCTGTTGGACCGCAACGGCCGCGCCCTGCCGCTGCGGCATGAAGGCACCGTCAAAGAAACCGCATTGCTGGAACTGACCACCCAGACCCAGCAATGGCAGTTCGACGGCATCGACGAGCTGCCCGTGCCGTCGCTGCTGCGCGATTTCTCGGCCCCGGTGATCGTCGACTATGACTGGACGGACGAAGAACTGGCGCTGCTGTCCGCACACGACAGCAACCCGTTCGCCCGCTGGGAAGCCGGCCAGGAACTGGCCACGCGCCAGATCCTGAGCCTGGCCGAGGCCCGCCAGGCTGGCCGCACGCTGCACGCCGACCCGGCCTTCATCGACGCCTGGCGCGCGCTGCTGACCGACCCGGCGCTGGACGCCGCGTACCGCGCCCGCGCGCTGGCGCTGCCGTCCGAGAAAACGCTGGCCGAGCGCATGCAGGCCGTGGACCCACCGGCGCTGGCGGTGGCCCGAGACTTCCTGCGCGCCGAGCTGGGCCGGCAACTGGCCGGGCAATTCCGCCAGGCCTTCGATGACAACCAGACGCCGGGCGAATACAGCCCCGCGCCAGTGCCGGCCGGCAAGCGCGCGATGAAGAACCTGGCGCTCAGCCATCTGATGGCCGCCGGCGAGCACGAGGCGCAGCGCCTGGCCGAGCAGCAATACGAGCACGCCGGCAACATGACCGACAGCATGGCGGCGCTGTCGGCCCTGATCAACTACGGCCAGGGCGATTTCCCGCAACAGGCGCTGGCCGCGTTCTACGACAAGTGGCGCGACAACGCGCTGGTGGTGGACAAGTGGTTCGCGTTGCAGGCCGCGGCGCGCTACACCACGGTGCAAACCGCGCGCGAGCTGATGACGCACCCGGCATTCACGCTGCGCAATCCCAACCGGGCGCGCGCGCTGATTTTCCAGTTCTGCCTGAACAACGCCCGCGGCATGCACCATCCGGATGGATCGGGCTACGCCTTCTGGGCCGAGCAGGTGCTGGCGCTGGATGCGCTCAACCCCGAAATCGCGGCGCGCCTGGCGCGCGCCCTGGACAACTGGTCGCGCTACGTGCCCGCCCTGCGCGGCCCCATGCAGGAAGCCCTGCAGCGGGTGCGCGGCCACGAGGGGCTGTCGCGCAACGTGCAGGAAATCGTATCCAAGGCTTTAGAATTCGCAGCATAGGGAGAACCTCTTGAAACGTAAAACACTTACCCAATACCTGGTGGAGCAGCAACGCTCCGCGCAGGCCCTGGCCCCCGAAGTGCGGCTGCTCATCGAAGTCGTGGCGCGCGCCTGCAAGGCGATCAGCCACGCGGTCAGCAAGGGCGCGCTCGGCGGCGTCCTGGGCAGCCTCGAAAGCGAGAACGTGCAGGGCGAAGTGCAGAAGAAGCTGGACGTGCTGTCCAACGAGATCCTGCTCGAAGCCAACGAATGGGGCGGCCACCTGGCGGCCATGGCCTCGGAAGAGATGGAAACCATCCATCTGATCCCGAACCGCTACCCCAAGGGCGAATACCTGCTGCTGTTCGATCCCCTGGACGGCTCGTCCAACATCGACGTGAACGTGTCGATCGGCACCATTTTCTCGGTGCTGCAGGCGCCGCACAACGTGTCGGGCGCCCCCGTGTGCGAAGACGACTTCCTGCAACCGGGCAATAAGCAGGTGGTGGCGGGCTATGCCGTGTACGGCCCGCAAACCATGCTGGTGCTGACCATCGGCAACGGCGTGGTGGGCTTCACGCTGGACCGTGAAATGGGCTCGTGGGTGCTGACGCACGAGAACATCCGCGTGCCGGAAGACACCAAGGAATTCGCGATCAACATGTCCAACATGCGCCACTGGGCTGCCCCGGTCAAGCGCTACGTCGACGACTGCCTGGCCGGCGCCACCGGCCCCCTGGGCAAGGACTACAACATGCGCTGGATCGCCTCGATGGTGGCGGACGTGCATCGCATCCTGACCCGCGGCGGCATCTTCATGTATCCCTGGGATGCACGCGAACCCGGCAAGGCGGGCAAGCTGCGCCTGATGTATGAAGCCAACCCCATGAGCTTTCTCATCGAGCAGGCCGGCGGCGCGTCGATCAACGGCGAGCAGCGCATCATGGACATCCAGCCCGACAAGCTGCACCAGCGCGTCAGCGTCATCCTGGGCTCGAAGAACGAAGTCGATCGCGTGGGCCGCTACCACGCCGAAGAAGCGGCCAAGTAAGCCGCGCTTTTCGCGCGAAGCGAAGCCCAATACAAAAGCCCCGGCCTAGGCCGGGGCTTTTTCATGGCGGACAGGTGCCGCCGTTATTTGACTTCTTCAATGGACTTCACATCGTCCTTGTTGATCTGGACCTTCTTGCCGTCCTTGTCATACTCGTACATGCCAGACTTCTTGTCGTACGAGGGCGTGTCGGGCGTTACGGTCGAGGTCCCGTCCCGTTGCTGAATGACCGAGGGCGACGAGCATCCGGCCAGCACCCCAACTCCGGTCACCACCAGGGCCAACGTCATGGTCTTCAGGTTCATGGGCGTGTTCTCCGAGTGTGAATGGTGGATTCACTGTATCGGATGACGGCGCCCAAAAAGTGACGGGTTGTGGCCAAAGTGCGTGAGAACGTAAAAAACCCCTCGTGGTCTACACCGACGAGGGGTTGCAACCCAATACATGCCGCAAGCAGCCTTTACACCTTGGCGTGCGCCTCGATGTAGCGGCGCACGGCGGCGGCATCGCAGTCCATGACTTCGACGCGCTGCGGCAAGGATTCCAGGTTGGCCAGGTTGCCAGGCGGCGTGGCCGGACGGCCCAGCGCGGCCTCGATGGTTTCCGAGAACTTGGCCGGCAAGGCGGTTTCCAGCACCAGCATCGGCACGCCGGGTTCGACGTGCTCGCGCGCGACCTTGACGCCGTCGGCGGTGTGCGGATCGACCAGCACGCCGGTCTCGTCGTAGAGCGAGCGGATGGTGGCCAGGCGGTCATCGTGCGTGCTGGCGCCCGAGACGAAGCCGTACTGCGCCTCGAATTGCGGCTTGAGCGCCGACAGGTCGAAGAAACCATCGCGCGCCATGTCGGCCCACAGCGCCTTGACGCGGCCGGCGTCGCGGCCCACCAGGTCGAACACGAAGCGCTCGAAGTTCGAGGCGCGCGAAATGTCCATCGACGGGCTGGAGGTGGCGTAGGTCTGTTCGGCCGGGCGCGGACGGTAGATGCCGGTGCGGAAGAACTCTTCCAGCACGTTGTTCTCGTTGGTGGCCAGCACCAGGCGGCGCACCGGCAGGCCCATGCCGCGGGCGATGTGGCCCGACAGGATGTTGCCGAAGTTGCCCGAGGGCACCGTGAACGAGACCTGCTGGCCCGGCTTGTCGGTGGCGCGCAGCCAGCCGTGGAAGTAGTACACCACCTGGGCGGCGATGCGCGCCCAGTTGATCGAGTTGACCGCGCCCAGGCGGTACTTGGCCTTGAAAGCCAGGTCGCCGGCCAGCGCCTTGACGATGTCCTGGGCTTCGTCGAACACGCCGCGCACGGCGATGTTGTGGATGTTCTCGTCCTGCAGCGAGTACATCTGGGCGCGCTGGAACGCGCTCATGCGGCCGTGCGGCGACAGCATGAACACGGCCACGCCGCGTTTGCCGCGCAGCGCGTATTCGGCCGCCGAACCGGTGTCGCCGGAGGTGGCGCCGACGATGTTGAGCGTGGTGCCGCGTTGGGTCAGCACGTACTCGAACACCTGGCCCAGGAACTGCATGGCCATGTCCTTGAAGGCCAGCGTCGGCCCTTCGGACAGTCCCAGCAGCGACAGGCCGTCGTCCAGCGGACGCAGCGGGACGATGTCTTCACTGTTGAAGATCTGCGAGGTATAGGCAGCGCGGGTCAGGCGGCGCAGGTCGTCGGCCGGGATGTCCGTGGCGAACAGCGACAGGACCTCGAACGCCAGGTCGGCATACGGCAGGCCGCGCCAGGACTCGAGCGTTTCCGTCGAGACCTGGGGCAGTTGCTCCGGCACGGCCAGGCCGCCGTCGGGCGCCAGCCCTTCGAGCAGGATGTCCGAGAACGGCTGGGGCGCCATGCCCCCTCGGGTGGAAATGTATTTCATATCATTGACTCCACAATGCATGATGCCCGCCCCTGGCCAGGCCTCGCGGAGCCGGCTTTGCCGGGCCGCTGCCGGCGCCCCCTTGAGGGGGAAGCGCCGCAGGCGCTGCGGGGTGGGAACATCTCATATCAGGTGCTCCACGCGCAGGCGGGTGACCTTGGACCGAACAAAAGGCATGGCCTCAATGCGCTCGATGGCTTGATTGACGTTGCCTTCCACCGCCTCGTGGGTCAGGAAGATGATGTCCGCGCCGCCGATATGCGAGGGCTGCTGGATCATCGAGCCGATCGAGATCGAGCGGTCGGCCAGGATGCGGGCGATATCGGCCAGCACGCCGGGCTGATCGTCCACACGCAGGCGCAGGTAGTACGACGTGCTGACCTGTTCGATCGACAGGATCGGCGTGTCGGACATGGCGTCCGGCTGGAAGGCCAGGTGCGGCACGCGGTTGCCGGGATCCGCCGTATGCAGGCGGGTCACGTCGACCAGATCAGCCACCACGGCCGAAGCGGTGGGTTCTTCGCCGGCGCCCTGGCCGTAATACAGCGTGGGGCCGACGGCGTCGCCCTTGACCAGCACGGCATTCATCGCGCCTTCGACGTTGGCCAGCAAGCGTTCGGCCGGCACCAGCGCCGGATGCACGCGCAGCTCGATGCCGTCGGGGCGGCGCTTGGTGATGCCCAGGAGCTTGATGCGGTAGCCCAGGCGTTCAGCGTGCTCGATGTCTTCGGCGGCCAGTTGCGAGATGCCTTCGATGTAGGCACGGTCGAACTGCACCGGCACGCCGAAGGCCAGGGAGGCCAGCAAGGTCAGCTTGTGCGCGGCGTCCACGCCTTCCACGTCGAACGTGGGGTCGGCTTCGGCGTAGCCCAGGCGCTGGGCTTCGGCCAGCACCTCGGCGAACGGCAGGCCGCGCGAACGCATTTCGGACAGGATGAAGTTGGTGGTGCCGTTGATGATGCCGGCGACCCACTGGATGCGGTTGGCGGTCAGGCCTTCGCGGATGGCCTTGATGATGGGGATACCGCCGGCCACCGCGGCCTCGAACGCCACCATCACGCCGCGCTCGGACGCGGCGGCGAAGATCTCGTTGCCGTGCTTGGCCAGCAGCGCCTTGTTGGCCGTAACCACGTGCTTGCCATTGGCGATGGCTTCCAGCACGAGTTCGAGCGCCAGGGTGTCGCCGCCGATCAGTTCGACAACGATGTCGATTTCAGGGTCGCGCACCAGCGCATGCACATCGGTGTCGACGCGCAGCGCGTCGCCGACGCGGGCGCGCGCCTTGGCCACGTCGCGCACGGCGGCGCGGGTGACTTCAATGCGGCGACCCGCGCGACGCGCGATCTCTTCCGCATTGCGCGACAGCACGGTCCACGTGCCGCCGCCAACCACGCCCAGACCGAGCAGGCCCACTTTCATGGGATTCATCGCGGCGCCATCTGCGGGCGGGCGTTGAGGGGAATTCATTTCATTTCTCCAAACTGCTCACGCAATAAACAGGTGCGGCCCCCATCGGGATGCCGCGGATCCGGCTCCGCCGGTCCGCCAGCATGCCCCCTGGGGGGAAGCGCGCAGCGCTACGGGGGGGGCCCCTACTTCAGCAAACCGTCCTTGCGGAACATATCTTTGATGCCGCGCACCGCCTGGCGGGTGCGCTGCTCGTTTTCGATAAGAGCGAAGCGCACGTATTCGTCGCCATACTCGCCGAAGCCGATCCCGGGGGACACGGCCACTTTCGCATCCGACAGGACACGCTTGGCAAATTCCAAAGAGCCCATCGCCCTGTAGGGTTCGGGGATCTGCGCCCAGATGTACATGGACGCCTTGGGAATTTCCACATTCCAACCTGCTTCATGCAAGCCGCGCACGAGCACGTCGCGGCGGCTTTGGTACTGCGCCACGATCTCGTTCACGCAGTCCTGCGGGCCGTCCAGGGCGGCGATCGAGGCCACCTGGATCGGCGTGAACGTGCCGTAGTCGTGATAGCTCTTGATGCGCGCCAGCGCGCCCACCAGCTCGCGGTTGCCGACCATGTAGCCGATGCGCCAGCCCGCCATGTTGTAGCTCTTGCTCATGGTGAAGAACTCGACCGCGACATCGCGCGCGCCGGGTACCTGCATGATTGAGGGCGCGACATAACCGTCGAAGGTGATGTCGGCGTAGGCCAGGTCGTGCACCACCAGGATATCGTGTTCCTTGGCCAGCGCCACCACGCGTTCGAAGAACGACAGGTCCACGCACTGGGCGGTGGGGTTGCTGGGGAAGCCCAGCACCATCATCTTGGGCTTCGGGATGGACTCACGCACGGCGCGCTCGAGTTCCTCGAAGAAGTCCACGCCCGGGGTCATGCGCACGGAACGGATGTTGGCGCCGGCAATCACCGCGCCATAGATATGGATGGGGTAGCTGGGGTTGGGCACCAGCACGGTGTCACCGCGGTCCAGGGTGGCCAGCATCAAGTGGGCCAGGCCTTCCTTGGAGCCGATGGTGACGATGGCTTCGGAATCGGGATCGAACTCGACGGCGTAACGGCGCTGGTACCAGTCACAGATCGCCTTGCGCAGACGCGGGATGCCCTTGGACACCGAGTAGCCGTGGGTGGTCGGGCGCATGGTGGCCTCGACCATCTTGTCGACGATGTGCTTGGGGGTGGCGCCGTCCGGATTGCCCATCGACATGTCGATGATGTCCTCGCCGCGCCTACGGGCTGCCATCTTGAGCTCGCCGGTAATGTTGAAAACGTACGGGGGCAAACGCTCAATGCGAGAGAACTTCCTCATGATGGGAATCCTTAGGGGCGAAGGGGCAAAAAAACCAGGGCGCGAAGGCGCGAAGGAGAAATGGGCTCAAAAGCCGCGCCAGCAAACGATTGCAGCGCAACAAAACCCTGTAATCTAGCGCAAGGACGCCTAGGCGGCAAATGGGGCGAAAAAGGCCCTATTTCCTCAGTGGATTCAGAGCAACATACAGCCATGCTGATGCGGTATTATCGGACGCATAAAGCCGGAGTATTTATTGAAGCTGCATACCGATCCTGCGACGGCCGCTCTGAACACCGTCACCGCCTATGGTGACGGCTATATCGAGGTCAACCAGGTACGTTTTTCCTCCTCGGTCGCATTTGGCCCCGAAGGCGAAGTTACCCATTGGCCCGTAGAGTCGCCGGCCGACATCACCCCCACCCTCTTGCGTCAGGCGGCCGGATTGTCCGAGCCCGTCCGCGACCCGTTGGCTTTCCTGGACGAACCCGAAGCCACCCCCAGCCGCCCGGCCAATGCGCCCGAAGTGCTGCTGGTGGGCACGGGCGCCCGGCAACAGTTCCTGCGTCCCGAAGTGCTGCGTCCCCTGTTGGCGGCGGGCATCGGCGTGGAAATCATGGACACCCACGCCGCCTCTCGCACCTACAACATCCTGATGGCGGAGGGCCGGCGCGTGGTCGTCGCCCTCATCCCCCCCAACGGAGACCCCCAGACATGATGATGCCCATCATCGGCAAGCCCGCCCCGCTGTTCACCGCTGAAAGCACCATCGGGCCGATCAGCCTGGAGCAGTGCCAGGGTCGCGCCGTGATCCTGTATTTCTACCCCAAGGACAACACCCCTGGCTGCACCACCGAGAGCCAGGATTTCCGCGACCTGCACGCCGACTTCCTGTCGGCCAGCGCCGTGGTGGTCGGAATCTCGCGCGATTCGCTGAAGTCGCACGAGAACTTCAAGGCCAAGTACGAGCTTCCTTTCCCTCTCATCTCCGACGCCGACGAAACCGTGTGCAACCTGTACGGCGTCATCAAGCAGAAGAACATGTACGGCAAGCAGGTGCGCGGCATCGAGCGCAGCACCTTTTTGATCGATGCCTATGGCGTGCTGGTGCAGGAGTGGCGCGGGGTGAAGGTCCCGAACCACGCCAAGGAAGTCCTGCAGGCCGCAAAAAGCATCGGTTAGCCGTGCACAGGAACACCCGTCAGGCGCTATAGCCGGCCCATACTGGAGAGTGACGCATATGCCGCTTCCGAAGTTGCCTACCCGCCCCGCAGCCATCCTGACCTTCCCCTCGGGCGAAACCGCCCGGGCGCAGGCCCGCACCCCCAAGACTGCCGCTGCGCGGTCCAATACCCAGGCCGCGCTGGCCGAGGACGACGAAGACGAGCTGCTCATGCAGCCCGAGCTCGAAGGCATGGCCAACCCGGCCCAAAAGGCGCAGATCCCTGCGCCCGCCCGCCAGGTACCACCGCCACCGCCCGCCGCCCCGGCGCCGCGTGCGGAAACCCGCCCGGCCAAGCCCGCCGCGGCCCCCGCCAAGCGCGGCAAAGCCCGTGCCCAGAACGCACCGCGCAAGCTGTTCGTTCTGGACACCAACGTACTGCTGCACGACCCCAGTTCGCTGTTCCGCTTCGAAGAGCACGACATCTTCCTGCCGATGATGACGCTCGAAGAGCTGGACCACCAGAAAAAGGGCATGTCGGAAGTGGCGCGCAATGCCCGCCAGGTCAGCCGCTCGCTCGACGCGCTGGTGCAGGACGCGACCCAACTCGAAGACGGCCTGGAGCTGGCCAAGCTGGGCAACAAGGACGCCACCGGGCGCCTGATGTTCCAGACCACCGCCATCCACAGCACCCTGCCGTCGGACCTGCCCATGGGCAAGGCCGACAACCAGATCCTGGGCGTGGTGCGGGCCTTGCAGGAAAAATACCCGCAGCGCGAAGTCGTGCTGGTGTCCAAGGACATCAACATGCGCCTGAAGGCGCGCGCGCTGGGCATGGCCGCGGAAGACTACTTCAACGACCACGTCCTGGAAGACTCGGACCTGATGTACTCGGGCGTGATGCAGCTGCCCGAGGACTTCTGGAACAAGCACGGCAAGGACGTCGAATCCTGGCAACAGGGCGGCACCACCTTCTACCGCATCCACGGCCCGCTGTGTTCGCAGTTCGTGGTCAACCAGTTCGTCTACTTCGAAGGCCAGATGCCGCTGTACGCCCAGGTGCGCGAGGTCAGCGGCAAGATGGCGGTGCTGGCGACGCTGCGCGACTACACCCACGGCAAGAACAACGTCTGGGGCATCACCGCGCGCAACCGCGAGCAGAACTTCGCCATGAACCTGCTGATGAACCCGGAATGCGACTTCGTGTCGCTGCTGGGTCAGGCGGGCACGGGCAAGACGCTGCTGGCGTTGGCGGCGGGCATCACGCAGGTGCTGGAAACCAAGCGGTACACCGAAATCATCATGACCCGCGTCACGGTGCCTGTCGGTGAAGACATCGGTTTCCTGCCCGGCACCGAAGAAGAGAAGATGCTGCCCTGGATGGGCGCGCTGGAAGACAACCTCGACGTCCTCAACATGGGCGACGGGGAAGGCAACGGGGACTGGGGGCGCGCCGCCACCATGGACC
The DNA here is from genome assembly GCA_040396375.1 of Achromobacter xylosoxidans. Taxonomy (GTDB): domain Bacteria; phylum Pseudomonadota; class Gammaproteobacteria; order Burkholderiales; family Burkholderiaceae_B; genus Achromobacter; species Achromobacter xylosoxidans_D. The sequence goes on from JBEBOQ010000044.1 coordinate 22,549, forward strand.
TGATCCGTTCGCGCATCAAGGTCAAGTCCCTGAACTTCATGCGCGGCCGCACCTTCCTGAACAAGTACCTGATCATCGACGAGGCCCAGAACCTGACGCCCAAGCAGATGAAGACGCTGGTCACGCGCGCCGGCCCCGGCACCAAGGTGATCTGCCTGGGCAACGTCGCCCAGATCGATACGCCCTACCTGACCGAAGGCAGTTCGGGCCTGACGTTCGTGGTCGACCGTTTCAAGGGCTGGCCGCATTCGGGTCACGTCACCCTGCAACGCGGCGAGCGCTCCCGTCTCGCCGATTACGCCGGTGATGTGTTGTAAGCCCCCACGCTACGCCCACTGCCGTGGGCTAGCTGCCCCCCGAGGGGGCTGTTTCCCCTTGGGGCGGCCCGGAGGGGAAACAATCTTCCGATGACCAAAGAAAAAACCCCTTGAGCAATCAAGGGGTTTTTTTTATGCCCGCCAAGGACGATTACTTGTCCGCGGCGTTGGTGATGGCGTTGCCGGCCCGCGACATGTCTTTGCCCATGCCTGCGACGGTATTGCAACCGGCGAGCACGAAGCCGAACACGACGAAGGCGGTCAGCACGATCTTGCTGCGCATGCTGGCGCTCCTGAAGTGAAGAAACGGTTCCGGGGCGTACTTTAAACGATCTGGACGCGGAGTTCGCCCAGGCCTTCCACGCCGCCGGTGATGACATCGCCCTGCACCACGGCGCCCACGCCTTCCGGCGTGCCCGTGAAGATGATGTCGCCCGGTTGCAGCTCGAACAGGCCCGACAGGTAGGCGATGCTTTCCGGCACGTTCCAGATCATCTGGGAGATATCGCTGGCCTGCTTGCGCTGGCCGTTCACGTCGAGCCAGATGGCGCCCTTGTCGAGCGTGCCGACCACGCTGCGCGGATGGATCGGGCCCAGCGGCGCCGACAGGTCGAAGGCCTTGCCCACTTCCCAGGGACGGCCCTGCTTCTTCATCTCGCCCTGCAGGTCGCGGCGCGTCATGTCCAGGCCCAGGGCATAGCCCCAGACGCAGTCGTTGGCTTCTTCAACGGGGATGTCGCGGCCGCCCTTGCCCAGCACCACCACCAGTTCCATTTCGTAGTGCAGGTTGGAGGTCTTGGGCGGATACGGCATCTTGCCGGTTTCGCCGTCGGCCACGCTCAGCACCGCGTCGGCGGGCTTGCAGAAGAAGAACGGATCTTCACGGCCGGTGAAACCCATTTCCTTGGCGTGCTCGGCGTAGTTGCGGCCGACGCAGTAGACGCGGCGCACGGGAAACAGCGCGGCGCTGCCGGCAACGGGAACCGCGGTCTGCGGTTGGGGGGGCAATACGTAGTCCATGATCTATCAACCTATGACGAGTGGGGCAGCCCGGTGGCAAAAATCATTCGCGAGTTTATCCCTTTCCGGAGGACAGGGGCCGGGCGGCACGAAAAGACGGCCGCGCGGGCGCCGGGCGCGGGGGGTTCAGGAAATTGTAGGGATTTCGCCGTCAAACACCACCAGGCGTTCAATGAAACCCGCCATATAGGCTTTCATTTCCTGGTGGGCGGGCGACACCTGGTAGCGGTCGTGGGCGGCGGCATCTGCAAACGTCGCCACCACAGCGTGAGTCAGGCCGTCCGAACGGCTGGCCTGGTTGGGCCGGAAGGCGTAGCCGGCCACGCCGTCGCATTCGGCCAGGATGCGGTCGCAATAGGCCTGTACGTGGGCATGGAAGCGCGCATCGGCGGCGCCGGACAACTGCAGCATCACGATATGCAAGAACATCAGGATTCCTTTTTGACGCGCGACACGGCCAGCCAGACCCGGGACACCAGGCCCATGATGCCGTCACGCAGCAACAATACGCACAAGACGAAAATCGCGCCCTGCACAATCAGCACCCAGGACCCCAGCGGCGCCAGGTAATTTTGCAGCGACACGAAGGTGAAGGCGCCGGCCAGCGGGCCGAACACGGTGCCGATGCCGCCCAGCAGGGCCATCAGCACGACCTCGCCGTTCGCGTGCCAGTGCACGTCGGTCAAGGACGCCACGCCGAACACCAGCACTTTCAGCCCCCCCGCCAGCCCCGCCACCGATGCCGACAGGGTAAAGGCCAGCAGCTTGTAGCGCGACGTGGAATACCCCAGCGAGCGGGCCCGCTGCTCGTTGTCGCGCACCGACCGGATGACTTCGCCGAAGGGCGAATTCAACACCCGCAGCACAAAGGCATAGCCCAGCACGAACACCGCCAGCGTGAAGTAATACATAGGCATCACGCCTTCCAGGTCGATCAGCCCGAACAGCTTGCCGCGCGGCACGCTTTGCAGACCGTCCTCGCCGCCGGTAAAGCCCGCCTGCACCGCGATGAAGTACACCAGCTGTGACAGCGCCAGCGTGATCATGGCGAAGTAGATGCCCTGGCGCCGGATGGCGATGGCGCCGAACAGCAGCCCCAGCAGACCACCGGTCAGCACCCCGGCCAAGAGGCCCAGTTCCGGCGTGGCGCCCAGCAGCTTCATGACGATGCCGGTGGCGTAGGCCGCCGCGCCAAAGAAGGCCGCATGGCCGAACGACAGCAGGCCGACATAGCCCACCAGCAGGTTGAAGGCGGCGGCGAACAGCGCGAAGCACAGCACCTTCATCAGGAAGGTGGGATAGACGAACCAGGGCGCGGCCAGCGCCACCACGGCCAGGCCTGCCATGCACCAGCGCATGGCGCGGCGGCCCAGCTGCACCGGCTCGCGCGTGGCTTCGGCCGCCAGCACGTTCTGCACCTGCAACGGCTTGCCGAACAGGCCGGCCGGCTTGCACAGCAGCACCAGCACCATGATGATGAAGATCGCCAGGTTGGCGGCCTCCGGGTAGAACACCTTGGTCAGCCCCTCGATGATGCCCAGCCCGAAGCCGCTGACGATGGCGCCCATGATGGAGCCCATGCCGCCGATCACGACCACGGCGAACACCACCACCACCAGGTTCGAGCCCATCATCGGGCTGACCTGGTAGATGGGCGCGGCGATCACGCCCGCCACCGAGGCCAGCGCCACGCCCAGCGCGTAGGTCAGCGTGATCAGCAGCGGCACGTTGATGCCGAACGAGCGCACGATGGTCGGGTTCTCGGTGGCCGCGCGCAGCATGGCGCCGACCCGGGTCTTCTCGATCAGCACCCACACCGCCAGGCACAGCACCAGCGACACCACCACCGCCCAGCCGCGATACCAGGGCAGGAACATGAAACCCAGGTTGACCCCGCCGGTCAGCGCCTTGGGGATGGTGTAGGGCAGCCCCGACACCCCATAGGCCTGGCGCAGCCCGCCCTCGATCAGCAAGGCCAAACCGAAGGTCAGCAGCAGCCCGTACAGATGGTCCATGCGGTAGGTGCGCGAGATCAGCACGCGCTCGACCACGATGGCGAACGCCGCCATGATGAGCGGCACCAGCACCAGCGCGGCCCAGTAGTTCACGCCCAGGTAGTTCAGCAGCATCCAGGCCAGGAACGCGCCCGCCGTGTACTGCGCGCCATGGGCGAAGTTGATGATGTTCAACAGGCCGAAGATCACCGCCAGCCCGATCGACAGCAAGGCGTAGAACGAGCCGTTGATCAGGCCGAGCAGGAGCTGGCCGAATAGTGCCGTGGACGGCACGCCGAATATTTCGAACACAGGTTTCTCCCCTCAGACACCCAGGCGGCGCGCGATCCGGTCGGGATCATTGCGCGCCTCTTGCGCCGACAACTGGTCGACCACGCAGCCATGCTCCATCACGTAGTGACGGTCGGCCACCTTGGTGGCGAAGCGGAAATTCTGCTCGACCAGCACAATGGTGAAACCGCGCTCCTTGAGCGTGCGGATGGCCTGCCCGATCTGCTGCACGATCACCGGCGCCAATCCTTCGGTGGGCTCGTCCAGCAGGATCAGCTGGGCGCCGGTGCGCAGGATTCGGGCGATGGCCAGCATCTGCTGCTCGCCGCCGGACAGGTTGCCGCCGGAGCTGCCGCTGCGTTCGCGCAGGTTGGGAAACAGGGCGTAGATCTCGTCCAGCGACATGCCGCCGTCGGCCAGGCGCGGCGGCAGCATCAGGTTCTCGGTCACGTCCAGGCTGCGGAACACCGCGCGTTCCTCCGGGCAATACACCACGCCCAGGCGCGGGATGCGGTGCGGCGCCATGCCCACGGTTTCCTGGCCATTCAGGAGGATCGAGCCGCGGCGCTTGTCCAGGATGCCCATGACGGCGCGCAGCGTGGTGGTCTTGCCGGCGCCATTGCGGCCCAAGATCGTGACCAGCTCGCCGCGCCGCACCTCGATGTCGACGCCGTGCAGCACATGCGATTCGCCATACCAGGCGTTGAGGTCCTTGATCGACAGCATCAGTCGTCTCCCTCGTCGGCGCCCATGTAGGCGGTAATGACGCGCTCGTCGCGCGACACCGTGGCGTAGTCGCCCTGCGCCAGCACCGCGCCGCGCGCCAGCACCGTGATGGAATCGGACAGGTCCGCCACCACCGACAGGTTGTGCTCCACCATCAGGATGCTGCGATTGGCCGAGACCCGGCGGATCAGCGCCGCGATACGGGCCACGTCTTCCTGGCCCAGGCCGGCCATCGGCTCGTCCAGCAGCATCACTTCGGGTTCCAGGGCCAGCGTCATGGCGATTTCCAGCGCGCGCTTGCGGCCGTAGGGCAGCAGCGCCGCCGTGGTGTCGGCCAGGCCCGCCAGGCCGACGGCCTCCAGCAGGGCCAGGCCCTGGTCGTTGAGCCGATCGACGCTGCGGCGGCTGCGCCAGAACCGCATGCCGTCGCCATGCTGGCGCATCAGCGCCACGCGCATGTTCTGCAGCACGGTCAGCCCCAGGAACACGGCGGAGATCTGGAATGAGCGGACGATGCCCAGCCGCGCAATCTGTTCCGGCGCCAGCGCCGTGATGTCGCGGCCACGGTAGTGGATGACGCCTTGGTCGGGCGTCAGGAATTTGGTCAAGAGATTGAAGCAGGTGGTCTTGCCGGCGCCGTTGGGGCCGATCAAGGCATGGATGGAACCTTCCCGCAGGGCCAGGGATACGCCGTCGACGGCGTTGAAGCCGCCGAACCGCTTGACCAGGCCCTGGGCGGACAGAACCGCTTGGGTGCTCATGGCGCGTCTCCTACATGCGGGCCAAGAGGCCGCCGTCGATCGCCAGCACGTGGCCGTTGACGAACGACGCGCCCGGCGAGGCCAGGTAGACCACGGCCGGGGCGACGTCTTCCGGCGTGGCCCAGCGCCCGGTCGGCACCGCCGTCGCCAGGAACGACTGGAATTGGGGATTGTCCTGCAGCCCTTGTGTGAAGTCAGTACGCACGAAGCCCGGCGCCAGCGCGTTGCAGGTGATGCCGCTGGCGCCGTATTCCACGGCCAGCGCGCGCGTGAAGGCGGCGATGGCGCCCTTGGCCGTGGCGTAGGCCGCGATGTTGGGCATGGTGGCCTGCCCGGCAACGGACGACATCAGCACGATGCGGCCAAAACCGCGCGCGGCCATGGCGGGAAGCACCGCCCGGGCGCAATGGAACGCGCCATTCACATGAACGCTTTGCAGCGCCTGCCATTCGGCGGGCGTCATTTCGACCACGGGCTTGCGGTTCTGGTTGCCCGCGTTGCTGACCAGCACGTCGATCTGCACGCCCTGCGCTTCCAGTTGCGCGACGGCCTGGGCCACCGCAGCGCCGTCGGCCACATCGAACACCGCGCTGCGCGCCGTGATGCCCGCCTGGGCCAACTGCTCGCAAGCGGCGTCGCAGGCCGCCTGCGACAGGTCGTTGATCACCAGTTGCGCGCCCGCCCGGCCCAAGCCGGCCGCGATGGCGTAGCCCAAGCCGCGCGCGGCCCCCGTCACCAGCGCGGTGCGTCCGGCCAGCCCAAAGGTCTGGCCCAGATAGTCCTGTTTCAAGCTTGTCTCCTTGTCTTATATGCACCGGATCTCTGGGTCCGGCCTGTGTCATGCCCGCTTTCGTAAGCGGAAAACAGCATTGACATAAATCTCAATATACGCGACTATTTTCAAACACTCAATAACAAGATTCTTCGTTTATCTTCCATAACGAGTTCTGGCTAGGAGACATCATGGCCCTCGAAACCCCCGGCTGCCCTGCAGCCAATGCGCTGCCGCCGCTGGCCTCGCGCTTTCTGAAAGTCGACGAATTGCCCTGGAAACCCACGCAGGTGGAGGGCATTGATATGAAGGTGCTGATGCAGGACAAGGAATCCGGTCTCTTGACCGCCCTGTTCCGCTGGCAGCCCGGCACCGAACTGCCCCTGCACGAACACGTCGAGGTTGAGCAGACCTATGTGCTGGAAGGTTCCATCGTCGATGCCGAAGGCGAAGTCCGGGCGGGCGATTACGTCTGGCGCCCGCGCGGCAACCAGCACGTGGCGCGCTCGCCGCACGGCGCGCTGGTGCTGAGCTTCTTTCTGAAGCCCAATCTGTTCATCGACGCCTTCGCCGGCCAGAAGCTGGAATAAGCGCCTCACCGGCAGCATCCGCGCGACCATCCGGCACAGGGTGGCGCGCGACAAGACATAAGCCCCCAAGGAGACAAAACCATGAAGACCCGTTTCAAGCTTTGCCTGGCCGCCTGCGCGCTGGGTGCGGTTTCGCTGTCGGCCCACGCCCAGGTGTCGGACGACGTCGTGAAGATCGGCGTACTGGGCGACCAGTCCGGCATGATGGCCGACCTGTCCGGCAAGTTCGGCGTCGAAGCCGTGAAGATGGCCGTCGAGGATTTCGGCGGCACCGTGCTGGGCAAGCCCATCGAGGTCGTGTCGGCCGATCACCAGAACAAAGTGGACATCGGCGTATCCATCGCGCGCCGCTGGTACGAGAACGAAAAAGTCGACCTGATCCTGGACGTGCCCAATTCCGCCATCGCCCTGGCGGTGCAGGACCTGACCCGCCAGATGAAGCGCGTGGTGATCTTCACCAGCGCCGGCTCGGCCGACCTGACCGGCAAGGCCTGCTCGCCCAACGGCATGCACTGGACCTACGACACCTACGCCTACGCCACCGGCGTGGCCAACGGCGTCATGGAAGACGGCGGCAAGAGCTGGTACTTCATCACCTCCGACTATGCCTTCGGCCATTCGCTCGAACGCGACGCCATGGCGGTGGTCAAGGCCAAGGGCGGACAGGTGGTCGGCAGCGTGCGCCACCCCATCGCCAGCGCCGACTTCTCCTCGTTCCTGCTGCAGGCGCAGGCCTCCAAGGCCCAGGTGATCGGCCTGGCCAACGGCAGCGGCGACACCATCAACAGCATCAAGCAGGCGTTCGAGTTCGGCATCATGGGCAGCAAGCAGCGCGTGGCCGCGCTCTTCATGAGCATCGTCGACGTGCGCAGCGTCGGGCTGGAATACGCGCAGGGGCTGAACCTGGTCGAGCCGTTCTACTGGGACCAGGACGACAAGGCGCGGCAATGGTCCGAACGCTACTTCAAGCGCACCGGGCGCATGCCCTCGATGGTGCAGGCCAGCAACTACAGCGCCGCCATGCACTATCTGAACGCCATCAAGGCGGCCGGCACCGACGGCTCCGAGGCGGTGATCAAGAAGATGCACGAAACGCCCATCAACGACTTCATGACCGAGAACGGCCGCGTTCGCGAGGATGGCCGCGTGATGCGCGATCTGTACCTGTTCCAGGTGAAGAAACCGTCCGAATCGAAGCGCGACTGGGACTACTACAAGCTGGTGCGCAAGATCCCCGCCGAACAGGCGTTCCGTCCGCTGGACCAGGGCGGCTGCGCGCTGGTGAAGCCATGAGCGGCGGCTCACTCGGACTGCTGGCCGGCAAGCGCGCCGTGGTCACGGGGGGCGCCAACCCCCGTGGCATCGGCGCGGCCATCGTCGCGCAGTTCCTGGCGCAGGGCGCCAGCGTGGCGGTGCTGGACCGCGACTACCCGGCCGGCGCCGACGCCGCGCTGGCCGGCGGCCGCGTCAACCTGCACTGCGACGTGTCGAGCGGCGCCTCCTGCGAGCAGGCCGTGGCGCGGGCGGCGCAGGCGCTGGGCGGCATCGACCTGCTGGTCAACAACGCCGGCATCGTCGCCGCGACCCGCATCTGGGACCTGCCCGAGGACGAGTTCCGCCGCATGCTCGACGTCAACCTGACCGGCACCTACAACGTCACCCGCGCCGCCCTGCCCCATCTGTTCGAGAGCGGACGCGGTCCCGCCATCGTCAACCTGGGCTCGACCGCCGCATTGCGCGGCGGCGGGCTGCTGGGCGGATCGCACTATGCCGCGTCCAAGGGCGGCGTGATCAGTTTCACCAAGGCGCTGGCGCGCGAACTGGGGCCTCGCGGGGTGCGCGCCAACTGCGTGGCGCCGGGCATCATCGAGACCGACATGACGCTCGGCAAATTCGGCGAAAATTGGGAACAAGAACTCAAACAGGGCATTCCGCTGCAACGCTTCGGCTCTCCGGCCGAAGTGGCGCAGGCCATTCTGTTCCTGGCCTCGGACCTGTCCTCCTACTCAACCGGCATCGTGGTCGACGTCAACGGCGGCTTCCACATTCACTAGGCGCGTCAGCAGCAATGAGCACTCCCGATCGCATGTTGTCCATCCTCGACCTCTTCCGCGACGACACCACCGCCGCCTTCCAGGAGGACGTCATGGCGCATCTGGAGTGCTCGCGCGCCACCGCCTACCGCTATCTCAAGTCGCTGACCGAAAGCGGGCTGCTGGCGCCCACCGCGGGCGGCGCCTACGTGCTCGGCTCGCGCATCATCGAGCTGGACCGGCACCTGCGCCGGCACGATCCGCTGATGCGCGCGGCGCGCGACGTCATGCGCGCCACGGGCGACGAACTCAACGCCAACCTGATGCTGTGCAGCTATTACGGCGACAAGGTCATGTGCGTGGACCGCTACTGGACCGACCATTCGATCGAATCCAGCTACGCCCGCGGCCGCCCCTTCCCGATGTTCCGCGGCGCCACCGCCAAGCCCATCCTGGCCAACCTGCCGCCCTACCAGCTGCGCAACCTGATGCTGTGGCATGCCGCCGAAATCCGCGAGGCCGGGCTGGGCGAGGACTGGGATGCGTTCCGCGCCAACCTCAAGCAATTGCGCGCGGCCGGCGTGTGCGTGTCGCACGGCGAGGTCGACCCGGGGTTGATGGGGATCGGTTCGGCCATCTTCACGCCGGACCAGAAGGTGGTGGGCAGCCTGGTGTTCATCGCCGCCGAGGCGCGCACCCCGGCCAAGCGGCTGGCGCTGCTGCAGGAACGCATCCAGGCCGCGGCGGCGCAGGTGACGCAGAATCTGCAGGGCCTGCAAGACAACGGCGCGGCGGCGATCGGCATCATGCCGTCGCGGCCGCGCCGCCTGAAGACGCCCGCCGGTGCGACACCGGCGCGGCGTGGCAAGGCCTGATCAGGCCTTGTTGTAGCGCTCGGCGCTCTTGGTGATTTCCTCGTGGGCGGCATCGACGCCCTTCCAGCCCTTGACCTTGACCCACTTGCCCTTTTCCAGGTCCTTGTAGTGCTCGAAGAAATGCTGGATACGGGCGGTGTCTTCGGCCGGCAGGTCCTCGTAGGACTTGATGTTGCGGTACGGGGGGTACAGCTTTTCGATCGGCACGGCCAGCAGCTTGGCGTCGCCGCCCGACTCGTCGTCCATTTCCAGCACGCCGATGGCGCGGCAGCGCACGACGGCGCCGATCTGGATCGGGAACGGGGTCAGCACCAGCACGTCGGCGGGGTCGCCATCTTCGGACAGGGTTTGCGGGATGTAGCCGTAGTTGCACGGGTAGTGCATGGCCGTCAGCATGAAGCGGTCGACGAAGATCGCGCCCGATTCCTTGTCGACCTCGTACTTCACCGGGTCGGCGTTCATGGGGATTTCGATGATGACGTTGAAGTCTTCCGGCAGCTTCTTGCCGGGGGGCACGCGGTCATAACTCATGATGGAACCTTGTCAGTCTGAAAAGAGGATCAAAGCGAACCGTCGTCCTTGAACGGCGGCTTGGTGGTCGGCACCGGCACGGCGGGCGGCGCGGCCGGCTTGGGGGCGGCCGGCGTGGCCGGCGTATAGGTCGGCACGGGATTGTCGAAAGCCGCCGCGGGAATGGGCGCGCTGTCGAAATACTCGTCGATGTCGGAGGTGCTGCCGCCGACGACCGGCGCGTCTTCGGGCGCCAGGGCGCGGGCCTGCTGCTCCTTGCTGGCGCGGGCATCCGGATCCAGCACGTAGTCGGACGCCGATGCCGCCACGGCGGGCGGCAACGCGGGATAGTCGCCGCCGATCTCGGCGTCGCCATCCGATAGCCCCACCGCGTAGCCGCCCTCGGCGTCGACGTGGTAGGGATCCGATCCGGTATCCGCGGCCGGCAGCGCCGCGTCCGCGGCCAGCACCGGCAGCGCCATGCTGGCGGCCGTCGCCAGGCGCCAGTGGCGCACCGCGTCGGCCGGCCGATCGAGGCGGTCGTACAGGCTGCCCAGCAGCGCGTGCGTCTGCGCGTCGCTGCGGCGCGACAGGCTGCGCAGCAGGTAGCGCTCGGCCTGGCCCCACAGCTGGCCGTTCAGGCACAGCATGCCCAGCGCGGTCAGCAGATCGGGGTCGGTGGGACGCTGCTGCAGCCAGGTCTCGGCCTTGGCCAGGCGACGCGAGACCTGCCCGGCATCACAACGGGCGTAGGCAGCCACCAGGGCGGGATTGAATTTCACGGCGATGGCGGCTTCCAGCACCTTGGCGGCCTCGTTGGCCTCGCCCGCCGCCTCGAAGGCGGAGGCGCCGGCCAGCGCGATGTCCGGCAGCAGCCGTTCTTCGGCCTTGAGGTCCTTCCAGATGGCGCGCCAGGCGTCGCTGGCGGCGCCAGCGCGCAGGCGCGCGGCACCCGAGGCGTCGATCAGGTGATCGCCTTCGATGCGGGCCAGGGCATTGCGGCGCAACAGGCCGCGGGCCAGCGTGAAGACCTGTTCGTCATGGTGCAGCGCGGTGTGTGCGCGCAGCAACAGGCGCATGGTGTGCAGATGACGGGCGCCGCCATCGGCCAGCGGCGACAGCACTGCCAGGGCGCGTTCGGCGCGGCCTTGATCCAGCAGCATGTCGGCTGACACCGTGGCGGTGGCTTCCACCAGGCCCGGGTCGGTACCGGCCTGTTCCTGGGCGGTGGCCAGCAAGCGGTCGCGGCGGTCGAATTCGCCCAAGCCGTGGGCTGCGCGGGCAGCGGACAAGGCGGCCAGCACGCGGCGGGTCTGCACCTTGGTCTGCTCGAGCAGTTTGGTCAGGTCTTTTTCGGCGTGCGAATAACGGCCTTCCAGCAGGCCGATCCAGCCGCGTTCAAGCAATTCGTGATCGCGCGCCTGGGCACGCTTGCCGCGCCATGCGCGCACGCGGTCGGGAATGGCCAGCAGCCAGGCCAGCACCCGCAGACCCACGTACAGCACGACGAATGCCGCCACGATCAGCAGCACGGCGAGCGTCAACGACATCGAGATGCGCCACGGCCAGACCAGCAGCAGCACGTTGCCGGAATGGGAGCGCAGCACCACCGCCAACGCGACAGCGATGACGGCAAGCAGCAGAGTCCAGAACCAAGTACGCATGGCCTTAGTCCTGGTCGCTGGTCTTGAAGCCCGCCGCGCGCAGGGCGGCGATGGCGTTCAGGCTATCCGAGACGTCAGGCATGCGCACCGCGATATCGGTTTGCGCCAGTTCGCGCGCCAGCGTCTGGGCGGCGACCGTGTCGGGGGAGCGGTTGTCGAAATACTTGGACAGCGTGGTGCCGACGTTGTCGAGCTCGCTCTTCCAGACGGCGGGCTGGCGCATCAGCATGGACAGTTGCACGGTCAGCAGGCGCTGGCGCAGCGTGGCGCGTACCTGGTCGGCCTGTTCGGGCGACAGCAGCAACGCCGCGGGTTCGTCGACACGTTGAATGGTGATCAGGCCACCCAGCTCGTGGGCCAGCGCGGAACCGGCGCGGCCGGGCCAGGAGGCCACTTCGGCGCGCCAACGCTGCCACCAGGCGGCATCGGCCGGCAAGCCTGCTTGCGGATCGATGGTCGGGGCGGGAGCCGAAGGACGGGCCTCGCTGGCGGCGGCAATGCCGGGCGCGGCGGCGTCAGGCACCAGCAGCGGCGCCTTACCAACCAGGGCCGTCAGGCGCTCGATGCGAGCCGACTGGGCGGGGATGTCCACGGTGGACACGGCGCGCAGGCGGTCCAGGTCGCCGTTGATGGCTTGCTGCAGGCTGGAGAAGCGCGGACGGTCGGCGCGCGCGAGGCGCGATTGCGCGGTTTCCAGCGCGACGATGGCGTTGGACACGTTGCCGGCCAGGCGCAGTTGCTGGCTGCCAATGGTGAGCAGGCGTTCAACGTCGTTGGCCAGCAGTTCGTCGCTGGCGCTGTCGTTGAAGTTCTGCCAGGCCTGTTGCAGGGCGTTGTACTGGCTCTGGGTCTCGCGCACGCTTTCTTCGAGGTCGCCCAGGCGACCGGCCTGAGCTTGCGCCAGCGCCAGCGCTTCGCGCGCGTCCTTGCGCGCCTGCGCCACGTCGGCGGTCAGCGTATCGAGGCGCGAGGCGACCTCGCGGCCGGCGGCGACGAACTGGGTACGCTGTTGCCACAGCGCGTATCCCAGGCCGACGGCCAGCAGGATGACGATGATCAGGGCGGTGACCAGGGGGCCACTGCCGCGCTTGGCCGGACGGGCCTTGACGGAATCGGCCGGGGCCGATGCGGGCGCGCTGGCGCCCGGGGCGGCCGGGTGAACGGCCGGATCGGTAGCGGGAGTCTTGTCTGTCATGACGCGATTGTATTCGGTGTCAGTCCGAAGCAACGAATCAAGCAGCAACAAAAGCCTGGAAAATCGACTCGTCGTTGGGCAAGCAGATTTTTACCATTGCTTGCGAAGCCGCGCCATGCGCGGGCTGCGGCACGCGCCGCGCCAGCGAAGGATGCGTCAGGACAAAGCCGCAGCCCGCCCACCATGGGGCCAGCCCGACGGCTTGCAGCGCGTCGCGCACGGCGTCCGCGCCTTCCCCGCTGGTGATCAGCCAGGTGGGCCGAATGCCGTCGGCAGCCCAGCGCTTCAGGGGCGCGAGCTGGGTTTCGTCCCAGTGCGCCGGACAGCGCTGATAGGCCGCATGACGGGTCACGGCAACGCCATGCGCCTGCAATTGGTCGCCCAACCAGTCCCTGCCCTGCGTGCCCCGCACGAGCAGCACCCGCGACGGCAGCCGCGGCAGCCCGCAAAGCACCTCCCAGAGGGCTTCGGAATCATGGCTGACGGCCTGTTCCCCGGGATGCAGAACTGTTGTATTCACGCCAAAACCAGGCAGTGCGAACAGGCCGGCGGCGCTGGCCGGACCGACCGTGGCGGCCACGACCCCGGCGGGCCAAGGCGCCAGGCCATCGGTTTGGGCCAGTTGGTCCAGGTAGTGCCGGGCGGCGTTGCCGCTGACGAACACGACCATGTCGTAGTCGGCAGGTCGAGGCAGGTCCTTGGCCGGCGTGGGCAACGGGTGGATGTCGAGTGCGGGCAGGACACAGGGCGTCCAGCCGACGCTGGCCAGACGGCTGGCCAGCGCCTCGTTGCGGCCGGCAGGCCGCGTCAGGACGGCCACGCGCGGCGCTTGAGCGGCGGCGGCCTTGTCCATCAGTCGGGTTCGGCGTCTTGCAGCAGCTCGTCGAGAATGGCCTGCGCGCCGGCATCGAACAGCTCGGCGGCGACCGCGTCGCCGATGGCCTGCGCCTGCGCCACCGGGCCGGTGCGTTGGGCATGCAAGATGCGTGTGCCGTCGGGCGAAGCCACCAGGCCACGCAGTGTCAGGCTGTCGCCCGAGATCTCGGCGTAGGCCGCCAGCGGCACCTGACAGGAGCCGCCCAGGCGCCGCGACACCGCGCGCTCGGCAAGCGAGCACAAGGTGGCCTGCTCGTCGTTCAGCGGGGCCAGCCAGGCGCGCAGATCGTCGCGGTCGTCGCGGATCTCGATGGTCAGCGCGCCCTGCCCGGCCGCCGGCAGGCAATCTGCCGGATCGAGCAGGCAGCGGATGCGGTCGGTCAGGCCCAGCCGGTTCAGGCCGGCGGCGGCCAGCACGATGGCGTCGTATTCGCCGCGATCGAGCTTGCCCAGCCGGGTGTCCAGGTTGCCGCGTAGCGGTTTCACCACCAGTTGCGGAAAACGCGCGCGAATCTGGGACTCGCGGCGCAGGCTGGAGGTGCCCACCACCGCGCCGGCCGGCAGGTCGGCCAGCGTGGCATAGCTATTGGAGACGAAGGCGTCGCGCGGATCGGCGCGATCGAGCACCGCGCACAGCTCGAACGGGGCCTGCATGTCGACCGGCATGTCCTTCAGGCAATGCACGGCCAGATCGGCGCGGCCGTCGAGCAAGGCGGTTTCGAGTTCCTTGACGAAGAGTCCCTTGCCACCCACCTTGGAGAGGGTGCGGTCGAGGATCTGGTCGCCTCGGGTCGTCAGGGTGAGAAGCTCAACCGCGCACGCCGGGTACAGCGTGCGCAGCCGGTCGCGCACATGCTCGGCTTGCCACAGGGCAAGCCGGCTGGCGCGGGTCGCGATGACCAGGCGTTGCGGTAGAGACACGAGACGGCATCAAACGAAATTGGAAACGATGACCGTCGCGACCACCCCGAGGATGGCCAGCACGAACAGGCCCTGAAGAAGGCTCAGGCCCGATTCGGATTGCTGGGGATCGGTGGATCTACGCAGACTCATGTGCTGATTCCTTGGAAGCGGTTTTGCGGCTTGCCAGCCACCGTCCAAGGACAACAACGAGCAAGGCGCCGAAGATTTCTACGCCGATTTTAACCGCAGTGGGCTGGACGCCGAATTGACTTTCGACAAACACGTCCGTAACCAGCATGCCGCCCGCGATCCAGCCCAGCAACGCCGCGCCGAAGGTCACCACCAGCGGGTAGCGGTCGATCAGCTTCAGGACCAGCGTGCTGCCCCAGATGATGATGGGCACGCTCACGATCAGGCCGAAGATCACCAGGCCGATCTGGTGATCGGCGTGGGCGTTCTGGGCAGCGCCGGCAATGGCGATGACGTTGTCCAGGCTCATCACGAAGTCCGCGATGATGATGGTCTTGATGGCGCTGATGATGGACGTCCCGCCCTTCACGTTGCCATGGGCGTCGTCTTCGGGGATCAGCAGCTTGACGCCGATCCACACCAGCAACGCGCCGCCCACCACCTTCAGGAACGGGATCGACAGCAGGGTCAGCGCGAAGGCGATCAGGACCACGCGCAGCAGGATGGCGCCGGCGGTGCCCCACAGGATGCCCTGCATGCGTTGCTTGGGCGCCAGGTTGCGACAAGCCAGCGCGATCACGACCGCGTTGTCGCCGCCGAGCAGGATGTCGATGAGGATGATCTGGAATACCGCTGCCCAACTCAGCGTCTGGAAAAACTCAAGCACTATGAACCCCCGAAGGCATTATGAAAAGAATGGCCGGTCCCGAGCCGGCCAGCTCGCCGCGCGAGGCGCGCGGCGAGATCATTCAGTACAACGTATTAGTATAATTCAGCTTTCAGTCAGCTTTCTGGCGCATCAGCAAAACTTTGCCGATTGCCAGCACCAGCACCGCGCCCAGCGCGCCCGACATCAGCGCAAAACTGTGCTGCGTCACACCCAGGGCGGCGTCGATGCGCGCCACGGGTTCCTGCAGGGCCGGATCGCCCACCAGCAGTTCGCCTGCGATGAAACCCAGCAGCGCCGCGCCCACCCAGACGATGACCGGAAAGCGTTCGATGACCTTCAGAAGCAGCGTGCTGCCGAAGATGACCAGCGGAATACTGATGGCCAGGCCCAACACCAGCAAGGTCGTATCGCCCATGGCAGCGGCAGCGACGGCCACCACGTTGTCCAGGCTCATGACCAAGTCGGCAATCATGATAGTGCGGATTGCGGTCAGCAGGTTGCCGTGTTTCTTGCCGTCGCCCTCGTCTTCGCCTTCCGGCAACAGCAGCGTCACGCCGATGTACACCAGCAGCAACGCGCCAACGAGCTTGAGCCACGGCAGCATCAGCAGCTTGGCGGCGACCAGCGTCAGCACGATA
>JBEBOQ010000045.1:0-38257 GCA_040396375.1 Achromobacter xylosoxidans
GAAGGCGCGGCGATCAACGACTTCATGAGCCCGGACCGGGTCATCGTCGGCGCCGACGACGACTACACCGTCAGCGTCATGCGCCGCATCTACGAGCCGTTCCAACGCACCCACGACCGCCTGATGGTGATGGATGTGCGCTCGGCCGAGCTGACCAAGTACGCCGCCAACGCGATGCTGGCCACCCGCATCTCGTTCATGAACGAGATGGCCAACCTGGCAGAGGTGCTGGGCGCCGACATCGAACAGGTGCGCCGCGGCATCGGCGCCGATCCGCGCATTGGCTACCACTTCCTGTACCCCGGCGCGGGCTACGGCGGTTCGTGCTTCCCCAAGGATGTGCAGGCGCTGGTCAACACCGCCGGCGAGCATTCCCTGCCGATGCGCGTGATTGAAGCAGCCGAGGCCGCCAACCACGCGCAGAAGTTCCGTTTGTCGGAAAAGCTGGTGGAGCGCTATGGCGAAGACCTGCACGGCCGCAAGGTCGCGTTGTGGGGCTTGTCGTTCAAGCCCAATACCGACGACATGCGCGAGGCCCCCAGCCTGACCGTCATTGCCGAGCTGACCCGCCGCGGCGCCACCGTGCGCGCCTACGACCCGGTGGCCATGCACGAGGCTGCCCGCGTGCTGGTGGGCCAACCGGGCGTGAGCTTCGCCGCTGACATGTACGACGCGCTGGACGGCGCCGACGCGCTGCTGATCGCCACCGAATGGAAGGTCTTCCGCGCGCCCGACTTCGACCGCGTCAAGGCCTTGCTCAAGACGCCGCTGATCATCGACGGCCGCAATCTCTACACGCCGGCCGACGTGCGCGCCCAGGGCTTCGAGTATTCGGGCATCGGCCGCGCATGAAGATCCTGCAGCTCAACTTCGAAAAGGGTTGGCGCGGCGGCGAACGCCAGACGCTGTACTGCATGCGCGCGTTCCGCAATGCCGGCCACCAGGTCGAAGTGCTGTGCCGCGAGGGCGGCCCGCTGGCCGAACGCGTGCGCCAGGAAGGTTTCGTGGCGCACCCCGTCCGCAACGTGCCGGCGCAGCTGGCATTCCTGGCGCGCGCGGGCAGCGGCTACGACATCATCCACGCCCAGACCGCCAACACCATCACCTGGGCGGTGCTGACCAAGTGGCTGCACCGCCGCCCGGTGGCGTTCTCGCGCCGCACTTCGTTCGTGGTCAAGCCCAACGAGGAATGGAAGACCGGCTACAAGTGGCGCCACACCGACCTGTTCGTGGCCATCAGCGACATGGCCGCGAGCGAACCGCGTCGCCTGGGGCTGGATCCGGTCATCATCCGCAGCGCGGTCGAGCCGCACCGGATCAACCAGGAAAACGTCGCCGCGCTGGTGCGCGAATTTGGCCTGGAAGGCAAGAAGGTCATGGCCACGTCGGCCGCGCTGATCCGCGACAAGGATCCGGTGACGCTGGTGCGGGCGGTGGCCGAACTGGCGAAGACGCGGCGCGATTTCGTCTTCCTGCACTTCGGCGCCGGCGGTGACCGGGAACAGCAGGCGCGCGACGAGGCGCGGGCGCTGGGGGTCGAGGACGTCTACCGTTTCGCGGGCTTTCGCAAGGGCGTCGAGGATTTCTACAGCATCCTCGACGTGTTCGTCATGAGCTCCGAGGAAGAGGCGCTGGGCAGCAGCGTGCTGGACGCCTTCCTGCAACGCGTGCCGGTGGTGTCCACCGACGCTGGCGGCTTGAAGGAAAGCCTGGCCGACGGGCGCGGCGTGCTGTGCGCGGTGGCCGATTTCCATGCCATGGCCCAGGGCATGGCGCGTTGCCTGGATGATGCCGCGTTCCGCCAGGAGATCACCGAGCGCGCGTATCAGTACGTGCGCGACGAGCACGACGTGCAGAAGATGGGCAATCGTTATCTGGCGCAGTTCGAGCGGCTGCTGGCGGCGCGCTAGCTGCGTCGTGCGCTCCGGCCGCGGTGCTTACCCGCGCACGTCGATGCGGGTCTCGAACTTGGCGCGGTGCACCGAGAAGAACGTGCGCACGTTGCGCACGTTGGCGTGCGCGGTGAAGGCGCGGTGCGCCAGCGCGTGATAGGCCGGCATGTCCTTGACCTGCGCGATCACCACGAAATCCGGTCCCGGCGACACGCGGTAGCACTGCAGCACCGCCGGTTCGGCCAGCATGATCCGTTCGAAGGCGTCCAGGCTTTCGGCCGCCTGCACGTCCAGCGTGATCTCGACGATGGCCGTCAGCGTGCTGCCCAGCTTGTCGGGCGCCAGGATGGCCACCTGGCGCGCAATCACGCCTTCTTCCACCAGGCGCCGCACCCGTCGCAGGCAGGTCGGCGGCGAGGCGTGCACGCGCGCGGCCAGTTCCTGGTTGGTCAGCGAGTTGTCGTCTTGCAACTGTTCCAGGATGCGCAGGTCCAGATCGTCCAACTCAGGCAGGGTGACCGGCTGGTTTTGCATGATTAATTCATGAATGCATGATTAGTGAAATATTATTTAATCACAAATATGTAAGCGAATAAACTGTCAAATATGACCAGATAAAGAAATCAAATTTCTTGGCGGGACGCGCACAATGCGTTCCGTACTCGAACTTTCAGGAGTCTCTCCTATGTGCGGCATTGTTGGCGCCGTCGCCCAGCGCGACATCACCCCGATCCTGGTCGAAGGCCTGAAGCGGCTGGAATACCGCGGCTATGACTCCTGCGGCGTCGCCGTCTACGCCGACGGCCACCTGCGCCGCACGCGCAGCACCCAGCGCGTGGCCGAGCTGGCCGAACAGGTCGCGCAGGACAAGGTGCAAGGTTTCACCGGCATCGCCCACACCCGCTGGGCCACGCACGGCGTGCCGGCCACGCACAACGCCCACCCGCACTTTTCGCGCCTGGGCAACGAAGAGCCGCGCATCGCGCTGGTTCACAACGGCATCATCGAAAACCACGACGAACTGCGCGCCGAGCTGCAGGCCGTGGGTTATGTGTTCGAAAGCCAGACCGACACCGAAGTGATCGCGCACCTGGTCAACCACCTGTACACCGGCGACCTGTTCGAGGCCGTGCAAAACGCCGTGCGTCGCCTGCATGGCGCTTACGCCATCGCCGTGTTCTGCCGCGACGAGCCGCATCGCGTGGTCGGCGCACGCCAGGGTTCGCCCCTGGTGGTGGGCGTGGGCCAGAACGAGAACTTCCTGGCCTCCGACGCGCTGGCGCTGGCCGGCACCACCGACCAGATCATCTATCTGGAAGACGGTGATGTGGTCGATCTGCAGCTGTCGCGCGTCTGGATCGTGGACGCCAACGGCAAGAACGTCGACCGCGAAGTGCACACGGTGCACGTGCACACCGGCGCCGCCGAACTGGGCCCGTACCGCCACTACATGCAGAAGGAAATCTTCGAGCAGCCGCGCGCCGTGGGTGACACGCTGCAGGACATCGAAGCGATTACGCCCGAGCTGTTCGGCGACGACGCCTACAAGATCTTCAAGGACATCGATTCCCTGCTGATCCTGGCTTGCGGCACCAGCTACTACGCCGGCCTGACCGCCAAGTACTGGATCGAGTCCATCGCCAAGATTCCGGTGGCCGTGGAAATTGCCAGCGAATACCGTTATCGCGACAGCGTGCCGAACCCGCGTTCGCTGGTGGTGACGATTTCGCAGTCGGGCGAAACCGCCGACACCTTGGCCGCGTTGAAGCATGCCCGTTCGCTGGGCATGGAAAACACGCTGACCATCTGCAACGTGTCCACCAGCGCCATGGTGCGCGAGTGCAAGCTGTCGTACATCACCCGCGCCGGCGTCGAAATCGGCGTGGCCTCGACCAAGGCCTTCACCACGCAGCTGACCGCGCTGTTCCTCTTGACGCTGGCGCTGGCGCAAGTGCGCGGCCGCCTGACCGACGAGCAGGAGGCCGAGCACCTGAAGGCGCTGCGCCACCTGCCCGTGGCCATCGGCTCGGTGCTGGCGCTGGAACCGCAGATCATGGCCTGGGCCGACCGTTTCGCCTCGAAGGAAAACGCGCTGTTCCTGGGCCGCGGCATGCACTACCCGATCGCGCTGGAAGGCGCGCTCAAGCTCAAGGAAATCAGCTACATCCACGCCGAAGCCTACCCGGCCGGTGAACTCAAGCACGGCCCGCTGGCCCTGGTGACCGAGCACATGCCCGTCGTCACCATCGCGCCCAAGGACGAGCTGCTGGAAAAGCTGAAGTCCAACATGCAGGAAGTGCGTGCGCGTGGCGGCGAGCTGTATGTGTTTGCCGATGCCGACAGCAAGATCCAAAGCGCCGATGGCATGCACGTGATCCGCATGCCGGAGAACTACGGCAAGCTGTCGCCGATTCTGCACACGATTCCGCTGCAACTGCTGTCGTATCACACGGCATGCGCGCGTGGCACGGATGTGGATAAGCCGCGCAACCTGGCCAAGAGCGTGACGGTCGAGTAAGTGCCGCAGCGCGATCCTCCGGTGCTGCCCGCCGCCGCCCAGGTGGCGGGCACCGCCGCGTTCTCCAAGTTCGTGCATCTGCTGCAGCTGGTAGCGGACAGCGACGCGGCGATGACCGTGGCCGAGCTGTGCAAGGTGTCGGGCTACCCGCGCCCCACGGTGTACCGGACGGTGTATGCGCTGATCGCCGAAGGCCTGCTGTCCGAGAGCGTGGTGTCGGGCCGGCTGGAACTGGGTCCCCGGCTGATCCAACTGGCCAACCGCAGCTGGAAACGGTCGGACCTGCGCCTGTTGGCCATGGCCGACCTGACGCGGCTGCGCGACATCACGGGTGAAACGGTGCACCTGGCGGTACCGAACGCCGAACAGATGGTCTATATCGAAAAGCTGGAAAGCCCGAAGGCAGTGCGCATGACTTCGCGCGTGGGCACCAGTGTGGCAATGCATTCCAGCTCGGTCGGCAAGGCCTATCTGGCATTTCTGGACGAGGCGCCGCGCGAGCAGCTGCTGCAAGAGCTTCCGCAGCCCTGGAAGATCTTCACGCCGCAGACGCTGACCGATGCGGCCGCGCTGCGCGCTCAGTTGGATGTCTACCGCGAACGCGGCTGGGCCATCGACGACGAAGAGCAGGAGGCGGGCATCCGCTGTTTCGGCGCGCCGATTTTCGGCAAGCTGGGCGCGCCGGTGGCCTGCATCAGTGTCAGCACGCTGCTGTTCCGCCAGGAAGAGGACGTGCAGCGCAAGTACGTGGCGCCGTTGCTGGACGCCTGCCGCTCGATCTCGCGGCTGTTGCAGGACACGCCGGCCTCGTACAGCGCCGAGGCGCCTTGAGGCCGCATGTGCCGAGTCCGGCCATGCCGAGGCTTGGCGTGCGTTACCCCGCCAGATAACCGCCGTCGACCGGCAGGATATGGCCGGTGATGAAACCGGCCGCAGGCGAGCAAAGAAACACCGCCGCGCGGGCCACGTCCGCCGGCTGCCCCCAGCGTCCCAATGCGGTGCGTTGCAGGATCGGGCCGGAACGCGCCGGATCGTCCTGTAGCGCCTGCGTCAGCGGGGTGGCGATCCACCCAGGCGCCACGGCGTTCACCCGGATATTCTCGGCTGCATAGGCCAGCGCCAGCGACTTGGTCAACTGCGCCACGCCGCCCTTGCTGGCTGAATACGCCGGCACCAAGGCGCCGCCGAAGAAACTCAACATGGATGCGGTATTGACGATGACGCCGCCGTGCTTGGCCAGCAAGGGCCGGGCAGCGGCGCAGGTGCGCATGGTGCCCGTCAGGTTCACCGCCAGCACCTGCTCGAACACGTCCAGATCGTGTTCGGCGTTGCGGCGGATGATGCCGGCGCAGTTCACCAGGATGTCCAGGCGGTCCAGTGTGGCGAACAGGCGGTCGACGTCCTGCTGCTTGCTGGAATCGGCCAGTTCCACCCGCACACCCGACGCCAGCGAGCCGTCGCCCGCGTCCAGGCCGGTGGCGATGACGGTGGCGCCCAGTTCGCGCAGCTGATTGGCGATGGCAGCGCCGATGCCTTGGGTGGCGCCGGTGACCAGCGCGGTCTTGCCTTGGAAGAGATCGGGTTGATAGGTCATGGGGGTTCAGTAGGTGCCGGGATACGCGCCGCCGTCGGCCAGCAGGTTCTGTCCCGTGATGTAGGCGGCTTGCGTGCTGCAAAGGAAAGCGCAGATGGCGCCGAATTCTTCGGCGTTGCCAAAGCGGCCGGCGGGAATGGCTTGCTGCCGCGCTTGGCGCAGCGCGTCGGCGTCGCGGCCCGTCTTGGCGGCGGTCGCAGCCAGCGTGGCGTGCAGGCGGTCGGTGGCGAAGGCGCCGGGCAGCAGGTTGTTGAGAGTGACGCCGCGTGCGGCCAGGCTGCTGCGGGCGACGCCGGCGACAAAGCCGGTCAGGCCGCTGCGCGCGCCGTTGGACAGGCCCAGTACGTCGATCGGCGCTTTGACGGAGCTGGAGGTGATGTTGACGATGCGGCCAAAGCCACGCTCGGCCATGGCGTCGACGGTGGCTTTGATCAGTTCGATCGGCGTAAGCATGTTGGCATCAACCGCCTTGATCCAGGCCTCGCGGTCCCAGTCGCGGAAATCGCCCGGCGGCGGGCCGCCAGCGTTGGTAACCACGATGTCGAAATCGCGCTGTACACCGAATACGGCCGCCCGGCCCTCGTCCGTGGTGATGTCGGCGGCGACGGCGCGTACCTGCGCGCCATGGGTGGCGGCCTGCGCCAGCTTCTGTTCGGCTGCCTGCAAGGCATCGGCGCCGCGCGCCACAATCAGCACGTTGACGCCTTCTCGCACCAGCGCCAACGCGCAGCCCAAGCCCAGGCCCTTGCTGGCGCCGCACACCAGCGCCGATTTGCCTTGTATGCCCAGATCCATTTTTTTCTCCAAAGTGCGGGGCGCGGACGGGCCGCGCCCCGGGGGTCGGCGTGATCCGCCGGGTTATTGCTGGCGCAGCGCCAGCTTGTCGATCAGCGCCTTGAAGGTCGCGTCGTCGCGCCGCATGGTGGCCTCGAAGCCGGCGGAGTCGGCATAGCGGTAGCCCAGGTTCTGCTTTTCCAGGGTCTGCCTAAATGCCGGTTCCTGCGCGATCTTGGCGGCTGCGGATTGCAGCTGCGCGATGATCTGCGGCGGCGTGCCCAGCGGCGCGGCAATGCCGCGCCAGGTGCCGATGGACAGGTCGATATTACGTTCCTTCAGCGTCGGCACGTTGTCAAAACCTGGCACGCGCTGGTCCGCCATGACGGCCAGCATCTTCAGCTTGCCAGCCGCCACATAGACCGCGACTTCGGCGGGGCTGACCGCGACGGCGTCGATATGGCCTCCCAGCAGCGCCAGCACGGCGGGGTTGGCGCCGTTGAAGGGGATGTGGTTGAACTTGGCGCCGATCTTGTCTTCGAAGGCGGCGGTGGCCAGGTGCCAGATCGAGCCGGTGCCGGCGTTGCCGATCTGCAGGCCGGCTTTGTCCTTCTTGGCGGCGTCGATGAAGCTCTCGATGGTGGTGAGCGGCGAGTCCGCACGCACCGTGATGGCGGACGGATCGGCGTTCAGTTGCGCCACGGGCACGAATTTGTCGTAGGTGGTCTTGCTGATGCCCAGGTGCGGAATGATGGCCAGGTCCGCCGTGACCAGCCCCAACTTGTAGCCGTCGGGCCGCGCGCCAGCTACTTCGGCAAAGCCGATGCCGCCGGACGCACCGGGCTTGTTCAGCACCACCACGGCTTGCGGCAGGTGGTTGCGGGCCGCGTCGGCAAAGGCGCGGGCCATGGCGTCGGTGCCGCCGCCGGCGGCGAACGGCACCACCAGTTCGATGGCGCGCGCGGGGTAGGCGGTGCCCTGGGCTTGGGCGCCGACCGCGGCCAGGCCCAGCGCGGCGCCGATCATGCACCGCGCAAGCGCGGCAGTAGTGCGAGGGTTCATGCTTGTCTCCTTGGGTTTTTGTATGTGTGTCGCCGCGCCGCGCAAGCGGGCTGCGCCGGTCCTGCAGTCAGTAGGTAGCGCGTCCCCCCGACAGGTCGAATACCGCGCCGGTGTTGAAGCTGCACGAGGCCGAGCAAAGCCAGGCGACCAGTTCCGTCACCTCGCGCGGCTCGCCCAGTCGGCGCAGCGGGCTCTTGGCGATCATGGCGGCCACGTGGCTGGGGTCCATCTGTTCGAGCAGGCGGGTATTGACGGCTGCCGGCGCCACCGCGTTGGCGAGCACGCCGCTGCCCGCCAGTTCCTTGCCCAGTGATTTGGTCAGTGCGATCACGCCGGCTTTGGCGGCGCTGTAGGCGGACGCGTTGGGCGTGCCTTCCTTGCCGGCCAGGGACGCGATGTTGACGATGCGGCCGTGCTGCGCGGCGCGCATCAGCGGCACCACGGCGCGGCAGACCTGGAAGATGCCCACCAGGTTCACTTCGATGATGCGTCGCCATTCGTCGGGGTCGTAGGCGTCCAGCGGCACGGTAGATCCGGCAAAGCCGGCGCTGTTGACCAGGGCATCGATGCGGCCATATTGCTCGACGACCTGGCGCGTGGCGGCGTCGACGCTGATCGGGTCCGTGACATCGACCTGCAGGCTCTGCGCCGCCGGCCCGTTGGTACAGGGCGCCAGATCCCAGGCCACGGTGGTGGCGCCGCTGTCTTGCAAGTACCGGACGATGTCCGCGCCGATGCCTGCCGCACCACCCGTCACCACCGCGACGTGGCCATTGAAGTCGTAGCGGGCCCGGGTGTCCGCCGCCGCCGTCATCGGATGAACTGCTGCACGTAGTCGACGCCCAGGCCGACGGCCTCGTAGTGCTTGCGGCACATGTCGATCTTGGTGAAGACGTCTTCGTAGCCCATGCCCTTGCCCCACGGGTCGGTGTAGTACATGACGCCATTGACCTGGAAGAACGTGATCATTTCCTCGACATCGGGCGGCACGTACAGCGTGTGGGTTTCGCCGGGCGGCTCGAACACGTAGCTGCCTTCGGTGGCTTCCCAGTCGTGTTCCAGATAGCGCCAGCGGCCCTTGAGCACGAAGCCGTGCACCGCTTGCGGATGGCGGTGGCGGCTGAGCACGCCGGTCTTGCGCACGCGCAGCAGGTTGGTCCAGTAGCCCTGGCTGGCGTTCAGACAGAGCGGACGGAACCAGACGTTTTCTGCCTGCGGCACCCAGACGCGCTCGTCGTCGGGGATTGCGCTGGACACCACGATCTCGGGCAGGGCGTCGGACGGATTGGGGTACTGGTACGGCATCAGGGGCTGCTCATCACGGCTGTCTAATGGCATCGTTGTCCTTTATGTGGTCAATTGTTCACAATATGGACTTTATAAGAGAAGGCGGCAAAGGGTGTCACTTAGGTTTTTCACCTACGGGGTGCGGCGCCGCGTAGGGTTAAATGGCGTCTATTCCACGAGAGGACTGCCGCCGTGACCCTGGATGCGTATTTCGCTGTGATCGATTCCCCGGCCTTTGCGGGGCTGGGTCTGTTGCCACGGGATGCCGCTGCGGCGCTGACCGAGGACCTGAGCGGACATCCCGTCGTGGACGCGTTGCAAGGCCAGGTGTTGGACGACCCGGACACCAGCAACCACCATCTGCTGCTGGACCGGGCGCCTTTGGCGGGCTGCGTGCTGTACCTGACCCATGACGGCGACAGCCGCGTGGTGTTCGATTCCTTGGCGGGTTTCATCGAGGCGGCGCGCGAGGCGGGCGCACAGGAAGTGGACCTGTCCGACCTGCATCCGGAACGCTCGCCGCTGGCGGGCGATCAGCAGGCGCTGGGGGACTTGATCCGACAGCTGCTGCAAGAAGAAACCGGCGTGGACGTGGTGACGGCGTTGATCCCGTCACTGGACCTGCATGACCTGGCGCTGCTGGAAACGCTGGCGCGGGACGAGGACTTCTATCTGGGCGAGTCCGTGGCGCTGGCAATCGCGAAGCGGCCGTCGCGCGCGCTGCGGCAGGTTGCGGCGCTGTGCCAGGCGCATCCGCATGCCCAGGTCGCCCAGGCGGGCGCGCGGGCGCTGCGGCGGATCGACGCGCTGGGGTAGCGGCGACGACGTTTGGCGGCCTGTCCGCTCCAGGACCGTCGCGATCGTCGGTAGAGTGGGCGCGTTGCGGCCTCGCAACGCGCCACCGCGCGTCTCTCGCGCAGATCAGCAACCGTCTGTACACTTCGGCCTCCTCCTGGCGCTGCTGCTGGGGGTACAACGCCTTCCGGAACACGGAGGCATCTCTGTACCTGTTTGATGGCAGCGAAAGTGAAGAATATTTCCCGTTTGAAATCAGCCCTGAAACGGCAGGGCATCCAGGTGGAACACCAAGACGGCGTGTACCACCTGAGCAATGAACAGGCGCAAGCGTCTGTTCTTCTCCCCGCGGCGCTTCCCCTTGAGGAAAAGGCCGTACATCAACTGCTTGCCTTCGCGTCGGTGCGTTCGCCCGATGCCGGCCACGGCGTCTGCAAGGCTTGCGCGACGCCGGACTTCCATCCGGGCAGCATTGCGCCGGTAGGCACCGTGGTAGCCACGGATGGCGGTTTTGTCATTCCGGCGGCGGTCGGTACGGATATCAACTGCGGCATGCGGTTGCTGACCACTGGCCTGACGCACGCGGCGGTCACGCCCTTCAAGGGGGAACTGATCCGCAGGCTGACCCGCGTGTTGTTGGAGAACGGCCGCAATGTGCCGGTTCCCAGCAAGGCATTCAAGGCGCTGTTCGATGACAGCCCGGACGCCTTTCTCGATCGCCTGACGTCCGAAGGCTTGTGGGCATGCACGCGGCGCGATCAGCTTCACGCCGAGCTTGCGCAATGCGTCAGCCTGTCGGATTTCGACAGCGCCGCCCGCTACGCGCCGCAAGGCATGGTGGATGGCCGCGAGACGATACGTGACCCGGGGCTGGGCACCACGGGTGGTGGCAACCATTTCGTCGAATTGCAGATCGTTGACGAGGTGCTGGACCGGCATGCGGCCTATGCGGCCGGCCTGGTCAAGGGCGACGTCGTCGTCATGATCCATACCGGTTCGCGCGACGTGGGCTTTCATGTGGGCGCCCGCTGGATGGATCGTGCGCGTGCCGAGTGGCCCAAGGGCCTGAAGCATCCGGACAGCAAGCTGTATGGGCTGGCCGGCGCGTTGGCCGATGAGTATCTGCAAGCCATGGGTACGGCGGCCCGCTATGCCTGGGCGAACCGGATGGTGCTGGGCGAGATGGTGCGCCAGGAACTGGACGCCACGATCGGCGGGATGCGGTCGCGCCTGGTCGTGGACGTGCCGCATAACGTCGTGCTGCGGGAACAAGGCCTGAATATCCACCGCAAGGGGGCCACGCCGGCCCGCGCCGGCGACCTGGCGCTGATTCCTGGTTCGATGGGGGATTTCAGCTTCGTGGCCAGCGGTTTGGGCAATGCGGAGTGGCTATGGTCTTGCAGCCATGGCGCGGGCCGCAGCATGCGCAGGCAGGAAGTGCGCCGGACGCGGCATGAGTCATCGCCCGGCACCTGGCAGTGCGTGACCTTGCGCGAAGAGCGTCGGATCGAAGAGGCGCCGCATGCCTACAAGCCGATAGGCCCTGTCTTGCAAGCTCAGGAACAGGCCGGGCTGATCAAGGCGGTCGCAAGGCTCAAGCCGTGGATCACGTTCAAGGCGTAGCGGGTCAGGCCGATACCGACACCGACGCGCCTGCCATGATGCCGCCAGCCGTGCCGCCGTCCAGCGACTGGGCTGCCCGCTCGGCCTGGGCCAGCGCTTGCTGGACATCGGCGGCCTGCTTCTGGGCCTGGCCGTCCTTTTGCTGCAGCTTGCGTTTGACCATGGCCAGCAGTTCCTTCAAGGCGCGGATGGCGTCGCGGACAGACTGGGCGTCGTCCTGGCGGCGCTTCTCGGCGATCTGGTGTTCTTGGCGGGATTCGGTGGCGGATGTCGACGGTTTGTCCGGGTCGCCATCGGCTTTGTCGGCGTCGCCAGGAGCGGACGTGTTCAAGGCGGCATCGACCGACGTGGCGGCCGCGTCGCGGGCGGCCTTGGCGCCGTCCGTGGCGGCGCCGGCATCGGTCGCGCTTGCGCCGCTGGATGCGCTGGCCCCGCTGCCGCCGTTGGTAGCGGCTCCGCCGGCGGCATAGGCCGCCAATGCGCGCGCGGCGGTCGGCGTTGCGGCTGCGGGCGACGCCAACAGCCCGCCCTCGCCGCCTGGCATCGCACCGGCCAAACCCGTAGCGGCCCCGGCGTGCACCACGGGGGCGGTGGTCGGGCCCACGGCGGCGCCCGCGGTGGCTACGCTGCCGCCGTCCTTCAACGCCGCGGCGGCCTGGCCGAGTTCGCCGGCCAGTTGGCGCAATTCGATCAGGATGGATTTGGCTGCCGCCTTGCCCAGCAGCATCAGCATCTTCTTGAGCATCTCGATGCGTTGCTTGATCTGCTCGACGCGGCTGCGTGCCTGATCCTGTCGCGATTGGGCCGCGGTGGCCGTCAATTGAGCGAGGGCCTTGCGCGCCTTGGCGGCGCGTTCCAGCGCGTCGTCGCTCAACACCACGCGAAACGACGTGGGGAGGTCCTTGGGCGGCTGCTCTTTGTCTTGCTCGGCGGCGGTATCGGCGTCGGCGTCGCGCTGGGCGTCGCGTTTGACGGCAGCAGCGCGCGGGTCCGCCGTGCGCGGGGCGGTCTGCGAAAGAGAGCTATCCGTGTCCAGGTTGGCGTTCATGTGACGTTCCGGTGAGGCAAAGAGCGTGAGGCGCCCCGGGTAAAGGCTGCCGGACAGGCCGGCGTACCCGCGAAGGCGGAGTGATGACTTATGTACGGCAGCCCGCTTGGTTTTCTTTAAAAATAAGGGGAGTCATCCGCCCGATAATCGGCGGTGGTATCTTCTGTCCCCATGTCCCATCGAGATCCTTCCCCGTCCCCGTCCGACGCACCCTCGCCGTCCGGGGCTCCCGCCTCGTCCGCCCCGCCCTTCGTGCAGGAATCCGGCACCACCCGGAGCCTGCATTTCTCGGAAAAAGTCATCCAGAGCCGCATGTCCACGCTCAATCCGGATGCGCTGGACCTTGAGTACACACGGATGATGATGGGCTTTGTGCTGTTCACCCCGGCGCCGGCCGACATCCTGATGGTGGGGCTGGGCGGTGGTTCGCTGGCCAAATTCTGCTATCGCTACCTGGCGCGGTCGCGCATCGAGGTGGTGGAGATCGACCCCGGGGTCATCGCGCTGCGCGACGCCTTCCTGGTGCCGCGCGACGATGCCCGCTTCCAGGTGGTCCAGGCCGATGCGGCCGATCACCTGCGGGGGTTGCAGGACGCGGCCGACGTGCTGCTCCTGGATGGTTTCGGTGACGCAGGCATTCCCGACGCGCTATGCTCGGCCGATTTCTACGCGAATTGCTACGAGGCCCTGCGCGACGACGGCATCCTGGTGATCAATTTCCACTTGAACCATCCGGATCATCGCCAATACCTGGACCGGGTGCGGGAATCGTTTGGCTCGTCGATGTTCGAAGTAGTGGATGACGACATGACCAACAGCATCGTGTTCGCCTGCAAGGGCGAGCTGCTGGATGACCCGGCCGCGGCGGAACTGAAGCGGCCCGAATCGATTCCCAAGGATGCGTGGCGCCAGTTGATGCCGACCCTGCGCGTGATCGGCGCGACGCGCGAGTTGAAGTAGCGCCGCGACCGATCCCCTGCGAGATTTAACGTCCGGTTTCGCGTGGCGGGGTTTTGTTGCACATGGGCGGCCAGCCTGTCGCCCGGGCTTGATAGCATCCCCGGTTTCCCCGGACTGGTCCGCTCCCCACCATGAGTCTCATCTCCCGCTTTTTCGGCCGTAATGAATCGCCCGAGGCAGCCGTTGCCACCGCCCTGACGGCCAATCCCGCCATCGAGGATCCGCTCAGCCTGCAAGTCGTGTTCAGCGCGCCGCTGGCGCTCAAGGCGGACGCGTTGACGGCCGCGTTGCGCGCCTACCACCCGGACATGCGCCAGGCCCGCGCCGAGATCGAACCTGACATGCCCGAGCTGCTGGCCATGGTCGGCTGGGGCAAGCACATCGTGCGCCTGGTGGGCTTCAATGCGCCCTATCCGCAAGCGTCGATCGAAGCCTGCGTGGCGCCGGCGCACTACCCGGCCGAGGTCAAGGCGCAGGTGCGCGCCCACGTCAGCAACGTGCTGCTGTATTACGCGGGCTTTGAAGAAGACGTGCTGGAGCAATACGTGGCGCTGGCCGCCGTGGCCGGCGCGCTGACGGACTTCAATGCCGTGGCGGTGCTGAACGAGCATGCGCACACTTCGCTGCCGGCCGGCGTGTTCACGCGCGAATCAATGGGGGACGAGAGCCTGGACCTGCTGCGCTCGCTGCCGCTGACCATGCTGTACTGCGGCTTCGTGAAGTACGAGGTCGAAGGCACGCAGGGCGTATGGATGCGCACCTATGGCGGCGATGCCTTCGGACTGCCGGACTTTGCCGCGCTGGCCGATGGCCACCACCAGGGCGAGCAGTATTCGGGCATGTTCAACAACATCATGGCCTACCTGCTGGAAAGCGGCGCCGAACTGGCCGCCGGGCACACGATGCAGATCGGCGAAACCAGCTATATGAAGCTGCGCGAACCGTTGGAATCGGAATATTTCCTGCACGGACCCGGCACGGTGCTGGTGGCGGAGATCATCGACGGATCGCAGATCAATCAGCCTGACGCGGACGCCTGATTCCGTTCATACGAAGGCAGGGGCCGGTCATCAACGCCGCATTGCAACGGCGCTGATGACCGGCCCTTTTTTACTGCGCGATATCAGGCCGTCATCCTGTCAGACCCGCGTCATGCCGGGCAGCCTGCGCGACGGCGGATGCGCAGCCGGCCTGGCAACACGCGTAGCAACAGCGCGCCGGTTGCTGCCGCTGTCGCCACCAAGGTCACACCCATCCAGCCCCAGTTCGCCAGCGCCAGGCTACCCAGCGCGCCGCCGGCGGCCATGCCGATGAACACACTGACCATCAGCACGGCGTTGAGCCGGCTGCGGGCGGCAGGGTCGATGCCGTAGACGATGCTCTGGTGGGCGATCAGCGCCACCTGGATGCCGAGGTCGAAACCGATGGTGGCGGCCGCGAGCAGCCACAGGCCGGATTGGGGGGACAGCAGTGGCAGCAGCGCCATGACCGCGAACGACACCGCGGTCAGCGCGGCGCCCAGGCGACTGACGGCGTTGGGGCCGCGCCGATCGGCGTAGCGCCCGGCCAAGGGGGCAGCCAGTGCACCGGCGGCGCCGGCCAGGCCGAACGCGCCGGCCGCCGCCGAACCCAGGTGGAACGGCGCACCGTGCAGCATTACGGCGAGCGTCGACCAGAAGGCGCTGAAGCCCAGCGACAAGAGGCCCTGCGCGATGGCGGCCCGGCGTAACTCGCCGTGTTGGCGCCACAGCCGGCCCAGCGAACGCAGCAGTTCGGCGTAGGGCAGTTGCGTGGTCGGGGCGAACGCGGGCAGGCCGCGCCACAGGGCGGCGCCCAGGGCCAGGATCGAGATGGCGGCCGCCAGGAACATGGCGCGCCAGCCAAACTGTTCCGCCACCACGCCGCTGATCACGCGTGACAGCAGGATCCCCAGCAGCAGGCCCGTCATCACGGTACCGACGATGCGGCCGCGGTGGGCCGGGGGCGCCAGCGTGGCGGCGGCGGGCACGATGTCCTGCGCCAAGGTCGCCGATAGTCCGATGGTGAAACTGGCGGCCAACAGTACGCCGGCAGAAGGCGCCACGGCGGCCAGCAGCAAGGCCGCACTCAGGGCGCCGACTTTCATCAGCACGATGCGCTTGCGGTTGTAGCGGTCGCCCAGCGGCGCCAACGTCAATATGCCAAACGCATAACCGAGCTGGGTCAACGTGGGAATCCAACCCAGTTCTGCGGCGCTGGCGTGCAGGTCGGCGCCCAGAATGCCCAGCATGGGCTGGTTGTAATACAGGGACGCGACAGCCAGACCGGCGCCGAGGGCCAGTAGTAGGACCAGACGGGCCGAAAGGTCTTGCGGTGCGGGATGAGCGCGAGGGTCGGGGGACATGAGGGAATCCGTTCGAAATGACGCACTGCAAGTGCGGATGGGGCAGATTCTGAGCGCTCGGGACGCCGTTTGGTAGCCGTTGCCAGGGTAGATCCGTTATACGATAGGCGTATGACCAAGCCCGCCCTGCCCCCCACCCTGGCGACTGCCACCGGCACCGACCGCATGTTGTTGGTCGAAACCTTCGTGCGCATCGTCGAGGCCGGCAGCCTGTCGGCCGCCGCGTTGCAGTTGGGCGGCACCCAGCCTACGGTCAGTCGCCGCCTGCAATTGCTGGAACGCACCTTGGGCGTGCGCCTGCTGCAGCGCTCGACCCACGCCATCCGGCTGACCGAAGACGGCCAGCGCTGCTATGAGCGGGCCAAGGCGTTGCTGGCGACGTGGCAATCGTTCGAGAGCGACGTGCGCGGCGCCGGTGAAGAACTGGCGGGCACGCTGCGCGTGGTGGCGCCGCACGCCTTCGGCCAGAACCAGTTCATCGAACCCCTGGCCAAATACTTGCAGCAGTATCCGGGCATGCGTGTCGAGTGGTTGCTGCATGACCGGGTACCGGATTTCGTGGCGGAAAACATCGATTGCGCGATCAAGGTCGGGCCCGTGTCGGATCCGTCCGTGGTGGCGCTCAAGTTGGGCGAAGTGCCGCGCAGCGTCATGGCGGCGCCGTCGCTGCTGGGCGGCGGTCCCGTGCCGCAGCACCCGTCGGAGCTGGCGCGCCTGCCCTGGCTGGCGTTGCGCACCTTCTACCGCGACGAGGTTTGCCTGACCCATGCGCAAACTGGCGAGGTGGTGCGCTTTGGCATCCAGCCGCGCCTGTCCACCGACGGCCTGTACGCGTTGCGCAAGGCGGCGGTGCTGGGCCTGGGGGCGGGCATCGCGTCGGCGTGGGCCGTGCGCGATGAATTGGCCAGCGGCCAACTGGTGCAACTGGCGCCGGCATGGCGGGCCGCGCCGTTGCCGGTATACCTGGTCTATGCACCCTCGCGGCTGCAACCGGCCCGACTGCGGCGATTCATCGAGGTCATGCGCGAGTACCTGCCGACCGAGCTGCGCACAGGCAGCGCAGCGACTGGAATCGACCCCACATAACGCGGCAGGGCGTGCGTCAGGCCTTTCCAGGGCCGATAAGCTTGGGTTCGGCTTGGCCGCGGCTGCGGATTTGCGACAAGTGGCATTGGCCGTTGCCACAATGGCAGGTTCCTGCCGTTTTGTGTGGAAAGTGGGCGCTAGGCATTGACCTGCCCATCGGCCAGAATTTCCCTACCGATACAACAGGGGAAAATAATGACGACACTGCTCACCACCACCGACGTTGCGAAGATCGTGGCCGCGCAGGGCCCGCGCAAGGTATTCGAAGATCTGCTGGACTATCTGCTGGCTGATTTCCTGCGCTGGCAGGAGTTCGACAAGAGCGCCCGCGTGGCCAGCCATTCGGCAACCGGCGTGATTGAACTGATGCCCACCGCCGACAGCGATCTGTACAGCTTCAAGTACGTCAACGGCCATCCGGGCAATCCGCTGGCCGGCCTGAGCACCGTGATGGCCTTTGGCGCCCTGG
The DNA here is from genome assembly GCA_040396375.1 of Achromobacter xylosoxidans. Lineage (GTDB taxonomy): Bacteria > Pseudomonadota > Gammaproteobacteria > Burkholderiales > Burkholderiaceae_B > Achromobacter > Achromobacter xylosoxidans_D. Next base: position 17,492 of record JBEBOQ010000045.1, read on the forward strand.
CGCAGGTCCATAGCGGCGAACCGCTGTTGATCAGCGAACTGACACTGACCACCGCATTGCGCACGGCCGCCACGTCGGCGCTGGCCGCCCGCGCCCTGGCTCGCCCCGCTTCGCGCACCATGGCGCTGGTCGGTAACGGCGCGCAGAGCGAATTCCAGGCGCTGGCGTTCCATCACATCCTGGGCATCGACACGCTGCACCTGTACGACGTGGATCCGGCCGCAACCGACAAGCTGGAACGCAATCTGGCCAACGTGTCCGGCCTGCGCCTGCGACGTTTCGACAGCACCGCCGCTGCGGTCAAGGGCGTGGACGTCGTGACCACCGTGACGGCCGACAAGGCCTACGCCACCATCCTGACGGCCGACATGATCGAGCCGGGCATGCATATCAACGCCGTGGGCGGCGACTGCCCGGGCAAGACGGAACTGCACGCGGATGTGCTGCGCGCCGGTTCGGTATTCGTGGAATACGAACCGCAGACCCGCATTGAAGGGGATCTGCAGCAGATGCCGGCTGATTTCGCGGTGACCGAGCTGTGGCGCGTGCTGACGGGGCAAAGCGCCGGCCGTCGCACCGAAAGCGAGATCACCGTGTTCGATTCGGTGGGTTTCGCGCTGGAGGACTTCTCGGCTCTGCGCTGGCTGCGTGACAGCGCGGTCAGGCATGGCATCGGCGCACGCGTCGAAGTGGCGCCGCGCCTGGCCGATCCGAAGAACCTGTTCGAACTGGTGCGCGGCCGCCAGGCCGCCGCGCAGGTCGCGGCCCGGGCCAGTCAGGCGCTGCTCAAGGACTAGCGAGCGCCGCGCCTGAATCCAGGTCCCTAGGGTGTCCCTGACGACTTGGGCGGTTCAGGCGGCTCGTGCGACACGGGCCGCCCCAGCAGATATCCCTGGAAATGCGAGCACCCTTCCTGCGTCAGCCGTTCGAGCTGGGCCGCGGTTTCGACGCCCTCGGCCGTGGTCGGGATATCCAGGCTGCGGCCGATGCCATTGATGGCGCGGATGATGGCCAGCGCCTCTTTGCTGGATTCAACATCCTGCGTGAACGACTTGTCGATCTTGATCTTGTCGAACTCGAAGCTGCGCAGATAGCCCAACGACGAGTAGCCCGTGCCGAAGTCATCCAACGCCACCTTCACGCCCAATTGCTTGAGCCGGTTCAACGTGTTCAGGTTGGCCTCGGAATTGGCCAGCAGCACGGATTCGGTGATTTCCAATTCCAGCCGGTTGGCCATCAAGCCCGAGGTCGCCAGGGCTGATTCCACCAGCGATACCAGCGCATTGTTGGTGAACTGGGTGGCAGACAGGTTCACCGCCACGGTTTCGTGTGGCTCCCAGGTCATGGCCTCGCGGCAGGCTTCGTGCAGCGTGAACGCGCCCAGTTCGTGGATCAGGCCGGTTTCCTCGGCGATGGGAATGAAGTCGTTGGGCATGATCAGCCCTTTGACGGGGTGCTGCCAGCGCATCAGCGCTTCACGCCCCACCGTGCGTATGTGGCTGATGTCCTTGATGGGTTGGTAATGCAGGTGCAACTGCTGCGACAAGATCGCCTGGCGCAGGTCCATTTCCATTTCGTGGCGCTTGAGCGCGGCGGCTTCCATTTCGGGCTTGAAGAACGCCAGGCAGTTGCGGCCGTTGCGCTTGGCTTCGTAGAGCGCCATGTCGGCATAGCGCAGCAGGTGGTCGGCGGCGCATTCCTGCGCACTGGCGGTGGCGATGCCGATGCTGACGCTGACCGGCACGGTATGGCCATCCACCTGGAAGGGCTCGCGCACCGCGTCGATCAGGCGTTGTCCCATCTGGCGCAAATCATCGGTTCTTTCGATACCGGGCAGCACCACCGCGAATTCGTCGCCGCCCAGGCGCGCCAGGGTGTCCTGCTCTCGCAGGTTCTTGGCCAGGCGCCGGGCCAGTTGGCGCAGCAGTTCATCGCCGTACTGGTGACCCAGCGTGTCGTTGACGCTCTTGAAATTGTCCAGGTCCAGGCACAGCACGGCGGCCGTGCGCTCGGGGTGGCTGGGGTTCAGCGCTTTCAGCAGCTGTTCGCGGAACAAGCGACGGTTGGGGATGCCGGTCAGCGTGTCGTGGTGCGCCATGTAGCGCACCTGGGCGTGTGCGGCGTTTTCGTCCGTGATGTCGTCGGCGATCAGCAGCACGTAGCGCGAGCGCGGATCGTTGCTGTGGAACACCAGCGTTTTGCTGCGCAACGTGCGCGGGCCGCGCGGCGTGGCCAGTTCCTCCTGGCCTGCTTCGCGCAGCGCACCGTCCGAGCGCAAGGCGTCGTTGGTCAGGCGGTCGAAGAATTCATGCACGCCGGGCGGCAGGCATTGCTGCACGGTCTTGCCCTGCATCTGCTCGCGGGCGCCGCCAAACGCGGCTTCGGCCTGGCGGTTGACGAGCAGGATGCGGCGCGACACGGCGTCCAGCACGAGTACGCAAGAGGGAATGTGAGACACCACCGCTTCCAGGAAGCTGGACAGCGAGGTCAGTTCACTGTTGTAGCGCTCGGCCAGTTCCTTGGCGTGCAGCAATTGCAGTTCGCGTTCGCGCCGTTCGGTGCAGTCGCGCGTGATCTTGGCAAAGCCCATCAAGGAACCGGTATCGTCGTGGATCGCGTCGATCACCACATGGGCCCAGAAGGGCGTGCCGTCTTTGCGCATGCGCCACCCTTCGGCCTCGAAGCGGCCTTGGGTGCGGGCGATCTCCAGGCCTTTGCCAGGCAGGCCGGACGCCTGATCCGTAGCGCTGTAGAAGCACGAGAAGTGCCGCCCCACGATTTCATCCCGCGTATAGCCCTTGGCGCGTTCGGCGCCGGCGTTCCAGTTGGCGACCGTGCCGTCGGGGTTGAGCATGTAGATGGCGTAGTCGATGACACCCTGCACGAGGTGCCGGTACATGACGTCGGAGTTGTCGATGATCATTGGATTGGGGGGCGTTGCGGGATTCGCGGCACTACGTTTACGTCGCGCCGGGGCGATTATTTACCGGCGCCGTGCGAAAAGGCGAATCCTTGCCAATCTTGGCGCAATAAGTCGAATCATTGCGCCGCCGGCCCACAATCAGCCGAAAGCGTTGCGCGGGCTAGAGTTTCACGCGCTGCTTAAGGGCCTGCGCGATCATGGCGATGTCGATGTCCTGGCCCGGATGCTTCTGGCAAAAGTCGTACAGGACCGCGATATACGCGTTGCCCAACAGCTTGGTGATGGCGCCGGCGGTGGTGGCGGCGATGGTGCCACCGATTGCGCTGCCCGCGCCGGGGATGAATTTGAGCAGGCCCGACACCACCGAGCGGCCGACCAGCGTGGCCGCGGACGCGCCCAGCGTGGACGTGACCAGGGTGCTGATGGCAGCCGTGTTCAGCTCCATGCCGAAGGTAATGCCGATCTTGGCGATCATGCCGACCTGAATCGGCACCAGCGCCACGGCGTCCGAGAACGGAATGGGCGCGGCGGCGGCGGACGCGGCCAGTCCGGCCGCGATGTTTACCTCTATCTCAGCCCGCTTTTTTTTTACGTCCAGGGCCTTCTTGTTGCGGGTCGACAGCGCGTTGGCGTAAGCCCGCTGCTGCGATTCCGGGATGTATTGCGCGGTGGCTTCGATCAGGGCGTCCAGCCCCATCGGCGGCAGATCGGCGTCCAGCTCTTCGATGCGCTCGGGCAGCGCACGCACCGCCACCACCTGCCGGGCTCGCGGCAGGAGATTGCGGGCTTCATCCAGGAAGGGGCTGTTCTTGCGCGCCTTGGTAAGCACCACGATGACCGGGATGCCGGCATCGGCCAGTAGCGCGCACAGTTCGATTTCGGCGTCTTCGACGCGGTGGCTGCTGTCCTGGATGCAGAGCCAGGCAACATGCAGGTGCCGGTCCTGGTCGTCCGCGGCCGAGCGCTCGCGGATCAGGTCAGCCAACTGCTGACGCGAACGCGCGTAGTCGCCGACTTCCAGGCCGCGGGTGTCGATGATGGTCAGCGGATGGCCGGGACGCGAGAATTCCTGCGTCGTCTGCGTGACGGGCTTGCCCGCGCCGGTCTTGGCCAGGTCGCCGCGGAATATGGCGTTGAGCAGGGTGCTTTTGCCCACACCCGTCTTGCCGGCGACCAGGATGTTGACGCGGCCCGCGCCGCGCGTGGCGGTGCTGATCGCGTCCGCAATGGCGTCCTGCAGCTGGGGAGAGTCGTGGCGGGAGGCAGTCATGGGGCGGTTACGCAGGGCAAAGGCATGCCTTGATTCTAGCGATAAACGCGGCCGGGGCCTTGTTACGCCTTTCCTGGGCCTAGCCGTACAGGTGTTCTGCTTGGGGAAAACGGCGGGCGCGCACGTCGTCGGCGTAGCCGAGCGCGGCGGCCTGGATGCGGTCGGCCAGGCTGTCGTAGCGTTTGACGAAGCGCGCGGTACGCTCGAACATGCCCAGCATGTCGTCCACCACCAGCACCTGGCCGTCGCACTGGGCGGACGCGCCGATGCCAATGGTGGGGCACGCGATGGCGTGGGTAATGGCCAGCGCCAACGGCTCGACCACGCCTTCGATCACCACCGAGAAGGCGCCGGCGTCGGCCACCGCAGCCGCGTCGGCGGCGATGCGGGCGTATTCGGCCTCGCCCCGACCGCGCGCGCCGTAGCCGCCCAGGATATTGACCGCCTGCGGCGTCAGGCCGATATGGGCCATGACGGGAATGCCGCGCGCCGACAGATAGGCGATGGTGGGCGCCATGGCCTGGCCGCCTTCCAGCTTGATGGCGCCGGCGCCGGTTTCCTTCATCACGCGGGCGGCCGACCGAAAGGCCTGCTCGGGGCTTTCTTCGTAGCTGCCGAAAGGCATGTCGACCACCACCAGCGCCTGGCGCGAGCCACGCACCACGGCGGCGCCGTGCGCGATCATCATGTCCAGCGTGACCGGCACGGTGGACGGCAGGCCGTAGATGGTCTGGGCCAGGCTGTCGCCCACCAGCAGGGCGTCGCAGTGCGGGTCCAGCAGCTCGGCCATGCGCGCGGTATAGGCGGTCAGCATGACCAGGGGTTCGGCACGCTTGCGCGCGCGGAACGCCGGTGCGGTCATGCGGCGAGGCGCCGCAGCGGCGGCATTCAAGGTGGCGGTGGTGGACATGCGGGCTCCTGGTGTACGGGGCGCGGGTCCCGCAAGCGGGCGCCGCGCGCGGCACAGGTATATCACGGTGTTGGCGCGGGTGCAGCCGCCGGCGCGGCGCTCTCCACCTTCAACAGCGCATACCGGCGGCTGGCGTACAGGGGCGTGACGATGCCCTGCCAGGACGCGAGCAACGCCGCGGCTTGATTCCTGGGCACCGCCAGGAACACCCGTTCGCCGGCCTTGGGCAAGACGCTGTCCAGCGCTTGGGGGCTGACCAGCCCGGCCGCGCCCTGCGAGTAGTAGCGCGCCGAGAACGGCCGGCTGCCCACGAAGTACAGCTTCTCGCCGTCCCGCATGGCGAGGCCGGCCTGTTGCACCAACTGCTTTTCCGTCTTGTAGCGTGTGGGCTCGGCCCAGGCCAGTACGCTCAGCGTCAGCGCCGCGGCGGGTGTCAGCAGCAAGGCGGCCGCCAGCCAGCGACGCCGCCGCACGCCCTGCCAACTGCTGACTCGCCGGCCGACGGCCAGCGCCACCGGCGGCAGCGCTGGCAGCACATAGGTCCAGAGGATGTTGCCGGATAGCGTGAAGAAGACTGGCGTGACCAGCGCCCAGGCCAGCAGGTAGGTCTGGGCGGGGTCACGGACCGCCGCGATGACGCGTTGGCGTAGCGGCGCGTGTTTGCACGGCCACAGCGCCATGCCGAGCCAAGCCAACCCCCAGGGCAGCGTCGCCAGCAGCCAGTCCAGCCAGATGCTGCCGTAGGGGCGCTGGTGGGCCGAGCCGTAACGGTCGCCCTGCCACCCGGGGTCGATGAAGCGCAAGACATGCTCGCCGACGATGAAGTACTGGAAAAAGCCGGGCGTCTTGATTTCAGCGGCGACGTACCAGGGCAGCGCCAGGAGCAGCATCAGGGCGGCGCCGCCGGCCCAGGGCAACGCTCGCAGGTAAGTGCGCGCATTGCGGTGCCAGAGCATCCACGGCACGACCGCGCCAGCCACCAGCACCAGCGCCAGCGGCCCCTTGGCCAGCAGGCCGATGGCCAGGCCGACAAAGAATCCGTAGCGCCACAGCGGCCGCGGGTCGGTAGGCGCGAGCAGGAACGACACCATCGACAGCGTCATGCCCAACGCCAGGAACGGATCGGTCAGGACCGCGCCGGCGCTGGCGAACGGCAGCAGCATGGTGGCGAATATCAGCGTGGCCCAGCGCGCGGCCTGCTCGCCATGCAGCTGCCGGCCGCAGGCGTGGACCAGTGCCAGCACGCCCAGCATCGCCAGCCAAGACGGCAGGCGTACCGCGAACTCGGACAGGCCGAACAGCCGGATGGATAGCGCCGGCGCCCAGAATGCCAGCGGCGGCTTGCCCCAGAACGGCACGCCGGGCTCGAACCATGGGGTGATCCAGTCGCCCGATACGGCCATCAAGCGTGCGATTTCGGCGTAGCGCGGCTCGGACGTGTCCGCGAAGGGCATCAGCGCCATGGCGAACAGGCGTGCAGCCAGGATGGCGCCCAGGCCCCACAGCAGGCCTTTAGTAGTTAACCGCATGCGTCGCCTTACCGGTATCGGCCACCGATAGGGCTGCCGCCGCGCTGTGCTGCACGTCGCGCACCAGGTAGACCGGTCGCTGCTTGGTTTCCATATAGGTCTTGCCCACGTACTCGCCCAGCAACCCGATGGTGATCAGCTGGATGCCGCTCAGGAACGTGATCATGGCCATCAGCGACGGATAGCCGTCCACCGCGTCGCCAAAGAGCAGGGTCTTGCCGATGATGACCACGCCGAACAGCGCGCCCAGCAGCGCCGCGATGGCCCCGGCGGCGGTGGCCCAGCGCAGCGGCGCGGTCGAGAACGAGGTGATGCCTTCCATTGCCAGGCGCAGCAACGCGAAGTAGTTCCACTTGGTGGTGCCGGCGGCCCTTGGCGCTCGGTCGTAGTCGATGAAGCGGGTGGGCATGCCGATCCATGCGTACAGCCCTTTCATGTAGCGGCAGCGTTCGGGCAACTGCAGCAGCGCGTCGACCGCGCGCCGGCTCATCAGGCGGAAGTCGCCCGTGTCGGGCGGAATCTCGGCCCGGCTCAGGCGGCTCAGCAGCCGGTAGTAGGCGTAGGCCGAGGCGCGCTTGGCCCAGCTTTCGCCGGCCCGGCTGCGCCGCCGCATGCCGACCACGTCGGCGCCCTCGCGCCAGGCCCGCACCATCTCCGGGATCAACTCGGGCGGGTCCTGCAGGTCGGCGTCCAGCAGGATGACGGCGGCGCCCGCCGCGTGGCGGATGCCGGCGGTCATGGCGGCCTCTTTGCCGAAGTTGCGGCTGAGCCGCACCAGTTTCAAGCCCGGCTCGAACGTCATCAGGCTGGCCAGGTATTCGGCGCTACCGTCGCGGCTGCCGTCGTCGACGAACACGATTTCCCAGGATTCGCCCAGCGCGTCCAGCACCTGCCGCAGCCGTTCGTGGCACAGCGGCAGCACGTCGCGCTCGTTCAGGAAAGGAATGATGATGGAGATCTGCACCGGGCGCGCTTGAACGCGTGGCAGGAACGAAATATCGGGATGGGGACGCATGAGGAAGGCTCTCGGGTCGACTACATGTGCGTGGGCTCGGCGGCCGGCCGGGGCGGTTGCGGGTCGGGCTGGGCCTGGGGGGGGGCCTGGGCCAGTTCCAGTTCGTCTGCGTCCTTGCGGTGGGCCAGCCGGTACAGCGCGGGCAGCACCAGCAGCGTCAGGATGGTCGACGAGATGATGCCGCCGATCACCACGGTGGCCAGCGGCCGCTGCACTTCGGCGCCGGTGCCGGTGGCAATGGCCATCGGCACGAAGCCCAGCGAGGCGACCAACGCCGTCATCAGGACGGGCCGCAGGCGCGTCAGCGCGCCGATGCGCACGGCCTGGTCCAGCGGCTTGCCTTCGTCGCGCAGCGAACTGATGAAAGACAGCATCACCAGGCCGTTCAGCACCGCCACCCCGCACAGCGCGATGAATCCCACCGCGGCGGTGATGGACAGGGGAATGCCGCGCAGCCACAGCGAGATGACGCCGCCCGTCAGCGCGAACGGAATCCCCGTGAAGACGATCAGGCCGTCCTTGATGTTGCCGAACATGGCGAACAGCAGGCCGAACACCAGCAGCAGCGCCGCGGGCACGACGATCTGCAGGCGCTGGGCGGCGGACTGCAGTTGTTCGAAGGTACCGCCCCAGGCGGTCCAGTAGCCGGCCGGCACCTTGATCTTCTGCGCCAGCGCCGCTTCGGCGTCGGCCACGAACGAGCCCAGGTCGCGGCCCCGCACGTTGGCGCTGACCACGATGCGGCGCTTGCCGTCTTCGCGCGAGATCTGGTTCGGCCCCGGCGCCAGGTCGAAGGTGGCCACTTCCGACAATGGGATGTAAGAGGTCTGGGCCTGCGCGTCGGTCTTGGGTAGCGCGATGGGCAGCTTGCGCAGCGCCGGGATGCTCTCGCGCACCGCTTCCGGCAGGCGCACCACGATGTCAAAGCGCCGGTCGCCCTGGAAGAAGGTGCCGGCTTCACGCCCGCCGATCGCGATGGTGAGCGTGTCCTGCACATCGGCCAGGCTCAGTCCGTAGCGGGCGGCACGCGCCCGGTCGATGTTCACGGTCAGCACCGGCAAGCCGGTGGTCTGCTCGATCTTGACCTCGGACGCGCCGGGTATGGCCTGCAGCACCTCGGCGACTTCGGCCGCGGACTGGTTCAGCACCTCGTTGTCGTCGCCGAATATCTTGACCGCCACGTCGCTGCGCACACCCGAGATCAGCTCGTTGAAGCGCAGCTGGATCGGTTGCGAGAATTCGTAGTTGCTGCCCGGCACCTGGGCGGCCTCTTCCTGGATTGCCTGCAACAGTTGTGCCGGCGTTTTGCGGGGTTCGGGCCACTGGTCGCGGGGCTTGAGCATGATGTAGCCGTCGGAGATGTTCGGCGGCATCGGGTCGGATGCGATCTCGGCGGTGCCGGTGCGGGCGAACACCCGCTCGATCTCGGGGAACTTGGCCTTCAGGCGGGTCTCCAGCTGCTTTTGCATCTCCAGCGACTGCGACAGGCTGGTGCCCGGAATACGCAGCGCCTGGATGGCGATGTCGCCCTCGTTCAGGTTGGGAATGAACTCGCTGCCCATGCGCGACGCGATCACGCCGCACAGCACCACGAACAGGGTTGCGGCGCCCAGTACGAGCGGCGTGCGACGCAGGGCCAGGTCCAGCAGCGGCTCGTAGCGACGCTTGGCCCAGCTCATCAGCCGGTTCTCTTTTTCCGAGACCTTCTTGCCGATGAACAGCGCTACCGCGGCCGGCACGAACGTGACCGACAGGATCATCGCGCCCAGCAGCGCCAGCACCACGGTCAGCGCCATCGGATGAAACATGCGCCCCTCGACGCCGCTCAGCGCGAAGATCGGCAGGTACACCACCATGATGATCAGCTGGCCGAACAACAGCGGACGCCGCGCCTCGCGCGCCGCGGCGAACACCTCGTGGAAGCGCTCGCTGCGGGTCAAGGGCCTGCCATGATGCGTCTGGGCGTGGCTCAGGCGCCGCACGCAGTTCTCGACGATCACCACCGCGCCATCGACGATGATGCCGAAGTCCAGCGCGCCCAGGCTCATCAGGTTGGCGCTGACCTTGTAGGTGACCATGCCGGTGAAGGTGAACAGCATCGACAGCGGGATCACCATGGCGGTGATCAGCGCGGCGCGGATGTTGCCCAGGAACAGGAACAGAATCACGATCACCAGGGTCGCGCCTTCCAGCAGGTTTTTCTTGACCGTGGCGATGGCCTTGTCGATCAGGTTGCTGCGGTCGTACACGGTGACGGCCTTGATGCCGGGCGGCAGGGTCTTGTTGATGGCGTCGATGCGCGCCGACACCGCCTGCGACACCGAGCGGCTGTTTTCGCCGATCAGCATGAACACCGTGCCCAGCACCACTTCCTGGCCGTTGTCGGTGGCGGCGCCGGTGCGCAGTTCGCGGCCGATGCTGACGTCGGCCACGTCGCGGATGCGGATGGCCTGGCCGTCGACGGCGGTCAGCACCACGTCGCGGATGTCGTCGATGGAACGCACCTGGCCCGGCGCGCGGATCAGGTACTGCTCGCCCTTGCGCTCGATGTAGCCGGCGCCGACGTTGGCGTTGTTGCGGTCCAGCGCCGTGATGATGTCGGTCAGCGACAGGCCGTAGGAGGCCAGCCGCTCGGTGTCGGGCGCCACCTGGTATTCCTTGGCGAAGCCGCCGATCGAATTGATCTCGGTCACGCCAGGGATGTTGCGTAGCTGCGGCTTGATGACCCAGTCCTGGATCTCGCGCAGATCGGTGGGCGTGTAGGCCGAGCCGTCTTCCTTCTTGGCACCGGGCTCTGCCTCCACCGTCCACAGGTAGATCTCGCCCAGGCCGGTGGAAATCGGCCCCATCGTCGGGGTGACGCCTTCGGGCAGGCTTTCCTTGGCTTCTTGCAGCCGCTGGTTGACCAGTTGGCGCGCGAAGTAGATGTCGGTGCCGTCCTTGAAAATCACGGTCACCTGCGACAGCCCGTAGCGCGACAGCGAACGCGTCTGTTGCAGGCCCGGCAGGCCGGCCATGACGGTTTCGATGGGATAGGTGATGCGCTGTTCGGTTTCCAACGGCGAATAGCCCGGCGCGCCGACGTTGATCTGCACCTGCACGTTGGTGATGTCCGGCACGGCATCGATCGCCAGCCGGGAATAGTTGTAGACCCCGATGGCGGCGACGCCCAGGGTCAGGAAAAGGACTAGCCATCGTTGCTCGATGGCGAAGCGGATCAGGCGTTCGAACATGTCTGGTGGCTCCGGCTCAGTGCGCGTGGCTGGCGCTGGCCTTGCCCAGCTCGGCCTTCAGCACGAAGGCGTTCTGCGACACGTAGCGCACGCCGGGCGCCAGGCCCGACAGCACTTCGACCTGTTCGCCCGAGGCCTTGCCCAGCTTGACCGGCTGCGCCAGGTAGCCGCCCGGCACCTCGATGAACACCACGGATTGGTTCTCCAGGGTCTGGACCGCATCCGCGGCCACTGCTACCGGCGCGTCGGCGCTACTGACCACCACGTTCACCGAGACGAACAGGCCCGGTCGCCAGGCCATGTCGGGGTTGTCCAGCGTGACGCGGGCGGTGGCCGTGCGGGTCTGCTGCCCGAGCAGCGAACCGATGTACGACACCTTGCCCAGCGCGCGCCCCGAGAAAGCCGCCGACGCGACGCTGGCCGCTTCGCCGACCCGCACGTCCTGCAGGTCCTTGGGCGCGATCACGAACTCGGCCCACACCGTGCGTAGATCGGACAGCGTGAAGATGCTGGCGGTGTCCGCCAGCGCTTCGCCCAGGGCAATGTGTTTTTCGACCACCACGCCATCAAACGGCGCCCGGATCTCCAGCCGGCTCAGGTCCTTGGACTGCGGCGACGCACCGATGGCGGCCAGTTTCTGTTCCGCGTTCTGCACCGCGATCTGCGCTTCCTGCAGCGCCGTGCGGGCCTGCTGGTAGTCCTGTTCCGCCGACACCTTCTCGCGCCACAGCCGCAATTCCCGCTGGTGCGTGGCGGCGGCCAGGTCGCGCCGCTTGCTGGCGGCCAGCCATTCGCTGCGCATTTCGGACAGCGCCGTGCTCGACAGGGCCGCCAGCAGGTCGCCTTTCTTGACCTGTTGGCCCAGGTCCGCTGAGACCTCCTGTACCACGCCCGCCAGGCGCGGTACCACGTGGGCGGTGCGGTCGGCGTTGAATTTGATCTCGCCCGGAAATTGCGACGAGGTCTCCAGCCGTGCGGGCGCGGCCGGTGCGACCTGGATACCGGCGACCTTGATTTGTTCGGCGTTCAGCGCAATCTTGCCTTCGTCGCGATCCAGCGCCGCGGTGATGGGCTGGGCCAGCCCGGGCCAGGACACTTCGGCCTCGATCTCGAAGAAATGCGGCTCGTCGATGGACTGGGTACTGACCAGGCCTTCCTGATCCGGCTTGAAGGTCAGTGTTTGCACGTCGCCGTTGGGGCGTGTCACGGTGGCCTTGACGGTCATGCCGGCGGCAGCCACGGGCTGCGCGCCGGCGGCGCTCCAGAGCCGCAGTGTGGAGCGGCCGTCGGCTTCCACCAGCAGCAGTTCGACGCTGTTGGCGCCGGCACGGGTCAAGGCGCCGCCGCGCGGACCTTTTTCGGCGGATTCGTGGCCGTGCTCTTCGGCGGGCGCGGCGCCGTCGGCACGGGCCGCGCCGGGCAGGACCGCCGCCAACAGGCAGGCGGACAGGGCGGCGGCAAGCGCCGGACGGGAAAAGAGGAAACGCGCGTTGGGCTGGGTCATGGGGTGTACGAGGTTCAACGTCCGAGAATGCGGTCAATGTCCGCCGAGGCCTGATAGGCGCCGGCCAGGACAGTCAGGTAACCGATGTTTCCTTGCGACAAGGTGCGCTGCGCGTCCAGCACCTCCAGGAAGCTGACCTTGCCAGCCTCGAAGCCCTTGCGTGCGCTGTCGTAGGCTTCGGCGGCGCCAGGCAGCACGGTGGCGCGGTATTCGCGCACCGAGCCCACCGCCAGGTCGAACTGCGAGACGGACTGCAGCAGGTCGGACAGCAGGCGCGATTCCAGCTCGCGGTACAGGTCTTGCGCCTTGTACGACTGCATGGTGGCGGAGTAGACGTTGCCCTGATTGCGGTCGAACAACGGCAGGGGAATCGCCACGCCGAACTGCGCCTTGTTCCGGCCCTGCTCGTTGTCGCGTGCCATGCCCGCGCTGAGCGTGATGTCGGGGTAGCGCTTGCTCTTTTCCACTTCCAGCTGGGCGCGGCCCATTTCCACCGCCAGGCGGCCGGCATCCATGCGCGGCGACGTGGCCAGCGCGGCCCGCAGATCATCGATGGCGCCCCGTTGGGGCAACGCCTGCAGGTCGGCGCCAACTTGCACGAAATCCGGTTCCGGCGCGCCCCATAGCTGTCCCAGTTTGCGGCGGGCGGCGGTCAGCGCGGCGTCGGCGGCGCGCGCCTCGATGCGCGAGTTGGCCAATTGGACGCGGGCCTTGCTGCTTTCCAAGGGCGCAGCCTTGCCGGCGGCGACGCGTCGGTCGGCCAGGTGCAAGGCATTCTGTGCGATCTCGATCGTGCCCTGCGCGACGCGCACGGTCTCTTGCGCCACCGCCGCCTCGAAAAAGGCGGCGACCACCGCGGCGCGCAGGTCGGCGCGCGCCGTCGCCAGATCGCGTTGGGCGATGTCGCGCGCCAGACCCGCGGCCTTGATGCGCGCCCCGCGCTTGCCGCCCAGTTCCACCGGCACGCTCAGCATGGCCGAGGTGGTGCGCGTGCTGCGGCGGTTGTCGTCGATGCCGACATCAATGCTGGGGTTCGGAATCACGCCGGCCTGCGTGACCTGGCCCTCGCTGGCGGCGGCCTCGTTGCGGGCGGCGGCCAGCAGCGGGCTGCGTTCGTAGGCAGTGGCCAACGCCTGTTCCAGCGTCAGCGTTGGCGAAGGCGTCGCCCGCCGCGCGGCCGATGAGGAGGCAGGCGCCACTTGCGCGGACTCGGCTGCCAGGAACGAAGTGGACGGAGGTGCCGAGAGCGGCGCGGGGCCGGGTTGGCTCCACGCCGGGGTAGCGGCGAAGGTGGCCGCCAGGACAAGCGGCAGGAGGGATAAGCGCATGGGGTCAACCAAGGGAAGAGCGCCGCGGACTCGGGCTGAGGCAGGCAGTTGCGGGCACTTTATCCAACGGGCCTCGTCAGATCCTCGACAGAAAAATGACATTTCCGTAAGGTTTTCGCGCATTACCAATTCGTAATCAGCATGTCGGCGAATTGACGAGGTCGACTCCGTAAAGTGTCTTCACCGCTTAACAAAAAGCGTGCAGGCGCGGCGCTCTTCGCCGCCCCGGCAAGTCACCGAACCAAGGAGATCCTTATGAAGCACCGTATCGTCGCCACGCTTTCCCTTTGCGGCGCCCTGGCTGTCCCGGCCATCGCCAGCGCCAACAACACCTGGCACACGGCCAATACCGAAATTGGCTACAGCACCGCGCTGGACCACGCCGATGGCGGCAAGACGCGCGCACAGGTCGTCAATGACCTGGCGACCGCCAAGGCCGATACGCGGCAGTGGTTTCTCTCGTACCGCAACCTGGGCAAGCCGGGCTGGGCCAAGCAAGGCACCTCGCGCACCCGCGCCGACGCCCTGGCCGAAGTCCAAGCCATGACGCCGGCCGAGCGTGACCGCCTGGCCGCCATCTATACGCCCGGTTGATCGTCCTCTGGCCTGTTCTTGGCGCCTGCCGCCGCGCCGCCCGCGGCGTTGCGGCGGGCCCGTTTGCCGCCGCCGTCCCGCGCCGCCGCGCCAGGACGGCATTTGCCATGGGCCGCCGCCGCAACCGTAGAATAGGGTGGCGTCGCTTTGCGGTTCGTCCCTTTTTCCATCCCGGGGCCACATGAAAATATTGGTTATTGAAGACGAGAAGAAACTCGCCGAGTACTTGCGCCGGGCGTTGACCGAGCACAACTACGTGGTCGACGTGGCGATGGACGGCGTCAGCGGCCTGCACCTGGCGCGCGAAAGCCAGTACGACCTGATCCTGCTGGACGTGATGCTGCCGGGCATGGACGGCTTTGCCGTGCTGCACGAATTGCGCAAGACCGACCGCGTGCCGGTCTTGATGCTGACCGCGCGCGACAAGCTGGAAGACCGCGTCAAAGGTTTGCGCGATGGCGCCGACGACTATCTGGCCAAGCCTTTCGCCCTGTCCGAACTGCTGGCGCGGGTGTTGGCGCTTGGGCGCCGCAGCGGCCACAACGTGGCCGAAGCGGGCGGCCAGAACGTCTTGCGCATCGGCGACCTGGAACTGGACCTGCTGCGCCGGCGCGCCTACCGGGCCGGCACGCGGCTGGACCTGACCGCCAAGGAATTCACGCTGTTGGCGTTGCTGATGCGCAAGCAAGGCGAAGTGCTGTCGCGGCTGGAACTGGCCGAACAGGTCTGGGACATCAATTTCAACAGCAACACCAACGTGGTCGAGGTGGCGGTGCGCCGCCTGCGCGGCAAGGTCGACGATCCCTTCGACAAGAAGCTTGTGCACACCGTGCGCGGCATGGGCTACGTGCTGGAAGTGCGGGAAGACTGATGGCCGCGCCCCGGCCCCGGTCATTGCGCCGCTGGCTGTCGCGCTGGCTGGCGATCCAGACGTTTGCGGCGCTGGCGCTGATCTGCGCGGTCGTCTACTGGGCCACCAATGTCAATCTGTCCATCCGCCAGGAGGCGCTGCTGACCCAGAAGATGGAAGTCATCAAGCACCTGGTCGAAGAGAACGCGGCCAAGGGCGACTCTTCGTCGTTGCGGCACAAACTGGACGACTTCTTCTACGGCAAGCCCGACTTTTCCCTGGTGCTTGAACTGGACGGCCAGAAGGTGGTGTACGGCATGCCGGACGACGGCGACGCGGGCGCCGGCCATGATCGCCGCATCAGTTTCACGCTGCCGGTGCCAGGCTCGCCGCGCGGCTCGATGAATGCCGAGTTGGTGCTGGACATCACGTCCGACCTGCATCTGCGGGCGGCGCTGGCGTGGACATTGTTCGCCTGCGCGCTGGCCGGCGCCATTGTGGTGTCCGCGATCGGCACGCTGCTGGTGCGGCGAGCGATGGCGCCCGTCGACGAGCTCGGCCGGCAGGCAGCGCGTCTGTCCCCCGACCGCATCGGCGAGCGCCTGGACGAAAGCCATCAGGCCGAAGAGATCCGGCCCCTGGTGCACCAGTTCAACGCGGTGCTGCAACGGGTGGAGCGGGCCTATGTGCAGATGGAAGGCTTTAACGCCGATGTGGCGCACGAGATGCGCACGCCGTTGGCCACACTCATCGGCGAGACCGAGCTGGCGCTGAGCGGCAAGCGCCCGGAAAGCGTGCTGCGCGAGATCCTCGGGTCCAACCTGGAAGAGCTGCAGCGCTTGTCGAGCATCGTCAACGACATGCTGTTCTTGTCGCAGGCCGACCGCGGCGCGCAGGCGCGCGGCACTTGGACGCCAAGCCTGGCGCAGGTGCTATCCGAGGTGGCCGCCTATCATGAGGCCGAGGCCATGGACGCGGACCTGTCGTTGACAGTGTCCGGCGACGCGGCCGCGCTGGTGGATCGTTCGCTATTGCAGCGTGCGGTCTCCAATTTGTTGTCCAACGCCGTGCGCTACGCGCATCCTGGCACCCGCATCGATCTGCTGATCGAGCCCGGCGCCGACGGCATCCGCATCGCGGTGCGCAATCAGGGTGATCCCATCGGCCAGGAACATCTGCCGCGCCTGTTCTACCGTTTCTACCGCATGGATGCGGCGCGTCCCGGCGACGCCAACCATCATGGACTGGGGCTGGCCATCGTCGCAGCCATCGCGCGCATGCACGGCGGCAAGCCGTTCGCGCGGTCCGAAGGTGGCGCCATCACCCTCGGCTTTTACATCGCCGACGGCGACATGACAGAAAACTAATCTGGCTGTTCGCGTTCTGTCGGAACGCACTCCATAGACTGCTTGCAGGGATCGGCCGCCTCGGTGGGGCGGCACGGCCCGCAAGCGTATGGAGCGCCTATGAAACGATCGACCCTGGCGGCGCACGCCGCCGTGTTGGCGGCCTGCCTGTCCGCCGTGGCGCCCGCAAAGGCCGCACCACCCGCGTCCGACCAGGACATGCCGACGATGCCGGGCGAGGAATGCGCCTTGCCAGAGGCGACCCGCGCAACGCTTGTCGCGCAGGGTGCGCAAGGGCGGGTCTCACGCGCAGCCGTGCGCGCCGACGTCGAGGTCTGGCGCGCATCCGGCATGGCGCAGTTGTCTCGCGCGCGGCCCTTGCCAGATGTCTACAGCGAGCGCTATCGCCGGCACTATGCGCAATATGTGCGCATGCGCAATGGCCCGGAGTTCGCCGCCGCCTGGTGCAAGGAGCTGCAAGGTGCGGACTGACGCCGGACCGCGCGCGCCGACGATGAAGATTCTCTACACCAACTTCCACCAGGGTGATGGCGGCGGCCACACGACCTACGTCGTGTCGCTGGCGCGCAGGCTCAGCGAGCGCGCCGCCGTCACCGTCGCGGCGCCGCCAGGCAGCCGCTTGCTGGACGAGGCGGCCGCCCTGCCAGGCGTGCGCACCGTCGCTATGCGATTCAAAGGGCCTCCCGCCGAGCAATGGCGAACCCTGCGCCAGTTGCGGGCCTTGCTGCGCAACGAGGCGTTTGACGTGGTCCACGTCAACGGCTCCGCGGACCATCGCCTGTGCATGCTGGCGTTGATGGGCTTGGACGTCAGCCGCCCCTTCATTGTTTATACGCAGCACAACGGCCGGCATCCACGCAGCCTGGGGGCACGGTTCCGGGCCCGGCTGGCGACGGACCGCGTCATTTGCGTCAGCGCCGACACCTACGCAGGCATGGGCGGCTCGGCCTTCCGGCGCGACGACCTGCGGATGGTGCGCAACGGGGTCGACACGACGCGATACCAGCCCGCGCGGCCGGAGGCGGTGGCGTTGGCGCGCGAGCAGTTGCTGCCCCCCGCGTTGCGCGGCCGCCTGATCGTCGGCAGCCACGCGGGTACCGCGGCCTACAAGAACTGGCTGGACATGGTCGAGGCAGTGGCTGTGTTGCCCGTCACCCTGCGCCGGCAGGTCGCGTTGCTGGTCGCGGGCAAGCCGCCACAGGCAGATGAATTGCGCCGGGTCGACGCCTTGGGGATGGACGGTGCCGTGGTATTCACGGGCTTGCTGCGCGACGTGCGCCCCATCCTGGCAGCCATCGACGTCGGCTTTGTGCTGTCGTCGCGGCTGGAGACGATTTCCTTTGCCTGCCGCGAAATGATGGCGTCGGGCAAGCCCGTCATCGTCAGCGACACAGGCGGACTGGCCGAAAACGTCACGCACGGTGTCGACGGCTGGATCGTGCCGGCAGGCGCAGTGGACCGCGTGGCGCGAACCTTGGCGGATATCCTGCAAGACCGGACGGCGCTGGCGCAGACGGCGGCAGCCGCCAGGCGCAAGGCCGTGCGCGACTTCTCGCTGGACACATTCGTGGACGACACCGAGCGCGTCTACGCCGAAAGCCCGCCCGGACGCGAATCCCGTCCGCGCTACAAGTTGGTCGCCGCCGGACTGCTCGTCAGCGTGGCAATGGTCGGCGGCGCCGCCTATCTAGACTGAGTGCAGCCGGCGCCCGCGAGGGGCGCCGGCGTTGGACTTACTCGCTGTACGTCTTGGTGCTGTAGAGACTGATCGGCAGCAGGTTCAGTACCGGCAGGCCGGACAACGGATCCTTGGTCTGCTGGTCGATATAGGCTTGCAGCACGTCGGCATCCAGCACGCCGATGTCCTGGCGCCGCGCCACCGGCACATTGGCCAGCGTCTTGTAGCCGTCGCCACCCGTGGCGTTAAAGCTCAGCACGAACAGCTTGTAGGTGCGGTTCAGGTCCAGCGGCAACCAATTGCCGCTGGCGTTGTCTCGCACCTCGACGTTGGATACGCGGCTGCCCTCCGCCAATGCCGCGTTCACGTCCCAGCGCAGGCCGCCCGCATAAGGGTATGGGCCGGTTGAGCCGCCCGGGCCGTAGACCGCCTGCATGCCGTCTTCGAGCATGCTCTTGACCTCGGCGCCGGTGACGTCCAGGCGCCACAGCATGTTGCCGAACGGGACCACCTCGATCACATTGGCCGCCGTAACGTTGCCCAGCAGCGGCACGCGCACGCCGCCGCCGCTTTGCAGCGAGATGTCGGCGCCACCGTAGTTGGCATTGGCCACTTCCAGGTAGGCTTGGGCAACCAGCTGCTGGATGTCGCCGCCGTGCAGATTGACGTTGCCCAACGTGTTGCAGGCGACGCTGGACCGGCTGTAGTCGCGAGAGCCGGGACCGCCCGGTATGCGGCGCGAGCACAGCTCCTGCGGCACCGACGCGACCAGGCTGGCGCTAAAGGTGTCGACCTTGGCCTTGAACGGCTGAAGCACGGCGGCGGCTTGCGCGTCGGGCGCTTGCACCCGCAGGAAGCCGCTGGCCGCGATATCGGCCACGATGGCAGCCTGGTCGGCCGGACCAGGCGCCGCGCCGCCGATCTTGAACGAATCGCCGACCAGTACATGCGGCGTGCCCGCGCAAGCCGTCACGTCGCCGTTCGCGTCGAAGCTGACCTTAAGCTCGCCCACCACTTGCGAGTATTCCCAGGCTTGCACCAGGCAGACGCGCTTGCCGTCCTTGTTGCGCAGTTCGGTCGGGTAGGGGCCGGCGGGCGAACCCACGCCATAGGTCGCCAGTGCGTCCGGACCCAGCAGCGTATGCGAATCGCCGCCCACCACCACGTCCACGCCACTCAACTTGGGAATGATCTGCTTGTCGTAGTCGTAGCCGATGTGGCTCATCACCACGATCTTGTTCACGCCCTGGGCGCGCAACGCGTCGATCTGCTGCTGCGCCGCGGCGGTTTCATCCGAGAACAGCGTGCCGACGTCGGGGCTGGATGACTGCTGCGTCTTGTTGGCGATGGTCAAGCCCACCAGGCCGATGGACTGGCCGTCGCGCTGCACGGTGATGGACGGCTTGACCATGCCCGGCGCTCGGGACGGGTTCAAGGCCGAACCGGCGGCGAACGTGACATTGGCACTCAGTACCGGGGTTTGGCAGGCGCCTGCATGCAGAAAGTCGATGAAGCGCTTGAGTCCGCTGTCGCCCTTGTCGAACTCGTGGTTGCCCAGCGTCATGGCGTCGAAGCAGACGGTGTTCATCATCGCCGCGTCGGCTTCGCCGGGCTCGCCGGCGCGGTTGAAGTACAGCGTGCCGGTGGTGGCGTCGCCGGCGTGCAGCTTGAGCACGTTGGGCGCCTGCGCCGCCAGCGTCTGGAACGCGGCGGTCACGCGCGGGAAGCCGCCGATGTCGTCATTGACCGCGACGCGCGAACCCGCGGCGTTCAGCAGCTTCAGGTCTTTCTTCTTGCTGTCCAGGTTGGAATGATGATCGTTGATGTGCAGGATCGTCAGTTCCATCGGCCGGCTGGCGACCGGCGCGGGATTCGGCGCCGGGCTGGCCGGCGTGTCGTCATCGTCGCTGCCCCCGCAACCGGCCAGCAGCGCCACCAGGCTCAATGCGGCCGCGCCGGCCGTCCTCTTCCACGTGATCATTCGCGAGCATCCCTCTGTCTTCGGAGGGCGCATGGTCGCGGGCCGAGATGACGTGAAGATGAATGACAGGCCTGTCACATCGATCGTGGCGGCTGTCGCGGATCTGTCATGCAAAAGAAGCGGGCCCGGCGCGCAAACGCCGGGCCCGCGGGGACGTCGGTCGGCGCGTCAGTAGTGGATCACGGTACGGATCGACTTGCCTTCATGCATCAGGTCGAAGGCCTCGTTGATGCGGTCCAGCGGCAGCGTGTGCGTGACGAACGGGTCCAGGTCGATCTTGCCGCTCATCGCGTCCTCGACCATGCCGGGCAGCTGGGTGCGGCCCTTGACGCCGCCGAAGGCCGAACCGCGCCAGACGCGGCCGGTGACCAGCTGGAAGGGGCGCGTGCTGATTTCCTGGCCGGCGCCGGCCACGCCGATGATGATGCTCTCGCCCCAGCCCTTGTGGCAGCATTCGAGCGCGGCGCGCATCACGTGCACGTTGCCGATGCACTCGAACGAGAAGTCCACGCCGCCGTCGGTGAGTTCGACGATGACTTCCTGGATCGGCTTGTCGTGGTCCTTGGGGTTGATGCAGTCGGTGG
>JBEBOQ010000046.1:0-37658 GCA_040396375.1 Achromobacter xylosoxidans
TGTATAGACTCGGGCCGATAAAACAAGCTGACCTAGCGCAAGTTCATGGCATTTTTATGGCGGATTCCCAGGGGGCGCTCCCGGGGGCCGCCAAGGGCCCTAGGGGCTTTCCCCAGGAGCCTGTTACATGCGGAAGTGCTCGCCCAGATAGACGCGGCGCACGGCCGGATCGCCAACGATTTCGTCGGGGTGGCCGTCGGTCAGCACCTTGCCTTCGCTGATGATGTAGGCGCGGTCGCAGATGCCCAGCGTTTCGCGCACGTTGTGGTCGGTGATCAGCACGCCGATGCCGCGGCCCTTCAGGAAACGCACGATGCGCTGGATCTCGATGACGGCGATGGGGTCCACGCCGGCGAAGGGTTCGTCCAGCAGGATGAAGCGCGGGCTGGTGGCCAGCGCGCGTGCGATTTCCACGCGGCGGCGCTCGCCGCCCGACAGCGAAATGGCGGCGTTGCTGCGGATGTGGCCGATCTGCAGTTCTTCCAGCAGCAATTCCATCTGCTCGTTGATCTTGGGCGTGGACAGCGGGCGGCCGTCAGGGCCCAATTGCAGTTCAAGCACTGCGCGGATGTTCTGCTCGACCGTCAGGCGCCGGAACACCGAGGCGTCCTGGGGCAGGTACGACAGTCCCATGCGGGCGCGCTTGTGGATCGGCATCGCGGTGATCACCGAGCCGTCGATCTCGATGCGGCCGGCGTCGGCCGGCACCAGCCCGACGATCATGTAGAAGCTGGTGGTCTTGCCCGCGCCGTTGGGGCCGAGCAGGCCGACCACTTCGCCGCTGGAGACGGACAGGGACACGTCCTGCACCACGGTGCGGCCGTTGTAGGTCTTGCGCAAGCCGGTTGCGCGCAGGCTGCCCTGCTTGACGCCCGAAGGGGCGGAGGTCACGGGAGTCTGCACAGAAGGTTGGTTCATCGTGGCTGCGTATGGTGTTGCATGGGGGGCGCTTTAACGCGCTTTCTTTGATTCTTGCTGCTTGCGGCACTCGGCCACGGCAGCATCGGACTTGGCGCGCGGTTCGGCCACCGAGCGGACCCGTCCGCCCGCCGCGGCGGAGTTCGGGCCGCCCTGGGCTTCGTAGGTGCCGCTCTTTTCGTTGTAGCGTACCCGGTCGCCGCGAATGGTGTCGAAAGGTTTGCCACAGACGTAACGCACGACCACGGCTTGGCCGATCAGGTCGAACGTGCTTTTGGTGCCGTCGTACTCGGCGCGCAGGCCTTTGCCTTCGATCAGTTCGAAGGTGTCGGGGCGTTCCTGGCGGATGGTCACGACCTTGCCCTTGCTGGCCGTGGCGGTGCCGTACTGGTTGCCGGCGGCGTCTTCGCGCATTTCCAGCACATCGGATGTCAGCGTCATCAGGCCGCGCGTCATGTTGACGTTGCCGGTGAACACGCTTTGCTTTTTCACGTCGTCGTAGTGCAGGGTGTCCGACAGGATCGTGGTGGTGGGTTCCTCGGCGGGCGCGGTCTTGGCCGCGCCAGCGGCTGGCTTGGGGTCGGCCGCGAGCGCCGGCGCAACCGCCGATGCCATCAGCAGCACCGCGCCCAGCAGGCGCGTGGTGGGGGCAATGCGAATCCGAAGGTCGGTCATGGTTTCTTCTGGTCAGAGGTGTTGGCAGGGATCTCGGTCTGGCGGCGCGATTTGTTCTCCGCACCAGCGATTTCCACGTCGGTGGATGCCGATACCTGCAGTTGGCGTGTCTTGTTGTTGTAGTGCATGCCCTTGCCGTTCATGCGCGAGCGTCCCTTGATGACTTCCGCAGGCAAGTCGGTAAAGACTACGTCATCATCGGGCAGTAGGATGAGTTGCTGACTGCGCACGTCCAGGACATCGTTGTTGGCATCAGGCTGGCGATGCACGTGCGCGTCGCCGTTCATGACGATGCGCTTGCCGCCCTGTTCCATGACGGCGGTCTTGGAAACGCCCACGGTGATCGGGTTGGCTTCGCGTTGGCCAATGGCCCTCGGCTGGGTGATGTGATACGAATCGTCGTCCGGGAAGTGCTCGGCGTACTCGCCTTCCAGGCGATTGATCGGGCGGCCGGTGGGATCGGTGCGCAACATCACGAAATTGCGCGACCAGGCGTCCATTTCATGCGTGACGCGCCGCGGCGGATCCGTCTGGATGGCGCGCTGCGCATAGTCGGCGGCCCAATACGTGCTGGCGACAAGCACCAGCAGCAGGAACAGCGCGATCAGGGAAGGAAAACGGTCTTTCATCGGGTCTGCCGGTCAGGGCGTGGTTAGGGGGCGCTTACTGGATGGCGCCCGGGCCGAGCAGACCCGGTGCGGCCAGGAAGCCGCCGAGGCGGCCCTGGGAGGCCAGCAGCAGGTCGCAGCATTCGCGCACCGCGCCGCCGCCGCCGGGTTGCGTGGCGATCCAGTGGGCCGCCTGGCCGACGTAGCCCGGCGCGTTCGGCACGCTGGCGGCGAAGCCCGCGCGTTGCATGGCCGGCAGGTCGATGATGTCATCGCCCATGTAGCCGGTCTGGTTTAGTTGGACCGCGCTGCGCTGCGCAAGTTCGGCCAGCGCCGCGCCTTTGTCCCGCACGCCTTGCATGACCTCGGAGATGCCCAGCTCGGCGGCGCGGCGCGCCACGATCGGGCCGGAGCGGCCCGTCATCAGGGCGACCTTCAGGCCGCCTTCCATCAGCAGGCGCAGTCCATGGCCGTCGAGCGCGTGGAAACGCTTGAGCGCTTCGCCCGTTTCGCTGTAATAGAGGCTGCCGTCGGTGAGGACCCCATCCACGTCGAACACCATCAGGCGCACGGCGGCAGCGCGTTCGCGCACGGCGGGCGTAATGCGGGCCAGGACCAGCGCTTCGGCCGGGTGGGTGATCGAAGTAGGAAGGGTCATAGTCATACCACTTTGGCAGCCATCAGGTCGTGCATGTGCAGGGCGCCGAGCAGGGCGCCATCGGCATCCAGCACCAGCATGTGATTGAGCCGCTGTTCATCCATTTGGCTCGCGGCCTCGACGGCCAGCGCGTCCGGGTTGACGCTGCGCGGCGAGCGGGTCATGCCTTCGTCGACCGTCAGGCTGCGGATGTCGCCGTAGCGCGCGATCAGGCGGCGCAGGTCGCCGTCGGTGAAGATGCCCAGCGGGCGGTGCTGCGGATCGGTGACCACTGTCATGCCCATGCCCTTGGCGGACATGACCTCGAGCGCTTGCGCGACCGGGGTGCCCGCCGCCACGATGGGCAGGGCGTCGCCCTGGCGCATGACATCGCGCACGTGGGTCAGCAGGCGGCGGCCCAGCGCGCCGCCCGGGTGCGACCGGGCGAAATCCTGCGGGCCGAAGCCGCGCGCTTCCAGGCAGGCCACGGCCAGGGCGTCGCCCAGGGCCAGGGCCGCAGTGGTGCTGGCGGTGGGCGCCAGGTTCAGGGGGCAGGCTTCGTGGGCCACGCTGGCATCCAGATGGACATCGGCCAGGCTGGCCAGTTCGGACTGGGGGTTGCCGGTGATGGCGACCAGGCCGGCGCCCATGCGACGGGCCACCGGCAGGATGGTCAGCAATTCCTGGCCGGACCCGGAATACGAAATGGCGATCAGCACGTCGTCGCGGGTGATCATGCCCAGGTCGCCGTGCACGGCCTCGGCGGCATGCACGAAGAAGGCGGGCGTGCCGGTGGAGGCCAGCGTCGCGGCGATCTTGCGGGCGACGTGGCCCGTCTTGCCGATGCCGCTGACGACCACGCGGCCACGGCATGCCAGCAGCATGGCGACAACCTGCGTGAAGCTGTCGTCCAGCCGGGCAGACAGGTCCAAGATGCCCTGGCTTTCGATTTGCAGCGTCCGGCGGGCAGATGCCAGCGCGGTGTCGGACGATGTGGTGGGATGGTCGGTCATCAGGGGATTTTAATATCAGGTTGCAGGTTTGCCCCGGGCAGGGGGGTATGGCATCCTGGCGGCTGTTTTATCCGGCTATCAATCTTTCCTTTCCAGGCCCGCTCCATGTCCAGCATTCCCAGTCCCGTCCTTGGCACGCCCCTGTCCCCCTTGGCCACCCGAGTCATGCTGCTCGGATCGGGCGAATTGGGCAAAGAGGTCATCATCGCCCTGCAAAGGCTGGGCGTGGAAGTCATTGCGGTGGATCGGTATGCCGACGCGCCGGGCCATCAGGTGGCGCACCGCGCGCATGTGGTGTCGATGACGGACCCGGAAGCCCTGAAACGGGTCATCCAGCAAGAGCAGCCGCACGTTATTGTCCCCGAAATCGAGGCCATTGCCACCAGTTTGCTGGTGGAACTGGAATCGGCGGGCGTGGCGCGGGTCACCCCGACCGCCCGGGCGGCCCAATTGACCATGAACCGCGAGGGCATCCGCCGCCTGGCCGCCGAGACCCTGGGCCTGCCCACCTCGCCCTATCGTTTTGTCGACACCGAGGACGAATTGCGGCAAGCCATCGATGGTGGCATCGGCTACCCCTGCGTCATCAAGCCGGTCATGTCCTCGTCGGGCAAGGGCCAGTCCGTGATCAAAAGCGCTGACGACGTCGCGACCGCCTGGCGTTACGCCCAGGAAGGCGGCCGGGTGGGCGGCGGGCGCGCCATCGTCGAGGGTTTCATCCGTTTCGACTACGAAATCACCCTGCTGACCGTCCGGGCGCGCGGCGCCGACGGCCAGGTCGAAACCCGTTATTGCGAGCCGATCGGCCACAAGCAGGTCGATGGCGACTACGTCGAAAGCTGGCAGCCGCACCCGATGTCGCCCGCCGCCCTGGGGCGGTCGCGCGATATCGCGCTGGCGGTCACGTCTGAATTGGGCGGGCTGGGCATCTTCGGCGTCGAGCTGTTCGTGGCCGGCGACCAGGTCTGGTTCTCGGAAGTCAGCCCGCGTCCGCACGACACGGGCATGGTCACCATGATCACCCAGGCGCAAAACGAATTCGAACTGCACGCCCGCGCCTTGCTGGGGCTGCCGGTTGACACCACGCTGCGCCAGCCTGGCGCCAGCAGCGTCATCTACGGCGGCGTCGACGCGCAGGCCGTGTCGTTCCATAACGTGGCGCAGGCCCTGGCCGAGCCCGGCACCGATATCCGCTTGTTCGGCAAGCCCGAATCCTTCGTCAAACGCCGCATGGGCGTGGGCCTGGCCGTGGCCGAGGACGTCGCCGCCGCGCGCGCCAAGGCCAAGCGCGTTTCCGCCGCTGTGACCGTCAAAGCCGGCTGACCCGCCGCCGTCGGGCGCTGTTCGCGGCGCCCGGGCCGCCCGATTTTCCTTGGGTTCCCGCCACCTGCCTTGCCGGCCGGTGGCTTTTTTTCGTCGTTCGTCTGCAACAAAGCCGGCCTATTTTCAAGGGCAACGTGGCGAAACAGCCTGCGCTTGCGGTGATACCCCTTTCAACAGTGTGGTTTGCGCTTTCGCACAGTTTGTTCGATAATTTCAGGAATTACTGAAAACGGCGTAACTATTTATATCCGACTATTCAGGTCGGGAAATGCCGCCGTTGTTGTCGACTGGCCTGGACTCCTTATGGTGCTTACCCCTCAAAACGAACGTTTCGTCCTGCACTTCGGCGAAATGGGCAGCCGTTGGGGCGTGAACCGCACCGTCGGCCAGATCTACGCCTTGCTGTTCCTGTCGCCTGATCCCCTGCACGCCGACGACATTGCCGAAACGCTGGGCTTTTCGCGTTCCAACGTCAGCCTGGGGCTCAAAGAGCTGCAGTCCTGGCGCCTGGTCAAGCTGGTACACCAGGTCGGCGACCGCCGCGACTATTTCGAAACCCCCAAGGATGTGTGGGAGATCTTCCGCATCCTCATGGAAGAGAAGCGCAAGCGCGAAATCGATCCCACCCTGACCCTGCTGCGCGACACCCTGCTCGAGCCCCCCTCGGGGCCCAATGAAGCCTACGCGCAGCAACGCATGACCGAAATGCTGGAGCTCATCGAACTGTCCACCGGATGGTTCGATGAGGTTCAACGTCTGCCGCCGGAGACACTGCAGAACCTGATGAAACTGGGTTCGAAGGTGCAGAAAGTGCTGGGCTTCGCCGGCAAGTTGCGGGGCAAGGGTTGATTTTTGATCTGCCCCGTTTTTTTCAGGAAACCTCTATGAAGCTGTATACAACGCCCTTATCATGGCGCCAGAGTCGGCCTGGGAACCATGCCGGTTGCTGTGGCTACTCACCTGCAAGGGAGCGCCTCAATGATTGATCTCGACGTCGTCAACCTGTCGCGATTCCAGTTTGCCGCGACCGCGCTGTACCACTTCCTCTTCGTCCCCCTCACGCTCGGCCTGTCGTTCATCCTGGCCATCATGGAAAGCGTGTACGTCATGACCGGCCGCCCCATCTGGAAGCGGATGACCATGTTCTGGGGCACCCTGTTCGGCATCAACTTTGCGCTGGGCGTGGCCACGGGCGTGGTCATGGAGTTCCAGTTCGGCATGAACTGGTCCTATTACAGCCACTATGTCGGCGACATCTTCGGCGCGCCGCTGGCGCTCGAAGGGCTGATGGCCTTCTTCCTGGAAGCCACCTTCGTCGGCCTGTTCTTCTTCGGCTGGAACCGCATGTCCAAGGTCAGCCACCTGGTGGTGACCTGGCTGGTGGCGTTCGGCACCAACTTCTCGGCGCTGTGGATCCTGATCGCCAACGGCTGGATGCAGAACCCGGTCGGGTCCGTGTTCAACCCTGACACGATGCGCATGGAAATGACCGACTTCGCCGCGGTGATCTTCAACCCGGTGGCCCAGGCCAAGTTCGTGCACACGGTCAGCGCGGGTTACGTGGCCGGCGCTATGTTCGTGATGTCGATCAGCGCCTGGTACCTGCTCAAGGGTCGCCACACCGACCTGGCCAAGCGCTCGATGGCGGTGGCCGCCAGCTTCGGCCTGGCTTCTGCGCTGTCGGTGGTGGTGCTGGGTGACGAAAGCGGTTATCTCACCACCGAGCACCAGAAGATGAAGATCGCAGCCATGGAATCCATGTGGCACACCGAGCCGGCGCCCGCGTCCTTCAACCTGATTGCGCTGCCCAACCAGGCCGAACGCAAGAACGACTTCGCCATCGAGATCCCCTACGTCATGGGCATCATCGGCACGCGTTCGCTGACGACGCCGCTGCTGGGCATCAACGACCTGATCCTGCGCGCCGAGAACCGCATCCGCGACGGCATGGTGGCGTACGACGCCCTGCAGAAGATCCGCGCCAATCCCAAGGACGTGGATGCGCGCATGGTGTTCGACCGGACCTGGCCGGACCTGGGCTACGCCCTGCTGGTCAAGCGCTACCAGCCCGACATGAGCAAGGTCACCGAAGCCGACATCAAGAAGGCGGCGGTGGACACCGTGCCGAACGTGGCGCCGCTGTTCTGGGCGTTCCGCATCATGGTGGCGGTGGGCATGTACCTGATCCTGTTCTTCGGTGTGGCCTTCTGGCTGGCCTCGCGCGGCCGCCTGGACAGCCGGCGCGGCTTGCTGAAGGTGGCGCTGTGGAGTCTGCCGCTGCCGTGGGTCGCCATTGAAAGCGGGTGGTTCGTGGCGGAATACGGCCGCCAGCCCTGGGTGATCGAAGGCGTGCTGCCGACCTACTACGCGGCATCCGGCCTGACCATCGCCGACCTGGCCATCAGCCTGGCGATCTTCCTGGTGCTGTACACGGTGCTGCTCATCATCGGCGTGAAGGTGATGCTGCACGCCATCAAGGCCGGACCGAAATCCGACGCGCCCGCGCCTGCCGGCGCCGCCGCCGATCCTGTCCGCGCCGCCGTGCGCGCCTAAGGGGAGAGAAGCTATGGATACCCTTATTCCTTTCGACTACGCCACTTTGCGGGTGATCTGGTGGGCGCTGTTGGGTGCGCTGCTGATTGGTTTCGCCGTCATGGACGGCTTTGACCTGGGCGTGGCTGCGCTGTTGCCCGTGGTCGCCAAGACCGACGCCGAGCGCCGCGTGGTGATCAACGTCGTCGGCCCCGTGTGGGAAGGCAACCAGGTGTGGCTGATCACCGCGGGCGGGGCCATCTTTGCCGCCTGGCCGCTGTTGTACGCGGCCTCGTTCTCGGGTTTTTACCTGGCGATGATGCTGGCGTTGATCGCGCTGATCTTGCGTCCCGTGGGGTTCAAGTACCGCAGCAAGATGGAAGGCACCCGCTGGCGCAACACCTGGGACGGGGTGCTGTGCTTCTCGGGCGTGGTGGCCTCGCTGGTGTTTGGCGTGGCGGTAGGCAACATCATCCTGGGCGTGCCGTTCACGTTCGATGGCAACGCGTTGCGAATGATCTACCAAGGCCATTTCTACCAGTTGTTCACCCCGTTCGCGCTGCTGTGCGGCGTACTGAGCGTGGTGATGCTGGCCATGCACGGCGCCGTGCTGCTGGCGTGGCGCACCGAAGACCCGATCTCGTCGCGGGCCCGCAATTGGGGGCGCCTGGGCGCGCTGTTGACGCTGGCGCTGTTCATCGCGGGCGGCTTCTGGGTGGCCGGCGGTATCGGCGGCCATGCCATCACCAGTACGGTCGACATGCAAGGCCCGTCGGACCCGATGCTCAAGACGGTGGCGGTGCAAACGGGCGCCTGGATGGCCAACTACGCCACCTGGCCGCTGATGTGGATCGCGCCCGCGCTGGGCGTGGCCGGCGCGGTGCTGGTGTTGCTGTTCCTGACGCTGCGCGCCAACGTGCTGTCGTTCCTGGCCTCGGCGGTGTCGATCGCCGGTGTGATCCTGACGGTCGGCTTTTCGCTGTTCCCGTTCCTCATGCCGTCATCGACCAATCCCAAGGCAGGCCTGACGGTCTGGGATGCGTCGTCCAGCCACATGACGTTGTGGATCATGGTGATCGCCGTTGCCATCTTCCTGCCTATCGTGACCCTGTACACCGCCTGGGTGTATCGCGTCATGCGCGGGAAGGTGACCCACGAATCCGTGGGCGACACGCCCAATTCATACTGATAAGGAGCCTGCCCCATGTGGTATTTCTCGTGGATACTCGGCCTGGGATTGGCGTGTGCATTCGCTATCCTGAACGCAATGTGGTTCGAGCTGCGTGAAGGTCACTCGCATGACCCGCGCGCCAGCCGTGCAGACGAGTGAGCGGCGGCACTAGCAGCCTCGAGCACGACCCTTCGGCAAGCCTGCGCAAGCCGTCGCGCGAACAATCGCGCTGGCTGATGGCGCTGGCGAAAGCGGCCAGGCTCCCGCTGATGCTGGCGGGCGCCGCGCCACTGGTATCGGGCGTCTTGCTGGTGGTGCAGGCCTGGCTGCTGGCCAACGTGCTGGACGCGGCGATCGTCAGGCAGGCGCCGCGCCAGGAATTGCTGAACGGCATCCTGACCATCGCGGCGTTGATGGCGCTGCGTGCCTGTATCACCTGGTTGGGCGAGCGGGCGGGGGCGGACGCTTCCGAACGCATCAAACGCCACGTGCGCCAGGCGCTGTTTGCGCGCCTCTTGCACAAAGGCCCCGACTGGAGCCGCAAGCAAGCCTCGGGCGAAATCGCTAGCGCGCTGGTGGACCAGGTCGAGGCGCTTGACGGCTTTTTCGCCAAGTACCTGCCGGCCATGGCCGCGGCGGCATTGCTGCCGGTCGCGTTTTCCGTCGTGTTGTTGCCCGTGGATGTGGTCGCGGGCCTGGTGCTCTTGATCACCGCGCCGCTGATTCCGCTGTTCATGGCCTTGGTGGGATGGGGCGCGCAGGGCGCCAGCCGGCGTCATTTGCGGGCCTTCGCGCGCTTGTCGGGTTTTTTCGCCGACCGGCTGCGGGGCTTGTCCACGCTGAAGCTCTACGGCCGCGCCGAAGCCGAGGCGGCCTCTGTCGCCGCGGCCAGCGACGCGCTGCGCCAGCGCACGATGTCGGTGTTGCGCATCGCCTTTCTGTCGTCGGCGGTGTTGGAGTTCTTTGCCGCGCTGGGCGTGGCCGGGGTGGCGGTATATATCGGGCTGACCTATCTGGGATTCCTGGACGTGCGCTGGTCGCCGCTGACGCTGCAGGCCGGGTTGTTCTGCCTGCTGATGGCGCCCGAGGTCTATGCGCCGCTGCGCCAGTTCGCGGCTCACTATCACGACCGCGCCGCGGCTCTGGCCGCAGTGACGCAGATCTCCACCTTGTTCGATGGGCTGCCGCAAGATGAAACCGCCCCGTCCGAACCCGCAGCGCCCGCGGTCTTCGCGCCGGGCGGTGCGGCCTTGGCGGTGGCGGGCCTGACCATGGCCGCGCCCGGCCGCCCGCAGCCGGTGCTGTCCGAGGCGGCGCTGTCGTTGTCACCGGGCGAGCATGTCGCGCTGATGGGCCCCAGCGGCATCGGCAAATCGACGTTGATCGAAGCCATCGCGCGCTTGCGGCCCTGCCTGGGCGAGGTTCGCATCGACGGCGCGCCGCTGGACCAGTGGCGCGAGGCCGACCTGCGTGCGCGGGTGGCCCTGATCGGCCAGAAGCCGCAGTTGCT
Organism: Achromobacter xylosoxidans; assembly: GCA_040396375.1. Taxonomy (GTDB): domain Bacteria; phylum Pseudomonadota; class Gammaproteobacteria; order Burkholderiales; family Burkholderiaceae_B; genus Achromobacter; species Achromobacter xylosoxidans_D. The sequence goes on from JBEBOQ010000046.1 coordinate 10,388, forward strand.
GGCCGGGTCCATTGCCGACAACATCCGGCTGGGCCGACCGGCCGCGTCCGACGCCGACGTGCTTGAAGCCGCGCGCCGTGCCTGCGTGCTGGAATTCGCCTCGAGCCTGCCGCAGGGGCTGGACACCCCGCTGGGCAGCCGGGGGCACGGACTGTCGGGCGGTCAGGCGCAACGCGTGGCGCTGGCGCGGCTGTTCCTGCGCGATCCCGGTCTGATTCTGCTGGACGAACCCACGGCTCATCTGGACGAGGCGACGCAAGCCCGCGTGCTCGATGAAATCCTGGTGTTTGCCGCGGGCCGCACATTGCTATTGGCCACGCACTCGCCGGCCGTCGCCGCGCGCCTGCCGCGCGTGCTGCGCATCGCCGATGCGAAAGTGAAAGACGCATGAAGAATTTGCTGTTGCTGCTTCCCTTGTATGCACGCCGAAAAAGCGGGCTTTTACTCGCATTGTTCTGCGCCCTGGCTACCGTGGCCGCGGGCGTTGGCCTGTTGGGGGTGTCCGGCTGGTTCCTGACCGGCGCGGCGCTGGCCGGGGCGGGTGGCGCCTTCAATCTGTTCGCGCCGTCCGCGCTGGTGCGGGGCCTGTCGTTCCTGCGCATCGTGTCGCGCTACGCCGATCGCGTGGTCGGCCATTCGGCCACGTTGCGGCTGCTGGCGGACTTGCGCTCAGCGGTGTTCAGCGCGTTGATCCGGCTGACGCCGCGTCAATTGGCACGCTACCGCAGCGGTGATCTGGTGGCGCGCATGACGGGCGACGTCGATGCGCTTGATACCGTGTTCCTGTTTGTGCTGGCGCCGCTGGCTACCGCCATCCTGGCCGGCGCGGTGCTGACCACGGTGCTGGGCTATTGGGTGCCGGCGGCGGCGTTGGCATTTGCCCTGGCTCTGTTCACGGCTTGCGTGCTGGTGCCGCTGTGGTTGGTGCGCGCGGCGCGCAAGCCTGGCGCGGCCGCCCAGGAAAGCGCGGCGGGGTTGCGCGCGGCGGCGCTGGATGCGGTTGATGGCCACGCCGACATGGTGGCGCTGCATGCGCAGGCGCAGACCTGTGCGCATTTCGAGCAATTGTGCGAGGCCAGCGCGCGGGCACGGGCCAGCCAGGCGCGCGTGGCCGCACGCGGCCAGTGGTTCTTGCAGGCCGCAGCGGGCCTGTCGGTGCTGGCGCTGCTGTGGTTCGGCCTGGACACCTACCAGGCCGGCGGGTTGGAGGGGCCGCTGCTGGTCGGATTGTTGCTGGCAGTCATCGGTATTTTCGAAGTGGCGGGCCCCATCATGCGTGGCGCTTCGCGCATGGGGTCGGCGCTGTCGGCCGCTGCGCGCATTCGCGATGTGGCCCAGCGGGAGCCGGACATGGCCGACCCCGTCGTACCCAGCCCGTTGCCCCAGCGTGGCGTGCTGGAGCTTGTCAACGTGGACTTCGCCTATCCGGCCCGGGCGCAAGGCCAGCCCGTGACGGTGCTGCGCAATCTGCATCTGCGGATGGAACCGGGCGAACGGGTGGCTATCCGGGGCGAGAGCGGCGCCGGCAAATCCACGTTGTTGCATTTGTTGCTTCGCCTGGAAGATCCACAAGGCGGCCAGGTGCGCTATGCCGGCGTGGACGCACGCGCCTGCGCGCAGGCGGACTGGCACCGGCGCATTGCGCTGCTGTCGCAGGACGCGCCGGTATTTCTGGGCACCTTGCGCACCAATCTGCTGATCGGCGATCCGCAGGCGGACGATGCCGCGCTGTGGCGCGCGCTGGACGCGGCCCGCCTGGGCGAGTTCGTGCGCGGCCTGCCCGACGGCCTGGATACCTGGGCCGGAGAAACCGGCTCGCAACTATCCGCCGGACAGGCCCGGCGCCTGTGCCTGGCGCGGGCGCTGCTGTCGCCGGCCGCGGTCATCGTGCTCGATGAACCCACGGCGGGGCTGGATGCGGCAACCGAAGCCGAATTCTTCTCTGACCTGGGGCCGGCGACGCAGGGACGCACTGTCGTGCTGGCTACGCATGCGGCGTTACCGCCCGGGGCCGTCGACCGTTGCTGCGCATTGCGCGGCGGACGGCTCCATGAACTGTCATCGCAGGCGGCAATCCTGGCTTAAGCGCGGTGGCAAGGTTATAGTTCGCCTTGCTTCAATTCTTCAGGGCCGTCTTACCATGCAGACCGACAACGCCGAGTACATCCGGCGCACTATCCGCAGCGTTCCAGACTGGCCCCAACCTGGTGTCATTTTTCGCGACATCACGCCCGTGCTGCAGGATCCTCGCGCGTTCCGGGTATTGATCGATCTCTTCGTCTACCGTTACATGCGTCAGCGACTGGATTTGGTCGCCGGCGTCGACGCGCGCGGTTTCATCATAGGCAGCGTGCTCGCCTACGAGCTGAACCTGGGTTTCGTGCCGGTACGCAAAAAGGGCAAGCTGCCCTATCGCACCGTGGCCGAGGAATATTCGCTGGAATACGGCAACGCGTCGGTCGAGATGCACACCGATTCCGTGCGCACCGGCCAGCGTGTCCTGCTGGTGGACGACCTGATCGCCACCGGCGGCACCATGTTGGCGGCCATCAAGCTGCTGCAGCGCCTGGGCGCCAATGTGGTCGAGGCCGCCGCGATCATCGATCTGCCTGATCTGGGTGGTTCGGCCAAGGTTGCCGCGACGGGCACGCCGCTCTATACCGTCTGTAAATACGACAGCGAGACCGCCTGAGCGGCACGCGGACCCTGGGCGATCGTGGCTCAGGCGTCCGACAGTCGCGGCTGAATGAAGTCCAGGAACGCCTTGGTCTTGGCCGGCAGCATGCGGGAAGGCAACAGGGCGAACAAGGGCAGGGGCGTCAGGCTCCACTCGGGCAGCACGCGCACCAGGCCCGTTTCTTTGATTGCCCGTTCCATTGCGTCAAACACCAGCAGCGGCGTGATTCCCAGGCCTTGCCCCGCCAGGCGTCCCAACATCCCCACGTTATTGGCCGACAAGCGGCCCGACACCTGCACGCGTTCGGCTTTCTCACCCGAATGCAGCATCCAGAAGGATGACTCCTCGCGCATCGTGGGGCGCAGGCATTCGTGGTGGCTCAAGTCGGCTGGCACCCGTGGCTCGCCGTGGCGCGCCAGATAGTCGGGCGACGCATACAACTGATGAGCCATCAGCACGATCTTGCGCGAGATCAGGCTGGAATCGGGCTGCTGGCCGAAACGCAGGATCAGGTCGAACGGATTGCTGATCGGGTCGATCGGCCGCATGCTCAGATCGAAGTCGCATTCGATATCCGGATGCTGCTCGCGGAACTCGCGGATCACGGCGGGCAGGAACAACTGCGCCAGGCTGGTGGGTAGGGAAATGCGCAGGCGGCCCTTGGGTTGCACGGCCATGTCCAAGAGCTGGTCGTGCGCGATGCGGGCCTCTTCGACGATATGGCGACAGCGCTCGAAGTAGATGGCGCCGGCCTCGGTCAGGTCGATCTTGCGGGTGCTGCGGTTGAGCAGGCGCATGCCTACGCTGCGTTCCAGCTCGCTGACGCGGCGCGACAGCGTGGAGGTCGGAATATTCAAGGCTTCAGCGGCATGGCTGAAGTTCTTGCGCTTGGCGACTTCGACAAACAACGCGATGTCGTTAAGCTGGATATCCATGAGGCCCTCGAAAGTCAAAATTCCATTTCTGGCAGGTTTGTATCATAAATGGAATTATTGTCCCGGCAGTGGAAATGTCTATTTAGCTGCGTCGAAGGCATCACGCGCCGGGTGGCGGATTCACTTCCCGTTACCTAGCTGGCTCGCCGCTGAACACTTGTCAGGGGTGAAGCGGCTCGTCGTCCGAGAGGATTGCGCAATTGGTGAGCAGACTGTGCGGGATACAGCATGCAATTGTCCCATCAGTGCAAATATGTTCCCCAAAATAAGGGTTTTTACTAGGGCTTAATAACCAGATACTTCGTCCCAGCAATCAAATTGTCATATCGCAGTTGCCGCCCTGGCAGCCGACGGTATGCAAGGTTTAGGATGGAGTCATCGCAATGAAAGCCCTAGCTACCGCACTCATGGTTACCGCAACGCTGGTGGGCATGTCCGCCGCACACGCCGACGGCAAGACCCGCGAACAGGTTCAGCAAGAACTGCAGGCCGCCAAGGCTGCCGGCCAAGTCACGTTTGGCGAACAGGATTACCCGCCCGCCATCGCCCAGCAAACCAGCCTGTCGCGCGACCAGGTCCAGCAAGAACTGCAAAGCGCCAAGGTCGCTGGCCAAGTCACCAGTGGCGAACTGGATTACCCGCCCCGCGCGGCAGCTTCGCAATCGGTCGGCAAGACCCGCGAGCAAGTGCGCGAAGAACTGGCCCAGGCCAAGGCCCGCGGCGAATACACCTTTGGTGAAGAGGACTACCCGCCCAAGGGTCGCTGAGCAGACGCGTCAGCCGCGGCCGAGAGCCGGACAGAACCCCTGGCGCGACTAGGGGTTTTTTGTCTTCGGACCTAGGGCCTGCATGGCATGCGCTGTCGCGTTTATGCCGCAAAAACTGTGCGGCCTGCGCAACAGGTGATGTCGTCGCAATGCGATTTCTTCGGACGAGAACGCCGCGCGATTTTGCAATTGCGAGCAAGACTTCACATTTGATATCAAGGCGTTAACAGGGGTTGTCATCCCGTGCGACGGGCCTTGTGGCGGGCATTATCCCACCCATGGAAAGTAGTTCGTCGAAATCCGGGTTACTTCAAATTGTTCCAAGATCGACACTAGATCCAGTGCACAGGCCGCTCGCTTTTTCGTAGCGGCCCGCAGCTGGCGGCGACCGTGCCGCGAGGCTGCGGATTGCCTTTTATCTTGCCATTTTGGGGACTTTTATGAAGAAGACGCTATTGGCTGTCGCGTTGCTGGCGGGTTCCGCCGGCGCTGCGCAAGCCGCCGACTCCGTGACGCTGTACGGCTTGATCGACGCCGGTGTCGGTTACGAGCAAGTGAAGTTCGACGGTGCCAAGCAAAGCCGTTTCGGTGGCGTGCAGGGCGTGAGCAGTGGCTCGCGCTTCGGCCTGCGCGGCTCGGAAGACCTGGGCGACGGCCTGCGCGCCGTGTTCAATCTGGAAGCCGGTTTCGGCCCGATGAACGGCCAGTCGTTGCAGAACGGCCGCCTGTGGGGCCGCCAAGCCACCGTGGGTCTGGACAGCGATAGCTGGGGCCGCCTGGAATTCGGTCGTCAGACCAACCTGGCCTCGAAGTACTTCGGTTCGATCGACCCGTTCTCGATCAGCTACAACACCGCCAACCTGGGTACCACGTTCGGCAGCGCCAACACGATGCGCCTGGACAACATGGTCCTGTACCAAACCCCGAGCATGAACGGCTTCAAGGTCGGCGTGGGTTACTCGTTCAGCGCTGACGACAGCGTCAACGATACGAAGCAGACCGGTTTCGCCACGGGCAACAACAACCGTGTCATCACCGCAGGCGTGCAGTACCTGAACGGCCCCCTGAACCTGGCCGCGGCCTATGACCGTTTCGATCCGTCCAACGATCGCGCGGGCGGCCAATCGGATGCGCGTATCCAGGAATACATCATCGGCGGTTCGTACGACTTCGAAGTGGTGAAGCTGGCGGCGGCCTTCGGCCAGACCCGCGACGGCTGGTTCATCGGCCAGAACATGGGCACCACGCCGGACGGTATGCAAAAGCTGGGCTCGTTCAAGCTGGCTGATGGCTTCCGCGCCAATTCGTACATGATCGGCGCCACCGTGCCGCTGGGTCGCCACGCGATCTTCGGTTCGTGGCAGCGCGCTACGCCGAGCAACGACAAGCTGACCGGCGACGACGCAACGTTCAACGTCTACAGCCTGGGCTACACCTACGACTTCACCAAGCGCACCAACCTGTACGCGTACGCCTCGTATGGCGACAACTACGCGTTCCAGCACGATGCGCGCGACACCGCTTTCGCCGTGGGTGTGCGTCACCGTTTCTAAGCCAAAGCCAGTCCGGCTGCACCTTGCTGAATGCGCGGCACATTCTCCGTGAGCCGCCGAGTGACAGCGAACCCCCCCTTCAGGTTGCAGCCGGGCGGGTCTTGAGCAATAGAAGGGAAGGGCCTCCATCTGGAGGCCCTCTCGTTTTGCGGCGGCTGAATTTAAGCGCTGGTCTACAGGAACAGCTTGTAGGCCGGGTTGTCGGTCTCGTTCCAGTGCGGATAGCCCAATTCAGCCACGAAGTTGCGGAATTGCTTCTTGTCGGCCGTGGGCACCTGGATGCCGATCAGGATGCGGCCGTAGTCGGCGCCCTGGTTGCGGTAGTGGAACAGGCTGATATTCCAGTCCGGGTTCATCGCGTTCAGAAAACGCATCAGCGCGCCGGGTCGTTCCGGGAATTCAAAGCGGTACAGCAGTTCGTCGCGCGCTTGCGCCGAACGGCCGCCGACCATGTGGCGCAAGTGGGTCTTGGCCATTTCGTCGTGCGTCAGATCCAGCGTATCGAAGCCGTGGCGGCGGAAGTGGCTGGCGATCTTGTCGGGCTCCGCGGGCGACGACACCTGCAGGCCGACGAACACGTGGGCGCGGTCGGAATCGGAGATGCGGTAGTTGAATTCGGTCACGCTGCGTTCGCCCACCAATTCGCAGAAGCGGCGGAAGCTGCCGCGCTGCTCGGGCATGGTGACCGCGAACACGGCTTCGCGCATTTCGCCGACTTCCGCGCGCTCGGCCACGAAGCGCAGGCGATCGAAATTCATGTTGGCGCCGCAGGCGATGGCGACCAGCGTCTTGCCCTTCAGGTTGTGCTTGGCGGCGTATTGCTTGGCGCCGGCCACGGCCATGGCGCCGGCGGGCTCCAGCACACTGCGGGTGTCCTGGAACACATCCTTGATGGCGGCGCAGATGGAGTCGGTGTCCACCACCACGAAATCGTCGACGTACTTGCGCGTGAGTTTGAAGGTTTCGGCGCCCACCATCTTGACGGCGGTGCCGTCCGAAAACAGCCCGACGTCGTTCAGTTGCACCCGGCGGCCGGCGCGCACGCTGCGCAGCATGGCGTCGGAATCTTCTGTCTGCACGCCGATGATCTTGATTTCCGGACGCAGTTGCTTGATGTAGGTGGCCACCCCGGCGATCAGCCCGCCGCCGCCGATGGCCACGAAGATGGCATCGATGGGACCCGGGTGCTGGCGCAGGATTTCCATGCCCACGGTGCCCTGGCCGGCGATCACGTCGGGATCGTCAAAGGGGTGAACGAAGGTCAGCTTTTCTTTCTTTTCCAGCACTTGCGCATGGGCATAGGCATCGGAGAAGCTCTCGCCCGCCAGCACGACTTCGCCGCCCAGACGGCGTACCGCATCCACCTTGACCTGCGGACTGGTGGTGGGCATGACGATGACCGCGCGACAGCCCAGGCGGCGGGCGGCCAGCGCCACGCCTTGCGCATGGTTGCCCGCCGATGCGGCGATGACGCCGCGGTTGCGCGCGGCCGGCGTCAGGTTGGCCATCTTGTTGTATGCCCCGCGCAGCTTGAAGCTGAATACCGCCTGGGTATCTTCGCGCTTGAGCAGAATCGTGTTCGACAGGCGCTGCGACAGGAGCGGCGCGGTTTCGAGCGGCGATTCGACCGCGACGTCATAGACCTTCGAGGTCAGGATGCGTTTCAGATAATCAGTGGACATGGACTGCGCTTGGGGTAGGGGCGGGAAAAGAGGGGGCCGCAAGGGCGTGAGGCAGATTATTGCAGGGAAAGCCACGCAGGCTCGCGGTTTTCCGGTGGCGTCGGCACGGGCTGGACGTGTGGCGCGGGCCGGCTGCCCGTGCAGGCTCACGCCGCCACACGGCTACACTCGCCAGCATCATGGAAGAAAGCCTCCTCTTTGCCGTTCACTGGCTGCTGGACCTGCTGGCCTTGCCGTCGGTGGGCCTGTCCGCCATCTTCACCGTGTCGTTGATCTCGGCCACCCTGCTGCCGCTGGGGTCCGAGCCGGCGGTATTTGGCTATATCAAGCTGTCGCCGGACATGTTCTGGGCGGCGATCCTGGTCGCCACGGCGGGCAATACCATCGGCGGGGCGATCAGCTACGCGATGGGATTGGGCGCCGAGAAGGCGGTACATCGTTGGCGAGATAAACATCCCGGCGGAAAAGAGCCCCATCCGGATGCAACCGCCGACGGTCGCATGCGCGGCTGCTGGAACGAACGGGCCCATGCCTGGATCCACCGCATGGGGCCGCCGGCCTTGCTGCTGTCGTGGCTGCCCGTGGTGGGCGACCCGCTGTGCGCCGTGGCTGGCTGGCTGAGGCTGCCGTTCTGGCCTTGCGTGATCTTCATGGCGATCGGCAAGTTCCTGCGCTACCTGGCCATGACCGCCAGTCTGTTGTGGCTGTTCCCGGGGCAGATCTAGCGCTGACGGCTGGCTTAATAAGGGACGTATCAGGCTTGAATATTCCTGTTTTCGAGCGCTTCCTAGGGGGTATTCGGGGGCAGGTCCGGCCGATGGCATAAAATAATTTTTTAAGGGCCCCCTCTCGCCGCCATGAACGCCCCACTCGCTAGCCACATCTTGAACGGGGCGATGCCGCCCGCCGCTCCCGCGCGACTGCGCGAAATCCCCTACAACTACACGTCGTTCTCCGATCGCGAGATTGTCGGCCGGCTGCTCGGCGATGACGCCTGGAGCCTGCTGGGCGACCTGCGCGGCGAACGCCGCACGGGGCGTTCCGCGCGGATGCTGTACGAGGTGCTGGGCGACATCTGGGTGGTGCGCCGCAATCCCTACCTGCAGGACGACCTGCTCGACAACCCAAAGCGCCGCAAGCAGCTGATCGATGCGCTGCACCATCGGCTGGGCGAGATCGACCGTCGTCGCGACCCGAGTGCCCCGGCCGAGGCCGGCCACGATCCGCTGCGCGACGAAAAGGTGGTGGGCCTGTTGGCCCGGGCGCGTTCTGCCATCGCTGCCTTCGAAGGCGAGTTCGACCAGACCACGATGCTGCGCAAGCAGGCGCAGAAGGTCCTGGGCCGCATCACGGCGCGCGACAACATCAAGTTCGACGGCCTGTCGCGTGTTTCTCACGTGACCGACGCTACCGACTGGCGCGTGGAGTATCCGTTCGTGGTGCTGACCCCGGACACCGAAGACGAGATCGCCGCGCTGGTGACGGCCTGTATTGAACTGGGCCTGACCATCGTGCCGCGCGGCGGCGGCACCGGCTATACGGGCGGTGCGATTCCGCTGACCTGGAAGTCGGCCGTCATCAATACCGAGAAATTCGACAAGCTGGGCAAGGTCGAGTCCTGTATCTTGCCCGGGCTGACCGAGCCCGTGGCGGTCATCCATGCCGGCGCCGGCGTGGTGACCAAGCGGGTGTCCGAAGCGGCCGAAGCGGCCGGCTTCGTGTTCGCCGTGGACCCGACCTCGGCCGAAGCCTCGTGCGTGGGCGGCAACATCGCCATGAACGCGGGCGGCAAGAAGGCCGTGCTGTGGGGCACCGCGCTGGACAACCTGGCCTGGTGGCGCATGGTCGATCCGGATGGCAATTGGCTCGAAGTCACCCGCCTGGCGCACAACATGGGCAAGATCCACGATGTGGAGCTGGCCCGCTTCGAACTCAAGTGGTTCGATGGCCGCGCCAAGCCCGGCGAGCGCCTGCTCAAGACCGAAACACTGGAAATCGCCGGTCGCGTGTTCCGCAAGGAAGGCCTGGGCAAGGACGTCACCGACAAGTTCCTGGCCGGCCTGCCCGGCATCCAAAAAGAAGGCTGCGACGGCCTCATCACGTCGGCGCGCTGGGTGCTGCACCGCATGCCCAAGCACACGCGCACGGTCTGCATGGAATTCTTCGGCCAGGCGCGCGATGCCATTCCGTCGATCGTCGAGGTCAAGGGCTACCTGGATGGCGAAGGCCGCGCCCGCGGCGCCATCCTGGCAGGCCTTGAGCATCTGGACGAACGCTATCTGCGCGCGGTGGGCTACGCCACCAAGAGCAAGCGCGGCTCGCTGCCCAAGATGGTCCTGATCGGCGACATCGTCGGCGACGACGACGACGCCGTGGCCGCCGCCGCCAGCGAAGTCGTGCGTTTGGCCAACACCCGCCACGGCGAAGGCTTCGTGGCGGTCAGCGCCGAAGCTCGCAAGAAATTCTGGCTGGACCGCTCGCGCACCGCCGCCATTGCCCGCCACACCAACGCCTTCAAGATCAACGAAGACGTCGTGATCCCGTTGCCCCGCATGGGCGAATACACGGATCACATCGAGCGCATCAACATCGAACTGTCGACCCGCAACAAACTGCGGCTGCTGGACGCGCTGGACAACTACCTCTGCACGCCGCTGCCGGTTGGCAAGGCGGAAGACGCGGCCGACGACGACGAGACCCGGGCCCAGGTGCTGGCCGAGCGCACCCGCCAGGCCATCGAGCTGCTGGCCGGCGCGCGCCAGCGCTGGCAGTGGCTGCTGGACAACCTGGACCTGCCGCTGGCGCAAGCCATGCCGCAGCTGGACGGCCTGGGCCTGACGCCCGTGGCCGATGCGCTGGCCCAGCGCCTGGCGGCCCAGCCGCAGTCGCGCGTCTTTGACGTGGTGCAGGACCGCACGATCCGCGTGTCCTGGAAAACCGAAGTCCTGGCCGGCCTGCAAGCCACGTTCTCGGGCGCGTCACGCAAGCCCATCCTGGACGAACTGGTCGCCATCCACGGTCGTGTGCTCAAGAGCCGCGTGTTCGTGGCGCTGCACATGCACGCCGGCGACGGCAACGTGCACACCAACATCCCGGTCAACTCGGACGACTACGGCATGCTGCAGGAGGCCCACCAGGCCGTCGAGCGCATCATGCAGATCGCCCGCGACCTGGACGGCGTGATCTCGGGCGAGCACGGCATCGGCCTGACCAAGTACGAATTCCTGACCGAGGCTGAACTGGCGCCGTTCCAGGACTACAAGCGCCGCGTCGACCCCAATGGCCACTTCAACGCCGGCAAGCTGATGCCCGGCGCCGACCTGCGCCACGCCTGGACGCCCAGCTTCAACCTGATGGGCCACGAGTCGCTGATCATGCAGCAAAGCGACATCGGCGCCATCTCGGATTCGATCAAGGACTGCCTGCGCTGCGGCAAGTGCAAGCCGGTGTGCGCCACCCACGTGCCGCGCGCCAACCTGCTGTATTCGCCGCGCAACAAGATCCTGGCGACCTCGCTGCTGGTCGAAGCCTTCCTGTACGAAGAGCAGACCCGCCGCGGCGTCAGCCTGAAGCACTGGGAAGAATTCGAGGACGTGGCCGACCACTGCACGGTCTGCCACAAGTGCTACAACCCCTGTCCGGTCGACATCGACTTCGGCGACGTGTCGATGAACATGCGCGCCGTGCTGCGCCGCATGGGCCGCAAGTCGTTCAATCCGGGCACGGCCAGCGCCATGTTCTTCCTGAACGCCAAGGATCCGGCCACCATCAACGCCACCCGCAAGGCGATGGTGGGCGTGGGCTACAAGGTGCAGCGCGCCGCGCACGACCTGCTTTCGGGCCTGGTCAAGAAGCAGACGGCCGCGCCGCCCGCCACGGTGGGCAAGCCGCCGCTGCGCGAGCAGGTGGTGCACTTCGTGAACAAGAAGATGCCCGGCGGGCTGCCCAAGCAGGCGGCGCGCAAGCTGCTGGACATCGAAGACGCCAACTACGTGCCGATCATCCGCGATCCCAAGGCCACCACGGCCGATACGGAAGCGGTGTTCTACTTCCCCGGCTGCGGTTCGGAGCGGTTGTTCTCGCAGGTCGGCCTGGCCACGCAAGCCATGCTCTGGCATGCGGGCGTGCAGACCGTGCTGCCCCCGGGCTACCTGTGCTGCGGCTATCCCCAGCGCGGCAACGGCATGACCGACAAGGCCGAGCAGATCATCACCGACAACCGGGTGCTGTTCCACCGCGTTGCCAACACGCTGAACTACCTGGACATCAAGACCGTGGTGGTCAGCTGCGGCACCTGCTACGACCAACTGGCCGGCTACGAGTTCGAGAAGATCTTCCCGGGCTGCCGCCTGATCGACATCCACGAGTACCTGCTGGAAAAGGGCATCAAGCTGGAAGGCGCCAAGGGCGTGCGCTACATGTACCACGACCCCTGCCACACGCCGATGAAGCTGCAGGACCCGATGAAGACCGTGCGTTCGCTGGTGGGCGACGACGCCGTCAAGAGCGACCGCTGCTGCGGCGAATCGGGCACCCTGGCGGTCAGCCGGCCCGACATCTCCACCCAGGTGCGCTTCCGCAAGCAGGAAGAGCTTCTGAAGGGCGATGCCGCGCTGCGCAGCGATGGTTTCACGGGCGACATCAAGGTCCTGACCTCGTGCCCGTCGTGCCTGCAGGGCTTGTCGCGCTACGAGGGCGACACCGGCATGGACGCCGACTACATCGTGGTCGAGATGGCGCGCCATATCCTGGGCGAAGGCTGGATGGAAGACTACGTGCGTCGCGCCAACGCGGGCGGCATCGAGCGCGTGCTGGTCTAACCAGAAAAGGATGCCGCCGCGCCGCATGGCGCGGGCGGCGCCAGCCAAAAGAAACGCGGCCCTCGGGCCGCGTTTTTGCATTGCGGGGCGTCGTCAGGCGCCGCTTATTCCAGCTTGATGTTCGCCTTCTTGATCACGTCCGCCCAAGCGGTGCGCTCCTGTTCGGCGTAGGCCTTGAATTCCTGTGCCGACAGCGGCATCGGGATCACGCCCATGTCCAACATCTTTTGCGATACGGCGGGGGACTTCAGTGCGGCGTCCAGTTCGGCCGACAGCTTCTTGACCACGGGCTCGGGCAGGTTGCCGGGGGCGACCAGGCCTTGCCAGGCATAGGCGGTGAAGTTGGGCACGCCCTGTTCGGCCATGGTGGGGGTGTCCGGCAGCACGGCAACGCGTTCGGGCGTGGCCGAGGCCAGCACGCGCAGCTTGCCGGCCTTGACGTTGGGCAGGCCGGCGGCCAGGTCGATGAACATCACGTCGACTTGTCCGCCCAGCAGGTCCTGGATGGCCGGGGCCGCGCCCTTGTACGGCACGTGCAGCAGGTTGGCGCCCGTGCGTTGCTTGAACAGTTCCAGCGCCAGGTGGTGCGGCGAGCCGGCGCCGGCCGAGGCGGCGGTCAGTTTGCCTGGCTCTTTCTTGGCGGCCTGGATCACGTCGTCCACCGTCTTGTAGGGCGAATTGACGTTCACGGCCAGGAGCAGCGGGAACTTGGCGATGCCGCCGATATAGGTGAACTTGGACGGGTCGTAGGACAGCTTGGCGTACAGCGACGGATTGAACGCCAGGGTGCCCGTGTCTGCCGTGCCGATTACGTAGCCGGTGGGGTCGGCCTGCGAAATGGCGGTGGCGCCGATGATGGTGGCAGCGCCGGGGCGGTTTTCGACCACGATGGTCTGGCCTAACGGCTTTTCGATGCCGCTGGCAACCGTGCGCGCCACCACGTCGGCGCCGCCGCCGGCCGGGTAGGGCACGATCCAGCGGATGGGCTGGGTAGGCCAGGATTGAGCGGAGGCCGCGGTGGCGGCCAGCGATAGGGCGGCCAGCGCCAATAGGCGCCGTGCGTGTTTGTGCATGGGGTGTCTCCTCGTTTTTTTGCGACGTTATTATGCCCCGCGCCGTGGGCAATATGCGTCTGTTTCGAGCCCCGGAATCAGCGGCTTATTGCGGATCGGGATAGCTGCGGGCGCCGAAGATGGCGGTGCCGATGCGTACTTCGGTCGAGCCTTCCTCGATCGCCAACTCGAAATCGCCGCTCATGCCCATCGACAGGCGGTCCAGCGACACGCCGGCAATGGCTTGCTGGCGCAACTGGTCGCGCAGCTCGCGCAGCGCCCGGAAGCAGGCCCGCACTTCGGCCGGATCGGGCGAGTTGGCCGCCATGGTCATCAGGCCCTGCACATGCAACGTGGGGAATTCCGCTGCGATGCGGCGCAGGAAGGCGGGCACGTCGGCGGGGGCCATGCCGAACTTGCTGGGCTCGGACGAGGTCTTGACCTGCACCAGCACGTCCAGCGTGCGGCCCTCATTGACCAGGCGTCGGTGCAGGGCTTCGGCCAGGTCGGGCCGGTCCAGCGATTGCAGCTCGGTGGCGTCGCGGGCGGCGTCCTTGGCCTTGTTGGTCTGCAAATGGCCGATCAGCACCCATTGCACGCCCTGGCCGGCCAGCGCCGCGGCCTTCTGGCGCAGTTCCTGGGTCTTGTTTTCGCCGAAACGGGTCAGGCCCAGCGCCATGGCTTCACGCACGGCGTCCACCTCGAACGTCTTGCTCACCGGCAGCAGCGTCACGCTGTCCGGCGCGCGGCCGGCGCGTTCGCAGGCCTGGGCAATGCGTTGCTGGATCTGGGCGAGGCGCCCGGCCATGCTGTCTACAGCGGTCATGCAGCTCTCTTGGGGTCGGAATGTCCCATAGTGTAGGACCTGGCCGGCAAGTTTCGCCACACTCGGCCATTTAAGGCCTTATCTCCGTTGACCCTGTTTGATCCGCAGGCTTAGAATTTGTAGATATTTGTTTAGATTTCAATGTTTTAAACCCCCGGCGCGGTCCCTATGGGCAGCGCGGCCCATTCCTTTTGCCTCGTCCCCCTCCACCATGTCCAGTGTCGCGCCCGACTACGCTTTCGCCACGCCCTTCCTGAATCCCCCCGCTTCCCCGATCCGTTCGTTGATGCCCTACGCGATGCGTCCGGGCACCATTTCGCTGGCGGGCGGCTATCCGGCCCAGGAACTGTTCGACGTGGATGGCTTGTCGATCGCTTCCACCCAGGTCATGGCGCGGCTGGGCGCGTGTCTGCAGTATTCCAACATCGACGGTCAGGCCAGCTTGCGCAACGAGCTGGCGCGCCTGTCGGCGGTGCGCGGATTGCACTGCAACCCCGACACCGAACTGGCCGTCACCGGCGGCTCGCAGCAGGCCATGGCGCTCTTGAGCCGCGTGATGCTGCAACCCGGCGACCACGCCATCATCGAGTCCCCGGCCTTCCCCAATTCCGTGCAGGCGCTGCGCTACACCGGCGCCACGGTGCACACCGTGCCGTCGGGCCCTGACGGCGTCGACATCGAAGCGCTCGACGAACTGGCCGCGCGCATCAAGCCCAAGATGGTCTGCGTGGTGGCATCGTTCTCGAACCCCTGCGGCGCCACCATTTCGCGCCAGCGCCGCCTGCGCCTCCTGGAACTGGCGGTCAAGCACCGCTTCCTGATCGTCGAAGACGATCCCTACAGCGAACTGCGCTTTGCCGGTGAAGCCGTGCCGCCCATCATGGCCCTGGCCGAAGGCGAAGCCCGCCACTGGGCCGTGTACCTGGCCAGCATGTCCAAGACCATGGCGCCGGCGTTGCGCATCGGCTGGCTGGTCGCGCCGCCCGAGATCCGCCGCCGCTGCGTCGGCGCCAAGGCGGCCGACGACATGGCCTCGTCCGCGTGGATCCAGGAAGTCGTGGCCCAGTACCTGGCCAACGGCCGGTATGCCGAGCATGTGCCGCGCATCCGCGCCGCCTACGGCCTGCGCTGCGACGCCATGGCCGAGTCGCTCGCCCGCGAACTCGACGGCCGGGTCACCTTCAGCAAGCCCGAGGGCGGCATGTTCTTCTGGGCGCGCCTGACGGGCGAGGTGGATGCCACCCGCCTGCTGCCCTACGCCATCGAGCACGAAGTGGTCTACGTGCCGGGCAAGGCGTTCTACGCCGACCCGGCGCAGGCCGACCTGCATGCCATGCGCATGTCGTTCGCCACCATGAACGAAGCCCAGATCGCCCAGGGCATGCAGCGGCTCAGCCGCGCCCTGGACGCGTGCGAGGCCAACCAGCCGGTGTCGATCTCGCTGGCGGCGTGATATACCCAAATAAGCGCTGGTTATTTTGCGCGGGCGCTTCATGTCTATAAGCTTCTCGCCGTGGCGCGCTCGCGCGTCCCGGTACAACAGGAAAACAGTCATGAACATTGCAAAAGGGTTGGTGGGCGCGGCGTTGTTGCTGGCCGTGGCACAAGGCGCGCAGGCGGCGACGTTGGACGTCGTGCGCCAGCGTGGGGCGGTGGCTTGTGGCACCACCACGGGTTTCGCGGGCTTTTCCGCGCCGGACGCGCAGGGCAAGTGGCAGGGGCTGGACGTGGACCTGTGCCGCGCGATCGCCGCGGCCGTGTTCGGCGATGCCAACAAGATCAAGGTGGTGCCGCTCAATTCGCAGCAGCGCTTCACCGCGCTGCAATCGGGCGAAGTCGACGTGCTGACCCGCAACACCACCGTGACGCAGCAGCGCGACACGGCGCTGGGCATCATCCACGCCGGCATCAATTTCTATGACGGCCAGGGTTTCCTGGTGCCCAAGTCGCTGGGCGTCAAGAGCGCCAAGGAAATCAACGGCGCCACGATCTGCCTGCAGACCGGCACCTCCAACGAGAACACGCTGGCCGACTGGGCGCGCGCCAACAACGTCACCTACAAGCCGGTGGTGATCGAGACCTTCAACGAAGTGGTCAATGCGTTTGCCGCGGGCCGCTGCGACGTGTTCTCCACCGACGCCTCGGGCCTGGCATCGATCCGCATCTCCAAGCTGCAGAACCCCGACGACTACGTGGTGCTGCCCGAGATCATCTCCAAGGAGCCGCTGGGTCCGTTCGTGCGGCAGGGCGACGACGCCTGGCTGAACATCGTGCGCTGGTCGCTGTCGGCCATGATCGAGGCCGAGGAATATGGCGTCACCTCCAGGAACGTCGACGAACAGGCCAAGAGCAGCAATCCCAACATCAAGCGCATCCTGGGCGTGACGCCCGGCGGCGGCGCCAACCTGGGGCTGGACGAAAAGTGGGCCTACAACATCGTCAAGCAGGTGGGTAACTACGGCGAAAGCTTCGAGCGCAACGTCGGCCAGGGCAGCCCGCTCAAGATCAAGCGCGGCCTGAATGCGCAATGGACGCAAGGCGGCCTGCTGTACGCGCTGCCGATCCGCTGATCAACGGCCAATAGATCTCGTAGGGAACCGCGACGGCCCAGGGCTTGCCGCCCTGGGCCGGGCGGACACGAACGAACGCCCTATGGTGCCTCCAGCGCCAACAGCGCCTTGGCCGCCTTGGCGGCGGCGGACGCGCCGGTAAAGCCCGCCAGCCAGCCACGCAGGTCCACGGCCGAGACCGGACGCGCATGGCGTAGCGACTCATCCAGCAGCACCGTGAGCAAAGATCCGATACCGCGCGCCTTGTGATCCAGGCGCGGCAACAGGCCGCCCAGCACCGCGATGACGGCGGCGGGCGCTAGCGTCGCCGCGTCGGCGAAGGACTCCGCCCAGCGGGTCAGGACGATAGCGGGCGCGCAGGCGGCGTAGGCTTGCGCTGCGGCCGCCGCGTCCACGCGGCCCGGGATCGCGGCGGCAAACGCTTCCACCGCCTGCGCACGCACCTCGGCCTGCTTGGCCGCCATGCCCAGGGCCAGCAGCTGGACAGTTTCCGAGCGCCAGGCGCCCGGATGCGCGGCAAGGATGCGCAGGATGGCAGCCGCGCGATGCTCGGCATCGTCGCCCGCCGCAATGTTCATGATCGCCATGCTGGGTGCGGCCAGCGGCAAGGTCGACGCCGGATTGGCCAGGCCAAGTTCGGCGCAGACCAGCGCATGGGCGTCGACGCCGCCGTCGTAGCGCAACGGGCCCGATGGAATCAGCGCCGGCTGCGTGGGCGAAGGCGCCTCGGCGGGCGCGGCATGGATCACCGGACTCCACCACACCCATTGCGGCGAGCCGTCGGCCTTCAAGGTATCCGATCCGCGGCTGCACCATTCGATCTGCAGGGTGTCGGTGATCTGCGGCCATGCGCCGCCGGTGGCCTCGACGGCCCGCGCGCGATGCTCGGGAAGAACGCGCAGCAAGGCCTGAGTGAGATCCACCGGGAACGGCGCGCCGCTCTCCCTGCCCGCCTCGAAACGGGCCAGCAGGACATCGGCATCGACCCAGCCTTGCGTGTCGGTGGGCGTGGCGAGCAGCGGACGGCGCCGCACCTTGCCTTGCACGATCCCGGCCACTTCGCGCAGCCGGGTGATGAAGCTGGGCAGCATGACGGATTCTTCGGCGCTTGGCAGCGCCTGGGGTTCGCCCTCGTTCTCTTGCACCCACTCGCCGTTGACAAGCAGGCTCTTGGTTTTTTGCCAGTACTTCTGCGGCAGGAACGCGTCCTGCGGATCGTGCGCCGCCAGCAGCAGCGCCGCCGCGTAGTGTTGTCCGTCGCGTTCGGCCAGGCGGCGGGCCCGCTTCGCCAAGGGCGCGACCGTGGCAGCCACCTGCCCGGACGTCGCCAACCACGCCAGCGCCAGCTCGAATTCCAGGACGTCGGCGGGCGCTTCCAGCAGCGCCGCATAGCGTTCCTGGGCGTCATCATCGGTCCAGGGGCGCAGGGGCTTGGGCCGCGGCAATTCGGAAGGCGTGCCCGATGGACTTTGGGCATTGGCGCCTTGCGCGAGACCTTCCCCTGCCGCGCCCTGGGGACCGGCGTCTGGCAACAAGACGGCCACTGCGGGCGCCAACGCGTCGCGCTGCTGCTGCGCCAGGTCCTCCCGGCCCAGCTTCACCAATGCTTTCACCGCCGCCCGTTGCACGTCGGCATGCGGATGCCCCAGGCCAAGGGCCAACGCCTGCGCCTGGGATTCGGGTTCGACGCGGGCCTGCGCGCCCAGCGCCTCCAGGATGCGCAGCACCGACAGCGCCGCGGCCTTCGGTCCCGAGAATGCGCCACCACAAGCTTCCACGAAAGGCGCAGCTTCGAGCAGGCCGTGCTTGTGCAGCGTTTCGAACTGCCTCACGGCCAGCGAGACGGTGGCAGTGATAGACGAGCCCAGACATAGGCGCAACAGCCGTTGGTCTGCTGCCGCCTCGTCGGGCGTGGGGGCCAGCGTCGCATACACCCGCGAGAACCAGCCGGCGCGATAGGCGGAGAAATCCCGGTTGAGCGCCTCCAGGCAGCCGCGCAGCACACGGCGCCGGTCCAGCGTACCTTCGTTGGCCAGCAGCACGACCGTGTTGTGCCAGTTGAGTTCCTCGCGCGAGAACTTGTCGATGTTTGCCAGCGAGATCTCGCCGCCGCCTTCCACCTCGAAGACCCGCCAGAATACCTCGTCGCGCAATGCGTGGTCGTGGCGCAGCATGAATAGGCGCACTTCCTGTTCGCGCCGTCCACCCAGCTCGCCGACCATGGCCAGTACGTAGTCATCCGTATGGTCGACCTGCAGTCCGTTGAACAGCTCGTTCAGGCGGATCGGCACGAAATTCGGACGCTGGGACCAGCTCTGCGTCATATCGCGCAGCCGCTTGGGCGACGCGTCCACCGCGCGCATATCATCCGATTGCACCTGAAGCATGGCGTCATACAGCGTGCGCAGGGTCGCACCTTCCTCGATCAGCCGCGCCGTATCGCGGTAGTAGTCCCAGATTTTTTCGTAGGTTGTCATGCGAGTGGCTATCCCTCGAGAGTCCGCTGCGCGGCGGCAGCGGCGGTTTCGGCCAAAGGCGTCACACGCGGCGCGACAGCTTCCAGGCTGCGCAAGGTCACCGCCAGCACGGACGTACCCTTGCGCCGCGCCGCCAGCGCGGCGGGCAGCGCCACCGGCATGCCATAGTCATTGGACAGGCGCGCGGCGAGTTCGATGAGCTTGCCGGCCTGGGCCAGCGGCTTGCCGCCGGCATCGAACAGCTGCGGTAGCAGCGCCGCCAGCGTCTTGAGCACTCGGCAGCCGGCGAGCGCGCTGATGGATGCGGCGTCGGCCAGCGTCTGCGCGAGCCTGCCGGCCAAGGCGAAGCCCTGTGCCAGGTGCGCCGCGATCTGCGCGGCGAACGGCCCGGGATCGAGCAGGCCGGAGTCGGCCAGCCGCGCGATCGCCTCTGCCGCCTGTGCGCGCTGCTCGGACATCTTCGCCGATGCGGCTAGCGCCAAGGCCGAGTACACGGGCGCGCCCGGCACCAGCCGAGACGCGCCCAGCGCCGTCAGTAGCGGCCCCAGGCCGCGCACGTTGATCACCAGCACCGCCGCGCACAGCATCGGATGAAAATGCGCGGCCAGTGTGTCGGGGTTGGACCGCAGCAGCCAGGCCGTCCATTGCACGACCTGGTCGTAGCCGTCCTGCTCCCGCGCCTCCTGGGCGCGGAAGGTGAATTCGGCGGGCACGCCGGCGACATCCAGGGCCGGCGAGGCGCAGGCGTCAACCACGCCGACGGCGTCCGTCGCCATCCAGAATGGCTTGGGGCCATCTCCCAATACTTGCAGGTCGCGCGAGAACGTGCCTTCGCCCGGCGCGGCAACCACCCGTTCCCAGACGAAGCGTTGCCCCGGCACTGGCACCGGGGCAATGAAGGGCTGGCCCCGCGCCCGGCTGGACCGCAGATCGTGGAAAGCGCCCGCCAGCAAGGCCAGCGGCGAATGCGTCGGCAGGTATTGGTAGCCCGAGCGAGAGGTCCAGGTCTCGTTGATCGTCCAGCCGCCGGTATCCACGTTGTAGCCGCTACTGGTGAACGTGTGTTCCTGCAACGCCACGCCGACGGGATCCGGCTTGCCCGCGCTGGCCATGACATAACGGGCATAGCCCTGGAAACCGACGTCGTCCCTGCCCAGCAGCGCGGCGGCCAGGAGGCGCCGCGGCGAGGCATTGTGGTCATCCCATGCCGACTCGATGATCTCGGCGGCGCGGTCTTGCAGCGCCTGCGGCATGGGCATTTGCGGACGGCTGGCCAGGTAATTGAAGATGCGCGGCAACTCGGCGCCGTGCCCCACGCCCTCCAGCTGCGCGCCGATCAGTGCGTGCAATTCCTCGGGCTCGCCAACGGACAGCGTTTGGTCGGGAAGATCCGACAGCGGCTCGCGGCGCGGCGCCGGCATCGTGATGACTCGGGCTTCACTGCCATCCTTCTCGCGCGCCCCATCGCTCGCATCAGCCGGTTGCGTCTCGTGAGAGGGAACCACCAGCTTGCGCGCCAGCGGGACAAGATCCAACGGCATGCCTTCCAGCGCCTCGCCGACGATCTGCGAGATGCGCGCCTGCTGACCGGCATCGGTCTTGAGCGCGGCGAGCAGCGCGAGCTGGGCCTTGACCAGTTTCTTCTCCGAACGCGTCAGGACGGCGAACGCAGCCTCGATCATGGCGTCGGCGTCCAACTGCCCGGCGACGCGCTTGAGCATGTCCTGGGCCAGGCCGACCGCGGTGCTGGGCGCCGTACCCAGCACCGCGAAATACGTGTGCTGGCTGGCCGCGACGTCGTCCGCGGACGGATCGGCCAATCGGTGCACGCGCAAGTACCAGGCGATGACCTTCGCCGAGAAATCTCGCAGCAAGGCCTCCCGCGACTCGGTAAGCAGGCGTTCCCGGAACGCCGGGCTGGCCTGGCAAAGCGCCAGGACAGCGGCGTCCCATGCGGGTCCGGTGCGCTCGATGAGGAGGTAATCGGCGCCCATGCCCTCGACGCGGAACAAGGCCCAGAACTCGCGCTCGACCCAATCGGGGCGCGCCTGCAGATGCGCGGCCATGAGCTTGCCATGGTCCTCGTCCAGTTGCCCGTCTGCGCCGATGGCGCTGACCTGTTGCAGGAAACACCGGAGATAGGCCACGGATAGGGGCGCGTCGCCGTCCAGCCGAACCAACGCGTGGCATACCGGCCATACCAGATGCTCGCCCCACCAGTACTGCTCCGCCAACAACTCGACGAATGCGGCGCGCCACGGCGCGTCCCGTCCGCTCCCCGCGGCGATGACGGCTGGCGCCATCGCGCCATGGCGTGCGCCATATTCGCGCTTGCGCTCCATATCCGCCGGCGCCAGGGTCTCCGCGACGAGCTTGGGCTTGCCCAGCGCGGCCAATACGAAGCACGCCCTGGGCGTCGGCCCCTCCGCGCTGAACAGGCGCGATGGCGGCAAGGCCTTGGCCAGCGCGGCGCGGTCTTCCTCGCTCGCGCCTTCCAGTGCGTGGGCAAAGGCGGCGACCTCCGTCGCGCCGCCGCCAACTGCCTCGCGCAGCGCCGCGCGGCGTTCGGTCAGGGTCAGGGTCATGCGTCGGCTCCCGGCACGTTGAGAGGATCGAGAAACATGCGCACGGCCAGCGTGTGCTTGCAAGGACCGCGCGTGCCTTGGTATTTGGCGTTCCAGGGGCAGCTACAGCGGTCCTGCACCGGCTCGGCACCCAGTGTTACTCGGTAGCGCTGCTGCGCCGACTGCACCGTGTACTGCCCTTCGCCCTCTGGCCGCACCCCGCCGCCCCCCAACAGCTTGCGCGCATCGGCCAGCCGCGGATGCAGCATATCGAGCAGCCCCGCCTGCACCGGCAGCGGACGATGGAAATAGGCGCCCGCCGCCAGATCAAATCCCACCTGGCCGGACGACGCCAGCACGCCCAGCGCGGACGCGATCTGCGCTTGCGGCAACATGGCCCGCGCGGCCAGATGGGCCATGTCGATGCGGGGTTCGAAGGCCAGCAGCGTTGAGACGAATGCCGCGTCCTCGTTCGCATCCCCGCCGGCGATCAGATGCAGCACAGAACCCTCGCCGGAGAAACCACGCGCCTTCTCCGGGCTCAGCCCCAGCGTGACCCGCGCGCCGGGCAGCTCCAGCACCCAGGCGCTGGCCTGTGGTTGCTCTCCCGCCGCCACCTCCGCCCCGTAGGCGCGTAACGCCGTGGCGTAGCGCAGCAGCGGCTCCAGCGCCCTCAGCCGCTCCGGGCCCGCAACGCAAACCGCGCCGGGCGTCGCCTGGGTGGCCAGCCGCAGCGAACGGGCGGCCTGGGTCGCCCACATCACCGTCTTGGTCGCCGATGAACGTGGCAGGGCCTGCACGAACTGGCGCAGCGCCGCGCCCGTGAGCTCGTGACGCGGCATCATGCCCGCCGACAGCATCTGCGTCTCGGCAAATCCCTTGAGCCAGCGCGTGGGCAAGGGGACTTTCTCTTCGACGATCTCGCCCGCCAGCGTCGCCACCCGCAACGCATCACTGCCCACATTCAGGTGCAAGGGCTCCGACGCGCGCAGCCCCGCCAGCGCCTGGCGCAGCGGCGGATTCACATCCACGTTGGTGACGCCCGCCGCCGAGTGCGTAGCGTCCAGCGCCGCGGCGTCCACGTCCAGGCGCGCATACACGCCGCAGCACACGCTGAAGGACTCGAAGCGCAAGCCCTCGGGCGTGGATGTCACGACCGGATCCGCCGCCCGCAGCACCGCCGCCAGCGTGTTCGGTGGCACATAGAAGCGGGTGCGCGCCACCCGCGCCAGCATCAGCAGCGCTTGCGCCACCACGGCGGGCTGCGCTACGAATCCGGAAAAGAAGAAGGGATGCGCCACCGCGCCCGACGGCGCGAGACCGCCGCTGGTGGCCAGGCTCAGGTCGGCCTGGCCCAGCCGCTGGGCGAATTCGGAGGGGGCAAGATAGGTATAGGCCAGCTCCGTCATGCTTCGTGGCTCCTGGATAGGGACGGGACGCCGCAACAATCCTTTGCCGTCCCGGTCAGGGACGGGCGCGAGTTATCCGGCTGAGGCAGAGGCCTGCTGTCAGGCGTGTCGGCCAATGAGACGTTCAACTGCGCCGGTACAGCTCTGCGATCTTGGTGAACGCGGCCCGCAATTCGCGCGTGCCGCCCTGGAAGATCACGGGCCGACCGCTATGCGTGAACACGACCAGGCGCTTGGAAAACAGCATCGGCACGAAACGCGCGCCGCGCACGTCTTCCCAGGCGACTTCGCGGCGCGCGAACCAGGTCTGACGCAGGCCGCGCTCATCGATGGTGGTGATCGATGTCTGCATGTGCCAGGACACGAACAACAGGCCGATGAAGCACAGGCCCACCCCAATGGCCAGCACGGTATCGAAGGGCTGGGCAGGCGCGCGGATGGCGGTGGTGACGACCTGCACGCCCAGCACGGCCAGGATGATCCAGGCCAGGATGCGCACCCAGTCCGGCCACGCCTGCCCCGACAGGGGCAGCGGGCCGATGGCGCGCAGCAGGGCGGCGTGTTCCTCGGGCGGAGGGGCGGAGACGGGGGACGTCATGCGGCTGCGGATTTCCGGTAGCGTTGCGAGAAAAAAAGCGCCGGGCGGTCCTGGCGCTGACGCGAAACGCGCGCAGCCATTCTACGAGTTTTCGCGTCAGGCGGCCCGCTTGGCGGCAATGGCGTTGCCAGCGCGGCTGGAGCCCTTGCGGTTCAGGTTGGCCGACATCCATTGGCCGATATCCACCACCGCGTCGAAGTCCACGCCGGTGTCGATATCCAGGCCGCGCAGCATGTACAGCACGTCTTCGGTGGCGACGTTGCCGGTGGCGCCCTTGGCGTAGGGGCAGCCGCCCAGGCCGGCCACCGAGGCGTGGAAAATGGAGATGCCGGTTTCCAGCGATGCCAGGATGTTGGCCAACGCCTGGCCGTAGGTGTCGTGGAAGTGGCCCGAAACGCGCGCCGGATCCACCACGCGGGTCACTGCGGCCATCACGTCGCGCACGCGCTGCGGCGTACCCACGCCGATGGTGTCGGCCACGTCGATTTCATCGACTTGCATGGCCAGGTAGCGCTGCGCCACGTCGACCACCGCGTCGATCGGGACTTCGCCCTGGTAAGGACAGCCCAGCGCGCAGCTGATGCTGCCACGCACGCGGATGCCGGCTTCGCGGGCGGCTTGCACCACGGGTTCGAAGCGCGCAATCGATTCCGCGATGGAGCAATTGATGTTCTTTTGCGAAAAGGCTTCGCTGGCCGCGCCGAAAATGACGATCTCGTCCGCGCCGGCTGCCAGCGCGCCTTCGAAGCCCTTCATGTTAGGCGTCAGCACCGAGTAGATCGTGCCCGGGCGGCGCTCGATGCGCGCCATGACGTCGGCGCCGTCAGCCATTTGCGGCACCCACTTGGGCGACACGAACGACGCCGCCTCGACATTGGGGAAACCGGCGGCCGCCAGGCGGTTGACCAGTTCCACTTTGATGTCGGTGGACACGAATTCTTTTTCATTCTGCAGGCCGTCGCGGGGGGAAACCTCGACGATCTTGACGCGGGAGGGCAAAGCCATGTCTCTTCCTGTATCGGTATCGGGTGGCGGCCGCGGCAACTCGACGGCGCCATCGTCAATAGTAGCGCTATCGCCTATTTCAGGCGTTGGAAGCGGCCGTCGTCCAGGCGCGCCACGCGGGCGGCCAGTTCCAGCTCCAGCAACTGCGCCTGCAGGTCGGCCGTTTCCAGGCCGCAGCGCGCCTGGATGGCGTCCAGGTGCAAGGGGTCGAACCCCAGCGCGTCGAGCACGGGATGATCGGGCAGGGCGGTAGCCGCTTGCGCCTTGCCGCGAGCCGCGCCCGGCATGGGCCCGCCGCCCAGTTCGTCGGTGATGTCGGCCGCGGTTTCCACCAGTTTGGCGCCCTGGCGGATCAGCGCGTGGCAACCGCGCGACAGCGGCGAATGGATGGAACCGGGGATGGCAAAGACCTCGCGGCCGCTTTCGCCGGCGAGTCGCGCAGTGATGAGGGACCCGCTCTGCTTGGCCGCTTCCACCACCAGCACGCCGCGCGCCAGACCCGCCACGATGCGGTTGCGCTTGGGGAAGTGCTGCGGCAAGGCGCCCGTGCCCAACGGCAACTCGGACACCAGCGCACCGTGCGCCGCGATGCGGTGCGCCAGGTCGCGATGCTTGGCCGGATAGATGCGATCAATGCCGGTGCCCATTACCGCCACGGTGCCAGCGCCGCCAGGACCGGCGTCCAGCGCGCCTTCGTGGGCCGCCGCGTCGATGCCCAGGGCCAGCCCGCTGATGACCCGCCAGCCATTGCCGGCCAGGTGGCGGGCGAAGGCGCGCGCGTTTTCCTGGCCGCCCGGGGTGGCGTTGCGCGCGCCCACCACGGCCAGCGCCGGCCCTTGCAGGTAGGCCGGGTCGCCGTTGACATACAGCAGGATGGGCGGATCCGCGATGGTGAGCAGGTTTTGCGGGTAGGCGGGGTCAGCCAGCGTCAGAATGTGGTGGCCGGGCGCCTCGACCCATTGCAAGGCGCTGTCGACCTGGGCGGCCATGTCGGCGGGCATCGGGGCCGCCAACTGGCGCGCCAGCGCATCGGGCACCTGGCGCATCAGCGCGGTGGCGCGCTGCGCGTAGATCTGTTCCGGCAGCCCCAATGCGCCCATCAGCGTACAGGCGGTGGCGGACCCAATCCCCGGCTCCAGGGACAGGCGTAGCCAGGCGGACAATTCGGCAACAGTGTGGGTCAGCGGCATGGCAATGGGCGCCGGCAGGCCGGCGCGTACAGTAAGCGGATAGCGGGGCGCGCGCGGCGCCGGTCGTTCGAGAGTGTCGCATGGCCAAGGGGGCCGGCCCGGAGCGGGTGGACCGAATCGTCCCTATCCAGGCGGTTTAAAACGGGGGCAGGTTGATCGGCGCAATCTCCCATTTAGCTGAAAACTATTAGAAATCAAGACTCTAATGAATTAAACTCTTATCCAGGCACCTATTACTGACGACCCCTTTCAATGGCTTTACTACCTATTCTTCGCTACCCGGATCCGCGCTTGCACAAAGTGGCCAAGCCGGTCGCCGAGGTCGATGACCGCATCCGCCAACTTGTGCGCGACATGGCCGACACCATGTACGACGCGCCGGGCGTAGGCCTGGCTGCTACCCAGGTGGACGTGCACGAGCGCGTGGTCGTCATCGACGTCTCCGAAGAAGGCAACCAGTTGCTGGTGCTGATCAACCCCCAGATCACCTGGTACAGCGACGACCATAAGATCTACGAAGAAGGCTGCCTGTCGGTGCCCGGCGTGTACGACGAAGTCGAACGCGCCTCGCGCATCCACTGCAAGGCCCTGGACATCAACGGCAAGCCGTTCGAATTCGACGCCGATGGCCTCTTGGCGGTGTGCGTCCAGCACGAACTGGACCACTTGGAAGGCAAGGTGTTCGTCGAGTACCTGTCCGCCCTGAAGCAGAACCGCATCAAGACCAAGCTGAAAAAGGCCGAGCGCGAAGCGCTGCGCGCCTGATGTCCGTTTCCTTTCTTCTGGTCCGATCCCCATGCGCCTAGTTTTCGCCGGCACGCCGGAATTCGCCCGTATTGCCTTCGACGCCTTGCGGGCCGCGGGCCACGATATTCCCCTGGTCATGACCCAGCCCGACCGCCCGGCGGGGCGCGGGCTCAAGCTGACGCCCAGCCCGGTCAAGCAGGCCGCGCTGGACGCGGGCATCGACGTCGCCCAACCGCGCAGCCTGCGGCTGGACGGCCGTTATCCCGACGAGGCCGCGCAAGCCCGCGACCTGCTCGAACGCGTGGCGCCCGACGTCATGGTGGTGGCGGCCTACGGCCTGATCCTGCCGCAATGGGTGCTGGACCTGCCGCGCCTGGGCTGCCTGAACATCCACGCCAG
>JBEBOQ010000047.1:0-37287 GCA_040396375.1 Achromobacter xylosoxidans
AGATCAAGCAGATCCTGGACACGGGCGCGCAGACGCTGCTGGTGCCCATGGTGCAGTCGGCCGAAGAGGCGGCAGCGGCCGTGGCCGCGGTGCGTTATCCACCCACCGGTATCCGCGGCGTAGGCAGCGCCCTGGCCCGGTCGTCGCGCTGGAACCGCATCCCCGACTACCTGGAACGCGCCAACGACGAAATGTGCGTGCTGGTGCAAATCGAAACCCCGCGCGCCATTGAGGCGCTGGACGAGATCCTGGCCGTGGACGGGGTGGACGGCGCCTTCATCGGCCCGGCCGACCTGTCGGCCAGCATGGGCTACCTGGGCAAGCCCGAGCATCCCGAGGTCACCCAGGTCATCGACGCCGCCATCGCCCGCATCGTCAAGTCCGGCAAGGCGGCCGGCATCCTGCATAGCGGCGTGCCGCAAGCGCGCCACTACCTGTCGCTGGGCGCGACCTTCGTGGCGGTGGGCGTGGATGCGGTGCTGCTCGCGCGCGCGGCCGAAAAGCTGGCGGGCGAATTCAAGAACGTGAAGACCGTGGACGCGGCCAACGGACCGTATTGAACGCCATAACAACGCGTCACGATGGAATGCAAACCGGCCCGCGCGTAGCGGGCCGGTTTGTTATGCGCAGCGCGGATTCGACGGGGCAACGCCCCGCCCTGGCGTCAGATCAAGAGCGGCCGCCCAGGCTGCCGCCGCCGTCCACGCCCAGCACCTGGCCGGTGATGAAGCCGGCGTCGTCCGACAGCAGGAACGCGATGGCGGCGGCCACTTCGGCCGGGGTGCCCAGGCGCTTCATGGGCACCGATGCCAATGCGCGCTTTTCGCCTTCGCTGCCCGCGGGGCGGGTGGCGCGGAACATTTCGGTTTCGATCGGGCCCGGAGCCACGGCGTTGGCCGTGACGCCGTATTCGGCCAATTCCAGCGCCCAGGTGCGGGTGCAACCCACCAGCGCGCTCTTGGCGGCCGAATAGGCGGTGCGCTCCAGGCCGCCATGGATGGCGCGGCTGCAAACGTTGACGATACGGCCCGCGCGGCGCACTTTCATCGACTCGATGAAGGCCTGCGTGACTTGCACGGCCACGCGCACGTTCAGGTCCAGCACGTTGTACAGGGTAGCCAGGTCGATTTCGCCCAGCGGTTGGGGCGACGCGATGCCAACGTTGTTGACCACGGCATCGACGGGAAATTTCTCGCGGATTTCGCGCAGCACTTCTTCAGTGCGGCCGGCGTCGGCCAGGTCACAGGCATAGAGATAGCCGGGGAAGTCCACATCGCCGGTATTGCGCGCGATGCCGACCACATGACAACCCATGTCGGACAGCCGCTGAGTAAGCGCCCAGCCTATGCCTTTTGTGGCGCCCGTAATGAGCACGCATTTGTCCTTCATGGATCGAAACCTCGTTGATTGTTTACTGGGTCGAAAACGGGCGCTTGGGCGCCCGGTCTTTCAAGTAGACACCATCCGGCGGTGGCTGTCTTGTAAATTGCGTAGCAATTCTTGCACGCTGGACACCATCCGGCCCCGTCTTGGGAGCGGGTGGAAGCGGCCGTTTCAGGGTCATCCTTAAGGGGGACGCCGAAAGTCGCAGGCGCCCCCCGGAAGGGTGTCAGGCGTCGCGGGTGACGGGCACGCGGGGCGCCAGGGCGCAGAGCAGCTCGTAGCCGATGGTGCCGGCCGCCAGGGCGACTTCGTCCACCGAGGGACCGTCTTCGCCCCAGAGCGATACCGGCGTGCCGACGCCGGCGGCGGGAATGGGATCCAGGTCGACGATCAGCATGTCCATCGAGACCCGGCCCACCAGGCGGGTGCGAATACCGGCCACGGCCACCGGCGTGCCGGTGGCGGCGTGGCGGGGGTAGCCATCGGCGTAGCCGCAGGCGACGATGCCGACCCGCATGGGGCGGTCGGCCCGGAACAACGCGCCATAGCCCACCGAGTCGCCGGCTTTCAGTTCCTGCACCGCGATGATCTCGGAGCGCAGCGACATGGCGGGCTTGAGCCCGAACGAGGCGGCCTCGGCGTCGGCGAACGGCGACGCGCCATACAGGCAGATGCCGGGGCGGACCCAGTGCGACTGGTTCTCGGAAGCGACGGCGATCTC
This sequence comes from Achromobacter xylosoxidans, assembly GCA_040396375.1. Lineage (GTDB taxonomy): Bacteria > Pseudomonadota > Gammaproteobacteria > Burkholderiales > Burkholderiaceae_B > Achromobacter > Achromobacter xylosoxidans_D. The sequence continues at coordinate 2,105 of JBEBOQ010000047.1, forward strand.
GGCAAAGCGCAGCGTCGCCGCCGAATTGCAGACGCTGACGGGGCCGGGCAATTTATGCGTCACCGAGTTGAAGACGGCCATTTGTTCGTTGACGCCCTGGGGGCCGTCGGCGCTGGCGAAGTGGGTCATCTTGCCGATCGAGCCGACGGTGCCCTGCTGCTGCAGCAACTGGGCCCGCTCGTGGGCGGCGAGATAGGCGGCAGGCGAAAAACCCAGCCGGTTCATGCCGCTGTTGAGCTTGAGCATGATGTCGACCCGGCGGGACAGCCGGGCGCGCGCCAGCATGTCCAGCTGTTCGCGCTGGTGCACGGTGATGCTGAGATGGTAGCGGTCGACCAGGTCCAGGTCGGACGGGTTGAAGAAGCCTTCGAGCAGCAGGATGGGGCCGCCCCAACCGGCTTCGCGGCAACGCACGGCCTCGTCCAGGTCGAGCATGGCCAGGCCCTGCGCCTTGGAGAAACCAGCGACGGCCTGTTCGATGCCGTGGCCGTAGGCGTTGGCCTTGATGACCGCCCAGATCGACGGCGGCAGGCCGGAAGCGGCGGCGGCGGTCTGGTCCAGATGGCGGCGCACGGCCGCCAGATTGTGCGCCAGGGCGGAAACGGAAACGGTGGCAGAGACTGGGCGGGGCATGGTATGAGATCCTGTGGCGCTTAAGTCTAACTGATCGGCGTGGCGGCGGCAGCAGGATCGCGCCGCCGCGCGTACTCTAAAATGATCCGGATCCGGCCCACCGCGGCCCGACCGCAGGACCCTATATGCCCATCGATCACTACGAGAATTTCCCCGTCGCCTCGCTGCTGCTGCCGCGCAGGCTGCGCGGCGCCGTGACCGATCTGTACCGGTTTGCCCGCGCCGCCGACGACATCGCCGACGAAGGCAGCGCCAGCGACGCCGAACGCCTGGCCCAATTGGCGGCGTTCCGCACCGAGCTGCACCGCATCGGCGCCGAACCGGGCTCGGTACCCGCCCCCGGCGCCCCCGAGCTGGCCAGCATCTTCGTGCCGCTGGCGACCACCATTGCCCGTCACCAGTTGCCCATCACCCCGTTCTACGACCTGTTGTCCGCCTTCGAGCAGGACATCAGCGTCAAGCGCTACGACGACTACGCCACCCTGGCCGACTACTGCACCCGCTCGGCCAATCCGGTGGGCCGCCTGATGCTGCACCTGTTCGGGGCCACCACTCCGCAGGACGTGGAGCAATCCGACGCCATCTGCACCGGCCTGCAGCAAGTGAACTTTTGGCAGGATGTGCGGGTCGATTGGCATAAGCATCGCGTCTATATCCCGCAGGAAGACCTGCGCCGCTTTGGCGTCTCCGAAGACGACCTGGCGGCGGCCCGCCTGACGCCGGCCTGGCGCTCGCTGATGGCGTTCGAGGTGGAACGCACCCGCTCGCTGCTACACTTCGGCGCTCCGCTGGCGCGCCGCCTGCCGGGCCGCATCGGCCTGGAACTGCGCCTGGTGGTGCAAGGCGGCCTGCGCGTACTGGAGCGTATCGAGGCGGGCGGCTACGATGTATTCATGAATCGCCCCGAATTGGGCGCCAAAGACTGGGCCGTCATGTTGTGGCGCTCTATCAAGTAAGTAACCGGCCCTGCCAACTATGACCCCTGACGAGTACTGCCAGGAGAAAGCCGCTAAAAGCGGTTCCAGCTTCTACTATTCCTTCCTGTTCCTGCCGGCCGAGCGGCGCCGCGCCATTACGGCGCTGTACGCGTACTGCCGCGAAGTCGACGACGTGGTCGACGAATGCACCGACCCGTCGCTGGCGCGCATCAAGCTGGCCTGGTGGCGCACGCAGGTCGACCAGATGTTCGACGGCAAGCCCGACCACCCCGTAACCCGCGCGCTGCAACCGCACCTGCAAAGCTGTTCGATCACCCGCGAACGCCTGCTGGCGATCGTCGACGGCATGGAAATGGACCTGGACCAGACCCGCTACCTGGACTGGCCGGGCCTGCGCAAATACTGCTGGCACGCCGCCGGCGTAGTGGGCGAACTGTCTGCCGGCGTGTTCGGCTACACCGATCCGGCCACGCTGGTCTATGCCGAAAAGCTGGGCCTGGCGTTCCAGATGACCAACATCATCCGCGACGTCGGCGACGACGCCCGCCGCGGCCGCATCTATATCCCGGTCAACGACATGCAGCAGTTCGAGGTCAAGGCCTCGGACATCCTGAATGGCGAATACTCCGAGCGCTTTTCGGCCCTGATGAAGTTCCAGGCCGACCGCGCCCGCGAGCTGTACCGCGAAGCAATGCGCAGCCTGCCCGAAACCGACCGCCGCGCGCAGCGCCCCGGCCTGATGATGGCGGCGATCTACCACGCGCTGCTTGACGAGATCGAGCGCGACAACTGGCAGGTACTGCACCAGCGCATTTCGCTGACGCCCCTGCGCAAGCTCTGGCTGGCCTGGAAAACCTGGGTAGGCGGCGGACGCGGGCTGGTCCGCCGGTTGGCGCGGTGAAGGCGGCGGTTATCGGCGCTGGCTGGGCGGGCCTGGCGGCCAGCGTCGCCTTGCGCGAAGCGGGCGCCAAAGTCACGGTCTTTGAAGCCGGGCACACGCCCGGCGGACGCGCCCGCCGCGTGTTCCACGACGGTTTCGAATCCCCGCTGGACAACGGCCAGCATCTGCTGTCGGGCGCCTACAAGCACACGCTGGCCCTGATGCGCCGGGTGGGCCGCAACCCCGATGCCCTGCTGATGCGCCGGCCCTTGCGGCTGGCCAGCCTGGACGGCCGCTTCCGGCTGTCGGCCCCGCGCCTGCCCGCACCGCTGCACATGGCCGTGGCGATCCTGCGCGCCCGCGGCCTGTCGTGGGGCGACCGCCTGGCCACGCTGCGCCTGATGCGCGGCCTGCGCACCATGTCCTGGACGCCGCCGCGCGACTGGACGGTGCAGCAACTGCTGCACTATCACGCCCAGTCCGACACGCTGATCCGCCAAGTCTGGGAACCACTCTGCCTGGCCGCGCTCAACACGCCCGTGGCCACCGCCAGCGCCGCGCTGTTCGCCCGCGTGTTGCGCGACAGCCTGGCGGGCCGCCGCGAAGACAGCGACCTGCTCATGCCCTGCACCGACCTGTCGGCGCTGTGGCCCGACGCGGCCGCGCGCCTGGTCACCATGCGCTACGGCAGCACGGTGCGCCAGTTGCAGCCGTCCGCCGACGGCATCGACATCAACCAGGAACGCTTTGACGCCGCCGTCCTCGCGGTGCCGCCGTCGTTCGCGGCGCGCCTGCTGGAAGGCCCCCTGCGGGCAGCCGGCGCGACCGGGCTGCTGGATGCGCTGCGGGCCTTTGACTACCTGCCCATCGCCACGCTCAACCTGCGCTTGGCCGAACCCTGGCGCCTGCCCGAGCCCATGATGATGCTGCGCGAAGAACCCGCCCGCGGCCATGTGGGCCAATGGCTGTTCGACCGCGCGCAGTTGGCGGGCGATGCCCAGGCCGGCGAACTGGCGGTGGTGGCCAGCGCCGCCACCACGCTGACAGACCGCAATCGCCAGCAGTCCATCGAAGCCTTGATCGACCAGGTGGCCGAACAGGCCGCGGCCTATCCGCAGCGGCTGCCGCCGATGCCGGAGGTGTCGGCCGCCGAATTGTTCATCGAGAAGCGCGCCACGTTTGCAGCGGTGCCGGGCCTGAGCCGGCCGCTGAACACCACGCCGTGGCCCACGCTGGCCTTGGCCGGCGACTGGACCGACACCGGTTACCCCGGGGTGTTGGAAGGCGCGGTGCGCAGTGGCCTGGAAGCGGCGCGGGTGTTGAACCCCCGGGCAGGCGACTACTGAGGCAAAGGCCGCGTCAGCGCAGCAGGCTGACCGTGGCCAGTCCCAGCCCTGTCAGCAGCAGCGACCCGATCAGGCTGAAGCCGGCGTAGCCCAGCGCGCCGGCATAGGCGCCGCGTTCGAGCATGGCGACCGTTTCGGCCGAGAAGGTCGAAAACGTGGTCAGGCCGCCCATGAAACCGGTGATGGCGCCCAGCCGCACCCAGGCCGGCCATTCCGGGTGGCCGGCAACCAGCGCCAGCACCAGCCCGACCAGATATCCCCCCACCAGATTGACCGCCAGCGTGCCCCACGGCCAGGACTCGGTGTTCAGCCAAAGGCTGGCCAGCCAGCGGGCCCATGCGCCAAGCACGGCGCCCAGGCCCACGGCCAGGAAGTTCAGGGGGATCAGGGTCTGATAGAAGGACATGGGCTCAGGGGGCGCGGTGCTGCTTCAGGCGCAAGGAAAAGACCAGCAGCAGTATGCCAAAGAACACGGCGTAGATGCCGATGACCCACACCAGGGCCAGTGCGCCGGCGCCCGGCTGCAACACCAGCATGGCGCCGAACAGGATAGATACCAGGCCGGACAGCGCCAGGAACCACTCGTTGCGGATTTCCTTGCGAAAGCGGATTGCGGCGACGATCTGGAACACGCCCGCCACCAGCGCCCAGATGGCGATGATGTAGAGCAGGATCAACGCCGTCAGGCCTGGCCACAGGAAGGTGACGATGCCGGCCGCCACGCCCAACAGGCCGACGATGATCAGCGCCCACAGCGGCTTGCCGCGCTCGCGGATGCGGATGCCGGCGATCAGCGCCAGCACGCCGTCGGCCAGCGCGAACGCGCCCCACACCAGCACCAGCGCCGACAAGGTGATCGCCGGCATGAACACGGCCATCAGGCCGAACAGGATGGCGACGACGCCGCGCAACGCCACCCAACCCCAATGACGACCGATCTGATCCACGACTTGCGATTCAAGCATGACGACCTCCGATGGTGTGTAACGGGTGCCCTATCTTATCGCCGCACCCGGGAACTGGTCCGAAATCGATTGAAATTTATTCGCGCGTTAACAATGTGTTTTATAAGAGTAATTCTCATTTGAATGTTAGAATCCGGCCCTTCAATTTCGCCCATCCCATGGACAGTCACGCATCCCCCCGGCGCCGGGCCTACTGGCTCAAGACGCTGCACCAATGGCACTGGATCAGTTCGGCGCTCTGCCTGCTGGGCATGCTGCTGTTCGCGGTGACCGGCCTGACGCTCAATAACGCCTCGCACATCGAGTCCAAGGCAGTCGTGGCCACCCGGCAAGCCCGGCTGCCCGACGCCGTGCTGGCGCAACTGGCGGCCCCGGCCGGCCAGAAAAAAGCCCCCCTGCCCGTGGCTGTCGCCCAGTGGCTGGACCAGGAACTGGACGCGGGCGCCGCCGGCCGCGCCGCCGAATGGTCGGCCGGCGAAGTCTATGTCTCGCTGCCGCGCGCCGGCGGCGACGCCTGGCTATCGATCGACCGCGCCAGCGGCGACGTCGAATACGAACGCACCGACCGCGGCTGGATCGCTTACCTGAACGATCTGCACAAAGGTCGCAACACGGGCCTGGCCTGGAGCTGGTTCCTGGACATTTTCGCCATCGCCTGTCTGGTCTTTTCGCTGACCGGGCTGGTGCTGCTCAAGATGCATGCGGGCAACCGCGGCGCGACCTGGCCCATGGTCGGACTGGGCGTCGTGATACCGCTGGTTCTGGCGCTGCTCTTCATTCACTGATTCATACGATCCGCCCTGGAGATTTCCATGCGCAAGTTGCTGTTGTCGGCCCTGTTGGCCGGCCTGATCGCCCGAACGGCCCAAGCCGCCGACATCGGCCTGTCCATCGAAGTGCCGCGCCTGGACGTGGCCGAGTACCACCGCCCGTACGTCGCGATCTGGATCGAGAATCCCGACCAGAGCGTGGCCGCTGACCTGGCCGTCTGGTACGACGTGGCCAAGAAGAACAACGAAGGCACCGAATGGCTCAAGGACATGCGCCAGTGGTGGCGCCGCAGCGGCCGCAACCAGACCTTCCCGGTCGACGGCGTCAGTGGCGCCACCAAGCCGGTGGGCAAGCATGCCCTGCGCTTCGATGCCGCCGCCAAGCCGCTGGCCGGCCTGAAGCCCGGCCAGTATGCGGTGGTGGTGGAAGCGGCGCGCGAAGTCGGCGGCCGCGAGCTGCTGCGCATCCCCTTCCAGTGGCCGCCGCAAAAGGCCGAGCAACTGACGGCCCGCGGCGAGCACGAGCTGGGCGCCATCGCCCTGGACCTGAAACCTTGATCCGCACGACTCAACCCACTAGGAACGCAACCATGAAATCCGCCGCCAAACTGGCCGCCGCCCTGGCGCTGTGCCTGCCCTTCGCCGCCCAGGCCCATGACGTCTGGATGGTGCCGTCGTCGACCGTGCTGTCGGGCACCGATAGCTGGATCACCGTGGACGCCGCGGTGGGCAACGACAAGTTCTACTTCAACCACGCGCCGTTGCGCCTGGACGGCCTGGCCGTGGTGGCGCCGGACGGCTCGGCCGCCGAAGCCGAAAACCTGAACCGCGGCAAGCTGCGCAGCACCTTCGACCTGCAACTCAAGCAGGCCGGCACCTACCGCATCGCGGTGGTGAACGACGGCGTGTTCGCACGCTGGAAAGAAGACGGCAAGCCCAAGCGCTACTTCGGCAAGCCCGAGGGCCTGGCCCAGGCCGTGCCGGCTGGCGCCGCCGACCTGGAAGTGACCCAAAGCCTGGGCCGCGTCGAGACCTTCGTGACCGCCGGCAAGCCCAGCGCCGTCAAGCCGGTGGGCCGTGGCCTGGAATTGGCGCCCGCCACGCACCCCAACGACCTGTTCACCGGCGAATCGGCCAACTTCCAGATGCTGCTGGACGGCAAGCCCGCCGCCGACCTGGACGTGACCATCGTGCCCGGCGGCAGCCGCTATCGCGACAAGGTCGGCGAGATCGCCGTGAAGACGGACAAGGACGGCAAGTTCTCGGTCAAGTGGCCGCAGCCCGGCCTGTACTGGATCGAAGCCGGCACCGAAGACGCCAAGGTCACCGTGCCGCAGGCCAAGAAGCGCCGCCTGTCATATGCCGGCACGGTCGAAGTGCTGCAGCCCTGATCGGCTGCTCGCGGATGACGTCCACCCCGTCCTACGCGCCGCGCGGTGCGGCGCCGGCCGCCTCGACCCTGCACGTCAGCTTTGACGCCCTGCCCTTGCGGGCCGCGGCGCTGGCCGGCGCGACCATGGGTACCACCTGGTCCGCGCGGTTGGCGCTGCCTGCCGGCGCCACCGAGGCGCTGGCGCGCCAGGCGATCCAGGCCGCGCTGGACGACGTGGTGGCGCAAATGAGCACGTGGGAAACGGAATCGGACATCAGCCGCTACAACCGCGCCGAGCCCGGCTGGCGCGAACTGCCCGCCGCGTTCTTCCATGTGCTGCACCACGCGATGGTGCTGGCCGAGGACAGTGGCGGCGCCTATGACCCGACGGTGGGGCCGCTGGTCAACGCCTGGGGCTTTGGCCCATGGCAGCGCGCCTTCGAGCCGCCCTCGCCCGCCGCGATCGACGCCGCCCGCCTGCGTTGCGGCTGGCGCCGGGTGCGGCTGGACGACGCGCGCCAGGCCGCGCACCAGCCCGGCGGCGTCTACCTGGATCTGTCGTCCATCGCCAAGGGCTACGGCGTGGACCGGGCCGCGCAGGCGCTGGACGCGCTGGGCGTGGCGAATTACCTGGTGGAAGTGGGCGGCGAGCTGCGCGCACGCGGCAAGCGGCCCGACGGCGCGCCGTGGCGCGTGGCTGTCGAAGTGCCGGACGGCAGCGATAACCACGCACTGGCCCTGCCCTTGCAAGACCTGTGCATCGCCACGTCGGGCGACTACCGCCGCCATGCCGGCGACGGCGACGCCCGCTATGCCCATACCATCGACCCGCGCAGCGGCCAGCCGGTACGCAATGGGGTCGCGTCCGTCACCGTGCTGCATGCGGGCTGCATGCAGGCCGACGCATTGGCCACCGCGCTGACGGTGCTGGGCGAGCGCGACGGCCTGGCCTATGCCGACCGCCACCAATTGGCGGCGCTGTTCATCCTGCGCGAAGGCAACGGCTACCGCGTCGCCGCCACCGCCGCCTTCCAGGCGCTGGCCGCCCCCTGCTAAGCCATGACGTTACGCTGGATTGTCGCCGCGTGCGTGGTGCTGGCCTGGCTGCTGCTGTGCGGCTGGGCCTGGCGCCGCGCAAGATGCCGCCAGACGCACGCCGCCGCGGCGCTGCAAGGCCTGGACACTCCTCCCTCCCAAGACGCCATGCTGGTCGCCTACGCCAGCCAGACCGGCTACGCCGAGGCGCTGGCCGGGCAAACCGCCGACGCCCTGCGCGCCGGCGGGCTGACGGTGCGAGTCGCCCCGCTCGGACAATTGGATGTTGCCCGCCTGGCCGGCTACCGCCGCATCCTGTTCGTCGCCAGCACCTATGGCGAGGGCGACCCGCCGGATGCAGCCGCCGCCTTCGCAGGGCAGGCCATGCAGGCGCCGGCGCGAGAGGCTTCGCCGATCCAGCACGCCGCGCCGGCACACAGCGGCGAGCCCGCCAAGCCGGCCGCCAGCGCCCCGCTGGCCGGGGTGCAATACGCCGTGCTGGCGCTGGGCGACAGCGACTACGCGCACTTCTGCGGCTTCGGCCATCGCCTGGACGACTGGCTGCATACCCAAGGCGCGGCCCCCCTGTTCGACCTGGTCGAGGTCGACGACGGCGACCCGGCCGCGCTGCGCCACTGGCAACATCACCTGGGCCTGTTGGCCGGCCGCAGCGACCTGCCCGATTGGCAGGCGCCTGCCTACGAATCCTGGCGACTGGCGCGGCGCGAGTTGCTCAACCCCGGCAGCCAGGGCGGCCCCTGCTACCTGTTGACGCTGACGCCGCCGGATACCGGCGCGCCCGTTTGGCAGGCCGGCGACATCGCGGAGATCGGCCCGCGCCTGGCGCGTGGCGGCCCGTTGCAACCGCACCGCGAATACTCGATTGCCTCGCTACCCGCCGACGGCGCGCTGCAGTTGCTGGTGCGCCAGATGCGCAGTGCGGACGGCGGGCTGGGTCTGGGCAGCGGTTGGCTGACGCATATCGCGCACCCGGGCGACGAGATCGCGCTGCGGGTGCGCAGCAACCGCAATTTCCACGCCCCCGATGATGACCGTCCGCTGATCCTGATCGGCAACGGCACGGGCCTGGCCGGCCTGCGCGCGTTGATCAAAGCGCGGTTGGCGGCAGGCCATCGGCGCAACTGGCTGGTCTTCGGGGAACGCAACGCGGCGCATGATGGCTTTTGTCGCGAAGAAATCGAGGCCTGGCGCCACACTGGCATGCTGGCGCGCGTGGACACTGTGTACTCGCGCGACCAGGCCGAGCGCCGCTACGTGCAGCACTGCCTGCTGGAGCAGGCGCATCGCGTGCAAGCCTGGGTGGACGATGGCGCCGCGATCTACGTTTGCGGCAGCCTGCAGGGCATGGCCGGCGGCGTGGACGCGGCGCTGCGGCAAACGCTGGGCGATGAGCGGCTGCAAGCAATGCTGCATGACGGCCGCTACCGGCGCGACGTGTACTGACGTGCCGGGTTGACGCCGACGCGGCCGTCCTTGCCGCCGCGCCGCGCACGCCACGCCCTGGCGCATACGGCCGCGGCCACCCTGCTGCTTATTGCAGCTTGATCTGCGCCTTGTCGATCACCGTTTTCCAGCGCTCGCTTTCCGTGCGGATCTGCTCGGCGAATTCAGCCGGCGTGTTGCCCAGCGGGAAGGCGCCCGTCTCTTCCATCTTGGCGGCCGTGGCCGGGTCGCGCACCGCCTTGGCAAAGGCCTGCGCCAACTTGTCGCGCACCGCATCCGGCAGGCCCGCCGGCGCCACCACGCCGTACCAGGCCGTGACGTCGTAGTCCTTGTAGCCCTGCTCGGCGAAGGTCGGCACATCCGGCAGGCGCGCGTTGCGCGTCGCACCGGTGATGGCCAGCGGTCGCAGATGGCTGCTCTTGATGTAAGGCAGCGACGACGGGAAGTTGTCGAAGATCACCGGCACCACGCCGCCCACCGTGTCGGTCAAGGCCGGCGCCGAACCGCGATACGAGATGCTGTTCATCTTGCCGCCGGTGATCTGCAGGAACCAGATCATGCCCAGGTCGTTGATGCCACCCGCGCCCGCATTGGCGTAGCCGTCCTTGCCCGGGTTGGCGCGCACATGCGTGACGAACTCGGCCAGCGTCTTGGCCGGGTATTTCGGATTGACGCTGAGGATGTTGGGGCTGGTCACCAGGTTGCTGACCGGCGTGAAATCCTTGACAGGGTCGTACGCCAGATTGGGAAACAGGTGCGGCGCGGTGCCGTGGGTGCTGACGGTGGCCAGCCCCACCGTGTAGCCGTCCGGCTTGGCGCGCGCCATGGCGGCCATGCCGATGGTGCCAGACGCGCCGGTGCGGTTTTCCACCACGATCTGCTGCCCCAGTATCTCGCCCGCCTTGGCCGCGGCCAGGCGGCCGACGATGTCGGTCGGCCCGCCGGCCGGAAACGGCACGATCAGCGTGATGGGGCGGTCGGGAAATTCGGCGTGGGCGGCGGGCAGCACGGCGGCCAGCGCCAAGGCGGCACAAGTCTTGCGGATCATGAGGGGGGCTCCTTGGGGGATGGATTTTGCTTGTTATTGGGGAAAATCTGAGTGACCCGCGGCTGCGGGATTGATCGCGGCAACACGGCGCAGGATCCTGCCGGGGCGCTGTTGCCCCGTCACGGCCGGAAACACCGGGCTGCCATTGACCAGCACGTGCTCGATGCCGGCGGATGCCAGCGTGGGCGCGTCCCAGGTGGCGCGGTCCTCGACCATGTCGGCGTCGAACACCACCACGTCGGCCCAGGCGCCTTCGGCCAGACAGCCTCGGTCGGCCAAGCCAAACACGCGCGCCGGCAGCGACGTCATCTTGGCGACGGCCGCCTCCAGTGTCAGCAGTTCGGCCTCGCGCACGTAGCGTCCTAACACCCGCGTGAAGCTGCCCCACAACCGCGGATGCGGATGGGCGTCGTTGGGCAGGCCGTCAGACCCGACCATGCAGCATTCGTGCTGAAAGATGCGGCGCACTTCGGCCTCGTCCATGGCGAAATAGATGGCCCCCGCCGGACACAGGCGGCGCGCGGCCTCGGCCTTGCCGCAACCCCAGCGCGCGGCGATGTCGCCGAGCATCTCGCCGCCGCATTCCGGATGCGGGGTGGACCAGGTGATGCGAATGTCGTCGATGAGGTCGGCGCGCTCGGGGATCAAGATGGTGGAGCTGCCGGGATAGGGGTAGATATCCAGCGCCACCTCGACGCCGGCGGCGCGCGCCCGGTCGATGTTGGCCAGCGTGACGCGGCTCTTGCCCCAGTTGTCCGGCATCATGCATTTGTGGTGCGACAGCACGGTGGCGCAGCCCGTGCGGCGGCCCACCGACAGCACTTCGTCGACCGCTTCCTCGACCGCGTCGCCTTCGTTGCGGATATGGCTGGTGTGCAGGGCGCCGCGCGCCGCCGCCACCTGTGCCAGGCCATCCAGTTCGGCCTGCTGCGCCGCCCCGCCCGGTTGATAGGCCAACCCCGTACTGAAGCCCACCGCGCCCGCGTCCAGCGCCTGGGCCAGCATGTGCTGCATGGCCTGCTGTTCCGCGTCGGTGGGTTGCGCCGCCGGGTCGCGCATGGCGGCCAGGCGCAGGTTGGCGTGGCCCACCAACGCCGCCACGTTGATCATCGGCTGCTGCGCCTGCAATGCGCCAAAGTACGTGGCCATGTCGGCGAACAAGGGCGATTCGCCCAGCAGCGCCAGCGCCGCCGCGGTGTTGCCCGGCAGCGGCGCGGGGGCGCCGCTGATGCCGCAATTGCCTACCACCACCGATGTGATGCCCTGGCTGGTCTTCCATTCCAGCCCCGGCTTTTCCACGAACATCAGGTCGTCGTGGCCATGCGTGTCGATGAAGCCCGGCGCAACGATCTTGCCCGTCGCGTCGATGCGCCGCGTGGCTGGCGCGGCGGACAGGTCGCCGATGGCGGCGATGCGTTCGCCGCGGATGCCGACATCGGCGCGCTGGCGTGGCCCGCCCAGACCGTCGATCATCCAACCGCCTTCGATGACCAGATCCAACGTGTCCTGCATGCCGCTCCGCCTTGATGCGGGCCGGGCTTGTACGCCGGCCTCTCGTTGCGCAGATCGCGGAACCTCGTCAATCAGGCCCCGACCTTGCTGAAGCCCCTAGTATCGTCGGCGCGATCAATCTGGAAAAATTGTTTTTATTGATCCATCTATCGCCATTTGAAATGCATCGCCTGCCCAAGCACGTCACCCTGAAGCACCTGACCGCCTTTGTCGCGGTGGCGCAGGAATCCAGTTTTACGCACGCGGCCAAGCGGCTGTTCCAGACCCAATCGTCGGTGACCAGCCTGGTGCGGCAGCTGGAAGACGCGCTGGGCACGCAGTTGTTCGCCCGCACCAGCCGGCGCGTGCTGCTGACGGCGGCCGGCGAGGAATTCCTGCCGCGCGTGATGCGGCTGTTGGCCGACTTCGACGGCGCCATCGAAGACGTCGTGCGTTTCGGCGCACTGGAACGCGGCCGGGTCGGCGTGGCGGCCGCGCCGTCCGCCATCACCCAGATCATCGCGCCAGCGGCCGCCGCATTCTCGGCGCAGTACCCGGCTATTCGCCTGTACCTCAGCGACGACAACTCGGGCCGCATCCAGCGCAAGGTCGCCACGCGCGAAGTCGATTTCGGCTTGACCAGCCGCTGGGCCGATGCGCCCGGGCTGCGCTTTGACGCCTTGCTGGAAGACCGCTTCGGCGTGCTCTACCGACGCGACGACACCAGCCTGCGCCCGGGCCGCGACGGCACCATGCGCTGGTCGGACCTGGCCGGCCGCAAACTGGTGGGAGTGGTGGACGAGACGGGCATCATGGCGCTGCTGCGTGCCCGCGCGGACCTGCCGGTGGAAGCCGCGTCGCCATTCTATGAAGCGTCCAGCACAACGTCGCAGGCGGCCCTGGTGAAGGCCGGCATGGGCGTGGCGCTGTTACCCGCGCTGGCGGCGCAGCGCGTGATGGAACCGGACCTGGCCTACGCGCTGTTGGCGCGGCCGACGGTGGTGCGCACGATGTGCATCATCCGCCACAAGGAATATCCGCTGAGCCCGGCCGCCGAGGCGCTGATTCTTGCCATCCATGACTACCTGCGCGACGCCGCGCTGCCGGCGGGTTGCAAGCTGGCAGCGGGCGTGGGGCGCAAGCGCGGCTAGCGCAGCTTTTCGTCCAGCGCGGCCAGCCCCGCCGCGAACACGCCCTGGCCCACGACGGCGGCCACCGCTTGCAGGTCAACACCCGCTTCCACGCGGAAATCCGCCCACCATTCCACCAGCGTCGTGCCGCCCTCGGTCACCGGACGCAGCGTCACGCCCGCGATGTAGTCGCGCATCGGCAGGTCGGTCTCGATGATGGAATAGCGCAGCGCGGTGCCGGGGTCATCCAGCATCAGCAGTTGCTCGCGCACGAAGCCCGACGGCTTGAGCGTCAGGTAGCGCACCGAACCCACCGCGTCATGCCGGCCGCCCTCTTCCAGGCGGCTTTGGGCGATGCCTGGGTGCCAGCCGGCCAGGCCGTTGAAGTCGCGAAACAGTGGCCAGACCTGGGCCAGAGGAGCGTGGATAAGGGCGCTGATGTGGACGGTATGCGGCATGCGGACTCCTGGCAGAGGCGCTGGCTGCCAAGCGCCTGGCGCCGGAGCCCGCGCGGATGAAGGAAAACGTCAGAACGTCAATTGCTTGAACTCGCGCGTGGCGGCGGTCAGCGCCTGTTCGGTGGGCAGGCGCTCCATCGAGCTGGCGCCGTAGAAGCCATGGCAATGCCGGCAGTGGCGCAGGATGTGGGCGGCGTCCTCGGGCGTGGCGATGGGGCCGCCGTGGCACAGCACGATCACGTCCGGACGCACGGCCAGCGCGGCCGCGGCGATGCGGTCGATGGCGGCGACGCAGTCATCCAGCGTCAGCGCGGTCTCGGCGCCGATCGAGCCGCCGGTGGTCAGGCCCATGTGCGCGACGATGATGTCGGCGCCGGCCTGCGTCATCGCCACGGCGTCGCCCTCGTTGAACACGTAGGGCGTGGTCAGCATGCCCTTTTCGTGCGCCAGGCGGATCATGTCCACCTCCAGCGCGTAGCCCATGCCGGTCTCTTCCAGGTTGGCGCGGAAGGTGCCGTCGATCAGGCCCACGGTGGGGAAATTCTGCACGCCGGCGAAGCCCTGGCGCTTCAGGTCGTCGAGGAACACGTCGAAATCGCAGAACGGATCGGTGCCGTTCACGCCGGCCAGCACCGGCGTCTTCTTCACCACCGGCAGCACTTCGCGGCCCATGTCGACCACGATCTCGTTGGCGTTGCCGTAGGCCAGCAGGCCGGCCAGCGAGCCGCGCCCGGCCATGCGGTAGCGGCCCGAGTTGTAGATCACGATCAGGTCGATGCCGCCCGCTTCCTCGCACTTGGCGGACAGTCCGGTGCCGGCGCCGCCGCCCACGATGGGGGTGCGGTCGCGCACCATGGCGCGGAACTTGTCCAGCAGTTGGTTACGGTCAAAGCGCGGCATGGCGGCAATCCTCAGTGTGTGGCGATGTCGAGAAACTGTTCGACCGCGGTGCGGGCGAACAGCGGGTCGTTGATGTGGCAGGGCACGCGCACCAGGCGGCGGTCGGCGGTCTGCACCAGATTGGCCTGCAGCGCCTCGAACAAGGCCGCGTCGGCCTGCGGGTCCCAGAATGCCTGGCCCGGCGCGTCCAGCGCCGACACGCCGCCTTCGGGGATCAGGAAGCGCACGGGGCCGTCGCAGCGGTTCAGCCGCTCAGCGATCCATTCGCCCTGGCGGCGGTTCTCTTCCGCCGTGGTGCGCATCAGCGTCACCTGCGGGTTGTGGGGGTAGAAGGTGCGGCCGCGGTAGCGTTCCGGCACCGAGTCCATGGCGCCGAAATTGACCATGTCGAGCGCGCCGCAGGAACCCACGTACGGCGCCCGGGTGCGCGCCACGGCGCCGAAGCGGTCCTCGGTGCAGGCCAGCACGCCGCCGAACAGGAAGTCGCAGACCTCGGTGGTGGTCAGGTCCAGCACGCCGGACAACAGATGGCTGTCGAGCAGCTTTTCCATCGACTGGCCGCCGGTGCCGGTGGCGTGGAACACCAGGCAGTCGTAGCGCGATTCGAGCAGCGGCGTCACCTGCTGCACGCAGGCGGTGGTGACGCCGAACATGGTGATGCCGACGGCCGGACGGCTGTCGTCGCCGGCCACGCTGGCGGCCAGGCGGAAGGCGCCGCCGATGGCGCCGGCGGCATTGGCCAGCACGCGGCGCGAGATGCGGTTCAGGCCGGCCACGTCGGTCACGGAATACATCATCGCGATGTCCGACGGCCCGACGTAGGGCGCGACGTTGCCCGACGCCATGGTCGATACCATCAGCTTGGGCACGCCGATGGGCAGCGCGCGCATGGCCGGCGTGATGAGCGCGGTGCCGCCGGAACCACCCAGGCCCAGCAAGGCGCCGATATCGGAGTTGGCGGCCGCGTAGCGTTCGAACGCCAGCGCCATGGCCGCGATGGCGGTGCCGCGGTCGCCGGTGAAGACGGCCTGCTCGCCCCGCGGATGGCTGCGGGCCACTTCCCGCGCCTGTACCTGCGCCGCGCTGGCCGCGCCCGTGGTGGACACGTCCACCGAGACCACGTCCAGGCCTTCGCGCTTGAGCAGCGCAACCACGTACTCGGCCTCGTGGCCCTTGGTATCGTAGGTGGCGGCCACGAAGACCCGCCGATTCGAATGCGTCATGACTCCTCCGCGGGCGGCTACACTCGGTGCGCGCCTCGATATGTCTGGGGCCGCCAGGGCCTGTAGAATCTAGAAATGAGACGAAAGAATCATACTGAGACACCTGTCTCACGTCAAACCGAAAACGCCACACGCAAGGCGTCCCCCGCCGCCGTCGCGCGCCTGATCGCCCCCGCCAGCCGGCAGGCCGCCGCCAGCGGCGAGCCGCCGCATGGCCCCCGCGCCCGCATGCGCAAGACCTTGCTCGATACCGCGCAGCGGCTGATGGCGCAGGGCATCACGCCGTCGGTGGCCGAGCTGGCCGAGCACGCCCAGGTCTCGCGTGCCACCGCCTACCGCTACTTTCCCAGCCAGAGCGCGCTGATCGCCGCCGTGGTGGACGAAAGCCTGGGCCCGATTCTGGCGTGGGACTCGACAGCGCCCGACGCCGCCACCCGCGTGGATGAACTGCTGCGCTTTGCCTATCCGCGGCTGGAGGCCCACGAAGCGCCGCTGCGCGCGGCCATCCAGGTGTCGCTGCAGCAGCACGCCGAAACAAGCGCCGGCCGCGCGGGCAACGAACCGAGGCTGGTGCGCGGCCATCGCGTCGACATCCTGAAGCGCGCGATCGCGCCGCTGGCCGACGTGCTGCCTGCGGCACAGCAGGACCGCGTGGCGCAGGCCCTGTCGCTGGTCTACGGCACCGAGGTGTTCCTGGTGCTCAAAGACATCTGGGGCCTGCAATTGCCCCAGGTCACCGAGGTGGCGCGCTGGACTGCCAACGCCATCATCCGGCAGGCGCTGGCCGAGGCCGGCGGTGCGCCGGACCCGGCCCCGGACGAAACCCCGGGCAAGGCGTCGGCCGCACGCAAGCGCTAGCACCGGGCGTCGCGGCCGGCTGGGCCCACGCCGGCCGTTGCGCGCATCGGCCCGATCTGTCATTCCCTCGTCACTCGCAGGCCCCATAGTGCGGGCCTTTGCGGCGCTGCGCCTTGCAGGCCGCCATGACGTTGGAGTCTGGAATGCAGTTCGAAGTATCCCGCCTGCGGCGGGCCATCATGCCCTTGTCCCTGGCCTGCGTAACCCTGCTGAGCGCCTGCGGCGGCAGCGACGACGATGACGACAGCCCGGCCGCGCCGCCGCCCGTGGTGGTCAACCCCACGCCGCCAACGCTGCCCGTGCAGACCGGCGCCTGGAGCGCCGGCGACCTGCACGTGCATACGATCCAGTCCAACGACGCCCAGGTCACCCTGGAAAGCGTGCTGGACCAGGCCTTCGACCGCTACAAGCTGGACTGGGCCGCGCTGTCGAACCACCTGCGCATGTCGGACCGCGACAACACCGGCACCGCCATCCCCGGCGGCTCCGTGCCGTTCTCCACCGGCATGGCGCAGTACGAAGTGCCGTTCATCAAGCAGGCGCAGGCCGCGGGCCGCTACGCCGGCAAGATCATTTTTTCTTCGTTCGAATGGGACATGCCCACGCATGACCACGTCAATATCGGCATCGGCGTAAACGATCCGATGTCGGCCAAGTCGCTGCGCGCGGTGGCCGAATACGAATACCTGTACACCAACAAGGCGGCCAACCTGTTCGACGCGCAACTGGTAGCCGACCTGGCCGGGCAACCACGCGCCTTCACCACCCACGCCGATTCGCTGACGGCGCTGCAATGGCTGCGTGACAAGCACCCGGACAGCTACATGCTGCTGAACCACCCGTCGCGCTACGCCGGCAAATACACCATCGGCCAACTGCGCGAAATGCACGACCTGGCGCCGTCGATCTTCTTCGGCATCGAAGGCATGGTCGGCAACCAGATGGAACCGGACCGCGGCGGCTACGCCGAGGCCTACACGCCCGTCAACCTGCCCAACCGCACCTATGGCGGCGTGGACTACCTGGTCGCCAAGGTCGGCGGCACCTGGGACGCGCTCCTGGGCGAAGGCCGCCACATCTGGAACGTGGCCGATTCCGACTTCCACTTCCGTACCGCCTCGGGTCAGTACAGCAGCGGCTACGCCCCCGGCGAATACGCCAAGACCTACGTCTGGAAGGACGGCAAGGACATGGCGGCCGTGGTGGCCGGCTTGAAGAGCGGCCGCATGTTCGGCGTGTTCGGCGACCTGATCGACGCGCTGGAATTCCAGGCGCAAGGCGCGGCGGGCACGGCCAACATGGGCGGTGAATTGCAGGCGGCCAAGGGCGAGCAGGTGGAAGTGACGATCCGGTTCCGCAGCCCGGACAGCAACCACTACGAGTACCCCATCGAAAGCGGCAACCCCACCTACGTCAAGCCCACCGTGAACCACGTGGACCTGATCGTGGGCGACGTGGGCCCGCGCGCCGCGCCCGGCACCCCGGCCTATGACAACGCCACCAACCCCAGCACCCGCGTCCTGGCGCGCTACACCCGCGCCGACTGGACCGTGGACAAGGACGGCTACAACGTCATCAAGGTCAAGCTGACCGCCGACAAGAGCCAGTACCTGCGCTTGCGCGGCACCAACCTGGGGCCGGACGTGGCCGGCGAAACCGTCGCGGGCGAACCGCAGCCCGACCTGAAAATCGACCTGGCCGACAACGCCGCGCGCTTTAACGCGGTCAACGCGCGCAACTACAACGATCTGTGGTTCTACTCGAACCCGGTGTTCGTGACGGTGAAGCAGTAAAGGCGGCGACGGCGCGGCCTTACGCCGCGCCCGGCGTTCGTCCCAAAAAAAAGGCCGCGGGCATATGCCCGCGGCCTGTTGCATTCCGACGGCGCTTACAGCGCGGCCAGCGTCTCGTCCAGCGCCGCCACCACCCGGTCGGCATCGGCGATCGAAAATGGCAAGGGCGGGCGGATCTTCAGCGTGTTGGCATGTTCGCCCGCGCTGCCGGTCAGCACCTGCCGGTCGCGCAGGCCGTTGACCACGCGCGCGGCCTCTTGCGTGGCCGGCTCACGCGTGCGGCGATCGCGCACCAGCTCGACGCCGATGAACAGCCCCGCGCCGCGCACGTCGCCGATCACGTCATGGCGCGCGGCCAGGCCCTGCAGCCGCTCGCGCAAATAAACGCCCACCTGCTCGGCGTTCTGCATCAATGCTTCCTCCTGCACCGTGCGCAACACGGCCAGGCCGGCGGCCGCCGATACCGGATTGCCGCCAAAGGTATTGAAGTAGCGCCCATTGCGGCCGAATGCCTCCAGCACCTGCGGGCGGGCGGCCACGCCGGCCACCGGATGGCCGTTGCCCAGCGGCTTGCCCATCGTGACCAGATCGGGCTCGACGCCGTGGCGCATGAAGCCCCACATCGCCTGGCCGGTGCGCCCCATGCCGGCCTGCACTTCATCGGCAATGAACAAGCCGCCAGCCTCGCGGATGACCTGGACGGCCTCGCTCAGGAAGCCTTGCGGCGCGGCCTGCACGCCGTCGCTGGAGAAAATGGTGTCCACCAGCAGAGCGGCCGGCCGCAGGCCTTGGGCGGCCAGGTCCGCGACCGCGTCACGCACGGCTTGGGCCAGCGCTGGACCCACGCCATCCGCGCCTTGGCGGTAGGTGTCCGGGGCGGCCACGGTGCGCACGGCCTCCCCCAACGTCACGTAGCGGCCCAGCGAGGGCGAGGCCTGCGCGATCGACAGCGTCACGCCGTGGTACGCGAAGCGCGTCACGATCAGGCCGGTGCCCCCGGTATGCGCCTGCGCAATGCGCAAGG
This sequence comes from Achromobacter xylosoxidans, assembly GCA_040396375.1. Taxonomy (GTDB): domain Bacteria; phylum Pseudomonadota; class Gammaproteobacteria; order Burkholderiales; family Burkholderiaceae_B; genus Achromobacter; species Achromobacter xylosoxidans_D. The sequence goes on from JBEBOQ010000047.1 coordinate 21,433, forward strand.
CCAGGTCGTTGGCCTCGCTGCCGGTGCAGGTGAACATCACCTGGCCCAGGCCGGGCGGGAACGTCGCCAGCAGTTGCTCGGCGTAGTCCAGCACCGTTTCGTGCACATAGCGGGTGTGGGTGTTCAGCACCGAAGCCTGGCGCGTGATCGCCTCGACTACGGCCGGATGGCAATGGCCCAGCGGCACCACATTGTTGTAGGCGTCCAGATACGGCTTGCCCTGGGCGTCGTACAGCCATACGCCTTCGCCGCGCACCAGGTGCACGGGCGATTCGTAGAACAGGCGATAGGCGGGGCCTAGCAGTTGTTGGCGGCGCGCGATCAGCGCGGCGGTATGCGCCGCGCCGGCATCGGCGTCAGGGCGATGGGCGTGATCCTGCACGCCGGGATGCGTCATGTTCATGTCCCTGGCCTCCTATCGAAAACCGCAGGCCGTGCGCAGCCGCTGGCGCGCCTCGTCGGGCGCGATGCCATCGCAGGCCTGCAACCGCGCCCAGGACACCGCGTTGTTGCGCAGGATGTAGCTGCTGTTCTCGGGATAGCGCGCCGCGCGCCAGCCGCCGATGGCGACCACCATCACCAACCGCGCCACCATCAGGTCGAACAACACGTCCAGCTCGGCCGGCGTCAACGGGCTGACCGCGTGATAGGCCGCGGTGAACGCGGCTGCGGACGCCAAGGGGTCTGCCCCCGGCTCCAGCTGATACGACGCCGCCACCGCCAGATCGTTGACCAGCGGCGCACGCACCATGTCGCCAAAATCCAGGATGCCGGCGATGCGGTCCGGGTCATCAGGATCGACCAGCACGTTGTACAGGTTCAGATCGTTGTGGATGGCCTGGGCGCGCAGCCCCGGCAACACCGGCTTGGCGTGGTCGACAAAGCGCGCCAGCGCGCGTTCGGCCAGCGCCCGCCTTGCGGGGTCGGCCACGTGCGCCAGCAAGGGCGCTACCTCGTCCGTGCGCTGGATGTCCCAGGGCAGGTCCAGCGCGCCGGCCGGATGTTCGAAACCGCGCAAGGCCAGCCCCAGCCTTGCCAGCGCACGCGCCAGGTTGTCGCGCTGCGTGGCCGAGCGCGGCGCATCCGGCAGCGGCAGGCCCGGCAGGTAGGTGAACAAGCGCAGCACGCGCGGCGGCGCATCGGGTGTTTCCAGCCAGACGCAAGGCTCGCCGCTGGCAGCCAATATCACACGCTGCACGGGCAGGCCCGGGTCCGCCTGCTCGACGTGGCGCAGCGCGCGCGCCTGGAAGTCCGCCACGCGCGCATCTTCGGCCGGGTGCGAGAACTTCAGTACATATTCGCGGCCGTCAGCGGCGCGCAGATGAAAATTGCGGTCGCGCTCGCCGGCCAGCCGGCGCACGTCGGCATCGATGCCGAAGTGACGCCGCGCCAGCTGCGCGGCCTGCGCCTCGTCGATATCCGGCGAGGCCGCGGCCAGCACGTCCTGGGCGCAGTCCTGATCGATCATGGCGGGTTCCTCAGGCGGCGGAATCGAAGCCGCGCAGCGCGCTGGCCAGATTGGGACCCAGGTCGTCGGACAGATAGCCGCCTTCCTGCACCAGCACGGTGGGCAAACCCAACTTGGCCACTTCGGCCAGGATGACGCCAAAGCCTTCGGTGGTGACCGCCAGGCCCTTGTAGGGGTCGCGTTCGTGGGCGTCCAACCCCAGCGCTACCACCAGCGCACCGGGCGCAAAAGCCTTGATGTCCAGGAACACGCGGCGCAGCGCGGCCAGATAGCCCTCGTCGCCCGTGCCCACCGGCAGCGGGCGATTGATGTTGTAGCCCAGCCCGTCGCCTTCGCCGGTTTCATGGGCGTGGCCGACGAAGAACGGCGTGGTGTTGTGCGCGTCAGCGTGCATCGACACGGTCAGCACATCGGGGCGGCGGTAGAAGATGCCCTGGGTGCCGTTGCCGTGGTGCACGTCCAGGTCCAGGATGGCGACGCGCCGGTGCACGGTGCGCAGGTGCTGGGCCGCGATGGCGGCGTTGTTCAGGTAACAGAAGCCATTGGCGCGGTCGACATAGGCATGGTGGCCAGGCGGGCGGCACAGCGCGTAGGCCGTGCGTTCGCCGTCCAGCACCAGTTGGGCGGCATGGGTGGCGCAGTGCGCCGACCAGGTGGCTGCTTCCCAGGTGCCCGCGCCGATGGGACACGCGGTGTCGCCCATGTGGTAGCCGGCCAGGCCGACGATATGGTCGGGGTAGGTGCAGGGCTGGCCCGGAAACGGATGCACGTTGGCCACCACCTCTTCCGAGGCGTCGGGCAATTCGCGCCAGCGCGCGTAGGCGGTTTCCAGAAAACGCAGGTACTGCGGCGTATGCACGGCCGCGCGCGGCGCGGCCCCATGATCGTCCGGCGCAATGATCTGATGGCCGTCGCGCTGCACCGCCGCCAACAGGCGCGCGCCGCGCTCGGGCTGTTCGTTGCTGCGCTTGACCTTGCCGCGCACGATGAAAAACTGCGGATCGTGAAGCTGGTGCTTATCGCTGTAGACGACTTTCATGGCTTCCTGCTGCCCCTTGGTTTTTCGCCCGCCGCGCCATGCTGCGAGACGAACAGGTTGCGGACGTGCTCCCAGGCATCGTCCAGATGAACCTTCATGCAGGCCTGCGCGGCCTGCACATCGCGCCGCGCCAACGCGTCCAGGATCGGCTGGTGCGTGGCCGCGACCAGCTCCGGGTCCTGGTAGACGTTGTCGATCAGCGAAATGATCATGCGCATTTCGGTCTGGGTGCTGGAGAACAGGCGCAGCAGGTACGCGTTGCCCGACAGCTCGCAGATCAGGGTATGGAAACTCAGGTCCAGCTCGATGCGGCGGTGCTGCGGCGCGTCGGCCGCCTCGGCGATCATCAACTGCAGCAACTGCGTCAGGCGCGCCAGGCCGGCGGCGTCGGCGTGCTCGCAGGCGGCGGCCACGGCCGTCAACTCAAGGCTCAGGCGCACCTGGAACAGGTCGTCGATCTCGCGCACCGACATCTCGCGCACGAAAAAGCCGCGGCGCGGCTTGGACACCAGGATGCCCTGGCGTTCCAGCCGGCGCGAGGCCTCGCGCACCGGCGCCCGGCTGATCGCCATCTGGCGGGCGATTTCGGCTTCGACCACGCGGCTGCCGGGCGGCAGGCGCCCCTGCACGATGGCCTGGGTCAGCCGGTCTTCGACCACACCGACCAGATCGGGAACATTGACGGATTCGAAAGCGTTTAGGGCGGCCGGGGTTTCAGGCATGGCGAGTCTCTGTCTGGGGTAAATGCGCTTGGCGCGTCAGCTATATAGCACCCCGTTTTTTCGGAGCATATCAGTGTTACTGCTAACTGTCGACAGTTGACGATCGACGCATAATGCCCAGCATCCGGCCCGCCGCCGCAGCCCACCCACCAAGGACGCATCAATGGCCCACTCCCAGGAACCCGCGCAGCCGATCAGCGCGGCGGAACAACAAACCCGCCGCGACCTGGCGGCGTGCTACCGGCTGATTGCCCATTTCGGCATGGACGACAGCATCTACACGCACATTTCCGCGCGCGTGCCCGGCGAGGAAGGCGCCTTCCTGATCAACCCCTACGGCCACCTGTTCCGCGACATCACGCCTGAATCGCTGGTCAAGGTCGGCTTCGACGGACGCCCGATGGCCCCCACGCCCTACGACGTCAACCCGGCCGGCTTCACCATCCACAGCGCCGTGCACATGGGCCGGCCCGACGCGGGCTGCGTGCTGCACACCCACACCGTGGCCGGTGTGGCCGTGTCGTCGCTGGCCTGCGGCCTGCAGCCGGTGAACCAATGGGCGCTGCAGTTCTACAACCGCGTGGCCTACCACGACTACGAAGGCATCGCGCTGGATCTGGACGAACGCGAGCGCCTGGTCGCCGACCTGGGCCCGCACAACGCGATGATCCTGCGCAACCACGGCCTGCTCACCGCGGGCGCCACTGTGGCCCAGGCCTTCATCCTGATGCTCAACCTGGACCGCGCCTGCCGCGTGCAGCTGGCGATCCAGTCCACCGGCCAGGCGACCTACCCGGTCAGCCCGCAGGTCAGCGAGAAAACCGCACGCCAATACGCCAGCGGCGACACCAACCGCCTGCCCGGCGCGCCGGACCCCAGCGAACGCGAATGGCGCGCGCTGCTGAAACTTGTCGAACCCGCCGCGGCCTGACCGCGCCGCGCTGCCCCTTCCACCACCCCGCCCCCGTCACAGGAGAACCTCATGAACCGACGCGACTTTCTGATTTCAAGCGCTGCCGCGGCCGGCTGGTGGAGCGGCGCCGCCGCCCTGCCCGCCTGGGCTGCCGCCGCGACCAATGGCGTTCTCAATATCGCCGTGCAACCCGAGCCGCCCGGACTGATGCTGGGCATCATCCAGAACGGCCCGACGCAGATGATCGGCGGCAACATCTATGAAAGCCTGTTGCGCTACGACGAAAAGCTCGAGCCCATGCCCGGCCTGGCCTCGTCCTGGACGGTGAACGACACGGCCACGGTCTACACCTTCACGCTCAAGCAAGGCGTGCTGTGGCATGACGGCAAGCCCTTCACCGCGCACGACGTGGTCTTCAGCGTGGACCAGTTCCTGCGCAAGACCCAGTCCCGGCTGCGCGCGGGCCTGGCCTATGTCGACAGCATCAAGGCGCTGGACGACCACACCGTGGAATTCCGCTTGCCGCGGCCGTTCGGCCCCTTCCTGGGCATGTTCGAAAGCGGCACGATGCCCATGATCCCGCGCCATATCTACGAAGGCACCGACTACCTGAACAACCCGGCCAACAACACGCCTATCGGCACCGGCCCGTACAAGTTCAAGGAATGGCGCCGTGGCTCCTACATACAGCTGGTGCGCAACGAGCAGTACCACGAGCCGGGCTTGCCCAACCTGGAGACGATCTACTTCCACGTCATTCCCGACGCCGCCTCGCGCGCCGCGGCGTTCGAGTCCGGCAAGCTGGACGTCCTGCCCGGCGGCACCGTCGAATACTTTGACATCGCCCGCTTGAAGAGCCTGCCGAATGTGGAAATCACCACCAAGGGCTGGGAGTTCTTCGGCCCGCATTCCTTCCTGTGGCTGAACAACCGCCATCCGCTGCTGGGCGATGTGCGGGTGCGCCGCGCCATCATGTACGCGCTGGACCGCGAAGCGATGCGCAACGTGGCCTGGTATGGCTTTGGCAAGGTCGCCACCGGCCCCTTCAACAGCAGCGTGCGATACCACACCGACGAGGTCACGCGTTATCCGCGCGACGTGGCGCGCGCCAAGCAATTATTGAAGGAAGCCGGCTACAAGGGCCAGACGCTGCGCCTCTTGCCGCTGCCCTACGGCGAAACCTGGCAGCGTTTCGCCGAAATCGTGCGGCAGAACCTGGCCGAGGCCGGCATCAAGGTCGAAATGACCGCCACCGACGTCGCCGGCTGGAGCGAAAAGACCGCCAACTGGGACTACGACATCGCCTTCTGCTACCTGTACCAGTACGGCGACGCGGCACTGGGCGTCAGCCGCAACTACCTCACGTCCAGCATCGCCAAGGGCTCGCCCTGGAACAACGTCGAAGGCTATAGCAATCCCAAGGTCGACGACCTGTTCGAACGCGGGGCGCGCGAAGCCGACCCGGAGGCACGCCGCAAGTTGTACGAAGAAGTGCAACGCCTCCTGGTCGACGACGTGCCGGTGGCCTGGCTGTTGGAACTGCAGTTCCCCACGCTGTATCGCAACAAGGTCAAGAACCTGATCAATTCAGGCATCGGCTTGAACGACAGCTTGGCGCGCGCCACGCTGGCGTGAGCCGCGCCGATTCAGACAGGGGGAATGCTTCATGAAGAAACTCGCTTACCTGATGCGCCGCATCGTGCAGGGCCTGCTGGTGCTGGCCCTGATCGCGGTCATCAATTTCCTGCTGATCCGCGCCGCGCCCGGCGACCCGGCCACCGTCATGGCTGGGGAAGCCGGCGCCTCCGACGAAGTCTTCATGGCGCAGGTACGCGAACGCTTCGGACTGGACAAGCCCTTGCCGCAGCAACTGGCCACCTATCTCAGCCATGCCGCCCGTTTGGACCTGGGCGATTCGTACCGGCAGCAGCGCCCGGTCATGAGCTTGATCGGCGAACGGCTGCCAGCCACGCTGCTCTTGACGCTGACCGCCTTCGTCGTCTCGTTGACAGCGGGGGTGGCGCTGGGCGCCTGGACCAGTGCGCGCGCCGGGTCCTGGCTGGACAGCCTGGTCAGCACGCTATCCATGCTGTTCTACGCCACGCCGCTGTTCTGGCTGGCGCTGATGGGGGTGCTGCTGTTTTCGGTGAAGCTCGAATGGCTACCGGGCTTTGGCTTTGAGACGGTGGGCGCGGGCTACGCGGGGCTTTCCCGCGTGGCCGACATCGCCAGCCACCTGGTGCTGCCGGCCGCCACGCTGGCGCTGTTCTACATGGCCGTGTATGCCCGCATGACGCGCACGGCCATGCTGGAAGTGGCGCAGATGGACTTCGTCAAGACCGCCCGCGCCAAGGGGCTGTCGCCCCGCCGCATCCAGCGCCGCCACATCCTGCGCAACGCGCTGCTGCCCGTCATTACCCTGGCCGGCATCCAGGCCGGCTCCATGGTGGGCGGCACGGTGCTGATTGAAACCGTGTTCGCGTGGCCCGGCATCGGCCGGCTGATGTTCGATGCCCTGGTGCAGCGCGACTACAACCTGCTGCTGGGCACGTTCCTGATCACCGCGGCGCTCGCCGTGGCCTTCAACATCATCACCGACCTGCTCTACACGATGGCCGATCCGAGGATAGAACTGCAATGAACAACGGATTCTGGCGGCGTTTCCGCCGCAATAAAGGCGCGTTGGCCGGCCTGGCCGTGATGGCGGCGGTACTGCTGCTGGCGCTGGCCGCGCCGCTGGTGGCCGCGCACGATCCCTGGGCCATGGTGCAGCGCCCCTTCCTGCCGCCGCTGGACATGTCCGGCCTGCCGTTCGGCACCGACACCATGGGCCGCGACATCGGCTCGGGCCTGGCCTACGGCGCGCGCATCTCGCTCTTGATCGGGCTGATCTCCACGCTGGCGGGCCTGCTGATCGGCGTGTCTGTCGGCGCGCTTGCCGGTTACTACGGCGGTTGGATCGACACGGGCCTGATGCGCTTCACCGAACTGTTCCAGGCCATTCCCAGCTTTGCGCTGGCCATCGTGCTGGTGGCGATCTTCCAGCCATCGGTGGGATCCATCGTGACGGCCATCGCGCTGGTGTCCTGGCCGCCCGTCGCCCGCCTGGTGCGCAGCGAATTTCTGACCCTGCGCCACCGCGACTTCGTGCATGCCGCGCACCTGGCCGGCGAATCGAACCTGCGCATCATCATCACGCAGATCCTGCCCAACGCGGCCGCGCCCATTGTCGTGATGGGCTCGCTGATGGTGGCCACCGCCATCCTGCTGGAATCCAGCCTGAGCTTCATGGGCCTGGGCGACCCTAACGTAATGAGCTGGGGCTACATGATCGGCGCGGCCCGCACTGCGCTGCGCCAGGCCTGGTGGATCAGCCTGTTCCCCGGCGTGGCCATCCTGTTGACGGTGCTGGCGCTGAACCTGATCGGCGAAGGCCTGAGCGACGGCCTGAACACCCGGTTGGACCCGAGGAGCCGCGCATGAATCCCGTCGATATCCTCGCCGCCGACGCGCGCGCCGACAGCGTGCTGGTCGCCGATCCGCTCGCCTCGGCCGCCGCCGACGCCCTGCTCGACATCCGCGGCCTGTCCATCCGGCTGCCGACCGGCGCCGACCGGCCGCTGGCGGTGAAAGAAGCCAGCCTGTCCATCGGCCGCGGCGAAACGCTGTGCATCGTGGGCGAAAGCGGTTCGGGCAAATCCATGATCGCCAACGCCGTCATGGGCCTGTTGCCCCAGCCCATGGTGGCTCCGGTAGCCGGCAGCATCGTGTTCCAGGGCCATGACCTGCTGCCCCTGGCCGAACCGCAATGGCGCGCACTGCGCGGCAACCGCATCGGCATGATTTTCCAGGACCCCATGTCGGCGCTGAACCCCGTCATGCGCATCGGCGACCAACTGGAAGAAGCGCTGGACGCACACCTGAAGCTGTCGGCCGCCGACAAGCAAGCGCGCATCATCGGCGCGCTGCGCGACGTACGCCTGCCCGACCCCGAAGGCATCGCGGCCAGCTACCCCGGCCGGCTGTCGGGCGGGCAGCGCCAGCGCGTCATGATCGCCTGCGCCCTGATGCTGGAACCGGCGCTGCTGATCGCCGACGAACCGACCACGGCGTTGGACGTCACCACTCAGGCGCAGATCCTGGACCTGATCCGCGACCTGCAGGCCAAGCGCGGCACCGCCGTGTTGTTCATCACGCATGATTTCGGCGTGGTGTCGCAAATCGCCGACCGCGTGGCCGTGATGCAACTGGGCGAGATCGTCGAGGCCGGCACGGCCGACGAAGTACTGGGCCAGCCGCGCCACGACTACACCCGCAAGCTGATCGCCGCGATTCCGCACGGCATGCCGGCCACGGTCCGCAGCGGCGACGCGCAGCCGGTGCTGCTGGACGTGCGCAACCTGAAAAAGACCTATGTGTCCGGCGGCGGGCTGTTCCGGCGCGGCCGCGAAACGGCCGCCATGCGTGGCATCAGCTTCACGCTGCGGCGCGGCGAGGTGCTGGGCCTGGTCGGGGAATCAGGCTCCGGCAAATCCACGCTGGGCCGCTGCATCGCCGGCCTGTTGCCGCAGGACGAGGGCCAGATTCTCTTTAACGGCCAGGCCCGCGGCGCGCGCCCGCCCACGGGCCGCGTGCAGATGGTGTTCCAGGACCCGCAAGCTTCGCTCAACCCGCGTCACACCGTGGGCCGTTCGATCATGGCGGGCCCCCTGGCGCAGGGCATGGCGCCTGACAAGGCCCGCGCCCGCGCGGCGGAACTGCTGCAACTGGTGGGCCTGAACCCGGACGCCGCCGACCGCTACCCGCACGAGTTCTCCGGCGGCCAGCGCCAGCGCATCGGCATCGCTCGCGCCCTGGCCTCCGAACCCGAACTGATCGTGGCGGACGAGCCCGTGTCGGCGCTGGACGTATCGGTACAAGCCCAAGTGCTGGATCTGTTCGCCAGCGTGCGCGAACGCTTCCACCTGAGCATGCTGTTCGTCACCCACGACTTGCGCGTGGCCGCGCAGATGTGCGACCGAATCGCCGTCATGCAGCAAGGCCGCATCATCGAATGCGGTCCGGCCGCGCAGGTCATCCGCGAGCCCCAAGAGGCCTATACCCGTGAACTGGTGCAGGCGGTGCCCGACTTCGCCAGCATCGTCTCCGGACGCGCACGGCGCGCGGCGGTGGCAGCATGAGCGCCGCCGCCCTCGCCCCCGCCGCCTTGGCCGTCGCCACGGACCGCCCGCCCTGCGTCGCCCTGCTCAGCCGCGTGCTGGACATGCGCTACCTGGTGCCCGCCTTCCAGGCCCTGCGGCCGGACATCGCCTGGCGCACCGCCGACGACCTGGGCGACCCGGCCGAGATCGACGCCGCAGTCTGTTGGCAGCCGCCGGCCGGTCTGCTGGGCACACTGCCCAACCTGCGCCTGATCCAATCGATCGGCGCGGGCGTGGACCACATCTACGCCGATCCCGCCCTGCCGCGCCACGTGCCAGTATGCCGCGTAGCCGAAGCCGGCATGACCGCCGGCATGAGCACCTACGTGGCCTGGGCAGTGATCAACCACCACCGCCACTTCCGCGACTACGTGCGCAATAGCGCGCAAGGCCTGTGGCGCGAAAGCCCTATCGTGCCGCCGTCGGAGCACCGCGTCGCCATCGCCGGGCTGGGCCGGCTGGGCCTGGCCGCGGCGCAGGCGCTGGCCGCACTGGGCTACCGCGTGTCCGGCTGGAGCCGCACGCCCAAGCCGGACCTGCCGGCCGGCATCATCGGCCACCACGGCGCAGACGGCCTGCCCGCCCTGCTGGCCGAGGCCGACACGCTGGTGTGCCTGCTGCCGCTGACGGACGACACACGCGGCTTCCTGGGCGCCGCCACCTTCGCGCAATTGCCGCGCGGCGCGCACGTGATCAATGCAGGCCGGGGCGAACACCTGGACCCCGCCGCGCTGCTGGCGGCGCTGGACAGCGGCCAGTTGTCGCACGCCACGCTGGATGCCACCCCGCAGGAACCGCTGCCGCCCGACCACGCGCTGTGGCGCCATCCGGACGTGCTGGTCACGCCCCACATCGCCACCCGCACACCGGCCGCGGCAATCGCCCGGCAGACGCTCCAGAACCTGCAAACGGTGCTGGAAGGACGCCGGCCCGATACCTGCGCGGACGCGGCGCTGGGATATTGAAACGACCCGCGGCAACGCGACACGCGAGACTCCCTTTTATACGACATAGTTATTTGGTTGACCAACGACCCCACGCTTGCTACATATAGACGCGCAACTGCACTTGGTTCCTGATTATTCTCACCGGAGGATTTTTATGAGCAAGCGAATTGTTGTCGTAGGTGGCGGGGTCGGCGGCACCATGCTGGCCAACCAACTGGTTCACAAGCTGTATCCCGAAGTGTCGCGCGGCGAGGTCAGCATCACGCTCTTGTCCGACACGCCGGACCACTACTACAAGCCCGCCTTCATGTATGTGGCGTTCAACCTGTTTTTCCAGGAAGAACTCAAGCGCCCCGAACGGTCCCTGCTGCGCCCCGAAATTGAATTCCGCGTGGACAAGGTCACGCGCTTCGATTTCAACGCACAGCACCTGGTGACGCGCAGCGGCAAGCGCTATGGCTATGACTACCTGGTGATCGCCACCGGCTGCGTGCCCGCCCCCGAGCGCATCGAAGGCCTGCGCGAAGCCGGCGACCATTTCTACCAGTACGAACCGGCCCGGCAATTGGCCGACCGGCTGTCCCGCATCGAACGAGGGCGGATATTCGTCAGCGTCACCTTTCCCAAGACGCCCAACGTGCCGCACCAATGCGGCATCGCCCCCATCGAAACCACGTTGATGCTGGATGACTATCTACGCCGCCGCGGGGTGCGCGACCGGGTCGAGATCGTCTACACCTACCCCACCACCTCGCAGCTGCTGCGCAACTGCCTGTTCCTGCAGCAACCCACCTGTGAAGTGCTGCCAGCCATCTTCGAGCAGCGCGGCATCCAATTCCAGCGCGGCTTCACGCTGGCCAAGGTGGACCCCGAGCGGCGCATTGCCTATTCGGAGGAAGGCGTGGAACAGCCGTTCGACATCCTGATGGCCACGCCGCCGATCCGCGCGGTGGACGTGGTGCTGGAATCGGGCGCCTCGCAAGCGCCGGACAACGAAGGCTGGCTGCCCACCGATCACGAGACCTTGCAGGTGTACGGGCTGCAAAACGTGTACGTGATCGGCGACACGGTGGACCTGCCTGTCAGCAAGGCGGGCGGCTCGTGCCACAACCAGGCGCCGGTCATTGCCAACAATATCGCTGGCGAGATCCGACTGGGCCAGCCCGGCAGCGTCTACGAAGGCCGCGTGCAGGCCGTGGCGCAAATGGGGCTGAACGCCGGCATGCCGCTCTGGTACGACTACACCCATGACGTGCGGCCCACGCCACCCACCAAGCTGGGCGGCCTGCTGCGGCATGGTTTCAACCGGGGCCTTTACTGGTCCGTCGCCAGGGGAATGCTATGAGCCCGCGTGATGACAACACCCTGCCGGCCGCCGAACAGTGCGCCAGCGTGCTGGGTAGCTCCGCAATGACAGGCGGGGCGGAGACGGCCGATAGCCTGACACTGCTGGCGGACAAGCTGCGGCCGCTGGTGGACAGCGGGCGGCTGGACAACCTGGTGGACCTGATGGCGCTGGCCTCCGATCTGGTGGACCTGCTCGATCCCCCCATGGTGGAAAAGCTGGGCACGCTGTCGGAACAGGCCTCGGGCGCGGCCTGGACGCTGGCCAACACCTGGCGCGCGGCGCATGCCCAAGGGCTGCAAGAAGCGCACCCGCCGGGTTTGGCGGGCCTGTTCCAACTATCGCGCGACGAGGACACCCGGCGCGGGCTGGCCCTGATGCTGCGCTCGCTGCAGGGGCTGGGCCGTCAAATGCGCAACCAACGGGAGGATTACGCCGCCCCCTGAGCCCCCGAGTCAGGCTGCCCGCTCGGCGAGCGGTAACGGCCACGCGCAAAAAAAAGGCCCGGCTTGCGCCGGGCCTTTTGCTTGCTGCTTGGGGAACCCGCTTGGGGAACCCGCTTACTGCAACGTGCGGGTGAACACGAACTTGCCGTCGGTCCAATCCACCGGCACCACATCGCGCGGGCCGAACTTGCCTTCCAGGATCAGCCGGGCGACCGGGTTCTCGATCTGCTGCTGGATCGCCCGCTTGAGCGGACGGGCTCCGAACACCGGATCGAAGCCGCCGCGGGCCAATTCCGCCAACGCCGGTTCGGTCACTTCCAGGCGCATCTCCTGCTTTTCCAGGCGCTCGGCCAGGCGACGCAATTGGATGCGGGCGATGGACTCGATGTGCTGCGCTTCCAGACCGTGGAACACCACCACTTCGTCGATGCGGTTCAGGAATTCGGGCCGCAGCGTTTGCTTGAGCTCGTCCCAGACCACTTCCTTGATGACGTCGTAGGGCTGGCCGGCCAGGCTCTGGATATGGTGCGAACCCAGGTTGGACGTCATCACGATGACCGTGTTGCGGAAGTCCACCGTGCGGCCCTGGCCGTCGGTCAGGCGGCCATCGTCCAGCACTTGCAGCAGCACGTTGAAGACGTCCGGGTGGGCCTTCTCGACTTCATCGAGCAGCACCACGCTGTAAGGCTTGCGGCGCACGGCCTCGGTCAGGTAGCCGCCCTCTTCGTAGCCCACGTATCCCGGCGGCGCGCCGATCAGCCGCGCCACCGAATGCTTCTCCATGAATTCGCTCATGTCGATGCGGATCATGTGCTCTTCGGAGTCGAACAGGAACTCGGCCAGCGCGCGCGTCAGCTCGGTCTTGCCCACGCCCGTGGGGCCCAGGAACAGGAACGAACCGTAGGGACGCGAGGGATCGGCAAGGCCGGCGCGCGAACGCCGGATGGCATCGGACACCAGGCGCACGGCCTCGTCCTGGCCCACCACGCGCTTGTGCAGGTATTCCTCCATGTGCAGCAGCTTCTCGCGTTCGCCCTGCATCATCTTGGACACCGGAATGCCGGTGGCGCGCGACACGACCTCGGCGATTTCCTCGGCGCCGACGCGGGTGCGCAACAGGCGCGGACGCCCTTCGCCGCCCTCGGCTTCCTCGGCCGCTTCCGCGGCGCCCACTTCGGCCGCCTTCAGGCGCGCTTCCAGGTCGGGCAGCTTGCCGTATTGCAATTCCGCCAGCTTGTCGAACTGGCCCTTGCGCTGCAGCTCGGCCATTTCGGCGCGCACGCTGTCGATCTCTTCCTTGATGGCCTGGGTGCCCTGCACCGCGGCCTTCTCGGCCTTCCAGATTTCCTCGAAGTCGTTGTATTCGCGTTGCAGCTTTTCGAGCTCGTCCTCGATCACGCCCAGGCGGCGCTTGGAGGCGTCGTCGGTTTCCTTCTTGACGGCTTCGCGCTCGATCTTGAGCTGGATGATGCGGCGGTCCAGCTTGTCCATCACTTCCGGCTTGGAATCGATTTCCATGCGGATGCGCGCGCCGGCCTCGTCGATCAAGTCGATGGCCTTGTCGGGCAAGAATCGGTCGGTGATATAGCGATGCGAAAGCTCGGCCGCGGCCACGATGGCCGGGTCGGTGATCTCGACGCCGTGGTGGATCTCGTAGCGCTCTTGCAGACCGCGCAGGATGGCGATGGTGGACTCGACATCGGGTTCATCGACCAGCACCTTCTGGAAACGGCGTTCCAGGGCGGCGTCTTTCTCGATGTACTTGCGGTATTCGTCCAGCGTGGTGGCGCCGATGCAATGCAGTTCGCCGCGCGCCAGCGCCGGCTTGAGCATGTTGCCCGCGTCCAGCGCGCCTTCGGCCTTGCCGGCGCCCACCATGGTGTGCAGCTCGTCGATGAAGACGATGTTGCTGCCGTCGTCTTGCGACAGCTCTTTGAGCACGGCCTTCAGGCGTTCTTCGAATTCGCCGCGGAACTTGGCGCCGGCCAACAGCGCGGCCAGGTCCAGCGACAGCACGCGCTTGCCGCGCAGGGTTTCGGGCACTTCGTCGTTGACGATGCGCTGCGCCAGGCCTTCGACGATGGCGGTCTTGCCCACGCCGGGTTCGCCGATCAGGACCGGGTTGTTCTTGGTGCGGCGCTGCAGGATCTGGATGGTGCGGCGGATTTCGTCGTCGCGGCCGATCACCGGGTCGAGCTTGCCCTGGCGGGCGCGCTCGGTCAGGTCCAGGGTGTACTTGGCCAGCGCCTCGCGGTTGGATTCGCCTTCGGCGCCGGAGACGTTCTCGCCGCCGCGCACGGCGTCGATGGCGGCTTCGAGGGCCTTTTTCTGCAGGCCCGCCTCGCGCAGGATGCGGCCGGCCTCGCCCTTGTCGTCGGCCAGGGCCAGCAGGAACAGTTCGCTGGCGATGTAGGTGTCGCCGCGGCGCGCGGCTTCCTTGTCGGTGCGGGTCAGCACGCCCTGCAGGTCGCGGCCGACCTGGACGTTGTCATCGCCCTGCACCTGGGGCAGCGCCTTGAGCGCGGCGTCCAGGGCCGGCTGCAGCCGGTTGACGGCCACGCCGGCGCGCGCCAGCAGGCTGCCGGCGCCGCTGTCGGGGTCGGACAGCAACGCCGACAGCACGTGGACGGGCTCGATGTAGGGGTGATCGTTGCGGGCGGCCAGACTCTGAGCGTCGGCCAGGGCTTGCTGGAACTTGGTGGTCAGTTTGTCGAATCGCATAATGGTCGTTGTGGCTTGTTGGTGAGCCTGACCGATACGCGCCGGCGGGCTCGATGACCTGAATATGCGGCCGGATGCGAGAATTTCAATACCTCGCCGGCCTCATGGCTTTATGTCCGTGGACACATCCGCGTGCAGCAACAATCTGAACTATGAGCATATACGTTTTTGTCTACGGCACGCTACGCGCGGGCGAAATCAATGATCTGGCGCAAGCCGCCGCCACCCGTGGCCTGCCGCCGGCCCGCTACGTCGGCCCGGCCACGGTGCCAGGCGCGCTGGTGGACTTCGGGGACTGGCCGGGGCTGATCCCGGCCACGGACGGGCGGCGGGTGCTGGGCGATATCTACGAAGTCAGTCCGGCGCTGATCGCCCTGATGGACGAGATCGAGGAATACGCGCCCGGCCAGCCCTGCTGCTTCGTGCGGCGCCCGGTGCTGGCCCAGCCCCTGACGCCGCCGGACGCGGCCCCCGTGGCCTGCGAGTACTACCCCATCGACCCCGCGCATCGCGGCGCGGCGCTGGACGTGGCGCACGAAGACTGGATCGCCTACCGGCGCGCCCGCAACGCGTGAGCCGCAGGCAGGCCCCACGGCAAACGGTTGGGAATGGGTCGCAAGCGGGAAGCCCGGAACCGGCCTCGTAAGACACCCGTAGTAACAACGGACTACAATAGATACCTGTCTCACGCTTTACGCCCGCCCTGGCTACCCGCCGGGTCCGGGCACTATAGAGGTCATCGTATGCAAAAACGGGTTCCCGTTGCCCCTGATGCCGCCCACTGTTCCACGTGTATGCTGGGCCACGTGTGTGTCCCGGTCGGCATGGCCGCCGCCGAAGTAGAAAAGCTCGACGAACTGGTGAAAGAGCGCGTGCGCCTTGAAAAAGGCAAGACGCTGTATTCGCTGGACCACCCGCTGGACGCCGTCTACGGCGTGCGCTTTGGCAGCCTGAAAACGCAGTTGGAAGATGCCACCGGGCAGATCCAGATCACCGGTTTTCACCTGCCCGGCGAAATCGTCGGCATGGACGGCATGCTGGACGGCAAGCACG
>JBEBOQ010000048.1:0-35766 GCA_040396375.1 Achromobacter xylosoxidans
CTCGCCGGACGCGAATTGCTGCCCATCGTCCAGGGCGGCATGGGCGTCGGCGTATCCGCCCATCGCCTGGCCGGCGCGGTCGCCAGCCAGAACGCGGTCGGCACCATCGCCAGTGTGGACTTGCGCCATCACCACCCCGACCTGGTCGAGCAAACCGAGCGCTGCCGCGACCGCGAGCAGATCGATAGCGCCAACCGCGTCGCGCTGGACCGCGAAGTCCGCGCCGCGCTGAATACGGCGGAAGGCCGCGGCCTGGTGGCGGTCAACGTCATGAAAGCCGTGCGCGACCACCCCGCCCTGGTGCGCCAGGCCTGCGAAAGCGGCGCCCAGGCCATCGTGATGGGCGCCGGCCTGCCGCTGGACCTGCCCGACATGACCGCCGACTACCCCAAGGTGGCGCTGGTGCCGATCCTGTCGGAAGCGCGCGGCGTGGCCGCCGTGCTGAAGAAATGGATGAAGAAAGGCCGCATGGCCGACGCCGTGGTCATCGAACACCCCGGCTACGCCGGCGGCCACCTGGGCGCCGCGCGCCTGGACGACATCCACGACGAACGCTTCGACTTCAAGCGCGTGTTGGGCGAATGCCATCAGTTGTTCCAGGACCTGCAACTGGGCCGCGACGCCCCGCGCCTGATCGTCGCCGGCGGCGTGGGCAGCCACGAACAAGTCAGGCACTGGCTGGCCAACGGCGCCGACGCCGTGCAGGTCGGCACCGCCTTTGCCGTCACACAGGAAGGCGACGCCCACGAGAACTTCAAGCGCGTCCTGATGGACGCCGACCCGGACAAGCTGGCCGAATTCACCAGCGTGGCCGGCCTGCCCGCCCGCGCCGTCGCCACTCCATGGCTGACCCGCTACCTGCGCCAGGAAAAAACGCTGCAAGCCGGCGCTTGCAGCGATCCGCGCCGTTGCAGCCAGCGCATGGACTGCTTGACGCAATGCGGCATCCGCGACGGCATTTCGCGCTTCGGCCAGTTCTGCATCGACCTGAAATTGGCCGCCGCCATGCGCGGCGAAGTCAGCCGCGGGCTGTTCTTCCGCGGCGCGTCCAAGCTGCCGTTCGGTGATGCCATGCGCAGCGTTCGCGAGCTGATGGATTATTTGTTGAACGGCAGGATGCCGGCGGCGGTGTAACGGCCGCCTGCCGCAGGACCGCCTGCCGCAGGGTCGCCTGCCGCAGGCATTCCTTGCGCGGCAGGCACAGGGGCGATGTCGATCGAGCCAGGCTTTCCCCCAATTATTGAACGACGTACAATATTATTCGTCGTTTAATAATTTACCCGCCATGTCCGCCTTCATTACGCCCGACCCCGCCGCCCCCGGCCTGCGCGAACGCAAGCGCCAGCAAACGCTGGATCACCTGGCCCAAACTGCCTACCGCCTGTTCGAAACGCTGGGCTACGACGCGGTCACGATGGAGCAGATCGCGGCCCAGGCCGACGTGTCCAAGGGCACGCTGTACAACCACTTTCCGGTCAAGGAAGCCCTGCTGGCGCATCGCTTCCATACGGAACTGGCCGCCGGCATGGTCGACCTGTTGCCCACGCTACGCGCCCAGTCCGACTTCACCAAACGGCTCAAGCGCGTGCTGGATGCCTCGGCGCATTGGTCTGAATCGAACCGCGCCTATCTGGGCCCCTACCTGCGCTACCGGCTGTCGACCCTGCGGCCCGATGACGGCACGGACCAATCGCCACGCAGCGGCATGCAGGCGCTGTTCGAAGGCCTGATTGCAGAGGGGCAAGCCGCTGGGCAATTGCGCACGGACCTGTCCGCGGAACGCATGACCCATCAGCTGCAATTCCTGCACCTGGGCGCCCTGCTGCGCTGGCTGGACCTGCCCGGCGCCAGTCTGCGCAAGGAATTCGACGCGCTGATCTCGCTGTTCGTGCAGGGCGCCAGCGCGCCACGGAGCGCGCCATGACCTCGGACATACCCGCCGACTCGCCTGCTGACCCCACATCCGACGCCGCGCCACAAACCGCACCGAAAAACGCTGTCGTTGACGTTCTGGACTGGGCCGCCGCCCGCCAGGCCGGCCCCGCTATCGCTGGCGGCAAGGGTTGGCAATTGGCACGCATGGCGGAACTGGGCGTGCCGGTACCGCCGGGCTTCGTGCTGTCGGCGCAGGTCAGCCAGGGCCGGCAGGCAGGCAATGCGGTGCCTGATGCCGCCGCCCAGGCGCTACACAACGCCCTGCAAGCACGAGGCTGGCTCGACACGCCGCTGGCCTTGCGCTCCTCCGCGCCCCAAGAAGACGGCGGCACGGCGTCCTTCGCCGGCATCCACCTGTCGTGCCTGAACGTGCGCGGCGCGCAGGCGGCCGTCGATGCGCTGCAACGCGTCTGGGACTCGGCCTGGACACCGCAAGCGGATGCGTACCGCCAGCGCCTGGGGCTGCACGACGCTGACCGCGCAATGGCCGTCGTCGTCATGCCGCTGCTGGCCGCCACCGCTTCGGGCATCGCCTTCACCTGCGATCCCCTCACCGGTCGCCACGACCACATGGTGATCCACGCCAACTGGGGCCTGGGCGAATCGCTGGTCGGCGGCCAAGTGGACGGCGACGAATACCGGCTGCGCGAAGACGCCCTGACGCTGACGTGGCCGCTGGTGGATCAACGCACCGGCACCAAGCGCCTGGCGACGCAATCCGCGAAAGGCGGCGGCACGCAACTGATCGACCAATCCGCCGAACAAGCCACACGAGCCGTACTGACGCCCGCCCAGATCGACACCCTGGCCGCCATCGTGCGCGACGCCGCTCGCGCGCTGGATTATTCCGGCGCGCCCTACGACCTGGAATGGGTTTGGGACGGCAGCCGCTTCTGGATCGTGCAGGCGCGCCCCGTCACCGCGCTGGCGCGCCACACGTACCCCGGCTTGCAGTCGCAGCCGTCGTACTGGTCGCGCGGCAACACCCGCGAAGTGCTGCCGCTGCCCATGTCGGCGCTGGAATGGGACGGCGGCCGCGTCATGGCGCAACGCATGCTGACCTGCGGTTTTGAGCTAACTGGCTACCGCACGCTGCCCGGCGTGCGGCTGGCGGCCATGTTCCAGGGCCGCGCCTACCTGGACGCGTCCGTGATCCAGTGGCTCGGCCACGACGCGCTGGGCATCACGCCGCAGGCCATGAACGCCATGCTGGGCGGACCGCAGCCCGACGTCCAGGTGCCGCGGCCCACGCTGCCACAACGGCTGAACCATGGCCTGCGCATGCTGCGCTATCTGCGCCGGGCCGCGCCGCTGCGCCGCCGCGCCAAAGACGATCTACCGCGCCAGTTCGCCCGCGCCCAGGCCTGGCTGGCTGAAACGCTGCCCGCCGCCAACGCCGCCCTGGGCGCCCGCCTGCACGAACAATTCCTGACCGTTGCGGCTGCCGACGACCTGTTCTTCCTGCAGGGGTCGGGCGGCGGCGCGCTGTCCAAGCTGCTGGAAATCGTCGAGCGGGCCCGCCCCGGCGCAGGCCACGCGCTGACCGCCGCGCTGATGGCGGGCGGTGAACCCAGCGTCACCGCGGCGCAAAGCTATGCCTTGATGGCGCTGGCGCAGTTGGCCTCGCGTGAACCGCGGGCGCTCGCGTGGCTGCGCGCCCCTGAACGCGACAGCGCCGCCTGGGCCGAGCAGTTGCCGCCGGACAGCGCATTCCGGCGCGCGCTGGCGGATTTCCTGGCGCGCTACGGCCACCGCGCCGTGTACGAAACCTATATGCGCAACCCGCGCTGGCGCGAGGCGCCCGGCTACCTTCTGGATAGCGTGCTGAACCTGATCGGTACCGACCCCGACGCGCTGCGGGCCCGCCAGGACCAAAGTGCGCGCGATGCCTGGCGTCAGGTGCGCGCAGTGTTGCCGTGGTGGCAGCGGCCCCTGGCCGCCAAGCTGCTGGCGGCCGCCCGGATTGAAGGCGCGCAACGCGAGGCCGCACGCAGCGTGCTGGTGGCCTATCTGGCGGCAGCGCGCCGCAGCGCGCTGGAACTGGGCGCGCGGCTGACAGGTGCGGCACAATCGGACCCCACTGCAACGGACTCGGTCGGCCTCGCCGCCCCGGACGACATCTTTCACCTGACCGCCGAGGAAGTTTTCGCCCTGGCCGATGGCCGCCTGGCGCCCGCCCACGCGGCACGGCGCGCGGCAGACCGGCGCGCCCAATTGCAGGACTGGGCCGCGACGCCGGACGAGGATGTAATCGTCGAATATGGCAGCGCAGAAACGGCGTCGACGCGCACTGCCGTTGCCACCAAGACGGATACGGATGCCAACACCTGGCGCGGCACACCCGTATCCGCCGGCCGGGCGCATGGCCCCGCCTTCATCGCCCATGACCCGACCCAGGCGCTGGCCATGCCGGTCGGGGCCATCCTGGTCGCACCGTCCACCGACCCAGCCTGGACCCCGCTATTCCTGCGCGCCGGCGCCGTGGTGATGCAAGCGGGTGGCTACCTGTCGCACGGCGCCATCGTCGCGCGCGAGTTCGGCATTCCCGCGCTGGTCAACGTACAGGGCATCCTGCAGCAGGCGACGACGGGAGAATCATTGGAGGTCGACGCCACGCAAGGCGTCGTGCGGCGCCTGGCCCCTTAACGCGCCGCCGGCAGATTGAATTCAAACACTGCGCCCGGCTCGGGCCGTTCCACCAGGCGGATATCGCTGTGGTGCAGCTGCAGGATGCGATGCACGATCACCAACCCCAACCCGCCACTGTCGCGCGGACCGTTGGCCAGCACGGACGCGCGGGTGAACAATCCTGCGCGCAGCGCCTGGGGAATACCGGCGCCGCTGTCGCTGACCCGCACTTGCACCCCCTCTCGCGCCTGTCCCAGGCTCAGTTCAATCTGCCCGCCAGGCGCGCTGTGGCGAATGGCATTGTCCAGCAGATTGGTCAGCACCCGTTCGATCATGCCCAGGTCCGCACGCACCGGCGGCAGTTCATGGGCGATGGCGGTGGTCAGCCGCTGCTGGCGCGCCTCGGCCGCCAGCTCGAACTTCTGGATCACATCCTGCGCCAACTCGGGTAGCGAGAACGTCTCGGGTTCCAGTCGCACCAGCCCCGACTCCAGCCGCGCCAGTTCAAACAATTCCTGCGCCAGCCGGCCCACCTTGCGGCTTTGCGCCAGCGCGATGTCCAGATAGCGGCGGCGTTCGGCCACATCCAGCGTGTCGTCCTTCATCCGCAGCGTTTCCAGATACCCGTGCAACGACGTCAACGGCGTGCGTAAATCGTGCGAGATATTGGCCACCAGGTCGCGCCGCTGCTGATCCTGGCGCGTCAGTTCGCGCCATTGCTCCGAGATGCGGCGGCCCATCTGCACGAAACTGCGACGCAACAGCGAAATCTCGTCGCCGCTCGTTTCGTTGGCATCCGCCGGCTTCTCCAGCGCGGCCAACGCGCGGCCGTCATCGCCGTCGAAGGCCCGCACGCTGCGCGTCAGCTCGCGCAGCGGCCGGGTAATCAGGCCAAAGGCGGCCAGGCCTGCCACCAGCCCCAGCAGCGCCACCAACGTGATCGACCACAAGGTCGTGCGCAGCACCGAGCTGCGCGACACCGCCATGGCCAGCGCGTCGTGCGCCTGCCCTTGCAGCACCACATAAACGTAGCCCTTGTCCTGCCCCGCCACCCGCACCGGGGCAGCGGAAAACACCTTGGCCGTATCCAGATGGCGCGGGTCGTCGCCTTCAATCGGCAGTTGCTCCCCCGCCAGAAAACGCCGCACCGGCGCCAGGTCCACCCGTTCGCGCTTGATCTGCCCCGGCGGCGCCGCATCGCCCACGATGCGGCCGTCGTTGGCCAACAGATAGACCTCTACCGAGGGGTTCACCGCCATCAGCATGCCGAACAGCGAGCGCACCGCCTCCGGCTTCCAGCCGTTGGCGTCCATCAGCTCATTCGTGCCCGCAATGTGCTGCGCCAGCCCGCTGGACAACCGTTGCACCACCTCTTGCTCGTAGCGCACATTGGCCGAAATCTGGAACCACGCGGACGCCCCGCAGCACGCCAACAGCAACAGCGCAAACACGGCGGACAGGCGTTGAGTCAAAGTCAGGCGCTTCATGAGGCGGATTCCGGTTGCGACGCTGGGCCCGCCGCGAATTTATAGCCACGGCCCCACACCGTCAGGATGCGCTGCGGATTGGACGGATCGGTCTCGATCTTGGTGCGCAGCCGGTTGATGTGCGTGTTCACGGTGTGCTCGTAGCCTTCGTGCTGGTAGCCCCAGACCTGGTTCAGCAAGTCCAGCCGCGAAAACACCTTGTCCGGATGGCGCGCAAAGAAATGCAGCAGGTCGAATTCACGCGGGGTCAGTTCCAGCCGGCGGTCATCCACCGACGCCGTGCGGGCAATCGGATCGATCGCCACGCCATGCTGGCGCAGGCTGCCCGCATCGATACGGGCGTTGCGTTCCAGCGCATCCGTGCGGCGCAGCAGCGCCCGCACCCGCGCCACCAGTTCCAGCATCGAAAACGGCTTGGCCAGGTAGTCGTCCGCGCCCAGCTCCAGCCCCAGGATGCGATGCACCTCGCTGGACCGCGCGCTGGTGATGATGATCGGCGTATAGCGCGCCATGGCGCGAGCCCGCTTGCAGATTTCCAGGCCATCGATGCCGGGCAGCATCAGGTCCAGCACCAGGGCGTCCCAGTCGCCCTCTTCCAGCCGGCGCATGCCTTCGTTGCCGTCGGCAGCATGCTCGACCGCATAGCCTTCGTCGCGCAGGTGCAGACGCAGCAATTCGGCGATATGGGCGTCGTCTTCGACGATCAGGACGCGGCGGGGCGTATCCATAGAGGGGCTCGGGTAGGTTGCGCGGCGGGGCTGCCACGAAAACGCCGGGCACAAGCGGCAAAGCCTGTGACGGCACCGCTATTGTCGCCAATCCACGGCGGCCAAGTTTCACATTTATTTTAAGTTTGCGTGAGGACTTGGTTATCGGCCCCGGGGAAGAATGGCTCCAACGACAACGAACGCCTCCCCAAGGAGCCCCCAAATGGCCGCCATCAGTGACCGCCCCCACGCCGCCGACGCATCCCCTGCGGGCCATCCGCCGGCCGCCCATGGCCCCATCCACCCCGGCTGGCTGCGCGTGACCCATTGGCTCAACGCCCTGGCGGTCGTCATCATGGTCACCAGCGGCTGGCGGGTCTACAACGCGTCGCCCCTGTTCGATTTCACCTTTCCCAACGGCATCACCCTGGGCGGCTGGTTGGGCGGCGCCCTGCAATGGCATTTTGCCGGCATGTGGCTGCTGCTGGCCAATGGCCTCTTGTACCTGGGCTTGAACCTGACCACCGGGCGCCTGGCCCGCAAGTTCTTCCCCGTCGGCCCGCGCGGCGTCATCGCCGACCTGGGCGCCGCCCTGCGCGGCAAGCTCTCGCACGCCGACCCGCGCCACTACAACCAGGTGCAACGCGTGGCCTACCTTTTCGTCATGGTCGACATCACCGTACTGGTCCTGTCCGGCCTGGTGCTGTGGAAGTCGGTCCAGTTCGACACTCTGCGCGCCCTGCTGGGCGGCTATGAATTCGCGCGCCGCATCCATTTCTTTGCCATGGCGCTGCTGGTGGCCTTCGTGGTGGTCCACCTGGCCATGGTGGCCCTGGTGCCGCGCAGCCTCATCGCCATGATTCGCGGCAAATAAGGAGCCTCACGTGAGCGCAAAACGACGCCTGTCGCTGCTGGGCCTGGACGGCCCCGCCATCCTCAAGGAAGCCGTGAAGATCCTGGACAAGCGGGTCGAGGCGCCCTCGCGCCGCGCCTTCCTGCGCCGCGGCCTGACGCTGGGCGGGCTGGCGATGCTGTCCGGCTGCACGCTGTCCGACGACGAAAACGTCGAAAAGGCGCTGACCGCGGTGTCGCGCTTGAACGATCGCGTGCAGGGCTGGATCTTCGACCCGAACAAGCTGGCCCCCACCTACCCGGAATCGATGATCACCCGCCCGTTCCCGTTCAATGCCTATTACGGCATCGACGAGGTGCGGCAGGTCGAGGAAGAGAGCTTCCGGCTGGAAGTCACCGGCCTGGTGGCGGACAAGCGCCGCTGGCGGCTGGACGAGCTGCGCGCCATGGCGCAGATCGACCAGGTCACGCGCCACATCTGCGTCGAAGGCTGGAGCGCCATCGGCAAATGGGGCGGCGTGCCGTTCTCGGCCTTCCTGAAGCGCGTGGGCGCCGACCTGACGGCGAAGTACGTCGGCTTCAAGTGCGCCGACGACTACTACACCAGCATCGACATGCCCACCGCATTGCATCCGCAGACGATCCTGGCGCTGACCTACGACGGCAAGACCCTGCCGCCGGAGTACGGCTTCCCGATGAAGCTGCGGATGCCCACCAAGCTTGGCTACAAGAACCCCAAGCACATCCAGGCGATTTTCGTCACCAACACCTACCCGGGCGGTTACTGGGAGGACCAGGGCTACAACTGGTTCGGCGGCAGCTAGGTGGCTTTTGCTCTTTCGCTTTCGTTCAACGACACACCAAAGGAACTCATCATGAAGCAACTCACCACCACCGCGTTTGCCCTGTGCCTGGCCTTCGGCGCCGTCGCCGCCCACGCGGCCGACAACATGAGCCGCGATTCCATGTCCAAGGATGGCGCGCCCGGCAGCAGCATGTCCAAGGATGGCATGGCGAAAGACGGCATGGCCAAGGACGGGATGTCCAAGGACGGGATGTCCAAGGACAGCATGTCCAAAGACTCCATGTCCAAAGGCAGCATGAGCCGCGACGCCATGTCGCACGACAGCATGAAGAAGGACGGGATGTCCAAAGACAGCATGTCCAAAGACTCCATGTCCAAGGATTCGATGTCCAAGGACGGCATGTCCAAAGGCGGCATGAGCAAGGATTCCATGAGCAAGTAGGGCATGAGCTGATGAGCCCGGGGCTCATCAGCCTCCGGCGCCCCGCCCGCGGCGTTCGCGTCCCCGGGGGAGCCAGTTCCCAAGATCGAAGCACACGGAGCACGTCATGAGACTGACACGCAGGCATTTCCTCAGCGCGGGCGGCGCGGTTGCCGCGGCCGCCGGCCTGGCCCCCTTGCTCGGCGCCAGCCGGGCGCGCGCCGCGCAAACCCAAGCGCAAACCTTCCCCTACACGCTGACCGACGCCGAATGGCGCGCCAAGCTGAACTCGGCGCAGTACGACGTACTGCGCCGCGAAGGCACCGAACGACCCTACACCAGCCCGCTGAATGACGAGCACCGCGCCGGCACCTTCGCCTGCGCCGGCTGCGCCCAGAAGCTGTTTTCCTCCACCACCAAGTTCGACAGCGGCACCGGCTGGCCCAGCTTCTGGCAGCCGCTGGAACACGCGGTGTCGACCCTGGAAGACCGCAGCTTCGGCATGACCCGCACCGCCGTCAACTGCATCAACTGCGGCGGCCACCTGGGCCATGTGTTCGATGACGGCCCCCGCCCGACAGGACTACGCTACTGCATGAACGGCGTGGCCATGAGCTTTACCCCGCAGGCCTGACCCCGGCCCGCATCTTTCTCTGTACAGGAATCCGCATCATGCCTATCCGCACCCTGCCCCGCGCCCTCTGCGCCGCCCTGGTCACCGCCGGCGGCCTGTTCGCCGCCAGCGCGGCCGGCGCCGCCGAACGCGCCTTCATCATCCCGCCGCCCGCCGTCGACGAACCCGCGGCCGCCGGCCAGGAAAAAGCCGTCATCGCAGGCGGCTGCTTCTGGGGCGTGCAGGCGGTGTTCCAGCACGTCAAAGGCGTCACGTCCGCCGTGTCCGGCTATGCCGGGGGCCAGGCATCCACCGCCGACTACGACACCGTCAGCGGCGGGCGCAGCGGCCATGCCGAATCGGTCGAGATCACCTACGACCCCAAGCAGGTCAGCTACGGGCAGTTGCTGCAAATCTACTTCTCGGTCGCGCACGACCCGACCCAGCTGAACCGCCAGGGTCCGGACAGCGGCACGCAATATCGGTCCACCGTCTTCCCCGCCAACGACAGCCAGCGCAAGGTGGCCGAGGCCTACATCGCGCAGTTGGACAAGGCAGGCGTGTACTCGAAGGCGCTGGCGACAACGGTTGAACCGCTAAAGGGCTTCTACCCCGCCGAGGGCTACCACCAGGACTACCTGGTGCGACACCCATACAGCATGTACATCATGGTCAATGACGTTCCCAAGGTGGAGAACCTGGCCAAGACCTTTCCGGCGGCATATCGGGACAAGCCAGTGCTGGTGAATCCGTAGCACGTCGACATCGACGGATAAGGCCCGTCGGCGACGCGTCATTTCACGGAGCCGAGGCGAGCGGCGCGGTAATTGCGGGGTGCATGTCCGATGACGCGCTTGAAAGCATGACTGAACGCGCTTTCGGACGTGTACCCAAGCGAATGGCCTATGGCGGCAATCGGGGCATCGCTCTCGCGTAGCGAACGCTCGGCCAAACGCATCCGCCATTCGGTCAAATAGCGCAGCGGCGTGACACCCACCGACGCGTTGAAATGCAGTGCAAACGTCGTCCGGGACATCGCGCATTCGCTCGCCAGTTCCTCAAGCTTCCAATCCCGGCCAGGCTCGGCATGCATCATGCGCAGCGACGGCGCAAGGCGTGGATTGCCCAGCGCCCGCAGCCACCCGGTGGGAAATAGCCCGGATGCCGCCAAATGGGCGCGCAACAGTTCCACGAACATCAATTGCGCTATTTGTGCCGACGCGATGCCCGCGCCGGGCTTGTCCTGCGTCTGCTCGCGGACGAGCTTTTCGATCAACCATTTCAGGTCCGCGGCGTGGGGTGACGATGCCCTGACATGGATCAACGGCGGCAGTGCCGAGGCAAGAAAGTCCCCATTCGTGGCATTGAGCGCAATGTGGCCACCCAATTGAACGCAATCCCGTCCATCGCCCAACGTGGCAAACGTCTTGCCTTGACCAGAAAAGACGGCCTTCGCATCCTGCGGGGGAATCGAGAGGTCACTGGCAAGCACAAACGCGCGCTTGGTGCAGAGAAGCGCCACATCCCCCGTTTCGGCGCGAATCGCCTGGTCATCGCCCTCGATGCGAAGCCAGCAAGCGCCTTCGACCACGGCGGCGAATTTGAGCTTGTCCGGCGCCGGAAAATGTAACGCCCACGGGCTTGCCGCCGCGAATCCACCCGCAACGACGGTCTGGGCGCCGACTAGTTGCAACACATCGGAAAAGAGATCGCTCGTCATATCGGTACGATTGCGCAAGTAAACCGGCTTATTACGCATTGATTATACGGATCACGGCGCTTACAGTCGCTTCTGCTGCGGCACGGCATTGCTCCAACTCACGCGTTGGTCGCATGCACAACCGGTAAAGAGACAGGCGATGGAAAAGAAAACAGTCACCGTGGTGGGCGCAACCGGGACGCTAGGGACCACTATTGTGCAAATCCTGTTGGAACGAGGCGTTCACGTTAGAGCCCTGGTTCGTGCAACCAGTCACCGCGCCAAACTGGCGGCGCTGGGAGTCACGGATTTTGTAGTAGCCGACCTCATGGATCCGCTTTCGGTGCTGCGCGCCTTGGCGGCCGAACCCCGCACCGAAGCCGTCATTGCCAGCGCGGCGGGGTTCAGCGCGCATTCCCGGCGTACCAAGGGCAATGACTTCCGGACCGACACCCAGGGATACCGGAACTTGGCGGACGCCGCCAAAAGCACCGATCTGCCACGGCTTGTCTTCATCTCGATTCTTGAATGCGATCAAGCCACCGGCGTGCCGCATTTCCATCAGAAGTTCGTGACCGAGCAATATCTTGCCCAGCAGCGGCAGCCCTATCTGGCGCTGCGTGCGGCGGCTTTTCTTGACCGATCGCGGGACGTGGTGGCGCAAAAGATCAAATCCGGCGTCTTTCCCGACGTGGCGCCTGGCGTTGCCATGGACATGATCTACTCGCCGGATCTTGCTCGATATGCCGTCCAAGCAGCCCTGGACCTGCCCGCCTCGGCGCTGAACCAAAGCGTCGATGTGTGTTGCGACGTCCCTGCCACCGGACCCATGGTGGCGGCAGCCTTCACGCGCGCACTGGGGCGGACTGTGGTGGCGAAACCTGCGTTCTCGCCCCTTCTCACATTGCTGATGCCGTTGATCGCCCGGCTGGTCCCTTCCCTGCGGGACGGGATACTCGTTCTTTCGTGGCTACGAAAAGGGGGGTATGTCAGTCGGGATCGCCAGACGCAGAGGCTGTTGTTTGGCGCGTTGCCGACGATAGAGGATTCGGTCGCCCGATACTGCAGGGACAGGGGCCTGCTTGATGCAATAGCGCCCCCCAATGGCTCTTAGATCTTCGCAACCACCCCGCTCCTGCAATCACCGGGTTTTTGTAATCACGCCACTCATGTACTGATTCAAATCCCGAAAATCCTTAACCGTCCAGGAGAACGGCGGCACCTTTACACCGTTCTCTTTCAATGTTTTCGGAATCAAGTCTCCATTTGGGCGAAGTATCACCGATGACACGATAACGCCCGGATAATCAATCAGGCGCTTCTTGAAAGCCGGCGTGGTGAGATCAGGGGTAGGAGGATTGCTCTTATTGGCCAGCGGCCCTGTTCCTTTGATATCTGCTCCGTGGCACATGGCACACCGTTGCAAATAGATATTCTTGCCATTTATATTTTCGGCGAAGGACAGTGGCGCTTGGACTAGCGACAGAATTCCTAGTGAAGCGATGAATAGTTTTTTTATTTTCATTGTTCATGTGGCCTGATTGCATGAATCGGATCTGGATCGAGGGTAAACCCAGGGGCGCCACTGTAACACTCAATAAGGCAGCCTTGCGGCGCCAGATGCGCCTCCCGCAATCAGGCGAACACCTCCATCCTGGACAGCGTCTATGGGCCGCGGAGCGGGTAGCCCCATCCCGGGACTGCCAGATCACACGGGTGCACCGGCGCGGGTCCAATCGGCTGCGCGATGTCGGCATTTGAAACCTGGCAGCAGCCGAGCCCGCACCAGCAAAAAGCAATAATAAATAAGCATTTCCACACCGCCACACAATCAGCAACAAGCAGTCTCAACTTTAATAATATTGAATGTATCAATTCACGCCATTTTGATAATGCGGTCGGTATCCAATACGCAGCTTCGGGCGCCATGGATGGTATCCATTTCAGTGACCCTTATAATACGGATGATATCCACGAGTTAATACTTGGTATTGCAAAAAAACTCGTATAAATTGCGTCCTTTTTTTCGAAGGCACATCTCGTCCCAGCAAATTTCCCGCCCAGGAAAATCAGTAATGCTTGGACATCAGATTACTAATCGAGATACAAAGGACTCAAGTTTTGATATATGGCACGAATAAGTGGCTGACGGCGACGCTTGCGCTCAGCACCTCCTACTGCGGCGGCGCCATGGCCGCCGACCTGACGGTTTCCCCCGGCAATACCCAGGTGTTCGACGGTTCGGTCAACTACCCCGGCGGCGTTGACGTCAACGGCGGCACATTGGTCATCGGCGGCAACGGCGGCGGCGCCGGCGTCACCCTCAACGGCAACGTCAATGCGGCATCGAACGGCACCGTGTCGGGCTTCGGCGCGATCAACGGCAACCTCAACGTAACGGGCAACTCGCACGTCGCCCCCGGATACCCCGTCGGCACGCCGACCGGCGTGTCCAATGGCAACCTCGTCGTCAACGGCAACCTGTCGATGAACAACGCCGTGTTCGACTTCGAAACCGGCTATGCCGGTTTGCCCATTACGCAACCCGGCACCGGCGACAACATCACCGTCCGCGGCGACGTCGCCCTGAACAACACGACCCTGAACGTCTCGGTCAATACCTTGGGCGTCAACGGCGGCTATTACCGCATCATGTCGTACGGCGGCACCTTGAGCGGCAACGGCCTGACGCTGGGCTCGGTCACCGGTGACTCCCTGCCCGGCGCCACCGTCCAGTCGCTGACCGGCGACAAACAGATCAACCTCATCCTGGGTCCCAGCACCACCAACCTGTGGAACGGCAACGGCGCAGCATCCGCCACGCGCGCCGGCGGCGGCAACGGCACCTGGAGCGCCACCGGCGCCAACTGGAACAGCCCCACCAATGCCGCCGGCGCCCTGCCCGATAGCGGCTACGCCATCTTCACCGGCGCGGCCGGCACGGTCACCGTCGATGGCGGCGCCGGCCCGGTACGCGTCTCGGGCATCCAGTTCGCCACCGACCGATACACCGTGCAAGGCGCGCCCATCACCCTGGTCGCCAATGGCGGCAACCCGCCGGCCCTTGTCGTCGGCGACGGCACCTATGCCTCCGGCCAATTCGTCGACACCATCCACAACCCGCTGCAAGGCACGCAGGGTTTCGTCAAGACCGGCCCAGGTTCACTGATCCTGACCGCCGACAGCAGCGGCCTGTCCGGCCCCATCCTGATTGCTGACGGCGCCCTGGAAATCGACGGCAAGTTGAACGGCCCCATGGACATCGGCCGCGAAGTCGTGCTGGCCGGCGTCGGCCAGGTGGGCACCACCACCCTCTACCCCACCGCCGTCATCTCGCCGGGCAACGATGGCTCGCCCATCGGCACGCTGACGGTCAACGGCAACCTCACCTTCGGCCAGGACACCATCTATCGCGTCCACGCCGATCCGGCCAGCAGCGCCAGCGATCGCATCCACGTCACCGGCATCGCCTACCTGGACGGCACCGTCGCCCACGTCGGCCCCGACGGCAACTATGCGCCGCGCACCACCTACAACATCCTGACGGCGGACGGCGGTATCCAGGGCCGGTTCACGGGCGCGTCCAGCTCGTATGCGTTCCTGACCCCCACGCTCAGCTACGACGCGAAAAACGCCTTCATGACGCTGACGCGCAACGACGTGCCGATTGGCAGCGTCGGCGGCTCGGGCAATGGCAACAGCGTGGGCGACGCGCTGGACAAGGAAGATCCGCCCGCGACGGGCAACGGCTCGGCCTCGGCTGGCAACGGATCGACCTCGACGGGCAACGGATCAGCCTCCACCGGCAACGGGTCATCATCGACCGGGAATGGATCGACGGCGGCCGGCAATGGATCGACGTCCCCAGGAAACGGATCCCCGGTGGTCGACAGCGGCGCCGCAGCGGCCAAGGACACTGGCGCCCGCCAGGTCACGACCGCGGTGCTCGCCATGACGCCGGGCGAAGCGCGCTCGGCCTTGACGATGCTGTCTGGTGAAGCGTACGCCAGCACCGCCAGCATCCTGCAAAGCCAGGCGGATACCGTCAGCACGTTGCCGCTGACCCACTTGCGCGGCAACCTCGACGCGCCGACGCTGGCCGGACGACCCACGGCCCAATTGGGTGCACCGTCGTCCGACGCCCTGCCGCAAAGCGGCGCATCGCCGGTCTGGGCCCAAGCGTTTGGCAGTTGGAGCACCTTCGGCAGTGACGGCAACGCATCCAGCGTGAGCCAATCGGCCGGCGGTCTGTTCGTCGGCGGCGATGGCGCCGTGGGCGGCGGTTGGCGCATGGGCGGCGCGCTCGGCTACATCGGCAGCCACAGTTCGATCGCCGATACCTCGTCGCGCACCAACGTCGACAGCTATACGGCAACGGTGTTCGGCGGCCGCAATTTCCCCGCCGGCCCCGGCCACATTCGCTTCATGGCGGGCGCGGCCTACACCTGGCACGACATCGACACGAAACGCGACGTCGCGGCCGGCAGCCTGAACCAGCAGCTCAAGTCGTCCTACAACGCGTCGTCGACGCAAGTGTTCACGGAACTGGGCTACAAGCTGCCGCTGGGTACCGCCTACACCATCGAACCCTACGCCGGTCTGGCGTGGAACCAACTGCGTACCCGTGACTTCCAGGAATCTGGCGGCTCGGCCGCGCTGCGCGGGTCGGGCAATACCGACGATGTGACCAGCACCACGCTGGGAATGCGCGGCTCGTGGGAATTCGATTCCAAGGGCGCGCCGGGTCGCATCACCGCGTCGCTAGGCTGGCGTCATGCCATGGGTGATGTGAAGCCCAGGCAGGAACTGGCCTTCGAGGGCGGCAGCACGTTCTCGGTGACGGGGGTGCCGATTGCGCAGAATGCGGCGGTGGTTGGCCTTGGCGCTGAAATGTCTGTCGCCAGGAACACCACGGTCGGTGTTGCCTACGACGCGCAGTTTGGCGGCGGAAATCGGCAGCAATCGGGGTTGTTGAAGATGGCTGTGCGGTTCTAGGCTGACGTCAACGGAACGCAGGCGTCGCAGTCGCGACGCCTGCTGCGGCCAGTATCTGGTGACGAGAGGCTAGATAACGCGACCCCGACGTTGGCTAATAAGTGGTCAAGAACCTCTTTCCGCATAGCTGGTTTGAGTCATCCGCAGGCGTCCGAGCTAAGTTACACGGGACTGCATTTGAAAGAATGAGCTAGTTAAGTGGTGTAACACTCCAAGATGCGTATTGCCCGAAGTTCGCTCTACAGTATTTGCAGGTTTCGCTGTGCAACGGAATGACTTTTTCGCAATTGGGGCAAAGTCCTCTGGGGCCCTCATTGGAAGCCGTCTCGTCCAATAACCGCTGAGCTTCGGTGTCCGCCTCCAGAGTTGGCCACACCGGCGGGCTGGTCAAGCGGATCTTAATTTCGTCGGCCTCTTCTGCAGTAATTAACTTATTCGCAAGCTGAGTAGCAATCACCTGCTCACGCTCCTGGACCCAACTCGGGTCGAGCCGCCTCAACTCAACAAATACAGGAGACAAATAAATACGCAGAGGGGCAGGATCCATTGCACCGTAATGCAGATGCAACTCACCGAAATTAGTTGTGAGAGTCACGAATGTGTGAATCTTCTTTTTCGTCGTGAGCATGTTCAAGACTCCGGCAAGAGCTATTCCTTCCAATGCACCATCAACGCCAAAGCCACCTCCGATAAAACCTCCGCCGGTCATGACAGTTCCCGGCCCCGTCACGGACACATCAACTAACTCCAGAAGCGAAAATCTAGCCCTCGCATCACGACTACTGCAGGTCACGAAGCCATCAAAAAAGCTTACGTTGCTGGAGCTGCCTGGCGAGAATGGGAAGCCACTAGCTCCGAGCACTATGCAATCTTTCAAGACCAATAAGTCCCTATCGCCCGTTTCTGTCATTTTCGTCTACCTCTAATTCTCAATAATAATGATATTCAGCGACGAAAAGAGCTACAGACTACAGCTTCGGCGATAAAACTGTAGCCTGACACCTTTTCCGGTGAAGATGGCCGTGCGGTTCTGACCCAACATCAGCTTGGGGCGGCGATCGCATGAAGAGAAACCCGACCAGGCTTTGCAACCCTAAGGGCAACAACGAACGCCCAATACAGTCTGCATCCGGCCCAAAGCTGACATGGCCTGCTTTATACCGAACTGTTTCTTAATCGTGTGCCTTATCCCCGAGCCTATTGCTCGGCTGCCGAGCCAGGATAGCTTTCTGTAGTTTAGGTGGACCCGCATATCGCTCCCGCGGTACTTGAACGTCGCACCTTGATCAGCAAGCCGCCATAAAAGTCGAGTCGGGCCTCCAAACAGATTCACAATCCTACCCACCGTCGGGTCGTGTGCTGCGCCCGCCGTGCCTGTTTGTCTGCATACATAAGCTTGTCAGCTTCCTTGAGTGCGGCTTGAAGCGAACTGACAGCAGGATCCACGATGACAATGCCAAAGCTTGCACCTCGATAGTCGAAACTGCATTCGTCTGAGGTATAGGTACCGATCAGCGGCAGCGCCAGTCTGCTGCGCATCTCGTCGACTACGCTTTGCGGATCGTCGGACGAGGACGGCGCCACGAGTCCAACCACAACGAACTCGTCGCCCCCCCATCGACCCAGCATATCGCTAGCCCGTAGACCGGCCGACATGCGCCGTCCAACCTCGATCAAAAATCTGTCGCCAGCCTCATGCCCGTAGGTGTCGTTGATCGGCTTGAATCCATCCAGATCGATAAATGCCACCAGGACCCACTGCTGCGTCCGCTTCGCCAGAGCGAACAACCGCTCCAGCTCGGTCAACACCGCCCGTCGATTCGGCAGGCCGGTCAGCGCGTCAAAGTTGGCCGCATAACGTTCATCCTGTCGGCGCATCACGATTTGGCTGGCCGCATGGCCGGATAGCAGGATCAGGATCAAGCCGAACACCGCGACCAGCCCTGCCATCCAAAAGTGCTGTCTGCGCATGGGCGCAAGATGCTCCAAACTCGCCAACGTCAGCAACTGATATTGGGTGCCCGACAACGGCTGTTGCCGCAACAGATAGGGTCTGCCATCGATGAGCCACTGGTCGGCACGGTCTGAGCCGCCTGCCGCACGCACATCCATGAGCTCGCCCAGCTCTTCTTCGCCGTCCGGCGGAAGTACCGTGCCAGGCGGAAGAAGCGCCGCGACGTTGCGTAGCATGAACGGCTCCGACGAAGCCGTGATCACGCGCCCCTGGCGGTTCACGATCAGCGCAACATGGCGCCCTGTCAGATAGAGCGCCACCTCTGGCGCATCAAACTTGACGGTGACTGAGCCCAACGGCACATCGTTCGAGTCCTCGATACGACTGGCCACGAAATAGGATGGAGATTTATTCAGCCGAGCGATACCAAACGAATGGCCATTGCCGGTACGCAACGCGTCAATGAGGTAGGGCCGGCCCGAGTAGATCATGCCCACGATGCTGTCGGGTTCGGCCCAATTGCTGGCCGTCACGGTGTCGTCCGACATGTTGTTCATGTAAATGCGCGCATAACGCAAATCACCGGCCAGTGCATTCATGAAGTCGCCAACCCTGCGCACCAACGGGTCGCGCACAAACTGAGCAGCGCGCTCCTGCCGTGTCAACTCGGCGGCGCCTGGCGGATCTGTGCGATAACGAATTGCGAGCTGAATCACCAGACTCTGCCGCGCCACCATATTGGCCACGCTCACCATCTCGGTAAACAACCGGTCCATAACGCGCACGGTCGTTTTAGACTCGTATTCGGCACTGGCCGCCAATCTAGCCAGCTGCGTGGTCACGATCGTGTGCGAAACCCACCCCCCCAGGCCGGCCACCACCGCCAACCAGACGACGGCCAGCCCTAGTGTGGCCCAGAGCACGGTAGGCCGCATCCGATGTTCACGCCTGCCTTGCTGCAGCAACACGTCGTTCCCCTCACGAACCAAGCGTCCAAAACAACTTTCTGTAGCGTTCGTGGCCTTCTTGCTCCTGGCCGGAGTATAAGCGTCGACTCTCTGGCGATCCTATAAAAATCCACTATTCAAGCGCCCAATATCCCCCAGGTCTTAATACCCTTCAGCTATCAGCTATGGGCCATATTTCCCGGGGCAATACTGAAACGCAATGACTATACGTGCGTCGGCGCGTCGCCAACGACGTGCCTTGGCTAGTTCAAACACCCGCTAGCCGGCGACACCATATCGCGAGAGATTCTCTCCGGCTTTTTTGTTGACAATCCTTGACGGTGGAATGCCGGCGATACACGCCCATACGGCCCGCATGGAAGGGGTGGGTAAACACCTATAAAGATGAGCGCCCCGCGTGTCGTAGCGGTTGCGTGGTTTGCATCTACTGACAGAGGAACGGTCGTGTCCAACGAGCATTGCAATCGGCCGGGATGGTCAAAATGGATATTCCTGGCTGCATCCGCGGCCAACTTCGCGAATCCGACGTACGCGCAGTCAGTTTTCGGTACCGGCCAGGTATCGCCCGGCCCGGTCCAGACGCCGGATTGGGCTGTGGGCGGCGACCTGATTGTTGGCGATTCCCTCACCGGGACGTTGACCATCACCGATGGCGGCTCCGTGCAGAACGATGAAGCATTCATTGGCAACCTCAATGGTGGCGTAGGTTCTCTGACGGTGTCAGGGCGTGATGGCAGTGGCACGGCGTCCACCTGGACCAGCAACAGCTCGGTGTATGTCGGGGCCGAGTCCGGCAGCAGCGGCACGCTGGAGATCCTGGCCGGGGGCATGGCGCAAAGCGAGTCGGGCAGCATCGGCGTGGATAACGGCAGCGTCGGCAGCGTGCTCGTTTCCGGGCCGGCGTCGACCTGGAATCTCTCCACCACCAGGGCATTCGAGATTGGCAGGGGCGGTAAAGGCACGCTGCGTATCGACAATGGCGGCGCCGTGCATAGCGGCCAGGCGTTAATCGGCTGGGACGCCGGCAGCGAGGGCAGCGTGACGGTATCGGGGCGCACCTCCGTCTGGAACCCCTTAAACAATATCTACGTGGGTTCCGACGGCGTTGGCGACCTGCGCGTTCTCGAAGGCGCCACCGTGCGCACCGTCGGATCGTCTGCGCCGGACGCCGCTGCAACGGTGTACATCGGCAGGGGCTCGGGCGGCGTCGGAACGGTGACCGTTTCAAGCACAACGGCCGATATCTCGACGCTTACCGCGAGCGACCGAATCGAAATCGGCTCGGCCGGCACGGGAACCTTGACCATCGACAAAGGCGGGCTGGCGGTCGCCATCAGCGACACGTGGCTGACCGTCGACCGCACCGCCACAGGCACACTGAACCTCACCGGCGATGCCAGCGGCCGCGGCGTGCTGGAGACCGGCTCGGTCATCAAGGGCGCCGGCAACGCCACCTTCAACCTGAATGGCGGCGTCCTGCGTGCTCGGCGTGACAAAGCCAATTTCCTGAATGGCTTCCTGACGCAGGCGATCGGAAGCGAGGGCGCCTCGTTCGACACCAACGGCTACGAGGTGGGCGTGATGACCGCGTTCTCGGGAACCTCCACCCTCAACAAGCTGGGCGCCGGCAGGCTGACCTTGTCGGGCAACAGCGCCGCCTTCACGGGAACCACCGATATCCAGGCCGGCACATTACAGGTCGATGGCGTCCTCGGCGGTCCGGTGAACGTTTTTTCGGCAGCGCGGTTGACCGGAACGGGACGCGTCGGCGCGACGGTCAACCAGGGCACCATCGCACCAGGGCCGCGCAGCGGCTTTGGCACCCTGACCATCGCCGGCAACTATGCGGCACAGGGCGGCAACCTGGAGATCCGCACCCAGCTTGGCGGCGACAACTCGCCCACCGATAAGTTGGTCGTCACGGGCGACACCGCGGGCGCGACACCGGTCACCGTGAAGAACATGGCAGGCGCTGGCGGGTTGACCCAACGGGGCATACAGATCGTGCAGGTCAATGGGGTCTCGGCGGGGCAGTTCAACCTGGCTAACGGCGACTACGTCATCGCGGGGCGTCCAGCCTTGGTGGCTGGCGCTTATGGCTATGTCCTGCAACAGGATTCGGCAGATGGCAACTGGTATCTGCGATCATCCCTGACCGATCCAGGCATACCGCCGACCGGTGGCGTGTCGGCGGGCGCCGAACCGCCCTTGCTGTATCAGCCGGGTGTGCCGGTCTATGAAGCCTACGCCAACACGCTGCTTAACCTGAGCCGGCTGCCCACCCTGCGCCAGCGTGTCGGCAATCGCCTCTATGATTCGGCAGACCTCGGTCGCAACGGCGTATGGAGCCGGATGGAGGGCACGACGAGCCGGCTCGAACCTTCCACATCCACCACGGGCGTACGCCAGGACATCGACAGCTGGAAGGCGCAATTTGGTGTCGACCGTATCCTGGCCGGTCAAGAAGAAGGGTCCCGCCTGGTGGGCGGCATCGCCTTTCACTACGGCAAGGCCGACACGCACGTGTTTTCGCCGTATGGCAACGGCACGATCGACACCACGGCCTATGGCCTGACACCGACGCTGACCTGGTACGGCAAGAATGGCCTCTATATCGACACCCAGGCCCAGGCAACCTGGTTCGACAGCGACCTGAATTCCCGGCTGGCCGGCAAGTTGAAGGGCGGCCGCCAAGCCAACAGTTACGGGCTGGGTATCGAAGCGGGCAAGGCGTTCGGGTTGAGCGATCGCCTGGCCCTGATCCCGCAGGCGCAACTGACTTACCTATCGACCCGCTTCGACAGCTTCAACGACAAATTCGGCGCGCGCGTTGAAAGCGACAAGGGCGACAGCCTGCTGGCCCGCGTCGGTATTGCGCTGGACTACAAAAGCAATTGGCAAACGGGTGGCGTGAATCGGGAATCCAGCGTCTATGGCGTGGTCAACGTGAAACATGAATTCCTGGACGGAACCCGTGTGCGCGTGGCCGACGTGCCCGCGGCCAGCCGCCAGGCGCGAACCTGGGGCAGCGTGGGAGCGGGGGCAAATTACGGTTGGGGCGATCGCTATGCGATCTACGGCCAGGTCGACGCCGACGCGGATTTCTCCGGCAGCTATATCGTCACCGCGACTGCCGGTTTCAGAATGACGTTTTAAAACTGGCGCTGATGGCAAACGGCGCCTCTAACTTAGAGGCGCTATTCGCAACGACGTACGCGCCAAAGGCGTACAGATATGCCCGTTCGAGCCGCCTGCATCGGTTGGCACGCCGCTACCGAACGGCTGCCATGGGCCGGAAACCGCAGCTCGGCTATGACGGCTCCCGGCCAAGAGCGGCCGTTTGACATCGAAGCCGCCGATCAAACGCGTTGTGCAGGAGTGCAGGATGCCGTCCAAGTCACAAAGGAACACGGGCGCGCAAAAGGTCGCGGTGTCGAACATCCGACGACCGGAGCGCAAGCCGATCGCTCCTGGCGAGAGATTTCAGGCGGTCAGGAAGCGCAGGACTTCGGCCCAATCGTTAGTCGACAGCGCGACGTCCTCAAAGTCGCCTGCTTCCTCGTCATAGCGGGAAACGCAGAAACGCTGGCTCCTGCCGGATTCGCGGTCGGCATAGTTAGCGTAGTCGACATACACTTTCAAGCCGCGCTCCTCGTTCTCGAACGAAGGAGCTGCATCGATGTAACTCGACGCGTCGAAGTAACCTTCGGGTAGGGTAGGCAGGGTTGTGATGTCGAAGTCGGGAAATTCGCGACGCAGTCGTTCAAGGTTCATAAGAGAAGCATGTGGAGGCTGGAGGCCTGAGATTTTACGATGTTCAGTATCGGCCGCCACAATATCCCGTGGTGAAAAAGGTGCCAGACTAAAATTTCGGCGGTGCCAGACGCCAGATGCGGCAGTTTCGGCGATGCAACTGGAGCTGCCCCAATCCCTCCCCCAGCCCCAATCGACGACAAGACCGGTAACGACCAACCGCGGCCGCGCCCCGTGTACCGAGGCGCGGGCTGGATCGAAGCGGCGGATGCGCAGGTCGGCATTCAATCGGCGCGAGGCTATGCCCGACCGGCCGCGAGCAGCGAATGGCTGCTGGAACTGGGAAGCGACAGGCTTACGGAAAGAGCCACATTGCGGGGCATTGTCGCCTGCGACGGTGAATGGCTGCTGCTGGATTACGAGATGCGCAACAACGACAAGTTCGAGCCGCTTGCCCCCGAGGACCGCACGCAGGGACGCGCGTGGTTTCGCGGCCTCTGCGAATCCTCCGAAACCACCTGCGATATGCGGTCGGTTGATAAGTAAAAGGCGCGCTCAGCCTGCGAACGAGCTGGCCATCCAGATGCTGCCAGGATCGCGCCTGGCACCCTTGCAGCGCAAGAACGGCCTTACCGGGTAAAGTATGGCGCCGACTGTAACGGCGCCCCCCAGGAGACCTCATGCCCCAGCTCCCCCCAGAAGCCATCGCCGCGTTGGAGCGCGGCAACTTCATCGAAGCCATCAAGATCACCCGCGACCACACTGGCATGGACCTCAAGTCGTCCAAGGAAGCGGTCGAACGCTACGCCAATAGCGAAGCGGGCGCGCAGGCGCATGGGCAGGACGCCGACTGGAACACCAGCCGGGCCGAGCCTGACGACACGCAAGGCAGCCGACCCGCCGTGGTGCCGCCCGCCGCGCTGGCCGCCTTGGCGGCAGGCAAGAAGGTCGAGGCCG
Source organism: Achromobacter xylosoxidans (assembly GCA_040396375.1). GTDB lineage: Bacteria > Pseudomonadota > Gammaproteobacteria > Burkholderiales > Burkholderiaceae_B > Achromobacter > Achromobacter xylosoxidans_D. The sequence continues at coordinate 23,775 of JBEBOQ010000048.1, forward strand.
TGCGAATCACGCGCGACGCCACGGGCCTGGGGCTGGCCGAGGCCAAGCAACTGGTGGATGCGCATATGCATCCCGGTGCCGCAGACGTCGGGCTTACGCCATCGAGTGCATCGGCCAATCCGATGCTGGAACCCGGCCGGGTATCGAGCAGCGGCTTCAAATGGCTGCCTGTCGCCATCGTCGTGCTGCTTGCGGTGCTGGCGTGGTTCTATCTGGGCAAGGGAGCCTGACACCGTGATCGTTCCCCAGTACTGGGCCGAAGGCCGCATCCAGGAACGCGTAGCGGGCAAGCAATACACCGTACGTCGCTATGGCTGGTCCGACGACAGCCAGTCGGCCGCGCAGGCGCATGCCGACCAGCGCACGCGCGACGCCTTTGACCGCATCGTCAGCGGCGAAACGCTGACGCGCCGCGAGCGCAAGCTGGCCTACAACGGCGCCGAGGGCATGCCGATTCGCGAGGAAATCATTGAACGCGTGGGTGACAGCATCATCACCCGCAACGGCTACGGTGCGCGTTGCCTGAACACGCCTGACGTGATGTTTGTCGACGTCGACTTCGAAGAAACACGCGGCAGCGCGCGCGGGCTGACGGTGATCGGCGCGGCGTTCATCGCCGCCCTGGCCGTGGGCTACGCGACGGGCTCGGCAATGGCGTGCGTCGCCGTGTTCATGCTGGTGACGGCCTTCGGCTTCTGGCGCGCACGCGCCGAGGGGCTGCGCGTGACCGAGGACAAGCGCGATCCGCTCGCGGGCATGCGTGACGGTCTGGATCGCCTGCTTCAGCAGCACCCAGACTGGCACTTGCGCTTGTACCGTACGCCTGCGGGCGTGCGCATTCTGGCCATGCACGATGTCTACACGCCGTCGGATGCGGTCGTGACCGAGGCTTTCGAGACGTTGGGCGCCGACAAGATATACGCGCGCATGTGCCGCAACCAGAACTGCTTTCGCGCGCGCGTCAGCGCCAAGCCATGGCGAGTGGATATCGACGAGCACCTGCCGCGCCCGAGCGTCTGGCCGGTGCCGTTCGACAAGCAAGCCGCGCGAAACGCGTGGGTGGCGCGCTACGAAAAGGCTGCCGCGGGCTATGCCGCCTGCCAGTACCTGGAAAGCGTGGGCAGCAAGCTGAACGTGCATCCGCACGCGGCGGCGGTGCAGGAGCTGCACGACGAACGCACCCGTGCCCACAGCGGGCTAGCGCTGGCCTGAGTGATCGTGCCAGGCCCCAGGTTCAGAGATGAAGCCCCGGGCCTGACACCCCCTCACTCCGCCAGCGACGCGACCGCAATCGCAATTTTGCCGCGCAGGCCGTTGTTGGGACTCTCCAGCCGGGCATGAGCGGCAGAAATATCGGCCAGCGAATACACAGCGCCAACATGCGGCCGCAACTGACCGCGCATGACCAATGCGCTCAACTCGTCCAGCTTGCCGCGGTTCTGTCTGGTGAACACGAAGTGGTAGCTCGCGTTCTTGCCCCAGGCCTGGACCAGGTTTTGCGGCTGCGCGATATCCACGATCGAGACCACGCGGCCAAGTTGAGCCAGCGCGTCGGGGCTGCGCGACAAGGTGTTGCCGCCGATGGTGTCGAACACGACATCGACGCCGCGGCCGCCCGTCAGCCGCATGATGGCGGCGACATAATCCTCTTTCTCGTAGTCGATGACCTCGTCGGCGCCCAGGCCGCGAACGAACTCGGCGTTGGCTTCGCGCACGGTCGTGAAGACCTTTGCGCCGATGGCTTTGGCGAGCTGGATCGCCACATGGCCGACGCCGCCCGCGCCGCCGTGTATGAGAATGCTCTCCCCCACCCTCAGCGCCGCGCGCCCGACCAGGGCTTCCCAGGCCGTCCCGCCCACCAAGGTCAGGCTTGCGGCCTCCAGATGGCTAAGCGCCGCAGGCTTCTTGCCGATGATGTGCTCGGCGGCGACATGGTATTGGGCATAGCTGCCCGGCCCGTCGAATATTTGCGGGGTGTACCAGACTTCGTCGCCAGGGACGAAGGTCGTCACGCCCGGCCCCACGGCTTCGACCACGCCAGAGACGTCGTGGCCGGTAATGGCCGGCAGTGGCACCAGGTCGGGGTAGTCGCCCCGCCGGACTTGGTAGTCCAGGGGATTGATGGAGGTGGCATGGACCCGCACCAGCACCTGTCCCGCCTGCGGCACAGGCTTGGGCACGTCGCGAAGTTCGAACGATGCCGGGCCGCCAAATGATTTAAGGACCATCGCTTGCATTGCAGGTTTCATCGCAAATTCTCGTTTCGATAAATAGGGATATCGGGAATTACCGATTTATTGGGGTAAAAAATTAGAGCTCTTTCCCGATAAGCTGAGCCAGAGCACTGATCGTTGCTTCGTTGCGCTTGTAGTAGGTCCACTGCCCGATGCGCCGGACTTCGACCAGGCCCGCGCGTTGCAGCGTGGCAAGGTAGTCAGACACGGTGGACTGCGACAGCCCGACGCCTTCTTGAATGCTGCTGACGCACACGCCCACGGTATGCACGTCGCCTTCGTCTTGCGGCGGGAAGTGCTTGGCAGGGTCCTTCAACCCTTTCAGGATGTCCAGGCGGGTGCGATTGGAGAGGGCTTTGAATATGTCGAGCAAGTCCATATCGGCATGATATCGAGATTTACCGATATGTCAATTTAAAGCCCGCTACGCTATTCGAACAGCGCAGCGGCCTTGCCGCCCGCCAACACCTGCTCGAAAAGCGCATCGAGACTACTGGCGACCTCGCTGACCGCCTCGAACTCGGGTTCGACCCCGTGCACCACCCTGCCCGATTCCCGGTCAAGCGCAAGAAATTCGTAGTCGCCGTCCACGCGCATGAAGATCGGTAGATGGCGGGTCCAGAATGTCTCGACCGCTTGGCGGTCGGCGTCGCTCGTCGCCGCCTCCAGGCTGATGGCGCGAAAGGCGTCCCAGGCGAAGGCGCTGTCGGTGGTTCCGGCGTAGTCGGCCGCGCTGATGAACCACCGCGTGTCGTCTTCACTGCTTAGCAGTGTGTACAGCGACAGGAACGCGGCGTGGTCTTCGACGCGGGACGGTGAACGCGGTGGCGCCGAGTCCGGCGCCGTGCGCAATACCGTCCAGCCCCGAGCGGCCAAATGGTCCAGAAAACGTTCGTGCAGTGTCGTCATCGGGGTGTCGGCAGACAGAAAAAAGAAGAGTGGCAAAGAATAGCGCCGGACTGCGGTTTTGGCGCTGTCGGCCTAGATCGGCGTGACAACACCCTTGCCCGAAAAATGACCCTCGATGTTCTCGAGAAAATTCGTGAACTGCGCGTGAATGGATTCCGGCGACCAGCCGGCCAGGTGGGGCGTCAGGATCACGTTGTCCAGGCCGATCAGCTCGACGGGCGGCTGAGGCTCGCTTTCGTAGACATCGATGCCGGCGCCGGCGATGGTGCCTGCGGTCAATGCGGCGGCCAGCGCTTGGGTGTCGACAATGCTGCCGCGGCCCACGTTGACCAGATAGCCGTCCGCGCCCAACGCCTGCAGCACCTCGGCATTGATCAGATGATGAGTGGACGCACCGCCGGGCGCGGCACAGACGAGTACATCGCTCCACTGGGCCAGCGCCAGCAGGCTATCGAAGTATTGGTAGGGCGAATTCGGTTTGGCGCTGCGGTTGTGATACGCCACCGGCATGTGAAAGCCACCGGCGCGCGTGGCGATTTTTTCGCCGATGGCGCCCATGCCCAGGATGCCCAGCCGCTTGCCGGACACGTTGCGCGGCGGGGTAATGGCGGTGCGCCACACGCCATCTCGGCACAGTTGGTCCAGCTTGCGGAAATTACGAATGCTGGCGATCACCAGCCCCATCGTATGGTCGGCCACGCATTCGTCGTTGGCGCCGCGGCCGTTGGTGACGACGATGCCACGCGCCTTGGCGGCGTTGACGTCCACGCTCTCGTGGCCCACGCCCATGCACGAAATCAGGACAAGCGCCGGCATGGCCGCGATTTCAGCCGCCGTCAGGCCGATGGTGCCGATGGTCAGCACGGCCTGAAAACGCGACGCGTGCGTGGCGATGGCCGCCTTGCGTTCGTCTGGCGTAGGGGCATAAGTGACGTCATAACGCTGCCGTAGCGTCTCCAGATTGGCGGACACCACGGGGCAGAGAACCAGCAGAGAGATTTTCATAGTGAGTAGCAAAGGGCGCGGGCTGCACCGCATTCAACGAGGCCGAAATGGGGTAAAACTATATGCCTATTCCACCGGCCTGTCCTAGCGCGCCCGCCGCCGCAAAGTCTCCTCATCGTCAGGCATTCTCTGCGTAGAAATCCAGACCCCCGGGCTCCAACTCAGAACCCGGGGTTTGGTTCACTGCTTATCAATGACCCGTGGTGTCGCCCTCGCGGCTGGCTTCGAACAGGAACCAGGTGCGGCGCTCGGTTTCGTCGATCCAGTTCTCGATCAAGCTGGAGCTGGCGATGTCGCGGTGTTCGTCGGTAACGTTATGCGCTTCGCGCAGCGACGCGGCCAGGGTTTTGTTGTCTTCGCGCAGCTCGGCCAACATGTCCAGCGGCTGGACGTAATCGGCGTCGTTGTCGGAAATGCGCTGCGAACGCGAGATATGGCCGATGGACCGCAGCGTGGTGCCGCCGATCTTGCGGATGCGCTCGGCAATGGGGTCGGTCATGGCGAACAGTTGGTCGCCCTGCTCGTCCAGCAGCAGGTGGTAGTCGCGAAAGTGCGGCCCGCTGACGTGCCAGTGGAAGTTCTTGGTCTTCAGGTACAGCGCGAAAACGTCGGCCAGTACCTGGTTCAGTACCGCGGAAATATCGCGGGTGGCGACGGCCGCCAGATCGGTGGGGGTAGCCAGCGGGCGTTTGCGCAACGTTTTTGCCGCCTTGGTGGTCTTCTCATTCAGTTTCTTGGCCATGAATCGCAGCTCCTGGAAATGATGTCGGAAAACGCGCACGGCGCAGATCGATAGCGCCGCGACACCCCAGGGTAAGCCCGTATTCGTCGTTTGGCAAAGGGCCTGACAGGCTGGCATCCAACTGAACACCCACGGCTCGCCGACGCGCCGCGGGCATGACGGCGGCACTAGTTCTTCTTGACCTCGAACACCCTGCCCTCGCCCGAAAACAGCGCCAGGCAAGCCTGAATGCGCCCTTCGACCGAACCTTGCGGCAATGGCGGCGTCAGGCCCAGCGCCATCTGCCGCAGCGGTTCGGCGATGACCATGGACAGCAAGAGGCCGGCGGTATCGCGCGGCTGCTTGATGTGGATCAAGCCGCGTGCGGCGAGCTTGTCGAACCAGGCGGCCAGCATCGATGTGCCGCGCTCGATGCCGTTCTGCTGATAAACATCCAACAGCGCGTCGCGGGCCGGGAAATCGGCGGTCAGCAGGCGAAACATGCCTACAGCTTCCGGGGATAGCGCGCGATCGGCGATGGCTTGCAACACGCGGGCCAACGCAGGCAGCACGTCACTGGCGGCGTCGACTTCCTGCGCCATGACCGGTTCGAAGGTGTCGGTCCAGCCCCGCACGACTTGCGCCACCAGGTCTTCGCGGTTGGCGGCGAAGCGGTAGACGGTTTTCTTGGCCATGCCGGCGCGCTTGGCCACCGCCTCCAGCGTGGCCGCGGCGTAGCCTTCGTTCAACAGCAGCCAGGTCGCGGCCTGCAAGGCGGCCGCGTGCAGGTCGGCGTCGGGCCGGGCGGGACGACCGCGCGGGCGCGGTGCGGGGGTCGAAACAAGGGTCGCCATGGGCGGTCGGTTGTCCTGGTGATGAACCGCGAGCCAGCGCTGCAAGTGATGCGCCGCGCGGTCGGTTCTTCCGATGATGAACCGCGATCTTACACGGCTTGCTGATTTAGGAAACGCTTTACGTTTCTTTATTATAGAATCGGGTTTCCCAACCCTGGAGAAACCCGTCATGACGACCCTTCATCCCGACGCGGCCTATATCGCCGCCGACCTGGACACCCTGCTCGACCCTGCCCCGCTGCGCCTGGAAACCGGCATTACCCGGCTGCCCGGCGGCGGGCTGATCGTGGCGGCGCGCACCGACCTGCACGGCTGCAAGGGCCGCATGCTGGACTGGTGGTTCAAGTTCTTTCAGACGACGCAGCACATCAAGTGGTGGCATCCGCAGGACCACGTCGAACACCTGGGCTGGGACGACCAGTGGCGCCGCGGCCAAAGCTATATCGGCGCGTCGATTCATGCGGTGGAATCGCTGGCGGACCTGCCGCCGGTAGCCGCGAAACTGAAGTTCCATGCGCCGCAAGACTGCCTGGACGCCGCGCGGCTACAAGCGGCAACGGCGAACGGCGACGTGTCGGCGGCGGTGTATGCGCGCATCGGTTTTGGCGACCACATCACGCTGGACGCCAACGGCGACCCCATGGACGGCCAGATGATCCACCTGGCCCGCGACACGCCGTTCGGCTGCGTGCTGCGCAGCCGCTTCTATCTGGGCCTGTCCAGCGCGCAGCCGGAACAGGACGTGCCGGACGTGCTGGGGCTGAATCTGCTGCGGCATTGCTATACCGAGTTCACGTTCCTGTCGCGCTTTTTGCCGTCGATCTATTTCGGCGAGCATGCCAATGGCGAGGCGGTGCCGTTGCCCTGGTAGGGTCACTCTGGGAAGGAGTATGCTACGGCGCTTCATTCCAGCCCGATTCCAGACCATCGCTATGCGCGGCAACCCCGACGCCCGGCAAGGCGCTATCGCCCTGCATGGGTTCTACTTTCTGTACTACGGCTTGCAGGGCGTCAGCATTCCGTTTCTTCCCTTGTGGTTCGCCAGCCGCGGGCTGGACCCGGCGCTGATTGGCCTGATCGTCGCGACGTCGTTTTTGCCGAAGATCCTGTCCACGCCGGTGGTGGCCCACGTGGCCGACCAGTCCGGCCGCGCCCACGGCTTGATCGCCGCCGCGCTGGCCGCGTCGCTGGTGCTGTTCATCTGCTATCCCTTCAGCCAGGCGCCAGCATGGCTGTTCGCCGTTACGCTGCTGTTGAACGCCGTGTTCCCGGCGGTGCTGCCGCTGTTGGACCGCATGGCCATCGCCAGCGGCCGCGGCCAGGGCAATTCGTACACGATCATCCGCGCCTGCGGGTCGCTGGGTTTTGCCATCGTCACCGTGGTGGGCGGCTACCTGATCAAGACCTTCGACACCGATTGGGTGATGTGGCTGTCGATCCTGCTGATCATTGCCTGCATTGCCTGCGTGCGGCTGTTGCCGCAGGCGGCGCGACCCACCGCGGATGAGGCGCCCATCGAGCGCGTGCGGTTGCCCATGCGCGAGATCCTGCGCGACCGGCCGCTGTTGCTGTGCATCGGTGCCGCGTCGTTGGTTCAGGCCAGCAATGGCTTTCTGTATTCATATTCCACGCTCTACTGGACCGACCGCGGGCTGTCCACGGCGCTGATCTCGATGCTATGGGCCGTGGGCGTAGCCAGCGAGGTGCTGTTCTTCTTCATGGCGCCCAAGGTACTGGCGCGGGTGGGCGCGCAGTGGCTGATTCTGGCGTCGGCGGCCATGACCGCGATTCGCTGGGCAGGGCTGTCGGCGACGACGGATCCCGTGTGGATCGGCGTATTGCAGCTGCTGCAGTGCTTCACGCTGGCCGGCAATAACGCGGCCATCATGTGGTACATCGCCCGGCGCGTGCCGGCGGCCTGCAAGACCTCGGCCATCGCGCTGTATGCGCTGCTGTCGGGCGGGGTATTCATGTTCGGCAGCATCCAGCTGGGCGGCGCGCTGTATCGCAGCTATGCGCCGGGCGGCTTCCTGGTGATGGCGCTATGCGCGGCCTGCGCGATTCCGCTGGTGTTGCTGTCGGAAAAGCGGGCGCGGGCGGCGTAGCGGTCACCGCCGCCGTCGAACGCCGCCGCGCCCCTACCCCTGGCTCGCCCTCATCGCGCGCGCCAAGGTGCCAAACACGTGGTCATCATTGGACTGCGCGACATTGAATCGCAGGAAGCTGCCGGCATCGGCCGAACGGCTGAAGGAATTGCCCGGCGCCAGCACGACGCCGTCGCGCAGGCAGGCCCGCGCGACCGTGGGCGCGTCGATGCCTTCGGGCAGGCGGCTCCACAGGAACATGCCGGCCTTCGGATAGCTCCACGGCTCGATGCCCAGCGCCTGCAAACGCCGCGCCACGATTTCCATTTCCTCGGCCAGGCGCTGCCTGACCCATTCCATGTGCTTGCGGTAGCCGCTGTCGGTCAGCGTACGGTGTACGACGTCCGCGGCCAGGCGGCCGCCGCCGAAGGTGGTGGCGATCTTCAGGTCGGCCAGGCCCTCGATCCAGTCGGGGGTGGTAGCGATGTAGCCGCAGCGCAGTGACGCGGACACGGTTTTCGAGAAGCTGCCGATCTGGATCACGCGGGACAGGCCGTCGAAGGCCGCCAAACGCGGCGCGGGGCTGTTCTCGAAGTCGGCAAAGATGTCGTCTTCGACGATCACCAGGCCGGCGCTGTCCGCAACTTTCAGCAGCCGGTGGGCCACCAGGGGCGACAGCGCCGCGCCGGTGGGGTTGTGAATGCCCGAGTTGGTGATGTACAGGCGCGGCGCATGGTCGCGCACGGCGGCTTCGAACAGGGCCACGTCGGGGCCATGCGGGGTGTAAGGCACGGCGACCACGCGGGCCCGGTGCGCCTTGAGCAAGGCATGGAAATTGAAATAGCACGGGTCGTCGACCAGCACCGTATCGCCCGGTTCGAGCAGGAAGCGGCATACCAGGTCGATGGACTGGGTGCCGGACTCGGTCAGCATGATCTGCTCGGGCGCGGCGTCGATGCCGGCAGCGGCCATGCGCCGCGACAGCACCTGGCGCAGGCCCGGGTGGCCCAAGGGCGTGGCGTATTCGGTCAGCGCCACGCTGTCTGCCTTGGCCAGCGCGCGCAGGGCGCGGCGGATGCCGGACTCGTACATCCACGAACTGGGCAACCAGCCGCAGCCGGGTTTTAGCGCGGCGGGCGCGGTGTCCAGCGACTGGCGCGAGACCCACAGCGGGTCGACTTCGCGGTCGAACTTGGGGCCGATCTCGGCCAGCGCCAGCGGCGCCACCGGGCCGGCAACGTAAAAGCCCGAGCCCGGCCGCGAGGTGATGGCGCCTTCGGCGGCCAGGCGCTCGTAGGCTTCCACCACGGTCGAGACCGACAAGCCCATGGCGGTGGCCTGCGCCCGCACCGACGGCAAGCGGGCGCCGGGCAGCCAGGCGCGCGCGGCGATCTTCGCTTGAACCTGCGTCATGACTGTTTCGATCCGCGTGCCGCCTCGTGCCATGTAACCTCCGTTTGTACTGGACTGTATTGCATAACAGTTATTTTGAATTGTACTGGACTGTCTCTGGGGAAATGGCCGCGGCAATGCTGAAGTAGCGGATTCATCGGAGTGGTTCATGGACAAGGCAACAAGTGGCTGGATCAATGGTTTCATCGGCGTGGCGATCTTCGCCGGATCGCTGCCCGCGACGCGGGTGGCGGTGGCGGAACTGGATCCCACGTTCCTGACCTGCGCCCGCGCCACCATCGCCGCCCTGTTGGGCTGGGCCCTGCTGCTGTTGCTGCGCCAGCCGCGGCCGCGGCGCGCGGACCTGCCGGCGCTGGCGCTGACGGCCGTGGGCGTGGTGTTGGGCTTTCCGTTGCTGACGGCGTTGGCGCTGCAGCACGTCACGTCCGCGCACTCCATCGTGTTCCTGGGCCTGTTGCCGCTGTCCACGGCCGTGTTCGCCGTGCTGCGCGGCGGCGAGCGCCCCCGGCCGGCGTTCTGGATGTTTTCGGTGCTGGGCGCGGCCTTCGTGGTGGGCTACGCGGTGATGGGCGGGCTGGAGGTATCGCTCAAGGGCGATCTGCTGATGCTGGCGGCCATCGTGGTCTGCGGCATGGGCTACGCGGAAGGCGCCAAGCTGTCGCGCACGCTGGGGGGCTGGCAGGTGATCAGTTGGGCGCTCGTGCTGTCGTTGCCGGTCATGCTGCCGCTGGCCTTGTACACCCTGCCCGCCTCGTTCGCCCACGTCAGCACGGCGGGCTGGATTGGGTTTGCGTACGTGTCGCTGTTCAGCATGCTGATCGGCTTCGTATTCTGGTATCGCGGGCTGGCGCAGGGCGGCATCGCCGCGGTGGGCCAGTTGCAGCTGTTCCAGCCGTTCATGGGGTTGGGGCTGGCGGCGCTGCTGCTGCACGAAAACGTCAGCTGGGCCATGCTGCTGGTGACGCTGGCGGCCGTGGTGTGCGTGGCCGGGGCGAAGAAGTACGCGCGGTAAGCCCCACACCGGGCAGCCCCAAAGAAAAAGCGCCGGACATGAAGTCCGGCGCTTTGGTGTGCGCAAACGCGCCAGCGAATCTTGCGTTATCGAGCCTATACCCGAGCCAGCACCCCCGCCCCCGTCAGCAACACCCGATCCGCTTCTTGCCGCCGTATCGGGCGTCCTGCCGCTCGCGGAAGAACGCCTCGTACGTCATCGGCTCCTGGTCCGGATGGGTGCGCCGCATGTGCTCCACGTAGGTCTCGTAGTCGGGCACGCCGACCATCAGCCTCAGGGTCTGGCCCAGGTAGCGGCCGGCGGCGCCGGCCGCCGATGTCATGTTGGAAAACAGCATGCGGCGGCTCCCGGGATCAGTCCGCGCCGGCGGCGGCCGGCAGGGTTTCGTACGGCGTTTCGCGAGCGGTAGGCTTGTTTTCCTGGCGGGCACGCAGCACCGAGCGGATGCTGAATCCCACGATGCTGACCACCACGAAGATGAAGATCGCGCACAGGCCGGCGTTGATGTAGTCGTTCAGCACCACGCGCGACATTTCCGCCAGCGACTTGGCCGGGGCCAGCACCTTGCCTTCGGCGATGGCGGCGTTGTACTTGGCCGCGTGCGACAGGAAACTGACCTTGGGGTCGGCGTGGAACACCTTCTGCCAGCCTGCGGTCAGGGTGCACGCCAGCAGCCACAGCGTCGGCAGCACGGTGACCCAGGCGTAGCGGTCGCGCTTCATCTTGAACAGCACCACGGTGCCCAGCGTCAGCGCGATCGCGGCCAGCATCTGGTTGGCGATGCCGAACAGCGGCCACAGCGTGTTGATGCCGCCCAGCGGATCGACCACGCCTTGGTACAGGAAGTAACCCCATGCCGCCACGCACAGGCCGGTGGCGATCAGGTTGGCGGGCAAGGACTCGGTGCGCTTGAGCGACGGGGCGAAGGTGCCCAGCAGGTCTTGCAGCATGAAGCGGCCCGCGCGGGTGCCGGCGTCAACAGCGGTCAGGATGAACAGCGCCTCGAACAGGATGGCGAAGTGATACCAGAACGCCATCATGCCCGGGCCGCCGATGACCTGATGCAGGATGTGGGCCATGCCCACGGCCAGCGTCGGCGCGCCGCCGGCGCGCGAGATGATGGTGGTTTCGCCGACGTCCTTGGCCGTCTGGATCAGGTCGGCCGGCGTCACCACGAAGCCCCAGCTGGACACCACCTGGGCGACCTGGTCGGGCGTGGTGCCGATGACGGCCGCCGGGCTGTTCATGGCGTAGTAGATGCCCGGCTCGATCACGCAGGCGGCCACCAGCGCCATGATGGCGACGAACGATTCCATCAGCATGCCGCCGTAACCGATGTAGCGGGCCTGGGTTTCGTTCTCGATCAGCTTGGGCGTGGTGCCCGAGGAGATCAGGGCGTGGAAGCCCGACACCGCGCCGCAGGCGATGGTGATGAACAGGAACGGGAACAGGTTGCCCGACCACACCGGACCGGAGCCGTCGACGAACTGCGTCAGCGCCGGCATCTTCAGTTCAGGCGCGACCACGACGATGCCGATGGCCAGGCCGACGATGGTGCCGATCTTCAGGAAGGTCGACAGGTAGTCGCGCGGGGCCAGCAGCAGCCACACCGGCAGCACCGAGGCGATGAAGCCGTAGATGATCAGGATCCAGGTCAGGCCCTTGCCGTCGAAGTCGAACATCGGGCCGATGACCGGATGCGCGGCCACGTCCTGGCCGAAGGTGATGGCGGCCATCAGGCCGACGAAGCCGATGATGGA
>JBEBOQ010000049.1:0-35072 GCA_040396375.1 Achromobacter xylosoxidans
ACCGCCCGAACAGGCCGCGCGGCCGATACCAGAGAACCAGGATGAACAGGATGAACACGCTGACGGTCTTCAAGGCGGGCGCCACGAAGTAGCCGGTCATCGCTTCGATGATCCCGATCAGGATGCCCGCGATGAACGCGCCGGGCAGCGAACCAAAGCCCCCCATGCATACGGCCACGAAGGCCAGCAGGCCGAACACCGTGCCCACGGAGGGGAACACGTAGAAGAACGTGGTCAACAGCGCGCCGGCCAGGCCGACGGCGGCGCTGCCCAGCATCCAGACCTGGGCATTGACCCGGTCCGGCGAAATACCCACCAGCGCCGCCACCTGGCGGTCTTCGGCGACCGCTTGCAGGGCGTGCCCCCAGCGGGTGCGGTACACCAGGATGAACAACGCGACGATCACCACCAGCGCGATCAAACCGGTCACCACCTGCGGGCGGCCCAGCGAAATGCCGGCCAGCGTGACACTGCCGGACACCATCGTGTCGGGCAGGCTGCGATAGTCGGGGCTGAAGGCAATGAAGGCCAGTTGGCGCAGCACCAGGCCCAGCCCGAAGGTGGCCAGGATGACCGCCATGGCGGGGCCTTTCTGTAGTCGCTTGATGATCAGCGCATAGGTCAGGAAACCGACGAAGGCGAGGATGATGGCGACCAGCGGTGCGGACAGCGTGGGGTCGATATGACCCAGGGTATAGAGCCAATAGGCGGCATACATGCCGAGCATCAGGAATTCGCCATGGGCGAAATTGATGACGTCGGTAATGCCCCATATCAGCGCCAGCCCCACCGCCACCGCGGCATAGATCAGGCCGTTGAACAGGCCTGCCGAGAGAGCTTCGAACATGGAGTGCTCCTGTGGCGGGCCCCCGCGGCCCGCCACGGCTGATGATTACTTCCAGGAGAACGGCAGCGTGGGCAGCGTCTTGTCGGTGCGGTACTTTTCCGGCCATACCGTCTGGTAGGACGAGCCCTTCAGTTCCAGGATCAGGCCGGAACCCTTGGTGTTCTGGCCCTTGTCGTCGAACTTCACGCCGGCCCAGGGCATGGCCACTTGCGACTCGCCCAGGTCGGTGGCCGCCAAAGCCTTGCGGATGGCTTCCGGATCGGTCGAGCCTGCGCGGTTGATGGCGTCGGCCAGCACCAGCACGCCCTGCATCGAACGCGCGTTGTTGCCGTTCAGGTCCTTGCCGGTCTTGGCCTTGTACATGTCGTTGATTTTCTTCAGGCCGGCCTTGGCGGCGGCGACGTCATTGCCCCACACGTCGCGCGTCAGCACGCCCTGCACTTGCGGGCCCACTTCCTGCACGAAGCGCGAGTCGATGAAGCCGGCGTCGTTGGCCAGAAGCACCGGCGGCGCGTACTTGCTTTCACGCATGGTGCGCACGAACAGCATGGCGTCCGAGGTGTAGCTGGCGAAGATCGCCACGTCCGGCTTGGCGGCGGCCAGCTTCTGCACTTCGGCCGTCACCGAGGCCGAGCCGGCGCTGTAGGCGATGTTGGCCACCACCTGGCGCTTGTACTGCTTGGCGAACTTCTCGACCGCCTTGTAGGTGTTGACGCCAAAGTCGGTGTTCTCGTAGACCACCGCGATCTTGGCGGTCGGCGTGCCCTTCACGCCGTCCAGGAACTGCATCATGTTCTCGACGAAGGTGTCGTCGTTGGGCGAGGTGCGGAAGAACCACTTGTAGCCGCGCTCGGTCAGGTCCGGGCTGCTGGACTCGCCGTTCAGGTAGGGAATGCCGCGCTGCTCGGCGATGCGGCTCGCGGTCTTGGTGACGGCCGATTGGTAGGCGCCGGTCAGGGCCACCACTTTCTCCTGGTCGATCAGGCGCTGCGCGTCGGCCAGGCCCACTTCGGGCTTGCCCTGCGAATCGCCGAACACCACTTCGATCTTGGCCCCGCCCAGCGCCGGCAGGCCGGCGCCCGCGGCCAGCGGGATCCCTTCGAGTTCGGGATGCGGGTTATTGACGATGTCCACGGCCAATTCCACCGCGGCCTTGATCTCGGCGCCGGTGGACGCCAGCGCGCCGGACAGGGGATAGATCGCGCCGATCTTCACGGTCTTGACCTGCGCCTGCGTCGGCGCGGCGGCCAACAGCGCCAGACTCGCGGCGACACCCGCAATGAGCTTCATCTTCATTACCTGACTCCTGGAAAAAATCCCACTGTGAAAGCAATGCAATCCACGGGGCGCGCGGCCCCGGGCCCGGCGGATCCGGGCCTGCGGCGGCCCCGTCCCGCCGGCATGCCGGCAGGCGCTGGGCCTGAAACTTCTGTCGCCTTTTCCCCTTGTCCTTTCATGGATCTTTCTGGAGGCAAAACCAAAGCTGCGGATACGCCATGACAGGCGCCATGAGGGTGCCACGAGGACACCGCGAGCGCGTCATGGGGACGTCACAAGGACGCCAGGTACGGCTGATTCCTGATCGATGCGATTCCTGTTTCTAGCGGTTTTCCGCTGACGGTTGACTGAGAATGGCCGGTGGCGACTACCGATGGCGACTACAGGATCGCCATGCGGCTGTTGACGAGATCCGTGACCAGCATGTGGCCGGGCGCGTGCGTGATGCAGAAGTCGGGGCGCACCGCAGCCACCACCGACTGCGGCGTGACGCCGCAGGCCCAGAACACCGGCATTTCGCCCGGACGGATCTCCACGGGATCACCATAATCCGGCCGGTTGATGTCGGCAATCCCGATCAATGCCGGGTCGCCCAGGTGCACCGGCGCGCCATGGACCGAGGGAAAACGCGAAGTCACCTGGATGGCGCGGATGGCGTCGGCGGCCTTCAGCGGCCGCATCGACACCACCAGCGGACCGCCGAACACGCCGGCGGCATGGGTCGGGATGCTGGTGCGGTACATCGGCACGTTGCAGCCCTGTTCGATGTGGCGCACCGGCAGGCCGTTGTCGAGCATTGCTTCCTCGAACGAGAACGAGCAGCCGATCAGGAACGACACCAGGTCGTCGCGCCACCAGTCGCGCACGTCGGTGGGTTCGGCCACCAGCTCGCCGTTCTGCCAGACGCGATAACGCGGGATGTCGCTGCGGATGTCGATATCGTGGCCCAGCTCGGGCAACGCCGGATCGCCCGGCTCGGACATGGCCAGCAAGGGGCACGGCTTGGGATTGCGCTGGCAGAAATGCAGGAAATCGGCCGCCAGGGCGCGCGGCAGGATCGCCAGGTTGGCCTGCACATGGCCCGGGGCCAGGTTGGCGGTGGGGCCGGCCAGCTTGCCGCTGCGGGCATCGAGCCGCGCGCGGCGCGCCAGTTCCACGCTGCTGCGGACCGCCGAATCCAGTGCCATGTCAATTCCCCTTGCATCGATGTTGGTATGGGGACATTGCACAGGAACTCGGCCGCAGCGTCTAATCACATGTTGCGATAGACCCCGATCAGAATTCCTTATCAGGGTTTTGCCGGATGGCGCAGCGCTTCTTCGCGCGCAATCTGCTGCGCGGCCTCGGCCACGGTGCGCGGCACCTGGCTGTCCGGCCCCTGCATCCAGCAGGCGGTGTAGTGCAGCGGCGGCAGCGGCGGCGCCTTCACGTCGAGCAGCCGCAATTCGCCCTGCGCCAGCTCCTTATGCAGGATGACGGGCGCGATCACCGCCGTGCCGATGCCGTCCAGCGCCATCCGCACGATCACGCTCAGGGCCGAACTGCCATACATGCGCGGCGCGTCGACGCCGGCCTGCTGCAGCACTTGCCGCACCGCGCGGTGCGGATCGGTGGTGGACGAATAGGTGATCACCGGCCATTGCCCCAGCCGCTTCAGGCTGATGGGCTGGCGCCCCACCTTGAGCTTGGGGCTGGCGACCCAGCTGAGCGGGTAATTGCACAGGTACAGGTTTTCGATGCGCGGCTCTTCCATCGGCCCCAGCAGGAACGCCAGGTCGATCTGGCGCGAGGCCAGCTGGGTCTTGAGCATGGTGGTGGTGTCGACCTGGATCTCGACCATCAGCGCCGGGTAGGCGTCGTGCAGGTACTCCATCAGCGTCGGCAGCCAGGTGTGGACGATGGTCTCGGACACGCCCAGCCGCAGGGTGCCGCTCATCACGCTCTTGGCGCGGGCCGCCTCCTGCATGTCGCGCCGCAGCTGCAGCATGCGCTCGGCATGCGACAGCAGCTCGCGGCCCTTGCCGGTCAGCTTGATGCCGCGCACGTCGCGGTCGAACAGGCGGATGCCCAGGTCGGACTCCAGCGACGCGATGCGCTGGGAAATCGCCGGCTGGGTGGCGTTGAGTTTTTCGGCCGCGGCGCGAAAGCCGCCCAGCGTGGCCACCCAGAAAAACGTCTCGATATTGCGCAGATCTATCATGGCGCCCGAATCCTGCCCCGTTGCGCGGCCTGTCCCGTCGCCATGTTAGCGTCGGGAGGACGATGCCGATATGGCGGAAAACACCGCCCTGCCCGCCCACGCCGTGGGACGGCGGGAAACCGCGGGCCGCGACGCAACGCGGCCCCGGCGCCGGTTCAAGCGGCGAGCAATTCCTCGACCGCCAGGCCGATCGCCAGCACGCGGCGGTCGGCGCCATTGCTGGCGGCGATCATCAGGCCGACCGGCGCGGTGCCCGCGGCATGGCACGGCAGCGACAGCGCGCAGCCATCCAGGAAATTGATCAGGGTGGGATTGCGCAGGATCAGGCCGTTGGCGGCGTAATAGGCTTCGTCCGAGGCTTGCAGATCCGCCACCGCCGGCGCCACGATGGGCGTCGTCGGCATGATCAGGGCGTCGTAGCCGGCGATGCGGCGGTCGACCGCGGCCACCCAGGCTTCGCGCGCATCCAGCAGGTCCAGGTAGTCGGCGGCGCTCATGTCCTTGCCGCGCAGGATGCGCGACACCACGCGCGGATCGTAGCGCTTGCCGGCGCGCGCGATCAGGTCGCGGTGCCAGGCCCAGGCCTCGGCGGCCGTGAAGCCGCCCTTGGCATTGATGTTGGCCAGTTCGGCGAATTCCGGAATGGCGATCTCGTCGACCAGGGCGCCGGCTTCCTTCAGGCGCGCCACGGCGCGGGCGAAGGTGTCGGACACGTGCTTGTCCATGCCGTCCAGCGCCAGCGTCCTGGGCACCGCCAGGCGCAGGCCGCGCAGCGGCAGCGCCTCGGGCACCGGGCCGCCCTCGCCCGACAGGATCGCGTCCAGTTCGGCGCAGCAGCGCACGCTGGCGGCGATGGGGCCGATGGAATCCAGGTTGGCCGACAGCGGCAGCACGCCTTCCATCGACACGCGCCAGGCGCTGGGCTTGAAGCCGGTCAGGCCGCACAGGGCGGCGGGAATGCGCACCGAGCCGCCGGTGTCCGAACCGATGGCGGCCACCGCCATGCCGTCGGCCACCGACACCGCCGCGCCCGACGAGGAGCCGCCAGGAATGCGGCCCGTGGCGCGATCCCAGGGGTTCAGCGGCGTGCCGTAATGGGGGTTGATGCCCAGGCCCGAATAGGCGAATTCGGTCATGTTGGTGCGGCCGATGATGACCGCGCCGGCGGCGATCAGGCGCTGCACCACTTCGGCGTTGGCGTCGGCGGCGGGTTCGCCCTCGCGCGCCACCGAGCCGGCCATGGTGGTCTCGCCCTCGATGTCGAACAGGTCCTTGATGCTGATCGGCAGGCCCTCGATGGCCGAGCGCACGATGCCGGCGGCGCGCAGCGTGTCCGAGGCGCGGGCCTGCGCCAAGGCCGATTCAGCGTACAGCCGGGTGAAGGCGCGGGCGCCCTCGCCGTCCGGATCGCCGGCGCGGGCCAGCGAGGCTTCGGTCAGTTCAACGGAGGTGCTGCGACCGTCGTTCAAGGCGGCGGTCAGGTCGTTCAAGGTCGGATACATACGATTCCAGGTGCCGCGTCACGGCATGAAAGTGTTGGACCGGCGCGCCCCAACGGGGCGCGTCATGACAAATCAGGACGCCAGCCGGGCCTCAGGCCACCACCGGCAGGATCTCGACATGATACCGGTGGCGCAGGCTGCGTTGGCGGCGCGGATCGTACAGCTCCATGGCGAATCCGGCCGACGGGCGGATGCCGCCGATGGCGCCGACCGTGCCGCAGGTCATGCCCGCGCCTTCCGGCAGCGTCGCGGCCCCGCCGGTGTAGCCGGCGATCAGGTCCTGCGGCGTGCGCAGCGAGGCCAGCGGGCCTTCCTGGTACAGCACCTCGGCGCCGTTCTCGACGATGTACGAACGGATCACCAGCTCGTCCCAGTAGTCGGCCACGTCGGCCAGGCGCCAGGCCGAGGTCGCCACCGGCTTGACGCAGACCTGCTTGGACATGGCCACGCTGACCGTCTCCAGCTTGCGGTCGGTGTGGTCCGACGCGATGCTGACGTACATCTCGCCGTCGGCCGCGAACACAAAGGTTTCGACTTCGCCCGACGAATCGCCACCCAGCGCCTGCACGCGCTCGGCCTGGGTCAGCTGGTTCTCGGCGATGCGGTAATACAGCGGCACGCTGCTGGGGCGCGGCACGCCGATGGCGGCCAGCTCTTCGATGTGGTGTTCGATGGCGGCCATGTCGCGCCCGGCCCAGCCGGCCACGATGAGGGTGTTGACGTCCACTTCGATCTCGCGGGGGGCATCGGCTTGAATCTGGAATACGGCTTTCATGGCGGTCCTGCGCAAAAGAATGGGGAAAAACGTGCGCCGCCATTGCATCGCCCGAGGCGAAGGCCGTCCAATCGTATGTTGCGATGTGGGGGTATAAATAATTCTTGGGTCTCGCGCCAGATCATCGCCCGGTGCGCCGCAACGCCAACAGAGATGCGGCTATCGACGCTTTTCGGCGCGCGGGCGGCGACCCGCCAGGGGTCGCGCCGACAGCCTGCGCACCGGACGCATCAGGGAAAACACCTAGCGAATGCGCGACCGACCCGGCGGCCGGCGCGCGTCAACCCGCAGCCGCGCCGTCGCCGGCCTGCCCCGCCACCTGCTGCGCCATCTGTGCAATCACGCGGACGGCATGGCTGTCCGGCCCCTGCACCCAGCTCGCGGTGAAGCGCAGTTCAGGCAGCGGGTCCGCCGCCACTTGCAACAGGCGCAGTTCGCCGCTGGCCAGCTCCTTGTCCAGGAACACCGGTGCGATGACACAGGCGCCAATGCCGTCGCGGGTCATGCGCGCCACCATCGACATCGACGCGCTGCCGTACATGCGCGGCGCGGGCACGCCAGCACGGGTCAGCATGTCGCGCACTACGCGATAAGGCGCGCTGCTGGAAGGATAGGTAATGACGGGAAAGGCGCCGATGCGCGCCAGGGTGACCGGGTCGGGCCCCAGGTCCAGCACGGGGCTGGCGACCCAGGCCAGCGGATAGGTGCAGAGCGGCAGGTTCTCGACCCGCGCTTCCAACACCGGCCCCATCAGGAAGGCCAGGTCGATCTGCCGTGCCATCAGATGCGAGCGCAGCACGTGCGAGTTGTCGACCTCGATCTCGAGCACCAGTGCCGGATAAGCCGCATGCACCTGTTCGATCAGCGTCGGCAGCCAAGTCTGCACGATGGTCTCGGCCACGCCGATACGCACCGTGCCGGTCATCACATTCTGCGCGCGTGCCGCTTCGAACATGTCGCGGCGCAGCTGCAGCATGCGTTCGGCGTGCGACAGCAACTCCTGGCCTTTGCCTGTCAGCTTGACGCCGCGCGCATCGCGATCGAACAAGCGCACGCCCAGGTCGGCCTCCAGCGAGGCGATGCGCTGCGACACGGCGGGCTGCGTGGTGTTGAGCTTGTCCGACGCGGCGCGAAAGCTGCCCAGCGTGGCTACCCAGAAGAAGGTTTCTATGTTGCGTAGTTCGATCATGAGCCAATTTCCCCGGCGCGATGAGCGTATCATGTCAGCCGCCCCGGCACCCTGCTCGCGGCCCCAATGCGCACAAGGAGTTTGTCCATGCCCCCGGCCGCTACCGGTCGCCCGCCACGCGGCGTTCCCGCCGCCAGCGGTCCGCTTGTCGGCATCCTGCTGCTGGTGGCGTCGATGTGGACGCTGTCCTGCCTGGACGCCAGCGGTAAATGGGTCATGAACGCCGGGGTGCCGCTGCTGGTGCTGTCGTGGTTCCGCTACGCCGTGCACCTGGTGCTGGTGCTGGCGCTCGTGCTGCCCACCCGGGGCCTGGGCGTGCTGCGCAGCAAGAAGCCGCGCGAACAGATCCTGCGCGGCGGCTCGATGTTCCTGGCCACGCTGATGTTCTTCACCACCCTCAGCTACATCCCCCAGGCCGAAGCCACCGCCATCAATTTCCTGGCGCCGCTGCTGGTGCTGTCGCTGGCGCCGTGGGTCCTGAAGGAACCGGCGCGGCTGTCGCGCTTTGTGGCGGCCGGCATCGCGTTCATCGGCGTGGTCATCGTGATCCGTCCGGGCGGCGGGCTGCATCCGGTCGGCACCATTTTCGGCCTGATCACGGCATGTTGCTTTGCCGCCCAATTCATCGCCACGCGTCGGGTGGCTGGCGACGATCCGTTCACCTCGCTGATCTGGAGCGGCGCGGTGGGCACCGGCTGCCTGACGTTGGCCCTGCCCTTCATCCTGCCGCCCGCCCTGCCCGTCCTGCAAGCGCTGACGCCGCTGGACTGGACCCTGCTGATTTCCACCGGCGTGACCGGCTGCCTGGGCCACCTGTTCCAGATCGCCGCCTACCGCCGAGCGCCGGCCTCCACGCTGGCGCCCTTCATTTACCTGCAGATCATCAGCGCCACCACTGTCGGCTGGTTGGTCTGGGACCACTTCCCCGATCCGCTGACCTGGCTGGGCATCGCCATCATCTGCGCCAGCGGCATCGGCATCGGCCTGGTCGAATGGCGCCGCAGCCGCACGCTGGCTGCGGCCACGTCAGCCGCCGGCGCCCGCCAGGCGCTCTGAGGCACCCGCCGCGGCACGCGCGGGTCCGGCCTGCCGGCTCCCGTACAATGCTCGGCGCTTCCCGCCTGTCGCGCGGGCGCCTTCCCGGCATTCCCAGAACGAGGTCTTCATGATCATCAAACCCCGCGTGCGCGGCTTCATCTGCGTGACCACCCATCCCGTCGGCTGCGAGGCCAACGTCAAGAACCAGATCGACTACGTCCGCGCCCAGGGCCCGATCAGCGGGGGCCCCAAGCGCGTGCTGGTGATCGGCGCCTCCACCGGCTACGGGCTGGCCGCCCGCATCAGCGCCGCCTTCGGCTGTGGCGCCCAGACCCTGGGCGTATTCTTCGAACGCCCTGGTGAAGCGTCCAAGGCCGGCACGCCGGGCTGGTACAACAGCGCCGCCTTCGACAAGTTCGCCAGCGCCGCGGGCCTGTACGCCAAGAGCATCAACGGCGACGCCTTCTCCGACGCCATCAAGGCGCAGACCATCGCCGCCATCAGGCAGGACCTGGGCCAGGTCGACCAGGTGATCTACAGCCTGGCCGCGCCGCGCCGCACGCACCCCAAGACCGGGGAAGTCTTCAATTCCACGCTCAAGCCCATCGGCCAGGCGGTGAACCTGCGCGGCCTGGACACGGACCGCGAAGTGATCAAGGAGTCCGTGCTTGAACCCGCCACCCAGGCCGAGATCGACGCCACCGTGGCCGTCATGGGCGGCGAGGACTGGCAGATGTGGATCGACGCGCTGCTGGAGGCCGGCGTGCTGGCCGAAGGCGCCACCACCACGGCGTTCACCTACCTGGGCGAGAAGATCACCCACGACATCTACTGGAACGGCTCCATCGGCGCCGCCAAGAAGGACCTGGACCAGAAGGTGCTGGATATCCGCGCCAAGCTGGCCGCTCGCGGCGGCGACGCCCGCGTGTCGGTGCTCAAAGCGGTGGTGACCCAGGCCAGCTCGGCAATCCCGATGATGCCGCTGTACCTGTCGCTGCTGTTCAAGGTCATGAAGGAACAGGGTACGCACGAAGGCTGCATCGAACAGGTCTACGGCCTGTACCGCGACAGCCTGTGCGGCGACGCCCCGATCCTGGACGCCGAAGGCCGCCTGCGCGCCGACTACAAGGAACTGGACCCGGCCGTGCAGGCGCAGGTGCAGGCCCTGTGGCATCAGGTCACCAAGGAAAATCTCTACGAAATGACCGATTTCGCGGGCTACAAGCAGGAATTCCTGCGCCTGTTCGGTTTCGAGATCGATGGCGTGGACTACCAGGCCGATGTCGACCCGGATGTAAAGATCCCCGGACTGATCCCGGCCTGAGGCGTCTTCCTGCCGCCGGCTCGATCAATAGCCGTCGGCGGAAAAGAGCCGTAGCAGCTGGTCCAGGCCGCCCTGGTCGATCGCGACCTTGGCCTCTTGGCGTACCGCCGGCTTGGCGTGATAGGCGACCGACAGGCCCGCGGTGCGCAGCATGGGCAGGTCGTTGGCGCCGTCGCCCACCGCAATGGCCCGCTCGGGGCCGACACCCAGCGACGCGCACACGTCGAGCAGCTTGCGGCGCTTTTC
Source organism: Achromobacter xylosoxidans (assembly GCA_040396375.1). Lineage (GTDB taxonomy): Bacteria > Pseudomonadota > Gammaproteobacteria > Burkholderiales > Burkholderiaceae_B > Achromobacter > Achromobacter xylosoxidans_D. Next base: position 10,400 of record JBEBOQ010000049.1, read on the forward strand.
CTCACCATCGCACAGGTCGCCCCAAGGTTGCGTCAGCAAGCGGCCGGTCAGGCGGCCATCTTCGATTTCCAGCACGTTGGCACGCACGTCATCCAGCCCCAACCGCACGCGCAGCCGATCGGTGAAGCAGGTAAAGCCGCCCGTCACCAACAGACAGAACAGGCCGGCAGCCTTGCAAGCCCCGATCAGCGTTTCCACGCCAGGATTGAGCCGCAGGCGTTGTTCATACACCTCGTCCAGACCGGCCTGCGGCATGCCGGCCAGCAGCGCCACGCGCTGGCGCAGGCTTTGCTTGTAGTCGGTGATCTCGCCGCGCATGGCGGCTTCGGTCAGGGCAGCCACCTCGGCCTTCTTGCCCTTGCCCATCAGGTCGGCCATCTCGTCCAGGGTCTCGATGGCGATCAGGGTCGAGTCCATGTCGAACGCGATCACCTTGTAGTCCGACAGCTTGAGCGGCGGCGTGATGCCGCGCCACTGCAGGCCGGAAGCGCTGGGGGAATCTTGCATGGACGACATCCTTCTATTGCTCGGGAGTGGGGTGACGGGCCTCGCGGCCCAGCCAATCGATGAAATGCCTGGCCGCAGCGGCCGCCGGCCCTTCCTGTCGGAACAGGGCGTGGACGCCGGCGTTGGGCAGGCGGGGTTCCAGGAACACGGGCCGCAGCCGGTCCGCGCGCAGGTCATCCTGCAGCAGGCACCATGGCGCCAGCGCAATGCCCAGGTCGTTCATGGCCGCCTGCATGCACAGGAACTGGTGGTCGAACACCGGCCCCGGCAATTGCGCCGGCACATCCACCTTGGCCAACGCGAACCAGCGTGGCCAATGGTCCATGCCACCCGACACCTTCAGGAGCGGGTGCCGCAGGCAGTCGGCGGGCGTGGCCAGCCGGTTGCGTTCGATGAAGCGCGGCGACGCCACCGGCACGTGGAAGTCGTCCAGGCAATGCACGCACGCCATCTCGGGGTGCGCCAGGTAGCCGTGGCGGATCAGGACATCGCTGCCGGCGTCATCGCCCCGGTCCAGGAAAGAACGGCCCTGAGTGCTCAACTGCACGTCGATGCCCGGATGCAGCGCCTGGAAGGCAGACAGCCGCGGAATCAGCCATTTCATGGTGAGGGACGGCGTGGCGCTGACGCGCAGCAGGCCGCCGTAGCTGGGCGAACGTAGCTTGGCGGTTGCTGCCGCGATGCGTTCCAGGCTGGCCTGGACCTCGGGAAAATACGCTTGCGCGCAAGGCAGCAAGGTCACGCCGCGCGCCTCGCGTGCGAACAGCGGCTGGCCCACGTAGTCTTCCAGGATGCGGATCTGCTGGCTGACCGCGCTGTGCGTGATGCTCAGTTCGTCGGCGGCCGCGGTGAAACTGCGCAGGCGCGCCGCCGCCTCGAACACCCGCAAGGCTTTCAGCGGCGGCAGGCTCTGGCCCGCCATCTCAGGCGCCGCCCGCCCGCGCGCCTCGTCGGCGCAAGGCTTTGCTGCTCTTTCCCACGTTTTCCCTTGTCATCTGTTTTTTTGCCGGCGCATCGCGATGCGCCCTTGCTATGAGCCGCATTCTAGGGGATTGCGGCGGCGCCGACCTCTTAGAAAATCTAACGACTACCCTTAAAAAACACTGCTGGTGGGTGGGGACGCGGCTTCCTATGATGCGGTCAATCCCAAGCAGGAACCTTTCATGGCATCCATCACGGTAGACGGCATTATCAAGACCTTCGGCGGCCAGCAAGTGCTGCGCAACCTGTCGCTGCACATTCCCGACGGCGCGTTCTACACGCTGCTGGGCCCCAGTGGCTGCGGCAAGACCACGCTGCTGCGCTGCATCGCGGGCTTTTACGCGCCCGATGGCGGCCGCCTGCTGTTCGACCAGGACGACGTGACCCATGTGTCCGCGCACCGCCGCGACATCGGCATGGTGTTCCAGGACTACGCATTGTTTCCGGACAAGAGCGCGTTCGACAACGTCGCCTATGGCCTGCGCGCCCGTGGCGTGGCCCGTTCAGAAACCACCCGCCGCGTCAACGAGGCGCTGGACAAGGTCGGCCTGCTGGCGCTGGCCGATCGCTACCCGGCGCAGATGAGCGGCGGCCAACGCCAGCGCGTGGCCCTGGCGCGCGCCCTGGTGATCCGGCCGCGCGTGCTGCTGATGGACGAGCCGCTATCCAACCTGGACGCCAAGATGCGCCTGCAGATGCGCGACGTGATCCTGGACCTGGTGCGCGAGGCCGGCATCACCACTGTGTTCGTGACCCACGACCAGGAAGAAGCGCTGGCCATGTCCGACCGCATCGCCATCATGGACAGCGGCAACATCGCCCAATTGGGCACGCCCGAAGAACTGTACGGCACCCCAGTCAACGCCTACGTCGCCGACTTCATCGGCTCGGCCAATGTGATTCCGGTGCCCGCGCGCGGCGGCCTGGCGGGTGCGCCGGCCGGCCATGTGCGCTACGAACTGTGCGGACTGGGCTTTGACGGCACGCTGGGCGGGGCCGAACTGGCCGAGCGCGCGGTGCTGATCGCCCGCCCCGAAGAACTGGCGCTGATGGCGCCCGCGCCCTATGTGCCCAACACGCTGCCCGGCAAGGTGCTGCGGCGCCAGTACCTGGGTTTCAAGACCGCGTACCGCATCGAACTGCAAAACGGCTCGGAGATCCGCGTGGAGCTGCACGCGGGCAATATGGTGGCGCAGTTCCAGCCCGGTGAATCGGTGCAGGTGCTGATCCCCGCCGACAGCCGCGTCGTGAACGCCTGAGGACGCCCGCGCCATGAAGATCAAATGGTGGCCCTGGGGCATCCTGACCGCAATCAGCCTGGCGCTGTTGCTATTTTTCGTGCTGTATCCGCTGGGCGTGCTGTTCAGCAACAGCATCACTGGCCAGGACGGCGGCTTTTCGCTGGAAGGCTTCAAGGCCCTGCTGGCCGACTCGCAGTACCTGGAGGCCTTCGGCAACACGCTGGTGCTGGGCTTGGCCGTGACCACCTGCACCATCCTGGTGGGGGTGCCGTTCGCCTACATGGTGGCCCGCTACGACTTTCCGCTGAAGAACCTGGTGGCCATCCTGCCGGTGCTGACCATCGTGATTCCCGAGATCATCGTGGGTCAATCGTGGCTGCTGATCCTGGGCAACAACGGCATCCTGACCAACCTGCTGGGTGACGCGGGCATCACCCTGCCGTCGTTCTACGGCTGGACCGGCATGGTGTTCTCGATGACGCTGGTCTACTACACCTACATCTACCTGGGCGTGCTGGCCGCGCTGCGCGGCTTCGACGGGCAGCTCGAGGAAGCCGGCCTGAGCCTGGGTACGCCGCCGCTCATGACGCAGCTGCGAGTGCTGGTGCCGGTGCTGCTGCCGGCGGTGCTGGTGAACGCGCTGGTGGTGTTCACGCTGGTGGTGGGCAACTTCGCGTTGGCGATGCTGTTGGGCAGCCGCGTGCCGCTGCTGTCGGTCATGACCTACAACACCTTCGTCAGCGAAATGGGCGGCAGCCCCACGCTGCAAAGCGCCATGTCGGTCGTCTCCATCGCGATTGTCGCAATCGTGCTGTTCATCCAGAAACGCGTGGTCGAGCGCAAGGTCTACACCATGACGCAGGGCCGTGCGCCGGCCGCGCGCCGTGTGCGGTCCTGGACCGCGCTGCTCTATACCGGCGGTGTCGGCCTTGTGATCCTGGTGTCGATGCTGCCGCTGGTGATCGTGTTCATCGCCGCTTTCACCAAGACCAGCGGCCCGGTCATGCAATGGGGCTCGTGGTCGCTGGCCAGCATGCAGCGCGCGCTGCACGGCGCGCCCGAACCCATCCTGAATTCGCTGAAGTTCGCCTCGCTGGCCACGGTGACCGGAGTCGCGTTCGCGGTGCTGGTGAGCTACCTGACCATCAAGAAACGCAGCGCCTTCACCCAGGTGCTGGACTACATCGTGGTGCTGCCGCTGACCATCTCCGGCACGGTGCTGGGCATCGCGCTGGTGCAGACCTTCAACACCGGCTGGCTGGTGCTGGCCGGCACCTCCGGCATCATGGTGCTGTGCTACGCGGTGCGGCGCCTGCCCTTCGCGGTGCGCAACGCCTCGTCGGTGCTGTTCAACATTCCCGACTCGATCGAGGAAGCCTCGATCAGCCTGGGCGTATCGCCGCTGATGACCTTCTTCAAGGTCATCCTGCCGGCCATGAAGGCCTCGATCATCTCGGCCGCCATCCTGATGTGGCTGACCACGATTTCCGAGCTGTCGGCCTCGATCGTGGCCTACAGCGGCGGCCTCGAAACCATGCCGATCGCCATCTTCCGCCAGGTCGACGGCGGCCGCCTGGGCATGGCCTCGGCCTATGGCGCGGCGCTGGTCACGGTGATCGTGCTGCCCATCATCGTGTCGGTCAAGGCATTCCGCATCAAGCTTTTCTCCGGCAAATAACCCGCACCCACCAAAGGCTTCCCATGCAACTCAAACACTTCCTGCAAACCGGCCTCTTGGCCGCCACCCTGGCATCGGGCGCCCTGCACGCCCAGAACGTGGTCTTGTATTCGTCCAACAATACGGAAACCATCGAAACCGCCCTGGACGCCGTCAAGGCGAAGTCGCCCAAGCTGAACGTGCAGCCGGTCACCGGTGGCACCGGCACGATGATGAAGCGTATCGAAGCCGAAGCGCAGAACCCGCGCGGCGACCTGTTCTGGAGCGGCGGCTTCGGCACGCTGGGCGCCTACCGCCAGCACCTGCAGCCCTACCGCCCGGCCGACATCGACAAGATCCCGGCCGAGTTCCGCGGCCCGGACGATCTGTGGGTCGGCACCAACGTGCACATCATGGTGCTGATGGTCAACGAGCGCCAGTTGAAGGGCCTGGCGGCGCCGGCCACCTGGTCGGACCTGATGCAGCCGCAATGGAAGGGCAAGTTCGCCATCACCGATCCGTCCAAGAGCGGCACCGCCTACATGCTGGTCTACGGCCTGTACAAGCAGTTCGGCCAGGAAGGCCTGGACAAGATCGCCGCCAACGCCGTGGTCACGGCCTCGTCGGGCACCACCTACAAGGGCGTGGCGGCCGGCGAATACGCGGTCGGCATGACGCTGGAATACGCCGCCCAGGAATACGTGGCCGGCGGCCAGAAGGAAATCAAGCTGGTCTACCCGTCCGAGGGCAGCTACCTGGCGCCCGAAGGCATGTTCATCATCAAGGGCGCCAAGAACCTGGACGCCGCCAAGGCGCTGTACGACGGCCTGCTCAGCAAGGAGGCGCAGGAAGCGCAATTGGTGAAGAACTTCCGCCGCCCGACCCGCAGCGACATCGCGGTGGCCCGCCTGACCACCCTGCCCGACTTCAACAGCATCAAGATCTTCCCGGTGAGCCAGGACGCCGCCGCCAAGGAATACGAGGCCGTCGTCAGCGCCTGGAACCAGGCCGTGGCCAAGGCCAAGTAAGGCTCGCGCCAAAGGCCAAGCAAAAACGCCACCCGAAGGTGGCGTTTTCGTTTCAGGCTGGTATCGCCGGCGCGGGCCGCAGGGGCTGGTCGCATCCCGCCTACGCCGCCATGCGCCCCGCCGCCAGCACCACCTGCCGGCCGCAACGCGCCGCCAGTTGGGGATCGTGCGTCACCAGCACCAGCGTGGTGCCGTGCTCGCGGTGCAGGTCGAACATCAGGTCGATGACGGTGACGCCGGTGGCGGCGTCCAGGCTGCCCGTGGGTTCATCGGCGAACAGCAGGTCGGGCCGCACCACGAACGCGCGCGCCAGCGACACACGCTGCTGCTCGCCGCCGGACAGGGTGCGCGGATAGTGATGCAGGCGCGCGCCCAGGCCGACGCGCTCGAGCATGGCCTGGGCCGCCTCGCGCGCCGGCTGGCCCGCCAGTTCCAGCGGCAGCATGACGTTTTCCAGCGCCGTCAGGTTCGGCAACAACTGGAACGACTGGAACACGAACCCCACGTGATTGGCCCGCAGGCGCGCGCGGCCGTCCTCGTCCAGGGCGAACAGGTCCTGCCCGGCCAGCCGCACGCTGCCGCTGCTGGGAACATCCAGCCCGGCCAGCAGTCCCAGCAAGGTGGACTTGCCCGACCCGGAGCTGCCGGTGATGGCCACGGCGCTGCCCGACGCCACCGTAAAATCGATGTCTTCCAGGATAGACAGCGTCCCGCCGGCATCGGCCACCCGCTTGCCCAGCCCTTTCACCTCGATCGAATTCTTGCTATCCATGCGCCTATTTCCCCGTCTGCTACTTACGTCCGCCCTCGCGACCGCCCTGTTGGCGCCCGCCCACGCTCAGACCGCCGCCGCGGCGCAGGGTTCCGCGCTGCGCACCGTGCTGGTGGTGGGCGACAGCCTGGCTGCCGAATACGGCCTGAAACGCGGCACCGGCTGGGTGCCGCTGCTATCCGCCAGGCTTACCGAACAATACCCGAAGTACAAAGTCGTGAACGCCAGCATCAGCGGCGACACCACGAGCGGCGGCGTTGCCCGCCTGCCCGCGCTGCTGCGCCAGCATGCGCCGGCGGTGGTGGTGCTGGAACTGGGGTCCAATGATGCCCTGCGCGGCCTGCCGCTGAACATGACGGAACAGAACCTGCGCAGCATGGCGCAGGCGGCCCGCCAGGCCGATGCCCAGGTAGTCATCGTGGGCATGCAGATCCCGCCCAACTACGGCCGCGACTACACCCAACGCTTCGCCCAGGTGTTCCCTACGGTCGCCAAAGACGAAAACGCCCGGCTCGTGCCCTTCCTGATGGAAGGAATTGCAACGAACCGGGCGATGTTCCAGGCCGACGGCATCCATCCTAACGAGGATGCCCAGGCCCAGTTGCTGGACAATGTGTGGCCCGCGCTGCGGCCACTTTTGCAATAAGGCGCTACGGCGGCGCGACCACAGCGCCGCCGCGCGCGCGGCCTGATCAGCCCGCGGCTTGCTGGGGCTGATCGCCGCGGATGACGTCCGCGGCGGCCGGCAGTACCTGCACCTTGTATTCTTCGCGCAGCATGCGCACCAGCGCTTCGTTTTCGGCTTGGCCCCAGGCGCCCGACAACTGCTGCGCCAGGCGTTCCTTGTCGGCGGCGTCAACCGTGCCGGCGTCGACCTTCTCCAGGCGCACCAGCGTGTAGTCGGCGCCCGACTGCACACCCGTGTAGGCCGGTAGCGTCGAAGCCGGCAGGCGCATCACGGCATCCAGCACCGAGCGCGGCAGGTTCTTGGGATCCTGGCGCGACACCACCAGCGGACCACCAAAGCCTTCCGGCGCGGCGGCCGGATTGGCCTGGTCGGCGGCCAGCGCAGCTTCGCCGGCCTTCTTGGCGGCTTCGGCCGAGCGCTCGTCCAGCAGCTTGGCGCGGATCGAATCGCTGACCTTGTCCAGCGGCGGAATGTGGGCGGGTTCAACCGCCGCCACGCGCACCGCCATCATCGTGTCGGACGACAGTTCGATCACGCCGGAATTCTGCTTTTCGCGCAGCACGTCGGGCGAAAACACCACCTGGCGCACGCGCGGGTTGTCCAGCAGCGCGGCATCCGGGCTGTCGACGGCGGAACCCGGGCCGGCCTGGTCGGCGGGCAACAGGCCTTCGCGGGTGACGCCCGAGGCGGTGCGCAGCTTCAGGCCCACCGCGTCAGCGGCCGGTTGCAAGCTGTCGCGCTGGTCGTAGACCTGCTTGTTCAACTGGCTGGCCATGTCCGAGAAACGGGCGGCGGCCAATTGCTTGCGGACTTCAGCGGTGATCTGGTCCTTGACCTCGGCCAGCGGCTTGACCGCGGCCGGCTGAATTTCGGTGACCTTGACCACGTGGAAACCGGACGGGCTTTCGACCACGCCCGACACCTGGTCTTTGGCTTGGCTGAACACTGCTTTTTCCAGCGGACCGGACAGCATGCCCGGCGCCAGCCAACCCAGATCGCCGCCATTGGCGGCCGAACCGGCGTCCTGCGAATTCTTGCGAGCCAGCTCGGCGAACTGCGCCGGATCGGCCGCGGCCTGCTTGGCCAGGTCTTCCGCCTTGGCGCGGGCAGCCTTGCGCACATCTTCCGAGGCGCCCGCGGGCACTTCGATCATGATGTGGCTGGCGCGGCGACGCTCGGGCTGACCGAAGCGGCTCTTGTTCTGCTCGTAGTAGGACGCCAGGTCCTCGTCCTTGACCTGCACGCCTTGCGTGGCGGCGGCCTCGTCCAGCACCAGGTATTGCACCTGCACCTGTTCGGGAACCTGCAGTTGCTGCTTGTTGGCGTCGTACCAGGTCTGGATGTCAGCCGGCGTCACCGTCACTTGCGAACGGAAATCGGCCGCGGCGAAACGGCGCAGTTGCACCGTGCGCTGCTGCGTCAACGCGGTTTCCAGCGTGGTCACCACTTCGGACGGCGCGCGGGCCGATTGGCCGACGGGCTCCAGCACGCGGGCCACGGCCAGGTCGCGGCGCAGGCCGGCCTCGAACGAGGTCGGCGACATGCCCTGGGCGGCCAGCACCTGGCGATAGCGCTCGGGCGAGAAGCGGCCGTTGTCCTGCACTTCCGGAATCGCGGCGATGGTGTTGCGCAGCGTTTCGTCGGACACCGAGAAACGGTTGTCCACGGCCACGTTCGCCAGCAGGCGCTGGTTGATCAGCTGGTTCAGCAGCGCCTCGCGCAGCTGCGGCGTGTCGATCACGGCCGGGTCGAACTGCGCGCCCAGGCGCTGGCGATACTGTTCCAGCTGGTTGCGGTGCGCCTGGTCGAACTCCGCGCGGGAAATCGGCTGGCCGGCGACCGTCGCCAATTCCGGCTCCTTGCGCATGAAGCTCTCATAGCCCTGGATCCCGACGAGGAAGAAGGACGGCACAATCAGAAGCAGCAGGATGAACTGCATCCAGCGCCGATGGCTGCGAATAAATTCGAACATGGAATCCCTGTTGCCGCACACGGGAGGACACTTCCGCCCCGGGCCGCACGAAAACGCATAAAAAAAGGCGAATCTCATTCGCCCTATTCCCATACCGGTCAAACCGGGTCAGCGGGCGGATTTTAGCATTTCTCATTCATCTCGCAGCGGCCGATTCCAACACCCCGTATCGCGCTGCGCCGACGCCCGCCTGCGCCCCCTGGCGGCAGGCTTCCAACCCCATGGAAGCCCCCGCCCGTCAACCCGGGAAACCCCCGTTTTCGCCTCGCGCCACCCCTCGTATTGTGAAGCCCCGGCCGGCGCCCACCGCGCCCGCGCCGGCCCTCTTCCCCAACGCAAAGGTGACCTTCGATGCCGTTCCCGTTCCCACGTCCGCACATGCTGCGCGCCGCCGTCATCCTGGCCTTCCTGGGTGGCGCCCACGCCGCCTGGGCCGCCCCCGTCGCCGCCGTGCACGAAGCCGCCCAAAGCCAGAAACAGGGCATGCTCGACACCATGCGCGACCTGGTCAACATCGAATCGGGCAGCAAGGACGTCGAAGGCGTCGAACGCATCGCCGCCCTCATCGCCGACCGCTTCAAGGCCCTGGGCGGCAAGGTCGACATCATCAAGCCCACCGACGTCTTCCGCCTGGACGACACGCCCGAACACGTCGGCCCCATGGTCCACGCCGAATTCAAAGGCAGCGGCCAGAAGAAAATCATGCTGATTGCGCACATGGACACCGTCTACCGCAACGGCATGCTCAAGGACCAACCCTTCCGCGTCGACGGCGACCGCGCCTATGGCCTGGGCATCGCCGACGACAAGCATGGCGTCGCCACCATCCTGCACACCCTGGCCCTGCTGCAAAAGATGGGTTTCAAGGACTACGGCACCATCACCGTGCTGATCAATGGCGACGAGGAAATCAGCTCGCCCGGCGCCCGCGACACCATCACCCGCCTGGCCGCCGACCAGGACGCCGTCTTCTCCTTCGAAGGCGGCGGGGCCGAAGGCCGCCTGACGCTTGCCACCAGCGGTATCGGCGCGGCCTACCTGAACGTGCAAGGCAAGACCTCGCACGCCGGCGCCCGCCCCGAAGGCGGCGTCAACGCCCTTTATGAACTGGCCCACCAGGTCTTGCAGCTGGACGACCTGTCCAAACCGGAAGACGGCCTGAAACTGAACTGGACCGTGGCCCAGGCCGGCACCAACCGCAACGTCATTCCCGGCCAGGCCACCGCCCAGGCCGACGCCCGCGCCCTGAAAGTCTCCGACTTCGACGCCCTGTCCCGCACCCTGCAGGAACGCGTGCAAAAGAAACTCTTGCCCGACTCCAAAGTCACCGTCAAATTCGAAGTCCGCCGCCCGCCCCTGGAAGCCACCCCCGCCTCCCGCGCCCTGGCCTCCCACGGCGTCGCCATCTACAAGGAACTCGACCTCCCCATGAACGTCGTCGACCGCGCCAGCGGCGGCGGCACCGACGCCGCCTTCGCCGCCCTCAAAGCCCGCGGCCCCGTCATCGAAGGCATGGGCCTGTCCGGCTTCGGCGCCCACTCCAACGACGCCGAATACATCCAGATCAACTCCATCGTCCCCCGCCTCTACCTGGCCGCCCGCATGATCATGGACATCTCGCAAGACAAGGCCCCGCTGAAATAACACCCACAACAAAGCCATCAACCGCTGCATCAACAGCAGCGTATGTCCAGGACGGCCGCGCAGGGCGGCCTTCCTGGACGGGCGCCAGCCACCGCTTCCCCCCCACCCGTTTTGCCCCCCACGAAGCCTACGCACACAGCCCGCCCCAAAGCCCGTGGTTAATCCGCCACCGCAAGCGGCGTCGGGGCGGTGGGGCCAGGCCGGGGCGTGTAGCGGCGCGCGCGGCGGAATCCGAAGGAGTCGCCGAAGGCGAGGACGAGGATGAGCACGCGCTGTCCGGCGCCCGCGCGCCGGACAAGCCGCGTAGCCCCGGCCTGGCCCCACCGCCCCGACGCCGCGCCAAAAGAACCCATCTCCCCCCAACACCCAAGAACCCACCCTAAAAGAAGGAGTATCCTTGCAACCTATCTAAAAGACCCAACAAGCAACAAAAGAAATGACAGCAAAACTCCCCACCTGGCCCTATTCCCGTCATATCGCCCACCGCGGCGGCGGCCGCCTGGCGCCGGAGAACACGCTGGCCGCCATGCGCGTCGGCCACGACCACGGCTTCACCATCTTCGAATACGACGTCAAACTCAGCAGCGACAACATCCTCGTCCTGATGCACGACGACGACGTCGATCGCACCTCCAACGGCCACGGCCCCGCCGCCGCCAAGACGTTCACCGAACTCGCCCAGCTCGACTTCGGCAGCTGGCACTCGGCTGCCTACGCCGGCGAACCGCTGCCCACCTTCGCCGCCGTTGCCCGCTACACCGTGGCCAATGGCATCGCCAGCAACGTTGAAATCAAGCCCTGTCCCGGCCGCGAAGCCGAGACGGGCGCCGCAGTCGCCCTGGCCGCCCGCGAGCTCTGGAAAGACGCCGCCGTCCCGCCGCTTTTGTCTTCGTTCGCCGAAGAAGCGCTGCAGGCCGCAATGGAAACCGCGCCCGAACTGCCGCGCGCCCTGCTCGTCGAAAAAGTGCCGGCCGACTGGCTCGACCGCCTGGTCAAGTACGACTGCGTCGCCCTGAACATCAACCAGAAAGACGCCACGCCCGAACTGATCGACGCCGTACACGCCGCCGGCTACCGCATCGCCGCCTGGACCGTCAACGACCCCGCACGCGCCAAGCTGCTGCTGGACTGGGGCATCGACGGCATCTTCACCGACGAACTGGCCGCCATCCGGCCGGCCGTCGCAGCCTAAGGCGCCCGCCCCGTGTTCAGCTACCGCCACGCCTTCCACGCCGGCAACCACGCCGACGTACTCAAGCACGCCATCCTGGTTCACACCCTGGATTACTTCAACCGCAAGGATGCGCCGTACTGGGTCGTCGACACCCACGCCGGCGCCGGGCTCTATAGCCTGGACAGCGACTGGGCTGCCAAGACGTCCGAATTCGCCGACGGCATTGGCCGCCTGTGGGAACGCGACGACCTGCCGCCCCTGTTGGCCGACTACGTCGCCCGTATCCGCGCGTTCAACACCAACGGCCGCTTAAAGCGCTACCCCGGCTCGCCCTGGCTGACGCTGGACGCGCTGCGTCCGTCCGATCGCCTGCGCCTGTTCGAAATGCATCCCACCGAGATCGACGCGCTGGTGGTCAACCTCGAACACCAGGGCCGCACGGCTCAGCGCCAGACCACCATCTACGGCGACGACGGCTTCGAAGGCGTCAAGGCCCTGTTGCCGCCGCCCACGCGCCGCGGCATGGTCCTGATCGACCCGTCGTACGAAGACAAGAACGACTATCGCCGCACCCTGATCACCGTCAAGGAATGCATCAAGCGCTTTGCCACCGGCACCTTCGCCGTCTGGTACCCGCTGGTGCAGCGGCGCGAAGCCAGCGAAATGGCGCGCCACTTCGAAAACCTGAAGGTCAAGAGCTGGCTGCACGCCACGCTGACGGTCAAGAAGTCCACCATCGACGGCTACGGCCTGCACGGCAGCGGCATGTTCCTGGTCAACCCGCCCTGGACGCTGCACGAAGCCTTGAAGCAAGCCATGCCCTACCTGGCGCGCGAGCTGGGCCAGGACGACCGGGCCAGCTTCACGCTGCAGTACCGCGAAAATCCGTTCCCGGTGCCCAAGAAGCACTCGGACGACTGATCCGGGCCAGCGTCCGGCATTGATCCCCCGATCGGTTCCAGATGCGCGGCAAAAAAAGGGCTGCCTTTCGGGCAGCCCTTTTTGTTTTCAGCCAGCAGCGATTACGCCGCGGCGTCTTCCGTTTCGACTTGGCGCAGCGCTTCCTGCGCGCGGGCCAGCTTGGCGGCCGCATCGCGCAGCGCGGTACGCAGGCCTTCTTCGATCACCGGGTGGTAGAACGGCATCTCCAGCATCCGCGCCACCGTCAGTTCCTGCTGCACGGCCCAGGCCAGCAGGTGGCCGATATGCTCGGCGCTCGGGCCCACCATTTCCGCGCCCAGGAAACGGCCGGTGGCGATATCCGCATACACATGCAGCATGCCGCGGTTCTTCAGCATGACTCGCGAACGGCCCTGGTCGCTGAAGTCCACCTCGCCCGTCACGAACGTGCCCGGCGTCAGGCGGCCGTGGCCTTGGCCGGCCAGCGCGATCTGCGGGTCCGAAAACACCACCGCCAGCGGTGCGCGCCGCAAGCCCTGGCGCACCTCGGGATAGCGGGCCGCGTTCTCGCCCGCAATGCGGCCTTCGTCGGCCGCCTCGTGCAGCAGCGGCGCATCGGCATTGGCGTCGCCGGCGATGAAGATGGCCGAATCCCCCGCCTGCATCGTTTCACGGTCGAACAACGGCACGCCTTGCGCATTCAATTGCAGCGAGGTGTTCTCCAGCCCCAGGCCGTCCACATTCGGACGGCGGCCGGTGGCCACCAGCGCGTAGTCGAAACGCTCGGTGCGCTCGCTGTTGTCCAGCGCCACATACCGCACTTCCACCTCGTCGCCGACGCGCTGGGTTTCCAGCACCCGCGCGTCCGGATCCAGGTAGAACTCGCGCTGGAAGATCTTGCGGGCGCTCTGGCGCACCTGCGGATCGCTGATGCCGCCCAGGCTGCCGCTGACGCCGAACACGCGCACCTCCACGCCCAGCCGCGCCAGCGCCTGGCCCAATTCCAGCCCGATCACGCCAGGGCCGAACACGGCCACGCGACGCGGCAGATCGTCCCAGGCGAACACGTCATCGTTCAGCACCAGGCGGTCGCCCAGCCCACGGAACGGCGGCGGCACCGCTGGGCGCGAGCCCGTCGCGATCACCACGCGGGACGCGTGGATCTCGGTATGGTCGTCCACTCGCAGCACGGTATCGGACACGAAACGGGCGTAGCCGCGAATCTTGTCTTCGGCCGGGATGTTCTCGACCCCTTCCAGCACGAAACCGACGAAACGGTCACGCTCGCGCTTGACGCGATCCATCACTTCCGCGCCATCCACGGTGATCTCGCCTTGCACGTGCACGCCGAAAGGCTCGGTATGCGCGGCGTTGTGGGCCGCTTCGGCGGCGGCGATCAGCAACTTGGACGGCATGCAGCCGACACGGGCGCAAGTGGTGCCGTAGGGGCCGCCTTCGATCAGCAGCGCGCGCTTGCCCGCGGCCTTCGCGGCGCGGTAGGCGGCCAGGCCGGCGGTGCCGGCGCCAAGGACGGCGATATCGGTGTGCAGAGTCTTCATCAATCAGGTCCCCCGGTTGTCACGTGGAGCAAAGGTTTCAAAGGCGGATTCCGCCTTGTTGCGCACCCTCGGGACGAATGCCGTCCCGCAGCCCCGAAAGAGGCCGCGTGAAGATGCGGAAAAAGGGAAACCGGCGCGCCGGGCCGCACAAGGCGACCCGGCGGCGGGAAGCGGCGTCGCGCCGCCTCCCCGCCAGCAATCAGGCGAAGTGCGCCTTCAGGTCTTCCAGGCCGCCGATCAGCGAACCGTTGATGAACACCTGCGGAGCGGTGCCCTTGCCGGACACGGCGCCGATCACGCGGCCGCGCACCTTGTTCTCCAGCGGGATCTCGATCGGGGCATAGCCCTTGTCTTCGAGCAGCGCCTTGGCTTCCACGCAGAACGGGCAGCCGGGCTTGGAGAACACCACGACCTGGTCGGGCTTCTTGGCCGACGGGGCGAAGTGGGCCAGCATGGTGTCGGCATCCGACACTTCAAACGGGTCGCCTTCCTTTTCGGGCTCGATGAACATCTTCTGCACCACGCCGTCCTTGACCAGCATGGAATAGCGCCAGCTGCGCTTGCCGAAGCCCAGGTCGCTCTTGTCGACCAGCATGCCCATGCCTTCGGTGAATTCGCCGTTGCCGTCGGGCAGCAGCGTGATGTTGGCCGATTCCTGGTCCTTGGCCCATTCGTTCATGACGAAGGTGTCGTTCACCGACACGCAGACAATGCTGTCCACGCCGGCGGCGAAAAAGGCGGGAGCCAGTTCGTTGTAGCGCGGCAGATGGGTCGACGAGCAGGTCGGCGTGAAAGCGCCGGGAAGCGAAAAGACCACGACCGTCTTGTTCTTGAACAGGTCGTCGGTCGTGACCTTCTTCCAGGTGTTGCCCTCGCGGACGGGGAACGTTACGTTGGGAACACGTTGGCCTTCACGGTTTTGCAGCATTCAATCTCTCCTTGGGTAGCGGGGTTTGTTTAACCACCATGGAAAGAATGATAAACCGCAGCTATCAATTATTCAAATTTAATAAATTTAATTGATTGATAGTTTTTAGCAATAACAAAATAACTGCCGCCAGACGTTTTCTATCATACGGCTGGCGGCGATGGGGGGTCAGACCCGCTGCGGCTCGTAACCCGCGTCACGGATGGCGGCTTCGACCTTGTCAGCCTGGTCGGTGCCGCTGACGGTCACGCGATGGGTCGGCAGGTCCACGGCCACGGTGGCGCCGGGCGCCGCCGCGTTCACCGCACCCGTGATGGTCTTGGCGCAATGGCCGCAGGTCATGTCGGGGACTTGGAATTCGATGCTCATGCTGTTCTCCGTTGAAATCGGGGGGGTTGCCGCAGCGCTTATCCGTTGCGAGCTTGAACCCAGCTTAAACCTTCCCATTATAGGAAGGTCAAGCGTAGAATAAACCTTGACCTTCCCATCATGGGAAGGATGACACTGGGGCTTCCCTCCCAAAACGAGACTGCCATGAGCGTTGCCACCCCTGCCCCCTCCATCGAGCTAGAACTTGCCATCGGCGGCATGACCTGCGCGTCTTGCGTGAAGCGCGTGGAAAAGGCCCTGACCCGAGTGCCGGGCGTGGCCCAGGCCCAGGTCAACCTGGCCACCGAGCGCGCCCTGGTCGCGTATGACCCGCAAGCCGCCCAGCCGGAAGCGCTGGTCGAGGCCGTGGTCAAGATGGGCTACGAGGCCCGCCCCATCGTCGCCCAGGACGACCACGCCGAACGCCAGTCCGAAGCGCGTGACGCCGAGGCTCGCCGCCTGCAGCACGCCTTCATCGCCGCGTTGGTGCTGACGCTGCCGGTATTCGCACTGGAAATGGGCTCGCACCTGATTCCCGCCATGCACCACTGGGTGCTGGGCACCATTGGCCAGCAGAACAGCTGGCTGCTGCAGTTTGTGCTGACCACGGCCGTGCTCGCCTGGCCCGGTCGCCATTTCTTCAGCAAGGGCCTGGTCGCATTGTGGCGCCGCGCCCCGGAAATGAACTCGCTGGTGGCGCTGGGCGCTGGCGCGGCGTGGGGCTATTCGGTAGTGGCCACCTTTGCGCCGCATTGGCTGCCCGAAGCGGCCCGCAACGTCTATTTCGAGGCCGCGGCCGTCATCGTCACGCTGATCCTGCTGGGCCGCACACTGGAAGCCCGCGCCAAGGGCAAGACCGGCGCCGCCATCAAGCGGCTGATCGGCCTGCAGCCGCGTACGGCGCGGGTGATGCGCGACGGTCAACCGCAGGACGTCGAGATCGAACAAGTCCGCACGGGCGATATCGTGGTGGTGCGCCCCGGTGAAAAGATCCCGCTGGACGGCGAGATCATCGAAGGCAATTCCTATGTCGACGAGTCGATGCTGACCGGCGAACCGGTGCCCGTCGAAAAGCTGCCCGGCATGCAGGCCACCGGCGGCACACTGAACACGTCGGGCAGCTTCACGCTGCGCGTCACCCACACGGGTGCGGACACCATGCTGGCCCGCATCATCCGCATGGTCGAGGCCGCCCAGGGCGCGCGCCTGCCGATCCAGGCGCTGGTGGACCAGGTAACGGCCTGGTTCGTGCCGGCCGTGATGGCGGCTGCGCTGCTGACCTTCCTGGCCTGGTTCTTCCTGGGGCCGACGCCGGCGCTGTCGCACGCGCTGGTCAACGCCGTGGCCGTGCTGATCATCGCCTGCCCTTGCGCCATGGGCCTGGCCACGCCCACGTCCATCATGGTGGGCACGGGCCGCGCTGCTGAAATGGGCGTGCTGTTCCGCCAGGGCGATGCGTTGCAGACGCTGCGCGACGTCAATGTGGTGGCGTTCGACAAGACCGGTACGCTGACCCTGGGCAAGCCGACCCTGACCGAACTTTTGCCTGCCGCCGGCTTCCGCGACGAAGACGTGCTGCAGTGGGTCGCGTCGGTGCAGGCGCGCTCCGAACACCCGATCGCGCTGGCCATTGTCAATGCCGCGGCCGAGCGCAAGCTGGCGCTGCTGCCCGCCGAAGGCTTTGCCGCCATCACCGGCGCGGGCGTGGAAGCGTCGGTGGCCGGCAAGCGCTTGCTGGCCGGCGCCGACAGGCTGATGCGCGAGCGCGGCGTGGACGTCAGCGCCTTTGGCAAACAAGCCGAGAGCTGGGGCAATGAGGGCAAGACGCCCATCTATGTCGCCATCGACGGCCAGGCCGCCGCCATGATCGCGGTGACCGACCCGATCAAGCCGTCGGCCGTGGACGCCATCGCCGCGCTGCACGCGCAGGGCTTGAAGACCGCCATGATCACCGGCGACAACCGCCACACGGCCCAGGCCGTGGCGCGCCAATTGGGCATCGATGAGGTACGCGCCGAAGTGCTGCCCGATGGCAAGGTGGAAGCGATCACCGCGTTGCGTGCGGGCGGTCGCAAGATGGCCTTTGTGGGCGACGGCATCAATGACGCGCCGGCGCTGGCCGCGGCCGATACCGGCATCGCCATCGGCACGGGCACCGACGTCGCCATCGAAGCCGCATCGGTCGTGCTGATGGCCGACGATCTGCACGGTGTGCCCAACGCGATTGCGCTCAGCCGCGCCACGTTGACCAACATCCGCCAGAACCTGTTCTGGGCCTTTGCCTACAACGCCGCGCTGATCCCGCTGGCGGCCGGTGCGCTGTATCCGGCATTCGGCCTGTCGCTCTCGCCCATTTTCGCGGCCGGCGCCATGGCGCTGTCCAGCGTCTTCGTGCTGGGCAACGCGCTGCGGCTCAAGACCTTTCGGCCGCGCGCCGCGCATTGATACGCGTCCCTAACCTATTCCCCCCCCAGGAGGCCATGACATGAACATCGGACAAGCCGCGCAAGCCTCGGGCATCTCGGCCAAGATGATCCGCTATTACGAAAGCATCGGCCTGATCGGTCCGGCGGTGCGCAAAGACTCGGGCTACCGGGTCTACAGCGAAAACGACCTGCACACGCTGCGCTTCGTGCGCCGCGCGCGCGACCTGGGGTTTTCGGTGGAGCAGATGAACGGGTTGCTGGCGTTGTGGAAGGATCGCAGCCGCGCCAGCGCCGACGTCAAGCGCATCGCGTTGGAACACGTCGAGGAACTGGAGCGCAAGGCCTGCGCCCTGCGCGACATGGCCGCCACGCTCAAGCACCTGGCGCACAACTGCCACGGGGATGATCGACCCGACTGCCCCATCCTGGAAGACCTGGGGCGCTCCCACTAAGAAAAAAGGGCAAGCCAACCGGCCTGCCCTTCTTGCATGCGGCCCGGTCCACGCCGGGTCGGGGTCTCACGCTTGGCTTTGCGCCGGCGCCTCGCCTTCGGCCGCGACGCGGGCGTGGTAGGCCTCGGTGGCCGCCTGCTTGGACGCGGCCTTCTCGGCAGCCGCTGCTTCCTTTTCCGCTTCGGCGGCCGCCGCCTCGGCGGCCTGCTGCAAGGCGCGCTGGCGGGCGCGCTCCTGCACTTCGCGCACGCCCTCGGCATCCAGCGATTCGAACACGGCAATGGACTCCACGTGCCCGGTGTGCGGGAACATGTTGATGACACCGGCGCTCTTGAGCAGGTAGCCGCCCTCGTGCACCATGATGGCGGCGTCGCGCGCCAGCGTGGCGGGATTACAGGACACGTAGACGATGCGGCGCGGGCGTTCCTCGGCCTTCAGTTGCGACAGCGCCTGCGCCACGGCCTGCGCGCCTTCGCGCGGCGGATCGATCAGCATGCGGTCGAAGAAGCCCAGGCCGCGCAGCCATTCGACGTCCACCTCGAACAGGTTGAGGGTGGCGAAACTGGTGCGCTCGCCCAGCCCGTGGCGCGCGGCGGCCTCATGGGCGCGGTCGGTCAGCGCCTTGCTGCCTTCCACGCCCACGGCCTCGCGGCCCTGGGTGGCCAGCGGCAGCGTGAAGTTGCCCAGGCCACAGAACAGGTCGGCGACGCGGTCGGTCGGCTGCACTTCCAGCAATTGCAGCGCGCGCGACACCATCGCGCGGTTGATGGCGTGGTTGACCTGGGTAAAGTCGGTCGGCCGGTACGGCATGCGCAGGCCGAACTCGGGCATGGTGTAGGTCAGCGCGTCGCGATGCTCGGGCACCAGCGGATGCACCGTGTCCGGGCCCTTGGGCTGCAGCCACCATTGCACATCGTGCTTGTCGGCGAAGGCGCGCAGCACGGCGATGTCGTGGTCGGTCAGCGGCAGCAGGTGGCGCAGCACCAGCGCGGTCACGCCGTCGCCCAGCGACACTTCCACCTGCGGCAGGCGGTCGGGCGCGGACATCGACGCGATCATGGCGCGCAGCGGCATCAGCAGGTCGCTGACGTGGCGCGGCAGCACATGGCATTCGCGCATGTCGGCCACATAGCTGCTTTTGCGTTCGTGAAAGCCCACCAGTACGCCGCCCTTTTTGGGCACCACGCGCACCGACAGGCGCGCACGGTAGCGGTAGCCCCAGGTCGGGCCCTGCAACGGCGCCAGCATGCGTGCCGGGCGCAGCTTGCCCACGTGCCAGAAGGTGTCTTCCAGCGAGCGCTGCTTGATCGCCACCTGGGTGCTGGGCTCCAGGTGCTGCATGGCACAGCCGCCACAGACGCCAAAATGGGGGCAGCGCGGCACGACTCGCTGCGACGAGGGCCGCAGCACCTCGTCGACACGCGCGATTTCGTAGGACGGCTTGCGGCGCACGGTAACGGTCGTGACCCGCTCGCCCGGCAAGGCGCCTTCCACGAAAATGACTTTGCCATCGCGGCGGGCAATGCCCCGGGCTTCCAGATCCAGGGATTCGATACTCAAAACGTCAGACATCTCACGCAGTCCAGAATTACACGCAACCCAGCATTGTAAGAGGATTCAGGCCGTCTGCCGAAGTGGCGTCCGGGCGGCCTGCCCGCGCAACGCCACCACGGCGGCCAGGGCCGCGGCCGCCCCCGCCAGCGGCAGATAGGCCAGCCCGCCCGCGGCGATCGTCAGGCTGCCCAGCGCCCCGCCCAACGCGGTGCCCAGGTTGAACGAGGCAATGTTCAAGCCGGCCGCGGCGGCCGTGGATGCCGGCACGTAGCGCTGCGCCAGTTTCAGCAGCCTGAGGGTCAGCAGTGTGACGATGGCGAAAAAGCACAGGCCCAGCGTGCCGGCCAGCAGCGCCACCGCGATCGCGGAATCTCCCAGCGCGTAGAGCGCACCCAGGTTCAGCGCCAGCGCGGCCAGCGCCCCTTGCGCACTGCGGTCGGGCTTTGCAGCGTCGGCCAGCCATCCGCCCAGCAGATTGCCGCCGATCGAGCACACCCCGAACAGCAGCATGGCCAGGCTGAGCCAGCGGATATCCGCCCCCGCCTCCTGCAGCAGAAAGGGCGAGATGAACGTGAAAAACGAAAAGGTCGCGACGCTGACCAGCGCGCCGACGCCGGCGGTCATCAGCAACTGCGGATGGCCCAGGGCTCGTAGCGCGGCCCGCGCCCCGGCACCCGGGGCCACGGCCGGTCGCGCGGGCATCAATGCCAGCAGCCCGCCCACGCCCAGCAGCCCCAACGCCCCCATTGCCAGGAACACCGCGCGCCAGGACCAGATGCTACCCAGGTAGGTGCCCAGCGGCACGCCAACCGCCAGCGCCAGCGTCAGGCCCAGCCACACCACCGACAGCGCCCTGCCCGCCCGCGCCGGACCGGCCAATCGGGTGGCGGCGTTTGACGCCACCGCCATGAAAACCCCGTGTGCCAGACCCACCGCAAAGCGCGTCGCCAACACGCCCGCCAATGTCGACGACAGGCTGATCACGACGCTGCCGACGGTCAGCGCCGCCATCGCCAGCGCCAGCGTGCGGCGGTCTTGCCAGCGCGCCGCCAGCGCGGTCAGGAACGGCGCGCCGATGGCGGCCCCAAAGGCATAGGCCGCGATGGCGGTCCCCACCGCCTCGATCCGCGCGTGCAGGTCGTCGGCCATGGCGGACACCAGGCCGGCCACAACGAATTCGGATAGCCCGAAGGCAAAGGTGCAAAGCGAAAAAATATAGACGGCGGCAGGCATGACGATTCCAGGGCGCGAGCCCGGTAATAAGCAATGCCTGGGAGCTTAGGGAGCGACACGGTGTACGTAAAATATCTTATTTATCGCTAAATAAGACTTTTAGCGTCTTACTGAAGACCCGCATCGGTGTACGCCGGAAAAACGTCTCCAAAGCGCCTGTTGTGCGGTCCCGCAGATGCGTCCGCATGGTGGTGCGGGCGTACCTGCGGGGCAGCGCACTAGCCCAGCGCCTCCAGCTTCAGCGGCATCGCGCCGCGGATCGCCTCGATGAACCGGTCACGCACCGGCGACACGCGGGCGTGATTCCAGGCCATCAACAAATCCAGGTGCAACAGGTTGTCCGGCGCGTTGGCCGCGAGCGGCCGGAACACGATATCCCCCCGCCCCGGCACTGCCAGCGACGCCGGCAGCAGCGCGATGCCAAACCCGGCGGCCACCAGCGCCACCAGGGTCTGCAATTGGCGGCCGTGCTGCACCACCCGGGGCGCGAAGCCGGCCGTCTGGCAGAGCTGCACCAGTTGATCGTGAAAACCCTGGCCCAGTGGCCGGGGCGAGGCCACAAAGGGCTCATCCGCCAGGGATGCCAGCGCAACCCGCGGCTGCCCGGCCAACGGATGCCCCGCCGGCAACGCCACCGCGATCGGTTCGCGCAAGATGGTCTGAAAGCTCAGGTCCAGCGTGGTCGTACCCGGCGTGCGCAGGAAACCGATGTCGGCTGCACCGCTTTCCAGCGCCGCCACCTGCTCGCGCGTCGAGGCCTCGCGCAGGGTGAAGGCCACCGCCGGCGCGGCGCCGCGAAAATCGCGCAGCGCGCGCAACAGCGCCGCATACGGCGTGATGTTGATGAAGGTAAGCGTCAGATGCCCTTCGATACCCTGGGACACACGCCGGGTGTGGGCCACGCCCTCTTCCAGCGACGCCAGCGTGCGCCGCGCGGTTTCCAGGAAGGCCGCGCCAGCCGGCGTCAGCGACACCGTGCGGTTATTGCGCTCAAACAAGGGCGAGCCGATCTCGGCCTCCAGCCGGCGTATCGCCTGGCTTAGCGGCGGCTGGGCCATGTGCAGCCGTTCGGCCGCGCGGTTGAAGTGCAGCTCTTCAGCTACCGCGATGAATTGCCGCAACAGGCGGGTCTCGATCATTGATACGTCCGGCGTCTTACTCAAGACCCTTGAGTATATTTTTTATCTGCCAAGAACTACACGCGGGTAAAAAAAGGGGGACTTGCCGGAGACAGCCCAGCAGGCAGTCTCCATCAAGCCCCCCAAAGGTCGACGCCGGTCAGGGCGCCGCCACGGATAGCGTAGAGATCAGAACGAGCGCGACACTGAAAACACCGCGCCCAGGCGACCGGACGGATGGCCGTACTTGGTCGGCAGCCAGTTGTCCTTGCTGGCGCCCACCGCGGCCAGGCCCAGCACCCAGCCCTTCAGGTCCTTGGTGACGCCCACCTTGTAGTCGACATAGCCGCTGATGGAATCGCCGTCCATGTTCACTTGGTTCTTCAGCTTCTGGTAGCCGACATGGCCGATCAGGCCCCAGCCGTCGCCCAGGTCGAAGTTGGCGGTGCCGTCCAGGTACCAGGTGCCCTTGCTGTCGGGCGTGCTGAAGAAGTCGCTGGGCGTGTAGGAGTACTTCAGCGTGTAGTTGCCGTAGGTCCCGGCCAGGTACAGGTCGGTGTTGTTGTAGTTGCCGCCCTTGGGCGAGCTGGAACCCGGATAGTAGTAGTGCAGCACGCCGGCATCGAGCGTGAAGCCACCGCCCACGTCGCCCTTCCAGCCGCCGTAGAAGTCCATTTCAAGGTTGCCGTCGGTGAAGACGAAGCTGGACACGTTGGAGTTCCAGTTGCCCAGGTAGAAGCCGGAACTGTGGTTCAGGTCGAAGCCCAGTTGTGCGGCCGGCCGGAAGTCGGTCTGCGAATAGCCGCGGAAGCGGTAGTCGCTGGCGATCGTGGCATTGCCGCTGAGCGAGAAACCGCCGCCCAGGTCGGTGGGTTCGGCCTGGGCCGTTGCAACGAAACAAGCGGCAAGCGCAACGGGCAAGGCTAGCAACGTCTTCTTCATGGTGCGGTGTCCTGATCGGATTTAACGAGGAGGAGGACGGCCGGAGGCGCATCCGTCGGACCGGTCTTGCAACGGCGAGTAACCGGCTCCCTTTCCTTCAAGCAATGTCCGTGCCAGGTTTCAATCACGTGTCGAAGGGCTGGCGGCCCGCTGAATGCGCACGCTGGCCGCACCATCGCGGTGCGTGGCGCTGCGCGCGCAGGCAATGGCGCATCAAAATGGGGATTGCGCACCAGGACAGGTCAACGCGACCTACCCGCAAACGAAAAACCCCAGCCTGCGGGTGCAGACTGGGGTTTGGCGGCAACCGCGCGCGGAAATCGAGCGCTTAGTTGGCGGCGGGAGGCGCCGGCGGGGGCACCGCGCCCGGGGCGCCCGGGCCCTTGCCGTGGCGGCCTTCCATCTTGGCGTGACGCTCTTGCATCTTCGCCTGACGTTCCTTGACCAACTGGGTCACCTGGGCGCGCTGGGCGTCGTTCAGGCTATCCCACACGGCCAGCCATTGATCGCGCACCTGCTTGGCTTGCGAACCGAACTGGTCGCGGGATTTGTCGGACTGATCGACCAGCGCATGCGGGTCCAGCTTGCCGCTGTCCAACTGCGCCTTCAGCAGATCGTGGCGTTGGCCGCCGGAAGCACGCATGGCGTCGCGCAGGCCACGCTGGCCTTCTTGCGCGGTCTTGACCAGCGCTTGTTGCTTGTCGTCCAGCTTGAGCTGGTCGACCTGCGCCTTGGATACGGGGCCCAGGCCGGGGATCCACAGGCCGTCACGCATGCCTTTGTGGAAACCGCCGCCGTGTTGGCCGTCGTGCATCGCGGCGGGGCCGCCGTCAGCGGGCGGAGCCGCCATGGCGGTGCCGGCCAGCAAACCACCGGAGGCGGCGACCATGGCCAGGGCAGCCAAGTTGGAGCGGATAGCGAATCGGGACATGTAGGTCTCCTGAAAGTGAAGAAAGCGAGGCCATTGTGCGATTCGCCCGGTTTCATCCGGGTTTCGGCTGCGCAAGCTATGTTTCAGTCGATTGCGGGTGTCCAGACGTGCAAACGGAGCCCGAGGGCTCCGTGATCGTGCCCTGCCAACGCGGGATTCAGCTGGCGTCCCAGGCAGTCAGATATTCCTTCCAGTGCGGCGCATCGCTGGCCGACAGCGTGTCGCGCACCAGCGCGATCTCGGCGTCGTAGGCGGTGCGGTCGAGCTCGCCGCGCAGGAAGCGAAAGCGGCAATACACCAGCCAGGTGTTGACCACGTCGGTCTCGCAATAGGCGCGGACTTCATCGGCGCGGCCGCTGCTCCAGGCTTCCCAGACCTTGCTGCCGTCCATGCCCAGCTTGCCGGGAAAGCCGCAAAGCTTGGCCAGCTCATCCAGCGGCGCGTTGGCGCGGCCGTTGTACTTGGCCAGCACGTCCATCAGGTCCAGGTGGCGGTTGTGATAGCGCGAAATGTAGTTGTTGAACTTGAAATCGCGGTCTTCTTCGCCCATGTCCCAGTAGCGCGGCGCGGGCACGCCCTGGATCAGGCTGCGGTAAT
>JBEBOQ010000050.1:0-35056 GCA_040396375.1 Achromobacter xylosoxidans
AGAAGATGGACATGCCCGAGGACAAGATCCGCAAGATCCTGAAGATCGCCAAGGAACCGATCTCCATGGAAACGCCGATCGGCGACGACGACGATTCGCACCTGGGCGATTTCATCGAAGACACCTCGACGCTGGCGCCTTCGGACGCCGCGCTGCATGGTTCCATGCGCGACGTGGTCAAGGAAGTGCTAGACTCTCTGACCCCGCGGGAAGCCAAGGTGCTGCGCATGCGTTTCGGTATCGAAATGAGCACCGACCAGACCCTGGAAGAAGTGGGCAAGCAGTTCGACGTCACGCGTGAGCGCATCCGCCAAATAGAGGCCAAAGCGCTGCGCAAGCTGCGTCACCCGAGCCGGGCCGACAAGCTGAAGAGCTTCCTGGAAGGGCAGTAAGTTTCCTGGGCCTCTAGCTCATGCCTGGTTAGAGCAGCGGACTCATAATCCGTTGGTGCGGGGTTCGACTCCCCGGGGGCCTACCAAAAAAGTCCTGAGAAATCAGGCACCTACAGCCGCCAGCAATGGCGGCTGTTCCTTTTTTAGAGGTGACTTTGACCAAAACTTGACCGTTTCGGCGTGTATGGCTAGATGGGAGGGAGCCAAGTGGGCATACTTCTGAACCATCTCGATCTGTTCCCAGCCACCCAGCTCCTTCAGCACCATAAGAGGGGTGCCATCCTGAACATGCCAGGAAGCCCAGGTATGACGCAGGTCATGGAAATGGAAATCCTCAATGCGCACGGCTTTGCATGCACGCTCAAGCATGCGAGCGTCGACCTGGCTGATCTTAGATACCTCACGACCAGGGCGTGCGGCACGGCTGAAAACCAATTTATGGTGTATGCCGTGGCGCCCTTCCAACACGTTCATCGCATCTTCGTTCAACGGCACAGCGCGGGCACGCTTTGACTTTGCTCCAGCATGGCCGACCCACGCGCTGCGTTTAGCTCTGTCGACTTGGGGCCAGGTTAGTGAAAGGATTTCATTGGCGCGCATCCCGGTCGCAACGGCAAATAGCACCACTTCACGCATCCAGTCCATGCTGAGGGCGTCGATCAGCGCAGCGATTGTCTCCCTGGGTTCCCAGCGCACGCGCACATCAGGTTCTTCGAACCTTGCCAATTTAGGGGGTTTGTTTACCCACTCCCACTCTTCGCAGAGGCTGAGAATGCGGCCAATCGTCGCAAGGTAGCGGTTCTTCGTCGCGGGCGTAAGCTTTAGCGTCGCACGATGCTTGTAGGTTCGATGGGTCGGGATTGCGGATGCAATCACGCCCGCGGTTAAAGAGCGGACCGGGAACCCGGCAAACTTATCCCGCCAATACTCGACGTGACGCAGCTTTGTCGCGTAGTCCCGTTGTCCCTCGGAGAGGTGCAAAAAGCGCACCGCTGCCTCCTCAAACACATGGTCAGGCTCTTCACCTAACTTCGCTTGACGCCACAAGTCAGCCTTCAGCGTGTCGTGATGCTCTTGCGCTGCTTGTCTGTCCGTTGTGCCAGAAGTGCATCTAATTCGCGGGACGCCTGGGACCCGGATATCAATTTGCCAGATACCTGAGGTTTCATCTTTGCGGATGGGCATGTTACTTCCCCCACAATCCGCAGGGATAGCTGGGTGACATTGTTGTTCTTTTCCGAAAAGACAGCAAGACGCGACGGCCAAATTCGCCACGCGCCTCGCGCTCTGAGTTGAAAACCAAGTTCTCTCCGATAGCCGAAGATAGTGCTGTAAGAGACGTTCAGAAGGTTAGCCGCCTCCCGCAACGTGAGCGCTTTTTCACCCGCGATTGCAGCGGGCTGAGCCGTAACCATGCGAATTCCTTTATCGGGCCTGCGGCTGCACCTTGCCACGGCTCCGCATTTTTCGCGGCATGGTGGGGAAGGGAGGCAGTTCAAAGACTTCCTGTTTGGCTGGCAGATCGGAAGATATCGGGACGTTCATGTGAGGCGTCCTCCGCCGTAGTCGCAGCCAAGCGTTCAAAATGGAAGACGACCGTCGCGCCGGTTTCGGCCAGCAGGCCGAAGCGTATGGCGTGGCGATAGGTCGGGCTGTAGCGGGTCAGAGAATCGCACGTACCCTGGAGCTTCTTGCGCCATCCCTCCAGGCTGTATGGTCCCTTGTCGATATTGCACGGCGGGCAGGACGGCATGTAGTTGCTCGGCACGTCTAACTCGGGACGCGTGGGTTTGCCGCTGACTAGGCGCCAGATGTTGTCCTTGACCACGGAATTGATCTCGCGGGCAACGGGCTCCAGATGGTCAACGTGCCAGCGATCCGGCAGCGCGTGCCCGCAGTAGGCGCACTTGCCGTCGAACATAGCGAACACGCGGGCGCGTTCGGCTTTACGAATAGCCATTTTCCATCTCTCCGACAGCGGAATCACTGGCGCTACGCTTGACGCGTAGCGGAAACGGCGGCATCGGTGCTCCTGACGTGGCATCCCATTGCCACCACGTTCCCGAGCCATACGTGGCATCGTAGTGCTCGACTTTCTTCTTCTTGCGTTCCAGGTACTCCGAATCCGTCAGCCCCCAGACCTCCATCGGCAAGGGGTCGCCGCAGTCCTTCAGCCAGAAGTCCGGGAATACTTGGTCCTGGCCGGCGTCGAAACGCAGCGGCTTTTCGAAGCGGCGTTCTTCGGCGACCAGGCCGGCGACAGCAGCGGCCTCATAGCCGGAATCGACCGGGATCCACTGCGGCGTGACGAGCATGGCCGAGATATCGACGACTTGCGCCTGGACGGCGCCGCGTGCGGGCGCAGGAACGTCGGTCTGTACCACAGCGACCACCTGTTCGCCTGCCATCCAGCCGTTCATCTCCGCGCTGAAGCGCCGCTGCAGTGTTTCCCATAACTCCGGACTCATGGTCAGGTGAGGAATGCCGTGGAAACCGGCGATGGGGAGCGCGGCTCCCTCTTCCATGCCGGCCAGGAACTGCGCCAAGGGCGCAATGACGACAAGGCGGCGACGGCGGTTCATGGCTTCCATACCCTTGGCTTTGTTCAGCTCAGCCTGGCGCCCGGCGGCGGCCGGTGTAGAGACAAGCAGATTCCCGGACAACCTGACGCGGCCGGCATAGGTGGCCGCCGCAACGCGCAGCAGGTGATAGTGCAGCACGCCGAGCGTTCGCTTGCCGTGCATTGCGGGGGACCATGCGTTGAAACCCGCCTGGGTCCAGAGGTAGTGGAGCAGGCCCAATAGCGTCATGCTCGCCTGGCCTGAGCGTGGGCGTGTCGGGGGAACCTTGCTTGCCTTGGCTGGCGTGCTGTCGGTGTCGGTCGGTGCCGTCGCTACGCGCTGCTGCAGGCCAACCTTCAGTTTGATCTTCGTCGCCCCGTCGTCCAATTCCTGAACCACGCCCCGCCGATAGGCCCCAAGGCCGGACATGTTTGGATCGACGCCGTAATAGGCGCAGTCTTCGCTGTGCTCGGATCCCGTGTCGGGAAATCGCGCCAGATGGAATCGGTCAGAGTTCGCGCGGCTGTGGATGGAAAGCCGTTTGTCGCCGGTGCCGAGGCAGCAGCAGCGCACGTCGGCTTTGCCGTGGGACATGAGCAGAACGCGCTTCCAGGGCGCGTTGTACTGTTCATCCGTTTGGAATTCCGGTGAATAGATCTTGGTGCTGCCGCCCAGCGAAATCTCGGCGGAATAGAGTCTGCGGTCCATGGAGTTTCCTGGGGAAGGGGTGACAGGTCAGCTGCGAAGCGATGTCCGTTGATCCGAACACGGGCAGTGTCAGCTATCAGCGGGGAGTCACGCCAGGCGCACGGGAACCAGGTCGCCAAGATCGTCGGTGGTCGCGTAGCAAATCGTGCTGCCGGTCCAGCCGGGTACGCCGTGGATGAAAGCCGTTGTGAAGCAGGGCGCTCGGAACATATGCCGCCAGCAGTCGGCGACATCGTTGACCGAGTATCCCTGTGCATCGTAATGAAACCTATGCGTGAGAATTCTCGCCTGAGGGTTCTTGGAGAAGGATGTCAGCGAGAAAGCTGACTGCGAAACTCGGTTTAGCTGCGAAACCGGTACATCCGAATCGGAGCGCTCAACGTTGAACGCCGATTCGGATGCCGCCAGCGAGATACAACGACGCGGGCGGCGTCTTGCCGACTTGCACGGCGCGCGCCAGTTGGCCTGGCGCGATATTCGCCCAACACGTTACTCGCCACGTGGGGCATGTGGATCCTGCTGGGGCGCTCGGATACAAGGTTGGCGGTCGGATTACCCGTCAAAATTCCGCTTTGCTTGCGTACCGAGATCAATGCGTCGGCAACTTTTTTCAATCAAGCCTTTCGGCTCGCCGGGCTTCACGGGCCGCCGCTCCCGCATTGATTCTTGCCGTCTCTTTAATGTCCGGGGCAACGGCGGTCTCCCCTACCGCGGCGCTTCTCAGCAGACGCGGGACGTTTTGCGATTCGTAGGTTAAAGAGCTGATGCTATT
This sequence comes from Achromobacter xylosoxidans, assembly GCA_040396375.1. GTDB lineage: Bacteria > Pseudomonadota > Gammaproteobacteria > Burkholderiales > Burkholderiaceae_B > Achromobacter > Achromobacter xylosoxidans_D. Next base: position 4,434 of record JBEBOQ010000050.1, read on the forward strand.
AAACTTCTTGGATACGTAATTGTCAACACTTCGTTTCGGGTGGGCGGAGCTATTGGTGCGATTGGTTTCTTAAGTTTCGTTTTGTTACTTTTTGGGGAAATTTAAGTGGCCGTCGCACACCAGGAACAGTGCTGGCCGTTTAGGCGGCTCGTTGGGCGAGAGGGGGAAGGGCATCGATACGAGACTCAAGCGCTTCAAGCGCGGAATCAAGCTTGCCTTCGAGAAATGCTCGATCTTCGGGGGTAAGTCTTTGGACTCTGCGGATATCGAGATGTTTGAATGGCCACTGCGAAGAGCCGGTCTCGCTTCCGCCGATAAACATTGGTCCGCTGCCGCTAAGTATCCAGGTGGCGTTGACCCCCCATTCGGCCTGCAGATCAAAGATGGTTGTTTTTGAGGGTCCTCGTGTTTCCCAATGATGAACTAGCTGGCGAGAGATGTTGAGAAGGCGAGCTAATTCTGCTGGGCCCGCGCTTTGTGATAGCCGTCCGGCAGCTTTTGCAACTTCATAGAGGCGCGCTAACTGCGCATGCACCTGTTTCGTTTCCATGTGGACATTGTTGCCGCCATGTGCAATCGCGTGGCATCCGCGTTGTTGACGAACAATGTAAACAAAATGGATTGTAATGGCGAAGATATACGGATGAGGCGCTTCCTACAAACGTACCCGGACCCGTGGATATGTGCATGATCGCTGCGCGACCACCCGGCTCGCTGCGCTCGGCCCGTGGACAACCCAGCTGGACAAAAGGGTGGACAGGCTACGCCTGAACACGCGCTTGCCCACAGGGTATGCCCACCGGATCACCTTCGGGCTCCGCGCCTGGAATGCCCGCCTGACCGGAGTGCTACAACGCTTGCAGTGGCCGCTCAAGAGGCGGGAGTTGGTTGGGCAAGGTCGGGCGCGAGAGGATGGGCTGGCGATGCGTGGTCGCTCGTTTATCGAGGCGTCAAGCAAACGGTGCTATTCGGGATGCGGCACAAGTCGTGCCAAGGGTCTTGCACGCTCAGACACCGAATGCCTGCACAGCTTCGACTCCGAACCAGGACTGCAGCGTTTGAATTGACCCTTGCGAGAGCCTCTGCGTGAAGAGTAGCGCTAAGCGCGCTGTCGGCCGTGAACAGGCCACATAGAACAAGTTGCGGTTACGCTCGTAGGCGTCCTGCTTGTCGGCAGGCACGTTGCCGGAGCCGGCCCATTCCAGGTACTGATCAAAGTTGTACTTGTTCCAGCCCCGGCCGACCACAATCAGCACATTCTCAAACTCATCGCCTTTGACGCTGTGTTTGGTGGCGAACGGCGTGTGCCCGTCTATGAACTGATCGAGCGCGATCACTTCACGGTACGGAATGGCCCGCAGCCTTCGTGTGATGGCTACGCGATCCGGCAGCTCTTCACCCGCGGCGACCTCAAAATGATTGGCATCATGCTCACGCCGCGCGATCGCTTCAGGGAGGCTGATATAGCCACCGTTGGCAATGTGCTTGACCACTTCTGCGACCGTACCCGTTTGGCGAAGGGCCACGAGTTCATTCATCGCGTTCGACCACCGCAGCTTGTCGGCATGGGAGGTGAACTTCGGCGCCGTGCTGCCCAACAGGTCAAACATCTCGCCAAAGCGGCTCCGTGCAAAGGCATCACAAGCCGGCTCCAGCTTGTCGGCAAAGAAGCCGATGTAGTCATCTTCCTTCTTGATGAAATGATCGGTGTAGGCGAACACCTTTGCCAGTGCGGCATAGCCCTGCTCCGCGGCCAGCACGTTGTGGGTCAGCATCAAGACCTTCGTCTTATCGGGCGCAAAGTCCCAGCCGTCGCCCTTCAACTTCGCGATGAATGCCTCAAGAAACTGATGGGCGGTTTCCGCCGGTAAGTCGTCCTTCCAGTGGCCGCCGCCTGTCCCTGGTCGCCGCGCCCCGACCCACGCATTGGTGTGAAAGGCCGTTGCCGAGCCAACGAAGCCTTCGTCTTTTACGGCCTGCGGCAACTCGGTCCGAATCTTGTTCAATACGTTGACGATCGCGGTCGCCGAGCGGAAGTTGGCCTTCTTGCCAATTTCGATCAGCTCCTCGTCCGTGACATGGCCACAGGTGTCGTCATAGATGCGTTGCCAGTGATCGCCGAACAGCCCAATTTGCGGCCCGCCTGCCCGCCCCAGGAGATTGGCCTTGATGGCGGCCATGATCTCTGTGTTGGTGTCCTGATATTCGTCGATAAGGATGAACGGATAGCGATCTGCAAGGATGGTTTGAAACTTCGGGAGCGGTAAAAAGGCTGCAGTCAGCATGAGGACATCATCGTGATGCAGCGACACGATTGCGTCCGTATGGCGACGGTGGCCAAGGTCATACTCGACGGTTTGGTTTGTTAGTGGCGGACCGTTAGCCAGACGCTCCTGCCATGTTGGGATCGCGGCTAATCGCTGCCGCAGCGCGGCCTGAAAGTCCTTGATCAATGACCAGCAGAAGGCGTGGATCGTGTCGGTAAAGACCAAAGGGTTGCCGTCGATCCGGCTGCTGATGATGGCCGTGGCGGCGTTTGTGTAGGTAATGCAAGCTATGTGCTGATTGCGCTGCTGTAGGCGAACGCTCTGTGTGGCAATGAGGGTCCGCAAAGTTTCAACCAGTGAGTACGTCTTGCCAGCGCCAGCGCCTGCTTCAAGCAGGAAGCTCGCGCCGTCCCTCAAGCACTGCGCCACCTGTTCGTCAGCGGCACGCGCCGCCAGCAATGCGGGGCTGGGCTTCTCCACATCGCTCATGGCAAGGCACCTATTCCCATTGGTACCTCGACCGCTGGGGGCAGGTTGTTCTCCGCCAACCAGGCAAGGCCTTCGGCGATGTAGCGCGGGATCTGCCAGGTATCAGTAGCGAGCGCGTGCGTCAGGGCGAACTCCGACTTCTTCACTCCCTTGGCGCCCTCCCAGGCTTGAGTCTCGCGTTCCTCATCTTCCGGTCCGACGAAAGGGAACAGCGCTGGATTAGCCAGCATGAAAGCATCTTCGAAGCTGCGCCCACATGGGCCACCCTGGATTTCCGGTTGCTGAAATGCGATGCGTCGTTTGGCAACGGTCTTTGCCCCGGCATCCGCTGCAAGCAGCTCAGCCGGTGTGACATCGTTCTTGAACCAGGCTTTAATGCAAGCATTGCTTGTGCGTTCACCGTGGCACACCTGGCACGACTCGTACTGGCCCTTGCCGTTCGCTTTGACCGTATCGATATCGGTAATCACGAGCGTCCGCAATTCAAGAAAGGCAAGCAGATCAAAGAAGATGTGCGCATAGGCGCCGCCGACCTCGATAACTGAAAGATACTGGCTGCCGAGCTTCTGCGCCTCTGGCTTGCCGTCATCCAGCATCTTGATGACGCGGGGCAGCAGCAGCCGTTCAGTCGTTCCCTCGATCAATACTGCCTTGTCGGCAAAGAACAGATCGCAGCGCGTCAACGTCATGTACTGGTGCAGAAACGTTCTGTCCGGCTCCCCCTTCCCCGACAGGCCCCTGCGCAGGTCTTTCACCTCCGTCTTCATCATGCCGTCGGCCGCATCCGGTGCCGCGAGGAAGTAGCGGATCGTCTCGAAATGCGCCTCGTTGGCGACGTACGAAGAATGGGTGGAGACCACGAACTGCACGGGCCAGGGTGTTTCCAGTTCCTTGCTGAAGACCGCTGAGATATCACCGAGCTTACGGATGAATACCTCCTGCATTTGCGGATGCAGATGCACTTCCGGCTCTTCGATGAAGACGACATGCATCCCAGGCCGCGGCTCCATGGCCGCGTAGAGCTTGAAGAATTCCCGTAGCTGCAGCAGGATCAAGATGATGTTGCGCGTCCCCAAACCGTTGTAGGCCTCGGGCAAGTGAACACCGTTGGTGCCGGTATATCGAACCTTGGTGTGATTGGTGAGCAGCCGCGCGACATCAAGTGTGGTCTCTGTACGCAGTTCCTGGTCCGACAGGCTGGGATAGCCAAACATGGAAAGTGCCGGCAATAGCGCATCAAGCTTTAGGTTGAAGTCGGCCCCGATCTTGTCCTGGATGTTTTTGACAGCCTGTTCAAGCTCTTCGGCGGTACCGTGACCCTCAGCATCAGCCGCATTCGTCTTGGCGGTGGCGAACAGATTTTCAAGCACCTTGCCGATGACGACACGGTCCTTCTGGCTAACATCATCAAGGCCGCGCTGTGCACTGATGAAGCCGCTGGCGCACAATGACCTCACAGCAGAGGCTTCAACGATTTTTTCGTTGGTCGCGTCATTCGGATCGACTGCGGCGAATCCGATGCCAAACAGTGCCGGGACGCGATCGCGCAGGGCTTTGAACAAGGTGGCCTTCGTCAGCTCGATCTGCTCCGGAGTGGCCTTTGCATCCGGGGCGGCTAGGTCAGCAAATAGCTCAGCAACCTTGCCATCGCGAAGCGCATAACGGGCAACAACGCGCGCCTCAGTACAGGTGGGGTCCAGATCGATGACGAACTCATTGAGAGTGCCAAGCGCCTCGCCGGCTTCATAGCCGAAGGTCAATTGGATCTCGATGGCCGGCAATGCCTTTCGCACATCCGGCTCATCGGCGCCCTGCGCCGCGGCCACGAAGGCGTTCCAGAAACTCTGGTGCGTGGCAAATGAGAAATCTTCAAGCCGAAACGACGGATTGCTGTCCACCAGAAGCCGCTTCATCACCTCGGTCAATGAGGTCTTGCCGCTGTTATTGCGGCCAACGATCACAGTCGTCTGCTTCTCCAGGATCAGTCCCGCGTCATGCAGCAGGCGGAAGTTCTTGACCGCTATGTTCTTCAACTGCATTCCGTGTCCCCTCTCGAAATGTGTATCGGCGCGTGGCTCCGCGTACGCCGCCGCCTATCTCCTCAGCCTGGGACCGGCACGGCCCGGACAATGTCCATGTCGGCGGCCGTCAGTCCAAAGAGCTGCGTGATGTGGGTTTCAACTTGCTGGCGTAGGTTAGTGGCTTGCCGCTCGTACAGCCTTTTGTCGTGCGGTGTACGGGCTGTTGCGATGGCGTCATGGGCGGCAATCAAGCGGACGACGAGCGCTTCAATCGTGGCCCTATCTGCTTCACTAGGTATAGGTACCGGCAAGTCTTCGATGAATTGCTTGCCGTGCGAGTAATAACCGCCACGGAATACGCTGGTGTTCGTGCGCACCAGCGCCTCGCTCACCGGGTGGTTGAGCACAGCCAGCAGGTAGTGATCCGTCACACCGCTTCCGTCGCGCTGCCGGACCAGGTAGTAAGGTCCGTTGCCGCCGCCCGTCACCATGACGTTGTTGTCGTCATAGACGTAGCGGGGCTCCAGTGACAGCGCTGGCAGGATGATCTTGGGGCTGTTGAATTTGACGAGGCTTTGCGAACGGCCAAACTGGTAGAACTGCTGTTCATCCGCTCTGCCGCCCGCGATTGCCCGAGCTTCCAACTGCGCACGCCGTGCGGTCAGGTAGGCCAGACAGTTTGGGTAGCGGTCGGCCATCTCGTCGGGCTGCAACAGCCGGGCTGTGGTACGGCCCCGCGTCGTGACGAATTCATAGGGAAAGATCAACCAGGTGTTCGCGGCTGGGCGGCTGAAAGCGATGAGCTGAACGTCGAGCAGGAACGGCCTAAGCACGCCCTTCTCGATCGGCCAGTCGCGTCCATCCCACTGCAACACATGGTGGTCTGTCGTCTCCGCGGCACTTTGAAAGATGTAGATGGCGTCAGCACTGGTTTGCACACCCACGAAGATTTCGGCGACGGTACCAAGCCGCGTTGGACAGGCCGTACGCACGCGGTCAAACACGGCACGCGTTTCAGCGTCAGCGAATTGCCAGGCGTCATCGCTCAGCGTCGCCGCCGCCAGTGCTGTGACGGTGCCCGTCTCACCGTACCGCCAGGCTTCCAGGCTGCCCACCTGTTCGACTTGAACGTTGGCGCTGCCGCTGCGGTTGAGAATGATGATACAGGTGTAGTTGCTGGCGGAGCGACCGAAGACCTGCTTGACGCCGAAATGCACAACAGCCTCCAGCGGACTTCCCGCGGTCAGCAGGCGACGCAGGACGCGGCCAGCCTGAATCGTCATGAATTTGTGTGGCGTGATGAAGCCAAGCCGGCCGGTCGGGCGTAACAGTGCCAGGGCGCGTTCGAAGAATAGTGCGTATTTGTCGAAGTTGTCTTGCCTTGCCGTCGTATAGGGCGATGCCGGGCGCTGATAGAAGCCCGCCTCTTCTGGCGAGTACCCCATCATGTTCTGGATACGGATGTAAGGCGGATTGCCGACGATCACGTCGAAGCCGCCATGTCCCATCTCGACGGGGAACTCTGCCTGCCAATCGAATGGATTGACCTTACGGATGAGTGCCTCAGGCATTGGCGTCCCGACGGCTGCCAGCCACTCGGCACGGCTGACCAAGCTATTGCCGGCACGTACGATTCCGCCCAGATCCGGCAATGCGCGTTCACGGCGCCGCGCCACATAGTCCATGAGGCCGTCCCGCGTTTCGTTCTCGATCAACTTCAGCAACAGGCTGAACTGGGCGACCTCGACCGCGTTGGCGTCGATATCCACGCCGCGGATGTGGCTCTGCAGAATGCGGCGCTTTTCATCGAAGGTCAGGCGCCAGTTGCCGGCGCCAGCCTCATAGATCATAGTGCCGATATGGTCGGCCGGGCGATTGGCCAGGTACCAGCTCAGGCAATGGTCGAGGATGAACTCATAGATGGCCAGCAGGAAGATGCCGGAACCGCAGCAAATATCGGCTGCCGTGAAACCGGCAAGGTCTACAGGACTTTTCTCGGCCAGCGCCGGCGAGAGCGTGCGGGCCACGATGGCATCCACGATGTAGCGTGGTGTTGGGACGACGCCGCCACTTTCACGGACTTCCGGCTTGCGGACGATCGCGACCGTCCCGCCGGTGATGGTTATCTCTTCACCAAGGAACTGCTCGTAGATTTCTCCGAGGACTTCGGTCTCGACCACCGCGAAGGTGTAGGGACTTTGCGGGTAGTACAGCTCGCCGATGACGCTCTGAAGCACGGCATCGCTGATCCGAATGCCGAGGCGGGCATCGTCAAGCAAGCGAAACAGGCCAGAGTTGTAGAACGCATCGGCGCGGCGCAACTCGGCGAGCAACGCGTCGAACGTATGGGCTGCCGGCAGATTTCTCAGGTTCTCGTAGCGTTCAATGTCGCGGTCTTCGCAGATGCGCAGAAAGACAATGCGGGACAGGAACAGCTGGACTGCGTAGGTCAGCTCGCCGGGACTCAATCCCGGCGTGTTGGCATGAATGTCAGCGGCGAGGCGTTCGCGCCATGAGCGCACCTGGCGCAGGAAGAAGTCATCGAACTGCTCGGCACCGTGACGCGTGCCGCCGACTGCGAAGCGCCGATCAAAGTCGCCGCAATAAACGGCGTGGCGTGAAAGCAGCGGCCACAGCTCATCAAAACGCGCCTCGAACTCATCGCAGCGGACAAGCAAGATACGCGCGACGTGGGCCGCGTCAGTCTGCGCTGGAACCGGAACGCAGTCATAGACCACGAGCTGGTGGAAGTTTGTCAGGACGGCGATCGGCAGGCTGGCGGAATAGCCATACCGACGGGTCTGAAACGCTGCGTCGCGGCTGTGATCAATGGCGACACTGGGCTTCTTGGCTTCGACAAACAGCTTGCGCTGTCGTGCCAAGCGCAATTCATAGTCCGGTCGCTTTGAAAGTCTCTCGCCGACATCGACCGTTGCTTCTTCAATGACCTCGCGCAGCCCTGACGGATGCCCTGCACCGTTATGGACATCCCAGCCGAAAGCAGCAAGCAGCAAGCAGCGGCGTGATGAAGTCCGTGCGCGCCTGGGTCTCGTTGTAGGTGGGGCGTAGGTAATCGACCTCGTTGCGTTGGAAGCCGCGAACCAGTTCGGCGATGCGGGCGCGCGCCGCAGCCTTTGCTGTGGCCTCGTCCGTCACGCGCGCACACCGTCGGCTGGTTTGCTCACGCGCCCGCGCTTTCGTGCATTGCGGCGATCGCGCATCTTGACCCAGATGTCGCGCAGGATATGGCAGTCCTGTTCGGACAGTCCCATGTGACCCCGAAGCACGATCCGCGCGTTCTCTTCCAACACTTCGTCAAGGCGCCCAGCGCGCATGAGCTTGTCGCACTCCGTCAGTGGGATAGCGCCATTGAGCGTTGCCGGCATGAGCAGCCGCTCGGCTTCAGTTGGTTCCAGCTCCAGCACGCCCCCGCCGTAGCTGCGTCCTTCGATCTCTGCCGACGCGGCGGTAAGCCAAGTGTAGGTGTTGGCAATGACCCGTTCCGGCTTCTCAGTCTTGCAGGTCAAGCGATGGATCGTGTCGGTCGAGGTCGCCCCGGCTTGGTTCAATACGACCCGTGGGAAGTCATAAATCTGCCGGAACAGAAAGCCGTCTGGTGTCCAAACCGACGGCACGGCGTACCAGGGTTCCCGGATCGAGCACTTGTAGCCTTTGTGGACCTCATTGACTTCGCCGAAGCGAATGTACTTAGCCAACGACGCCGTCGGCTTTGCATCGCCCCGTTTCAGGTGCAGCAGATGGACGCGGTCGCCAGCAGCCGACATGGCGTTCCAATCGGCCTTGCCAACCCGCGCGCCCTTGAGGTGGGCTGAGCGCGAGACCAGCGGCGACGTGAAGCCGTCAAGGCCCAGCTCTTCAACCTGGGCGCTGGTCAGGACAAAGAAATCGTTCTTGCCGGTGACCACGCCAACATCAACACTGGCATGGGCCGACAGATTGGCGGTGGTGCCGGAGTCCCGAAGCGCGCGCATGAATGTGATCTCGCGCTCAGATAGGAAGTATTTCAGCCACTTTTCGTTGTCGTGGCGGATGGTCTTCGGTTGGGCATCAGCGAGCAAGATTGCGGGGGCACGTTGCGTGATCTCGCCAACGGTGCGGGTCTCGGTCATCGTCACGCGACAGAGGTTGTCGTCCGAAGCGGTTGCCAGTGCGCCATCGGCCAACAACAGCACAACTTCCTGCTCGGCCTTCTCAAAGAACAGCTCGTTGCACGCCACGATGTCAATGCGCTCGAACCGATCCGTGAGGAAGGAACGCAGCTGCGACGCATAGGTGACTTGCAGCAGCTCGGCCGGCAGGACCAAGGCTAGGCGTCCACCGGGGCGCAGGCTGGCCACCGCTGCAACGACGAACGGCACCCAGATATTGGTCAGGCGATTAGGCGACAGACCTTGCTCGACCATCAGAGCCATGGCCAAGCTGCGGTGCGGTTCGGGGAAGGTCTGGTACCGGATAAAGGGGGGGTTGCCAATCACCACGTCGAAGGCCGGCTGATCGGTCGATTGCCACCAGCTGAAGAAATCGCTGGTGTTAACCACATCGGCGGCGCGCTGGCTTAACACATCAAGCAGCCGTGTCCGTGCCTGGTCGGCTTCGGCGGCGATGATCTCAACGCCGGTCAGCTGTCGTGCAATGGCGGCGCTACGGGTGCCGAGTTCGGCGAAGCGCTTGGCCGCAGCCTCCAGGAACGCGCCGTCGCCGCAGCTCGGCTCCAGGACGCGGTCCTTGGGCGAACGAATAGCCCAGGCGCAGACCCACTCCGCTACAGCGGATGGTGTGTAGTAGCCGCCGCGCAGTTTGTCTGCGTCGAGGTCGATGAAACGCCCGCTGTTAGTTGTGGCCTTGTTGGCCGCTTTGTTCTTGGTTGCCATGGTGATGCTCACTGTGTGCTTGCGAACAGCGGCCACTGTTCTGCGATGTATTTCTCGGCCGCGTCTCGGATCACCCAAGCGACGGATACCTTCTTTTGCTTCGCGATCTCTTGCAGAGTCGCATACAACTCCGGGGGCAAGCTCGCCGAGGCACGTGTTGCGCGTGGCTTGCCGGTCGGTTTCCGGCCTCGTTTAGCCGTCATGATCACCCCTCTAATTAGCTGCAGCATCTTACAGCAATGCGCAGCACGCGGCTAGAAGGGGCGGCCCTGAATTGACGGTCATGGGGGGATCGCGCAGCACTCTATGGTGCTGTCGCTCGCGGTACGCCTGCGGTACAGACAGCCTATTTGGACGACTTCGCCAAAATACGCTAAGTTACTGTCGCGTATATACTTTTGGCTCTCCTTGTTTACGGTCCTGAAGGCTTGATTTTCCTAGGCACAGTCTTCTAAGGAAGGTCTGAACAAGCGATCATCTGACATCGCTTGGACAGTTTGAGCGTCTGAAAATCAAAACAGGTCAAGAAAAGCGCTGGAATCAGGCAAACATGAGGCCATCTGGGCTGATCCGAGCGCGCACGAGGCGCATTGCCCGGATTTTGGGCGCACCTATCCTGCCGCGCTAGCCAATTGTTTGCGCACCATCCATAGATTGCTCAATGCGAACAGCATCTTGAGCTGCGCAGTGTTTTTGCTCAAGCCCCGGTAGCGGACCTTGACGAATCCGAATTGGCGCTTGATGACCCGAAAGGGATGCTCGACCTTGGCGCGTAAGCTACTCGCCGGCGCACTGCAGACGACCCGCGGTACTGAGTCGAGTGTCTCCTATTGGCCGATTCTGTTGAAAAACTCGATTGCTCGTCGCGATTGGTCGCGCTTACAAGCCCGATGACCGTAAGCGCCCGCCGAACCTCTCAATTACCCACAAGTTTCGCGCTGAGTTGCATCCCGAGGACGATGTCGGTCAGGCGTGTAAGGCCTCGCCACATGACGATGTTGCAGGGCGGGGGGGCGCCTTTTCGCGCGAGGTATCCGAACCCGTGGATATGTGGATGATCGCTGCGCGACCACCCGGCTCGCCGCGCTCGGCCCGTGGACAACCGCTGATGGACAAACGGTGGACAGGCTGCGTCTGACCACGCGCTTGCCCACAGGGTATGCCCACCGGCTCCCCGGGTTTTCCCCACATACCCACCGGCCCCCATCAAATCATCAATTAGAAACTGAACTTCAGAACAGTCTCGCCGCAGGCGATGCGTCGACAGTGCAGGTGCTAAGTCAGGGGCACAACCATTCTGCGAGTTTTGACCAGCGACGCTCCGTTTGCTTACCTTTGACCGCAATCGCCAGGGCTCGTTTTTGTCCGACCAGTACCACCAGCTGTTTGCCGCGCGTGATGCCTGTATAGATCAAATTCCGCTTGAGCATCATGTAATGTTGAGTCGAGATAGGAATCACCACCACTGGGTATTCCGAGCCCTGGGATTTGTGGATGGTTGTCGCGTAGCACAGTACCAGCTCGTCCAGTTCGCCAAATGCGTACGTCACGGTGTGCTGATCAAAGGTCGCAGTCAGCTCCTGCTCATCGGGATCAATGTGGGTCACAAACCCGATGTCGCCGTTGTAGACATCCTTGTCATAGTTGTTCTCGATCTGCATGACTTTATCGGCGACGCTGAATCGATAGCCAAACTTCTCGATGCTGTGTTCGCCTGGCGGGTTCAATGCCTCCTGCAACATCTGATTGATGCCGCGAGCGCCGGTGATGCTGCGGTTCATCGGGCACAAAACTTGGATGTCGCGAGTTGGGTCGAGCTGGAAACGTCTAGGCAATCGGGTTTTGACTAGGTCGACAATGGTCTGGGCAATTGCTTCAGGTTCGTCGGCCGTCAAAAAATAGAAATCGGACTCTTCGCCTTTTTTAGGAAAGGACGGAAACACGCCCTGACTGATCTCGTGGGCACTACGAACGATGCGCGAAGCCGCCGCTTGCCGGAACACCTCGGTCAAGTGCACAACGGGCACCGAACCAGATTCGATCAGATCGGCGAGAACCTGTCCGGGGCCAACCGACGGCAACTGATCCACGTCCCCGACGAAGATCATCGCCGTGTTGGACGCGACGGCTTTGAGCAACTGGTTTGCCAAGGGCACGTCGACCATTGAGCACTCGTCGGCCACAAGCACATCACACTCCAGCGGCAAGTCCTCGTTATGCTTGAATTGCCCATTCATCGGATTGACTTCCAACAGGCGATGGATGGTCTTCGATTCCAGCCCAGTCGATTCCGATAGTCGTTTGGCTGCCCGGCCGGTTGGCGCACACAGCAGCGCTTTCACCTGTCTTGCGCGCAAGATCGTCAGTATGGAATTGACCAGTGTGGTCTTGCCGACGCCCGGGCCGCCGGTGATCACCAGAAGTTTTGATGAAAGAGCAATGCGGATCGCCTGCTTCTGGCTATCAGCAAGTTGGATCGCGAGCTTTTGCTCGACCCACGGAATCGCCTTGTCGGCGTCAAACGCGCTCCACGGCGGCGATCCGGAGCTAAGGCGCTTTACCTGCGAGACGATGGAACGCTCGGCGTTATAGAGAGGCGCAAGGAACACACTTGGGACGTCGTCAACCGTATCAGCGATTACGACTCCTTCCCCCAGTTCCTGGTCGATTGCATCCTCAATGATGGGTTGCGAGATATCGAGCAGTTTCACGGCAAGCGATACGAGCTGGTTCCTGGGCAGGCCACAGTGGCCTTCTCCGGCCGCTTCTGACAACGCATATGAGACGCCAGCACGGGCTCGCAGTGGAGAATCCAGAGCGATTCCGATCTTCTGGGCGATGGTGTCGGCCGACAGGAACCCGATGCCGCGAATATCTTGGGCCAGCCGGTAGGGATTTTCTGTCACGACAGCGATTGCGTCCTGACCGTATGTCTTGAAGATTCGCACAGCGCGGGATGTCGAAACGCCGTTCCCATGCAAAAAGACCATGATCTCGCGAATAATCTTCTGATCGGCCCAGCCCGAGGTGATTTTCTTGGCGCGGATTACTCCAATCCCTTCGACTTCACGAAGTCGCTCGGGTGTCTGCTCAATGACAGCGAACACTTGCGCGCCAAAGTTCTTGACCAGCCGACCTGCGTACACGGGACCGATACCCTTGACCATGCCGGAACCAAGGTAACGCTCGATGCCGGTCAGCGTGTTCGGCGGTGAAATCTTGAGGAACACGGCCTTGAACTGTCGGCCGTGTTCGCGATCCGTTACCCACGTCCCCGACGCCGATGCGTACTCGCCTGGTGCTACGGTCGGCGTGTGTCCGACCACGGTGATGAGGTCGCGCTCGCCCTTGACCTTCAGGCGCAGGACGCAGAAGCCACTGTCGGCGTTGTGGAATGTGACGCGCTCGACCAGCCCTGCGACGCGATCCAGTTCGGGCTTGGGTGTGGTGTCGGGGGGGCTTGCAGACATGACAAAAGGCGCGGGGCGTTGTCTCGCTGGTGAAATTGAAGATGCAATGCAATGGCATCTTACCGTGTCGCCCAGGGACATTCGTCCTGGCCTGCGATTACCTATTGGAACCAGCAGCGCGGGCGCAATCGCCGACGCGTGAAAAGTCGCCTGTAGGGGTCACAGAAAGCCCCCCGGGCTTTCAGGCAGGGGCTGCACCCCTGCACCCCATTGCGCCCCATCGGCTTACGCCGATGCCGCGCCTCCAATCGAAAAGCACCCCATAGATTCAAAAAAATGAACCCTGCTGGTGCCGCGGACCGTGGACAACGAAAACCACGTCGCCCACCGCCCGCCTCGCTCCTGGCCATGAGCGCCTGTCTCAGGACTACCGTGGCGGCTACTGGCACTACTACGAGGTCCCGAACGGCTTCAACATGGCGCCGGCCGGCTATGACAAGCTGAGCATCGTGTGGCCCATGAACTGGTGCGCTCGCAACATGTCCGCCGACGCCGCAGGCATCGTCGCGACGCTGTACGCGCTGTGCGAGAAATATCGGGTCGACGACCTGGTCGAGAAGTACCACGCGTTGCGCGATTTCGCCGGAGAACACCCGCAAGCCAGCGCCATCTACGCCGCCATCGACTGATGGCCAAGAGGCCCGCGTTCGCGGGCCTTTCTCCTCATGGTCGCGCCGCGCTTGCCGCAAGCGACACCGCAGAGGTGAGAGCCCGCGCCCAGGCGCGGACTAGGGGATGGAGCGCCGGGACCGGCGCACTGTCAAACATCGGCACATCACCACCCGACAAGCACTGCCCGGAGCATACCGTCGCACGCCTTGCGTGTCCGGACGGCCTGGCACGGCGCACGGCTTTGTAGCCGCGCCAGGCCTTCAAGGACTTTCCCGGCATAAACCGCTCGCCTCGCTCGCTATTTATTCCAGGCTTCCTTGACCGGCCCCTTCCGGCGTGCGCCTGCCTGCCCCGTGCAGTGCAGGGACGACCTCCGGCCCTGCTGCACGCAAGGAGCCACCACCATGAGCCGTGTCGTCCTGGGCGATTGCCTGTCCGTTCTTCCTACCCTGCCTGACCGTTGCGTCGATCTCGTCCTCACCGATCCGCCGTACCTGGTCAACTACGTGGACCGCACCGGCCGCAGCATTGCCAACGACCGCACCGACGAATGGCTGACGCCTGCATTCGCCCAGATGTTCCGCGTCCTGCGCGATGACGCCTTCTGCATCTCGTTCTACGGCTGGAACCGTGTCGATCGCTTCTTTGCCGCTTGGCGTGCCGCGGGCTTTCGTGCCGTCGGTCACATCGTGTTCGCCAAGGAGTACCAGTCCAAGGCCCGCTTTCTCGGCTATCGCCACGAAGCCGCGTACTTGCTGGCCAAGGGCCAACCGGCCGTGCCGGCGCAGCCCTTGCCGGACGTCATGCCCTGGAAGTACTCGGGCAACCGCCACCATCCGACGCAGAAGCCCGTTCAATGCCTGGTCCCGCTGATCGAGACCTTTAGCAAGCCGCGAGACATTGTGTTAGATCCGTTCGCTGGATCGGGTTCGACGTGCATTGCTGCGCGCCAGGTTGGCCGGCGCTTCTACGGCATCGAAATGGATCCCAAGTATCACGAGGCCGCAGTGCAACGCCTTCAACTGGCCAAACAGGAAAGGATCGCAGCATGAGCCTGGACAAGAAGACGTTGGAAGCGGGCCTGCGGGCCTATCTCACCGGGTATGGCCGCAACAACCGAGACGGGCTCGCCTTCATCGCCAGGTACGGCAACTGGCCGAACCTGGCACTACGGGAGTGCGAGCAGCGCGCAGCCGGCATTCTGGCGAGCCTGCCCGACGCAGAGGTGGCCGCGATTGCTCGGCTTGAAATTGATTTGAACGATCTTGCGCGGCGTGTGCAAGCAGACCTTGACGAGGATTGACGACATGGCAAAGCCAACCCTTTCCACCGCGGCCCAGCAAGTGATCGCCGACATTGCAACGAACGTGCTCGGCCTCGAAACCCTGGAAGTCCGCAATAGGGATCACCTGGATTTTCCCGAGGCGGCCGTGTGGGCGATTCAGCGAGCGCTCGAAGCGGCCTATCTCGCCGGCATGGTCGATCACTACCGCAAGAAATCCTGACGCTAGTGCGGCCCGGCTCGCCGGGCCGCTGCGGCAAGACGGTTTGATACCCAGACAGTCGCCGGCAACATGCACATCCAGCGGACCCGGCGCAACCAAGAGAACAACATGTGCGAAACGCTTGAACTTCAGTTGCAGCAACACTTGGCAGAATTTTTGCGGCAGTGGCCAGAGGAACGAATCCACTTGGTCGCACGCTTACGATGGTATTTGCTGGCGTTGAACGAACTCAGCCGGCGCAGCGAAGACGTGCTGGCCGGCATGCTCTTGGATCTGGTCGAAGCAATCGCCGTGGGCGAGCTTGATGTCACGGCCGTGGCGCGCAAGGTCGGGTGATAACTCGGGCGATAACGATGGGGCGTGCCCCGCCGGCGTAGCCAGCGGGTCGGGCCGCCGTGAATCAAGCCCGGCTGCGCCGGTCTTGACCCTGGCGGGCTTGCGTCCTGCCCTCCCTGCGGTCGGCTCACGCCTTCGCGCCTGGCGGCGCTGCGCGCTTCGCTTGCCGTCGGCCTACGTCCGACAAGTTTGACCCGCGCTAGCGCGCGGGGAGGGGCGCTCGGCGCGCGCCTGGTTTTGGTGTCGCCGTCCTGTCTCTCGCAATGCATCCATTCCGGCGAGCCCTGTCCTAAAACGCCGACCGTACCACTGCGTTCCTCCCTCCAAGGGGCCGGTGCTCACCCGTTCGGTGCTCGCCTTCGGCTGCGCTCCGCATGCGGCCTCTGCTCCGGCCCTTTCCAGTCGTCACTTCGCGGTCTCGGACGGCACGGACAGGCCTCACAGGAACGGATGCGAATAACACGGAGGGAAAGACCATGAACAACCAAATCCAACAAACCTACGCTCGGACGACTTCTTCAGGATCGGGTGGCGCAAAACCTTTCTTTTTGGAGCAAACAAACATGACTATCACTCTCTACACGAATCCCGGAAACGCGGAATGCGCGTTGACGAAAGCTGCCCTCGCAGATCGCGGTATCGAATTCACCGAACGCAATGCCGCCGACTATGCGCAAGCGCTAGCAGCAAAGGGCTACGACAGCGCGCCGGTCCTGGCCATCGCCGTGGAAAGCGAGTTGGTTGCGTGGCAGGGGCACCGGCCCGACTTGATCGAACTGCTTGCAGACTTGATTGCCACGGGGCCGGTTTCTGCGGCTGGCCTGCGCGACAGGGACGAGGCGGAAGAGGCCGTGCTGACGCGCAAGCAGGTCATGCAAGAGATCGGCCGCCATCAAGTGGATGCCGAAGATTTCTTTGTTGACCACGGCGACAAGCCGCTGTATCGCGGAGCCGTCCTGCTGGGCTGGCTCGGCTACTAAAGAAAAGCCCCTGGCCGTTGAGAGACGGCAGGGACTTACACCTCAATTTCCCCCGGCAAGGAGAATCGTGATGAACCACGACTTTATCAGATTAGCTAACGACATGCGACGGGCGCACGCCCAAGGCGTGCCATTCCGACTTCCCGCGATGAGCGTGCGCGACCTGGACACGCTTATTGCACTGCTGGCGACAGACATGCCTGCTTCGCCGCTGCTGCACTGACCTCGATAAACCACCCCCAGGAGTAAGCCTCATGAAAATTGATTCCAACGAACTCGCCGCCGTCCACGCCACCGGCATCCGCGCCGATATTGCGCATTCCCTGCTGCGATTGAGTGCGAACTATCAGGCGCGGCGTCCCGTCGATCCGCAACAGGATGCCGAGGTGCTGGAGCTGAAAGCCACCATCAAGGCCCTGGGCGGGCTGCTGCACAACGTGGTCGTGGTCGTCATGCCGGATGGCAGCTATGAGGTGTGCGCGGGCGGTCGCCGCTGGACAGCCATCGGGCTGCTGATCGAAGAGGGCAGCTTCCCGGCAGATTACGCCGTCCCGTGCCTTGTCATCCCCGCCGAGCATGCCCACCACGCCAGCCTGATCGAAAATCTTGCCAGAAAGGCCATGCATCCCAGTGACGTGTACGGGTCATATGCCCGGCTGCGCGCCGAGGGCTGGACGGTCGAGGCAATCGCCGCCGCGCACGGGGCCTCGGAGTCGGCGGTCAAGAAGCTGCTGGCGCTGGGCGGCGTGTCGCCCGCGCTGATGGAACTGTTCCGGGCGGACAAGATCAAGCTGGCCGAGATGCAGGCCCTGGCCTCGGTCAGTGATCATGCGCGGCAAGAAGCCGCATGGAAGGCGGCGAAACAGGGTTACTGGCACCGACCGTCCAAAATCCGGGAGCTGCTGGCGGAAACGGAGCTGCGCGGCGACAGCGCCGTGGCGCGCTACGTGACGGTCGCCGCCTACGAGCGCGCGGGCGGCGGCGTGCGCCGCGATCTGTTTGCCGACGACGCCTACTTGGATGACCCGGAGAAGGTGCGCACGATGGCGCTGGCGAAGATGGAGCGTTCCAAGCTCGCCCGCGTCGTCGCCGCTGAGGGCTGGGGCTGGGTGGAGTGCCGCGTGTCGTTCGAGCATGCCGCCCGCAAGCCATTCGGGGAAATCCAGCGCGCCCACCAGGAACCGGATAAGGCCCAGGCCAAGCAAATTTCGGCGCTGACGAAAAAACGGGACGACGCACAGGCGAAGGTGCAGGGACTCATCCAGGCCGAAGCCGCAGACGCCACCCAGGTGACGGCGCTGCGCGAGAAGATCGCCAGCTGGCAGGGGGAACTGGTGGAGATTCGGACGGCGCTCTACGACTATCCTGCCGATCTCAAGCCGCTGGCCGGGGTGGTGCTGCATCTGGACCACAACGGCAATCTTGCCGCCAGCCGTGGCCTGATCCGGCAGGACGACCGCGAGGCGGTCGCCCAGCACATGCGCAAGGCCGAGAAGGACGCGGGCGGTGAGGGCGCTCGCGTGGACATGCCCCCGGTCAAGACCCGGCCCGTTCACTCGGAGGCGTTGACGAACCGGCTCCAGGCCCAGCGCGTGATCGCCTTGCAGGCCGAAATCATCCAGCGGCCCAATCTGGCGCTGTGCTTGCTGATTGAACAACTGCTGGCCGAGGTGGGCGATGCCATGGAGCGGGTTTATCTGGTGCGCAGTTTCGACTTGTCAGCCACCAGCGCGGCCCACGACCTGGAGCGCACCGACGCGGACGTGGACGGCTCGCTCGCCTGGGAACTGGTGCGCAAGGAGGTCGAGCTGTGCATGAGCGACGTGCCTAGCGAGCGCGAGGCGCTGCTGCCGTGGCTGCTGGCGCAGCCGCAGGACGCTAACGTCAAATTGCTGGCCGCGCTGGTGAGCGTGACGGTCTATCGGGTCCGGCACAACAACGTGCCCGAGACGGCGCACTTGGATCGGCTCGCCGGACTGGTCGGCCTGGACATGGCGAAGTGGTGGACGCCTACGGCGCAGTCGTACTTGGGCCACGTATCGAAGGAGCGAATCGCGGCGGTGGTGGTCGAGGCGGTGGGCAAGGACGAAGCCAAGCCGCTGTTGGCGATGAAGAAGGCCGAAGCCGCCGAAGCCGCCGAGCGGCTCCTGGCGGGCAAGGGGTGGGTGCCGGAACTGCTGCGGGGGGCTCCCGCTTCGGTCAAATCGGCGGTCACCACTGAGAACGGCGAGGACGACGACAAGTAGGAGCAACGCCGTCAGGCTTTCGAGCGGGGCCATTCGCATGGATGGCCCTTTTTTCTAGGCCAAGGTAGTTTACTTGTTGTCCCTTTTGAGCGACAATTGTGTATGCTGAAATTCCATGAAACCGAGGTTTTCACCAAGTGGCTCGCAGGCTTGCGCGACTTGCGCGCCAAGGCCCACGTTGTTCGAAGGTTGGTCAGGGCAGCTTCCGGGAACTTTGGTGATGTGGCCCCAGTAGGTGAGGGTATCAGCGAGATGCGCATCGACCAAGGCGCTGGTTATCGCGTGTACTACAGCAGAGAGGGCGAGGTGGTTTACATCCTGCTCTGTGGCGGTGACAAGAAGAGTCAGCCGCGAGACATTGCTACCGCCAAACGGATGTGGGCGGAAATCAAACGGAGTGAATCGACATGATCAAACTACGAGAATTTGACCCGGCGACCTATCTCACCGAAGACGAGACAATCGCCCACTATCTGGCCGAGGCAGCCCAAGAGGATGACCCGGATGCGTTTCTTCAAGCCTTGGGTGACGTGGCGCGTGCGCGGGGCATTGGGGAAATTGCCAAGGAAACAGGGCTGGCCCGCACCAATCTGTACCGCGTGCTTGCCCCTGGTTCTAACCCCAGCTATCACACGCTTCGGCGAGTTATGGACGCGCTTGGCGTTTCTCTTGCGGCAGTGGCTAAGCCCAAAGACCAAGTGCATGCGTAGCTAGAAGCATCAGGCGCTTGCCAAAGCAAATGGCCACCCTTTCGGGTGGCCATTTGCTTTGTGGCGGCGGTGGTGCTGTGCGTGGCGGCGAGTCCCACCGGCTGCGCCGATGGGGCCCTCTGCCGGGACGTTGTGAACGTCCCCCGGACGCTCACCGGTACCCTTAAGGTCCCCGCCGCCAGGGCGGCGTCGGGTCCCTTAAAGCTACCACACACTACGCACCCTGCGGGTGCGGTCATCTCTTTGATTTTTTTGGGTTTTTCCTGCGAAGGGCGGTTTTCTTTTGTAGAACAACGAAACTGAAAACTCTCTCGTGAGCCGCGTAAATAAAGGATATGCTGCGTATGCAAATATTCGAAACTGGCGTCTCGGGCAAGGCCTTGGGACAGAACCGAGACAGAACCGGGACAGAACCGAGACAGAACCGGGACAGAACCGAGACAGAACCGGGACAGAGCCGGGACAGAACCGGGACAGAACCGGGACAAGACCGGGACAAGACCGGGACAAGACCGGGACAAGACCGGGACAAGACCGGGACAGAGCCGGCAGCAGGGGTGATTCTAGGTCGATCCAGGCCAGTGCCACCAGTGCCGCCGACAAGCGCCATGGCGCACAGCGCAATGGGCGTCGTGCCGAAGCGCCAGGCGCAAGCGGCAAACAGCACGCAGGTCGTCAGCTCGATGGCCGGATAGCCGGTGGCGCACAGGACGGCGTGCACGGCATCGCCGGTCCGCCCCTTGAGCCAACACCGTTTCATGCCATGGTCCTGTTTCACGTGTCCGATGATCAGCTCGATGGCCTGGCGCCGCTTGAGCCAGCGGCGCTGGCGGTGGGTCACCGCAAGGGTTCAAAGGACCGTCACCACCGCGAAGCAGTCCTGCGCCGACTTTTGTCATGCCTAGCAAAAAGACTAGAGCCGCGCGGCGAAGAGGTTCAAGTCGATGCGACGTGACGAACGTCCCGGGCCTTTTTGAACGCCTTCAGGAGCGTGTCTGGCATCACATGGAGGTTGCCGCGCGCCCGCGAGCACGCGACGTGCAGCTTGTTCCGCGATGTCGCAGCCATCTTTTCCAGCGTACCGGATGAAAAGTGCTTCCAAGACTCGGCGTGAGACAGTCGCTTGCGCACGCTTGCTAAAATCCATCTCCAGAACATCCATCGCGAGTGCGTTTTGACGGAATTCGAGCAAGGCTTCATTCTCACCCGCCATTGGCGAGACACTGCTGCCGGCATCGAAATCGAACTCTGGTTGGCAACGGAAAGAGGCCCATTACGGTTGCGATTGCCTCCGCAAGATGCCGTGGCGTTCATCCCGGCCGAGCAGAGCGCGCTTGTAGAGCGCGCATTGGTGGGCGAAACCCAGGCAGAGTTGCGTCCGCTCGCGCTGCGCGATTTTCGAAGACGCCCCGTTGTCGGCCTCTATTGCCGACGGTATCGCCAGCTGACCACACTGCAAAAGAGGCTAGCTCGGCTGGGTATCGATGTTTATGAAGCCGATGTGCTACCGCCTGATCGCTATCTGATGGAGCGGTTCATTACTGCGCCGGTCTGGTTCCGTGGCATGTCGTCCGGTGATGGCCTTCTGAAAGGCGGAGAATTGAAGCCCGCGAGTGACTACCGTCCTACACTGAAATGTGTATCGCTCGATATCGAGACCAGCGTGAGCGGCGAGTTGTACTCGATTGCGTTAGAAGGATGCGGGCAGAGGCAGGTGTTCATGCTCGGTCAGGCTAACGGCGATGCGAGCGCAATCGATTTTGATCTTGAATACTGTAATGATCGTCCCGCGCTGCTTGCTAGGTTGAACGACTGGTTTGCGCAGCACGATCCCGATGTGATGATCGGCTGGAACCTAATACAGTTCGATTTGCGAATCTTGCATGCGCATGCCGAGAAATATCGCGTACCGCTGCTACTCGGCCGTGGCGGCGGCCTCCTTGATTGGCGTGCACATGGACAGCAGCCCGATCATTTCTTTGCTGCAGCTGCCGGGCGACTCGTGATAGATGGTCTTGGCGCCGGGCTCACCGTCCCCCTTGCGGGCAAGGAAGCCACCCAGTTGCGCGACCAGACGCAACACCTCGTTCACGCGGAATGCTGGCCGTAGGCGTCTCGGCAAGCTTCGTCAACAATCTATTGGCGCGTTCATTGCGCCTCGCATCACCCAGATCCATGCCTTTCAGTTCCTGGGGTGCCCACCCGTCAGACTCTTGCGCCATTTGCTACCGCTGCAAATCGCCAGAGTAAACGCCGATTCGCTTTCGGTTACAACCCCTGCCGCCTGCGTCAGGCAGGCCGCAAACCCTGTGAACATCAGGCTTTGCAGACTTGTGTATAACGAAGTGGACTCTACCCAGCTTACCGAGCTATTGGCAGCCCTATCGTCTCTCACCGTTGCGCGCAAACGTCACCAACCCGGACGCCGGGTCGATTTATGCAACAACGCCCCTTTTGGGGGTATGACTCCAAGCCTTATCTACCTGGTGCGCGAGTATTGAGAAGTGGCGACGTCGAAAGGCTTGGAGCCAAACCCTTGGGGGGCTTCAGGATGGAACCGGCGTCTTGTCCACAAGCGCTTCAATGGCCGGCACGTTCACGTAATCTTGCCAGGATGACGGATAGGCATTTACGGTTGCTTGCCGGATGACGGCAGCTGAGGCTGCCAGGGCGGACTGGAAGGCCCCTTCGACCCAGCCCCCATAATGGCTGAACGAGTCGCCGGCAAAGAACAGGTTCTTAACAGCAGGATGCACCCGGGATTTTCCGTCCGGGTCATAAGTGTCCCAAACTGAACTGTCCATCGTCTTGTTCTGGCTGGTTACGGTGGCATAGGCCGACACGAGGTACGAACCTATGCCCGGGGAATCAAGCTTGAAGCCCGTCCAGATGTACGGCACTAGATGCCAGACCACAATCGATAAGTATCCTTCGTCGGGTTGAGGGGGAGACCCACGATCGGGCTGGAAATAGTTGACGAATCCCTTGAGGGGATTGCCAATTATTTCAGGCCCCGTTCTGGCTCCCAAGATTCTATTGTTCATGTTCCGCCCAATCTTGCCCGAGATGCTGCTTGGATCAACCTCTCGGCCCTGGAACAAGCCGGCTGCCCTGAGGGGGCTGCCAGCGTCCGGGTCGGGGAACAGTACCTGCTCGCAGAACGTTTGGGACTCCGCTCCCCACGAGTATTGCAAACTGTTGACATAGGTTTGCTGGGCAAACGGGACAGGCGTTTCACCCTTGTACTTCCGTAGCGGCAGTAGGTAGGTCACGCCCATACCCACCGCGCCAGGGGCGTCGTGGCGATAATTGCCATAGGACGTTCTAATGCGACAATCGTACGTCACAGGTTCGGCAGGAGACACGGAAACGAGTGGCATTATTGAATCGTCGGATCCGGCCAACCCGGGACCAGCGATCGTCTGGAACACCTTGACTGCGGACATGCCCTGCTGATTCTCAAGTTCCCTGCGTATGTTGCTGGGCATTGACGCTGGGAGACCAACATCGTAGAAAGGGCAGACGGTATCATCGGGAATGTAATGTGGAACCCGGGTTTCCCAACTTTCCGTCGCCCCATTGGATAGCAATTTCTGTGCGGCGACGTGAGTCATCGACAACACGACAAACGAAAATTCGTCCACAAAGCTTGTATTCTGTGCTTGGTCGAAGGCCTTCACATAATAGGTTCTCGCACTCGCCGAATAGCCAAGCTTCTTGACGGTATATTTGTACCGTGTGAGAAACTGGTTCGGGTATTTTTTCCGCATGGTTTCGAGCATTTTCTCAGGAAATCGCTTTAAGTCTGGAACTGCAAACTCGCCCGAATAACCCCACAGAATCAACCGAAAAATGTCTTGGGCCGATACCGGAAACAATGGCGCAAAGCCACCGGTGCCAAGCCCCATGTAACCAATCTTCCTTATCTCATCGTCGCTAAATCCCTGTTGCTTTAAGAATTCTTCATAGGTAATCTGGTATAGCGTCTCGCGAGCCTTCCCCCAGTACAAGTTGATCTTGTCTTGAGCCGCTTGATCCGGGTTGTGCAAGAGTTCCCGAATGTCGCGTGTTTTCAAATTTGTCCCCGGCGCAGTCCAATCGTTGAAGGCCTCCATGTGACGTTGATTAAGGTCATCATATTCCTCTGGCAACGATAATTTTCCATTGGCCCAGACACCAGATAGGCTTGAATCTCCGGTGAACAGGCTTGGGACCTTCGCCACATTGGGAAACTCCATGAACGTGTCGCCAGGCGACGCAACACCAAACAGTTTCAGGTAATGCCAGAAGAGAAAAGACGTCGACGGAAAGCGCATCGCGCCGAGCTCGGCCGATGACTCCCCACTGGGATCCGGGGTATGCACCAGTGTCGGTTTTATTCGTCCGGCTCCCAGCTCACCCGGGGTATCTCCTGCCTCGTAAAGATAGACTTGGAAGCCTGCATTCAATAGCTGGTAGGCTGTCAGCAGGCCGGACATCCCCGCACCGACGACGGCTACCCCGGGCTTTCGTTCGGGCCAGGCGATGCGGCTCCCATATTTCGTGAACGGCGAGGTGAACGGGGCGCGGCCTTCTGGAGCCACAAGCTCCGAATAGTCGACCCATGGATTGTCCACAAAGCGGCGCCCGCGCCCGTTTGCAATGAGGTCTTCAATTGTCCATTTTTCCAGGCCGGTTTCTGGACCTATGGAGACGGCCTTCTGCGGTCGAAGCTTGCGCATTAGCGGTTCATGAAGCAGATGAAAGCTGGGGATCATGCGTTACTCCTTACTCTCACGGAAAAGTAAAATTGCTCACCTGACAGAATCAAGCCATAGGAAGGTGCGAAGACCGCATGGGAGGTTGATGCTTGTTTTCAGCGCTCACGTATTCTCCAGGTTGTCGTTTTTTATCGCCGCCGAAGGCACTTGAGGTATTCGCGTGTCGTAAAGTGGCACTCTAACCTGCCTATCTCGGGCAGCTCCTTTAAAATTCGCGAGATCTCGTTTGACTGCGTACCTGAATGACATTGACGCCCTGGGCGGCAAGGAGCGTTGTTGCATAAATCGACCCGGCGTCCGGGTTGGTGACGTTTGCGCGCAACGGCGAGAGACGATAGGGCTGCCCACAGCTCGGTAAGCTGGGTAGAGTCTGGCCCTTTGCCGAGAAGATGCGCAGGGACTGAACCGCCCCGGGAATCGGCGCGTGTCAAGGTAGTTGTCGCTTCAGTTATGCGACCAATGGCTGCAGTACTTTGGTCTGTGCCGCCATGGCTACGATGGAGTCATGTTCAGGGTTGAGCGTGACGACGCCGGCGGGTGTCCAGTTGCGCGTGGCGCGCGACCAACGGGCCGGGTTGCGTTCGCGGGCCTGCGTGCGCTGCCAGTGCGGCTGCAGAATGTCGCGCCAATCAAAGGCCTGGTTCTCCATGAAACGGTAGGCACCCATCGTCTCCGACCAACTTTGGCAGGCACGCGGAATGCTGGCCGTAGGCGTCTCGGCAAGCTTCGTCAACAACCTCTTGGCGCGTTCATTGCGCCTCGCATCACCCAGATCCATGCCTTTCAGTTCCTGGTGTGCCCACCCGTCAGACTCTTGCGCCATTTGCTACCGCTGCAAATCGCCAGAGTAAACGCCGATTCGCTTTCGGTTACAACCCCTGCCGCCTGCGTCAGGCAGGCCGCAAACCCTGTGAACATCGGGCTTTGCAGACTTGTGTATAACGAAGTGGGCATAGGTCAGGGCCACGTGCTGCGCGTCTGCGGGGAACCACGCGCCCAGCGCGGCCTGCAGCTATTGTCCCGCCCGCACGTTGCTACCCCGGCCAGAGTTCAGCATTAGCTCCGCGGCATCCCAGACGTAAAGCCAGAAGTCTGCCTCCAAGTCGTAGCCATCTTCGTCATATTCACACTGCGGTGGCACAGGACCAATATCGCCGTCGCTCGCCCGTAGCTGGTTGATAAGGCGCTGAAACTCTTGCGGCGTCCGAGCCCATGCAACGTCGTCAATGCCGTATGCGTTGGTCACCGACCAGTAGTTGTCGTCGCCTTCCCTCCAAAAGGTAAGGCCTTCCCATCTGGCGCCATTGCCCTCTGCCTCAATCAGCTCTTTGAGGGCGTTGCTTGAGGGTAGGCTCTGCGCCCAGAGGCGTTGCCGTTCTTGTCGATCCAAACGGTCTGACTCGTTTCTGATGTTGAGTTGGCAGCTTCGATAGACATGCAGAAGAGGCTGCGTGGGCGCGGCAGCGTATGCAAGTGCCTCGGTGTCAACGATATCACGGTGCTTGTCAGCGAGCTTTGCAAGTACATAAAGCTCTTCTATTGTTTGGACCAAGCAATCGAAGTTGCCTAGGGCGGCGACCTCCTGGATAGC
Organism: Achromobacter xylosoxidans; assembly: GCA_040396375.1. Taxonomy (GTDB): domain Bacteria; phylum Pseudomonadota; class Gammaproteobacteria; order Burkholderiales; family Burkholderiaceae_B; genus Achromobacter; species Achromobacter xylosoxidans_D. Next base: position 30,313 of record JBEBOQ010000050.1, read on the forward strand.
GACGGTAATGCTGCGAGCGGCGATGAGCAGCGCATGCTGCAGCTCTGCCTCGGAACGCTCGATGGACGTGTTGATACCAAGCATGGTTTTTCCTCCTTCAATGAAGTGGGCTTTGGGTGCGATGGGTAATGCTGTATCGGAGCGCAGCGCTGGATTTGAAGCTGGCTCGCCTATCGTTCGAGTTCGCGGGCACGAACGACTTCCTTCTGCCGCCATGGACGGCTGGCCTCCAGGCCAATATCAAGGGCAGCTGTCTTCTCCTCAAGCCGGTTCACTACGCCGGAGAGCTTGCCCGCGTCGTCGGTGTAGATCTCGGCCTGGTGCCGAGCACGGGATATGGCCACGTAGTAGACGTCGCGCTGCGTGGTGCGGCTAAAGCTCTCGGCGTTGATGAGCGCGTGATCGCAGGTCAGGCCCTGGGCGCTGTGGCTGGTGGTGGCATAGGCCCGATCCAGGTGCAGCGGCGCTGTCGCAGCGTCCAAGATCAGGCGTCGACCGCCGCCACCGATGGTGACCGTCGTGGGCGTGACGGCTAGCACCTCGAAGCGCGCGCCGTTGACTAGGTCGAGATAGGCGTCGTTGCGGGTGACGCGTACCCAGTCGCCAGCGGCCAGTTCCGCCTGGACGGGTTCATAGACCGAGAGCTTGGCCGCTCGCGCCGGATTGAATGTCGTTCGGACCTGGGTGGCAACGTGTTCGACCTCGAGATCGTTGGGCTTGCCCGCCACCACGCCGATGACGCGGTACATCTCGCCTTGCCGCAGGTTGCCCGCCTTGTAGTCCCGCTCTGGCTGGATGATGTCGTCGGCGAGGTAGTACTTGGCCACACGTCGCTCGGCCTGTGTGGTGTCGCGCCGGGTGAGCAGGTCAAACTCGAAGCCGCGCCCGCCCAGCCCTAGGGCCTGGTGCGTGGCTTCGTTCAGCGCATTGCGCGACGCATTGGTGCCGGTGATGATGAGCGTTTCCCGCCGCTCGTCGGCGCTGCGCTGGGCGTATTTTGCAGCGATCACGTCGTAGCGCTGCTCGTCGTCCTTGACGGTATGCACCGCCCGCAGCTTCTGGTCGATGAGGCCAAGCGAGGCCGAGGCGTCTCCCTGGGCAGCCAGCTCGACGGCCGCTTTCAGTTCTGGGGTTTTTTGACGGATGATGTCGCCCATCAGGGCGGTCGCCATGCCGGTGGCCTGCAGCTGGTGGAATGGGCGGCCCGCTTCGATGGCCTTTGTTTGCCCCGTGTCGCCCAGCATGACCACGCGCGCGCCGTCAACCTCGGCCATCTTCATGAGCCGCGCCATGATCCGTGTTGGCACCACGCCGGCCTCGTCGATCACCAGAACCGTCTTCGGATCCAGCTTGAAGCGGTCCTGCTGGCGAGCTTCCAGCACCGACGCGACGGTGCGGGCTTCCATCCCCAATTCGCGCAGCGCCTCGATCTGCTTGCCATAGGACGCCACGGCCTTCACGGTGTAGCGGGCCGCCTCGGCCGCCTCTTTGACTTGGGCCAGCATGTGGGATTTTCCGGTACCGGCCAGGCCCTGCACGCCGATGAAGCGGTCAGCGGTGGCGAGGATCAGTTCGGCCGCGGCAAGCTGGCCAGGTTTGAGCGACCGGCCCGCCAGCGCCGCCTGTGCAGCATCGGCCTGCAGAATGGGGGTGACTTGGCCGCGGCCGTCGCGCTCGATCTGCAGGATGCGCTTTTCGCGTTCGCGCGCCACCTGCGTGGTATACCGGGCGCCGGTGGGGATCAGTTCGCCGCGGGCGATTGATATGCGGACGTGCTCCTGCGCACGCGTCTTGCTCATGCCGCTCTGTACCAGCTGGGCGACCCACGCGGTGCGCGATAGCCTTTGCCCCTCGCGATCTCGGGCCTGGCGGTATTCCACCGTGCCGAGGATGAGGTGCCCCTTTTGCAGCGACCGCGTGACGGCGGCTTTCACGTCCGTTAATGCAATTCCAGTGCCGTGCGAACGGCGCAAGGCTGTCTTGAGCATTTCCTTGCCGTCCATGACCGATTCGCGTTCGGTGTGATGCTTGATGGCCCATTTCAGGCATTGGTCTGCGATCAGGGCGGCCGCTTCGGGCGACAGTTCACGGACCTTTTGCGCCGGCTGCTTGGCCGCGCTGAAATCGATGCCCAGTTCTTCGGCTTGCCGTTCCCAATCCCTCTGCAGTTCTTCCCGCGTGACTTCTGGGGTTTTGCCGCGCCGGGTCTTGAGCGCGACGGTTTGCTTGAGCTTGGGGCTGGCAGTCATCCGGGTTTCCCCCATCTCGGCAAGGCCCGCGTTGATGTCCAGAAATCGGGGTGAAAACCCCTCAATCTGTGCGCGTGAGATATGCGCCAGTTCAAAACTCTTACCCTCGTAGCGCAGCGGCTTGCCGGCCTTTTCGAGCTCGGTAGCCAAGTCTGCCGTGTATACGGCAGACAACAGCGAGACGTTCCGATAGATCTCGTCGTTGGAAATGGCGACCCAACTGCCATCAGCGCGCTGAGTGATGTTCTGCACTAGGGAATGGGTGTGCAGTAGGGGGGCAGCGTATTCCCCCTCAGTCGGTCGAGCGGTTTCGTGGCGGAACTTGGCAATGACAGCATTACCCGTTCGCACCATCGTGGTGACGCCATGCTCGGTTTGGCGTGCGCGCAACAGTTCCCGCTCCAAGAAGTCCAGAGCTTTGGCGACAGCATGTTCGTGTGCTGCGAGGACGGATGCGTCTTTGCCGACCAGGGCCTGGATGCTGACGCTCTTGGGCGGCGAGAAGGTGATGTCCAATGCGGCGCGAGCTTCGGAATCAAGGCGGATGGAGCGGGAGAGCTTGATGTCAGGCCCGAAGTCGCCGCGCAGGGCGCGAAGAAACTCATCTTGGCGCACCTCCCCAGTCAACCCGAGCGTTTCGGCGGCCTTGCCCTGCCACTGCGCGGCCGTGCCGTCCCGGCTGTAGTAGTCGTCCTTCTGGTCGGCGTAATAGTGTGACGCCTTCGTGGCTGCCTTGCGATGGACCGTTTTCAGCGAGATCATTGGAGACAATCCTATACGGGAGCGGCCGCAGGGTAAGCCCTCGGCCTGTGTGATGGGTTAGCGAGAGGAACCCTCGGGATCGCCGGGCGGCCCATCGTGATCACCAGAGAGTCTGGCTTGCTCGAAGGGCGCGTTTCGGGTGGGGAAATTGATGGGTTCTAGCGAGAATTTCGAGATTGGCCGGTCGCCGGCGAAAGCGACGTAGCCGGGAAGCAAGGGCAGCGCCCGGATCTCATTGGCAGTCACGGCGGGCACAATGGCGCGCGTCAAGGTTTCGCTGCCGTTCGTGGCATCCACCTGGACCACTTCATGCTCACCCAGTGCCTTGGACATTTCTTCGGCCGTCTCGGGATCGGAGCCGTTCAGGACCACCTGCGACCGGAAGCTCGCCAATACCGTCTGCGACGTTTGCTTGCCGTAGATGTCGCGGAGTTGGGAGACTGAACACAGGCCGGCTACGACGCGCACGCCGTTCTTGCGCCCCTTGGTGAGCAGGTCTTCCAGCGAAGCGAGCTTTTCCAGGGAAGCGAGTTCGTCGATGATGGCCCACCAGCGGCGCTGCTGATCCTCCGGCAACGACAAGAGCGCCGTGCAAAACACATCGACCCAGGCCGAGAGCAGCGGCTTCATGGCGTGCTTCATGTCCTCGCGCCAGGTAATGAAGAGACAACCCGAGCCGCGTTCCATCCAGTCGCGGATGCTGAACTTGCCGCGCGGCATGCTCATGTGTTCAGAAAGCTTGTTCGAGAGCACGAACCGCGCACTGGTGAGCGCCTTGCTGGCTTCCGAAGATCCCGCGAACAGCGATTCGGCCTGGGTGCCAGCGAGGAAAGTCTGCAGCTCCTCGTGCGGAACGCTGACGCACCAGTGATACAGCGCTTCGATTGACGACGTGCCGCGGGCCTGGAGTTTGCGTGCGGTCTCGCGCAAGATGAGCCGCCCGAAGCTGTTCCATTCTTCGGCGTTGGCGTCTTTGCCTAGAGGTACGACCGACATGGCCAGCCGCGTCCAGTCATCGTCGGAGCGGGCTTCGTTGAAAATGGACCAGCCTTCGGTGCGCTGATCGTAGGGGTTGAGGAGGACGTCGCCGGGGCGGCCGAACTTGCTATAGAGATCGCCACCGGGATCGACGATCACCATGCGGTCGTTGCGCTGCTGCACGCGGGCGGTCAGACGGCACAGCAGGACGGACTTGCCGCTGCCGGAGGTGCCGCAGATCAGTAAGTTGAGCGTTTCGATATCAGTGGGCATCGGCACACCGGCGACGTCGATCTGCTTGACGCCTGGCTGCGTGCATTGCTTACGCAGTTTCTTGATGGGTACGATCTGGGTGCCTCGAATGTGTTTTTTGTAGCCGGCGCCGTCGTAACCTGCCTTCTTCGTGTAGCGGCGCAACGAGGCGGCCAAGACGATGGCAAGCGCCAGGCCGACGATGGACGCAATGACGAGCACAGCGTTGTGAATTGTCATTCCAGTTCCTATTGAGGAGGGAGAGAGGCCACCGTGGGTAGATGGCCAGTTTGTTGGGGCAAATGCCTACGCCGCGATCGTTGGATCGTCGGGCAGTCCGTCGCCCGCCCAGGGCTGCGGGCCGCCGGCGGCCGTGTTGTGGGTGGCCGCATTGGTTGCGGCATAGGCACCGACGCGCTTGGCTTCGACAAAGGCCGGCAGCCGATTGACGAAAGTCATCGGTTCCAGGAGGAATTTCGAGATGGGGCGGTCGCCCGCGAAGG
>JBEBOQ010000051.1:0-33268 GCA_040396375.1 Achromobacter xylosoxidans
GGCCGCGCATTGCTCGGTTTCGAGGCGCGCCGGCCGCCTTGAAGCGCCGCCGGCACCAGCACACCCCGCAAAACAACATATCCGCAAGACGGAGGAGACAAACATGCGCGCAATCGCAGCATGGCGCACGGCCCTGGCCGCGCTTTCCCTGGCGGCAGCCACCGCCTCGGCCGCTCAAGACTGGCCCAACAAGTCCATCACCCTGATCGTGCCTTACCCGCCCGGCGGGCCCACCGACATCGTGGCCCGCGTCGTGGCGCAAGGCCTGGGCGATGAATTGAAGCAAACCATCATCGTCGACAACCGTTCCGGCGCCGGCGGCAACATCGGCGCCGACATGGTCGCCAAGGCCACGCCCGACGGCTACACGCTACTGCTGGCCACCACCGCCCACGCCATCAACATGTCGCTGTTCAAGAACCTGAACTACGACACGCGCAAGAGCTTCGCGCCGTTGTCGCTGCTGACCAAAGGGCCGCTGGTGATCGTCGCCCGTCCAGACCTGCCCGCGTCCAATGTGCGCGAGCTGATCGCACTGGCCAAGTCCACGCCCGACAAGCTCAGCTTCGCCTCGTCGGGCAATGGCCAGTCCACCCACCTGGCCGCCGAACTGTTCGACGCCATGGCCGGCGTACGCATGGTGCACGTGCCGTACCGAGGCAGCGCGCCGGCGCTCACCGATGTCATGGGCGGCCAGGCCGATGTGATGTTCGACACGATGCTGTCGTCAATGCCCTATGTGCAGGGTGGCAAGCTCAAAGCGCTGGCGATCACGGGTGCGACGCGCTCACCCGCCGCGCCCAACATACCGACGGTGGCCGAGGCAGGCTTGCCAGGCTATGAGGCAACCGCCTGGAACGGCCTGCTGGCGCCCGCCGGCACGCCCGAACCTGTGGTGCAGCGGCTCAGCGCCGCTTTGCACAAGGTGCTGGAGCGACCCGACATCAAACAGAAATTCGCGGCCCAGGGCTTCGCATCCGCCTGGCTGTCGCCCGCCGACACGGCCAGCTTCCTGGATGCCGAGGTCGGCAAATGGGCGACCGTGGTCAAGACCTCCGGGGCAACGGTCAATTGACCGCCCCGCCACGCACTTATCCTACCCAGGGGAGTTTCATGGCTTCTGCACCTACCGGCGACGCCAGCCTCGCGCGGCTGCTGGACCCGGCCTCGATCGCCATCGTCGGCGCGTCCGACAACCCGGACAAGATCGGCGGCCGACCCATTCACTACATGCGACGCCACGGCTATGCGGGCACGCTGTACCCGATCAACCCGCAACGCGCGCAAGTGCAGGGCGAACGCGCCTGGCCCAGCCTGGCGGCGCTGCCCGCCGCGCCGGACCTGGCGATCGTGGCGGTGGCCGGCGAACAGGCCGTGCAGGCCGTGGACCAATGCGCCGCGCTGGGCGTGGCGGCGGCCATCGTGATTTCCGCCGGGTTCTCGGAAACCGGCCCCGCCGGCCGCGCGCTGCAGGATGCGATGACGGCACGCGCCCGCGCCGCGGGTCTGCGCATCGTGGGCCCCAATTCGCAGGGGCTGGCCAACTTCGGCAATGGCGCGATCGCCAGTTTCTCCACCATGTTCCTGGAAGTGGAGCCGGGCGACGGACCGGTGGCGGTCATCAGCCAAAGCGGCGGCATGTGCGCCATGGTCTACGGCCTGCTACGCCAGCGCGGCATCGGCGTGCGGCATGTGCATGCCACTGGCAACGAGGCCGACGTGTCGGTCGCCGAACTGGCCTGCGCCACGCTGCGCGACCCGGAAGTGGGCATCGTGCTGCTGTACCTGGAATCGCTGCGCGAGGCCGGTCCGCTGGCCGAGGCTGCCGCGCTGGCGCGCGCTCGCGGCGTGCCGCTGATCGTGGTGAAGTCTGGCCGGTCCGAAGCGGGCGCGCGCGCCGCGGCCTCCCACACCGGCGCCTTGGCCAACGAGGACCGGGCCGTGGATGCATTCCTGGAACACCACGGCATCCTTCGGGCGCGCGATCCGCAGGAACTGGTGCGCTACGCCGAACTGGCCCTGCGCAGCCCGCCGCCACAAGGCCCGCGCGTGGTGGTGGTCAGCAATTCCGGCGCCAGCTGCGTGCTGGCCTCGGACGCCGCCGCCGACCGCGGTCTTGAAATCGCCCCCTTGGGCGCCGCCACCCAACAGGCGCTGGCCGACCGCCTGCCGGGCTATGCCACCACGGTGAACCCCGTGGACATCACCGCGGCGCTGCTGTCGAACAACGGCCTGTTCGGCCAGGTGCTGCCGGTGATCGGCCCCGACCCGGCCGCCGATATGTTCCTGCTGGACATCCCGGTGGCCGGCCGTGGCTACGACGTGGACTCGTTCGCCTCTGACGCGGCAGACTTTGCACGCGCCGCCTCCAAGCCAGTCACCGTGGTGGCCTGGCAGGAAAACGTCGCGAAGACGTTCCGCGCCCGCGGCCTGCCGGTGTATGCCGATGAGATGCAAGCCATGGATGCCATGGCGGCGCTGCTCCGGCTGCGTCACCTGCGCGAGCGCAGCGGCGCCGCCGCGCCTCCATCCGCGCCCGCGATCGATCCGGCGCCGGGCGCGGCCGGCGGCTTTCTGTCCGAAGCCCAGAGCCTGGCGCTGCTGGTCCAGAACGGGCTGGCCGTGGTCGAACACGCCGTCTGCGGCAACGCCGACGAGGCGGTGGCGGCATGGCAGCGTATCGGCGCGCCGGTCGCCCTGAAGGCCTGCTCCGCGCAATTGCCGCACAAGTCCGAGCACGGCCTGGTGGCGCTGGGCCTGAACGACGAAGCCGGGCTTCGCATAGCCCTGGCGCAGCAGGCCCAGACCCTGGCCGACCTGGGCGTGCGCGACGGCGTCTGGCTGGTGGCGCGGATGCAGCGCGGCCTGCACGAATGCGCACTGGGCGCACGGGTGGACCCGGTGCTGGGCCCCGTCGTCATGATCGGCAGCGGCGGCAAGTATGTCGAAGCGCTGCACGACGTGGCCGTGCTGATGCCCCCGTTCGACACCGCCCAGGTGATCGAGAAACTGCGCGGCTTGCGCATCGGCACGCTGCTGCAAGGCGTGCGCGGCGATCCGCCCGCGGACATCCAGGCGCTGGCCGAGCAAGCGGTGGCGCTTGGCCACTACGCCCTGTCCGCCGGTAGCCGCCTGGCGTCGATCGACATCAACCCGGTGCTGGTGGGCGCCGTGGGGCAGGGCGCCGTGGCGCTGGACGCGCTGGTCGAGCTCAATGATGCCGACCCGCTTGCCCACAGCCTGGCGGCCTGACCACGACAGGTCCACGGTCCCTGAATCCAAGGAGATCCTCATGCACAGATTCGTCCTTCTGGCCGCGGCGGCGCTTGCCCTGCCGGCCGCCCCAGCCGCCCACGCCCAGGGCGCCGCCGATTGGCCGACGCGTCCCATCACCCTGGTGGTGCCTTTTCCCCCTGGCGGCACCACCGACCTGCTTGCACGGCTGATCGCCCGCGAGGCCGGCACTCGCCTGGGCCAGAGCATCGTGGTCGAAAACCGGCCGGGCGCCGGCGGCGGCATCGGCGCGGCCGCCGTGGCACGCGCCAAACCGGACGGCTACACGCTGCTGATGGGCACCGTCGGCACCCAGGCCAGCAACCAGTTCCTGTACAGCCAGATCCCGTACGACGCCGAACGCGATTTCGCCCCCGTCACGCTGCTGGCCAACTCGCCCAACGTGCTGCTGGTCAATCCCAAAGTCGGCGTGACCAGCGTGGCGCAACTGATCGAGCAGGCGCGCCGCAACCCCGGCAGCTTGAACTTCGCCTCCACCAGCCTGGGCGGGTCGCCCCATCTGTCGGGGGAACTCTTCAACAGCATGGCCAAGGTGGATATCCGCCATGTGCCCTACAAGGGCTCGGCCCCCGCCATGACCGACCTGATCGGCGGCCAGGTCCAGCTTATGTACGACAACTTGCCCTCGGCCATGGGCCAGATCAAGGCGGGCGCCGTGAAGGCATTGGCCGTAACCACGCAAGCACGCGTGCCGATGCTGCCCGACGTGCCCACGGTGGCCGAATCCGGGCTGCCCGGCTACGAAGTGAATTCCTGGTTCGGGCTGCTGGCGCCGGCCGGCACGCCGGCACCCGTCATCGCGCGCATCCAGCAAGTGGTGGCCGACGCCATGCAGGACGCGTCGTTGCGCGGACAGGTCGAAGCGCTGGGCGCGATTCCGGTCGCCAATACACCGCAGGAATACGCCGCCATCATCCGCGCCGACACCGACAAGTGGCGCCAGGTCATTCGCGACGCGGGCATCAAAGCGCAATGAGCGGCGCGAACAGGAGGACGACATGAAGAACGGAACAAACACGCTGCGCATCGGCTCGGGCGCGGGCTGGTGGGGCGACCGCATCGATCCGGCACGCTGGAACGCCGAACGCGGCGAGCTGGATTTCCTGTGCTTCGAGACCATGGCGGAAGCCACGGTATCGGCCGCCCAGGTACGCAAGCGCCGCGATCCCGCGTTTCCCGGCTACGACACCTGGCTGGACGACCGCATGCGCGCCGTGTTGCCGCACTGCATGAAGCGCGGCACGCGCATCGTGTCCAACCAGGGCTGGATCAATCCACGTGGCGCGGCGCAACGTATCGCCGAGCTGTGCGCGGAACTGGGCTGGAAGGGCGCGCGCGTTGCGGCGGTCAGCGCCACGGACCTGAGCGCCACCATCGCTGCCAGCGGCGCCGCGATCATGGAAAGCGGCGCGCCTGTAGCGTCGATCGCCGACAGCCTGATCTCGGCCGAACCCTATGCCGGGGCCGCCGCCATCGTCCAGGCGCTGGACCAGGGTGCGGACATCGTCGTCACCGGCCGGGTGGCCGATCCGTCGCTGTTCCTGGCCCCGATGATGCATCACTTCGGCTGGCGCGAAGACGACTGGGCCAAATTGGGACAGGGCAGCGGCATCGGGCACTTACTGGAGTGCGGCGCGCAGGTCACCGGCGGCTACTTCAGCGACCCTGGCTACAAAGACGTGCCCGAACCGTGGAACCTGGCCTTTCCCTATGCTGACGTGCAAGCGGACGGCACCGCCGAAATCGGCAAGGTCGACGGCACCGGCGGCTGCATCGACCTGCGCACCGTGAAAGAGCAGATGTTCTACGAAGTGCACGATCCCGCGCGCTACATCACGCCGGACGTGGTCGTGGACTTCACCGGCGCGCGCCTGGAACAGGTCGGCCCGGATCGCGTCCGCGTCAGCGGCATCGCCGGACACCGCCGCACCCCCACATTGAAGGTGTCGCTGGGATGTGCCGAGGGCTATATTGGGGAAGACATGTTCTTTTTCGCTGGCCCTGGCTGCGTGGAAAAGGCGCGCCTGGCAGAGACCATCCTGCGTGAACGCCTGCGCATCGTCGGCCTGCGCGCCGACGCGCTGCGCATCGACTTCATCGGCGTCAACGCGGTGCACGGCGCCGCGTCAGTGCCCGCCGCCTGCGAACCGGCCGAAGTCGCGGTGCGCATCGCCGCCCGCAGCGGGTCGCGGGCCGAGGCCGAGAAGATCGGCCGCGAGGTCGACGGCATGGCAGTCTGCGGGCTGGCATCCACCGGCAAGCGCGTGCCGCACCAGGAGCGTGTCCGCGAGGTCATCGGCCTGTGGTCCGCGCTGACGCCGCGCGAATCCGTGCAATGCAGCATCGATTTCGTTTAAAGGAGCCGACATGCGGGTCACGTTACGTCAAATCGCCCACACGCGTTCCGGTGACAAGGGCAATACCTCGAACATCGCGGTGATCGCCTACGAACCGGTGTTCTATCCCCACATCAAGCAAGCGCTCAGCACGCAGGCGATGCGCGGCATCTACAACGAGCAAGCCGTTCACGGCGCCATCACGCGTTATGACGTCGACGGCCTGGGCGTTCTGAACTTCGTACTGGAAGGCGCGCTCGGTGGCGGCGTCTCGCGCAGCTTGGCGATCGACAACTACGGCAAGTCCCTGGCCAGCGCCGTGCTGCGATTCGAGCTGGACATCCCCGACGAACTGTCGCCCCTGCTGCGCGGACCGCGCAAAGATCCGATGCCCGCGTCCCGGACCCAAGGAGGCTAGCCGATGTTTGAAGACCTGAAATCCAAGACCGCACTGATCACCGGCGCCTACAGCGGGCTGGGGCGCCACTTCGCGCTGCGTTTGGCCGAAGCCGGCGCGCGCGTGGCGCTGTGCGGCCGCCGCACCGAATTGGGCCAGGACCTGGCGCAGGAAATCCGCGCCCAAGGCGGCCAGGCCTGCGTGGCCGGCATGGACGTCACGCAGCCCGACAGCGTGCAGGCGGCGTTCGAACAGGCCGCCCGCGACCTGGGGCCGGTGGACATCGTCGTCAACAACGCCGGGGTCGCCATGACGCGTGCCGCGCTCGATATCTCCGAGGACGAGTGGACGAGCCTGATCGACGTCAACCTCAACGGCGCCTGGCGCGTCGCCCAATGCGCCGCGCGTCACTTCCAGGGCCAAGGCAGGCCGGGCGCCATCGTCAACATCGCGTCCATCCTGGGCCAGCGTGTGGCCTCGCACGTCGCGGCGTACACCGCGGCCAAGGCCGGCCTGCTGCACCTGACCCGCGCGCTGGCGCTGGAATGGGCGCGCCACGGCATCCGCGTGAACGCGCTGGCGCCCGGCTACATCGGCACCGACCTGAACCGCGAGTTCTTCGCCACCCCGGCCGGTGAAGCCCTGATCAAGCGCATCCCGCAGCGCCGCCTGGGCCGCATGGAAGACCTGGACGGCCCCTTGCTGCTGCTGGCGTCGGACGCCTCCGCTTACATGACGGGCGCCGTCATCGACGTCGACGGCGGCCACCTGACCAGTTCGCTTTGAACCGAATCCCCCCTTATCCGGAGACCTGAAGATGGACTTTTCCCTGCCCCCCGAACTGGAAGACTACCGCTTGCGGGTACGCGCATTCGTCGACCGCGAACTGATTCCGCTGGAAGCCGACCGCAGCAACTACGACGCCCACGAGAATATCGACGAAGCCCTGCTGGAGCGCGTCCGCGCCAAAGCCCGCGAAGCCGGGCTGTGGGCCTTGCAGATGCCGCGCCAGCGCGGCGGCCAGGGCCTGCCCATGGTTGGCTTGGCCGCCTGCTATGAAGAAATGAACCGCTCCATTTTCGGGCCGGCGGCCTTCAACGCCGCCGCCCCCGACGACGGCAACATGCGCGTGCTGGCGCAGGTGGCGCGGCCCGACCAGCAAGACCGCTGGCTGCAGCCCATCATCGACGGCAAGGCGCGCTCGTCCTTTGTCATGACCGAGCCCAGCCCAGGCAGCGGCTCGGACCCGTCCATGATGCGCACCACCGCCACCCGCCGCGGCGACAAATGGGTCATCAACGGCCGCAAGTGGTTCATCACCGGCGCCGGCGCGGCGCAGCATTTCATCCTGATCGCCCGCACCTCGGACGACGCGCGCAAAGGTCTGTCCGCCTTCCTGTTCGACGCCAGCCAGCCCGGCTGGCGCATCGAGCGCCGCATCCCCATCATGGGTCCGGAGGAACATGGCGGCCACTGCGAACTGGAATTCGACGGGCTGGAAATCCCCGACGAGAACCGCCTGATGAACGTGGGCGACGGCCTGAAGCTGACGCAGATCCGCCTGGGCCCCGCGCGCCTCACCCACTGCATGCGCTGGCTGGGCCTGGCCCGGCGGGCCATGGCAGTGGGGGTCGACTACGTCGCGGAACGCAGCAGCTTCGGCCAGAAGCTGGCTGACCGCGAGGGCGTCCAATGGCTGCTGGGCGACGCCGCCATGCAGATCGAAATCGGCCGGCTGCTCACCATGCGCGCGGCCGCCAAGCTGGATCAGGGCGATTTCGCGCGCAAGGAAATCTCCATGGCCAAGATCGTCGTCTCCGAAACGCTGCACAAAGTGGTGGACACCGCCTTGCAGCTGAACGGCGCCCGCGGCTACTCCAAGGACACTCCGCTGGAATGGATCTACCGCTACGCACGCCAGGCCCGCTTGGTGGACGGCGCGTCGGAAGTCCACAAAATGGTGCTGGCGCGCTACTTGATGGACCACGGCGACGCGTTCTGGGGCTGGGACGACGCCGACGCGCCGCGCAAGGCCTTGGTGTGAGCGGGGCCGACATGAGCGATGCCGATATGAGCGATCCCCATCCTGTTTCCAGTGCGGCCACCGGCGATGCGCCGGCCTGGCTGCCCGCACTGGCCGCCTACCTGTCCGCGCAGGGCCTGGGGCCCGTCGACGGCCTGCGCGTGCGCCCCCTGACGGGCGGCCAATCCAACCCCACCTACCTGCTGCAGGACGCCACAGGCGTACGCGTGCTGCGCAAACAACCGCCCGGCACGTTGCTGCCGTCCGCCCACGCCGTCGACCGCGAATACCGCGTCATGGCCGCCCTGGCCGACACCCCTGTGCCGGTACCGCGCATGCTGCACTACTGCACCGATGCCAGCATCGTGGGCACCCCGTTCTACCTGATGAGCTATGCGCAGGGGCGCGTCTTCATGGACCCCGCGTTGCCCGGGCTGGCACCCACCGAGCGTCGCGCCCTGTATGCCGAAACAGGCCGGGTATTGGCGGCGCTGCATGCCGTCGACCCCGCCGCAGTTGGCCTGGCGGACTATGGCAAGGCCGGCGACTACTTCGCGCGCCAGGTCACCCGCTGGACGCGGCAGTACCGCGACACCGAGACCAGCGCCATCGACGCCATGGACGCGCTGATCGACTGGCTGCCGCGGCATATGCCCACCGACGACCAGACCCGCCTGGTGCATGGCGACTACCGCATCGACAACCTGGTGTTCCATCCGTCGGAGCCGCGCGCCATCGCGCTGCTGGACTGGGAGCTGTCCACCCTGGGGCATCCGCTGGCGGACCTGGCCTACCACTGCATGTGCTGGCGCATTTCGCCGTCCCTCTGGCGCGGCATCGCCGGCCTGGACCTGGCAACCCTGGGCATCCCCGATGAAGCCGAATTCGTCCGCGCCTATTGTCAGGCACGCGGCATCGCGCCGCCCGCGAATTGGGACTTTTACCTGGCCTACAGCTTCTTTCGCATCGCCGCCATTTTGCAAGGCGTCTATGCACGCGCCCAGGCCGGCAACGCTGCCGCCGCCGACGGGCTGGAGATGGGCGCGCGCGTCGCGCCGCTGGCCGAACTGGGTTGGGCAGCGGCCCGACGCGAATCCGCACGCCTGGCCGAGCCCAACGCCTAGGAGACCCTCATGACCGCCCCCTCCGCACTGCTGCCGTCCGTTGGCTCCACCCACGACGACCTACAGCGCAACGCCGCCAACCATCGCGCTTTGACACCGCTGGGCTTCCTGGAATGGGCCGCCGCCGTCTACCCCGACCGCGCCGCCTTGTTGCACGGCGACCGCAGCCAGAGCTGGCGCACCACCTACGACCGCTGCCGGCAAATGGCCGCGGCGCTTGGCGCGTGGGGGGTACGGCGCGGTGACGTGGTGGCGGTGCTGGCGCCGAACGTACCAGCCTTGTACGAGGCCCACTTCGGCGTGCCCATGGCCGGTGCGGTCCTGAACGCCCTGAACACCCGACTCGATGCGCCCACGCTGGCCTTCATCCTGGAACATGGCGGCGCCACGGTTCTGCTGTTCGACAGCGAATACACCGACCTGGTGCGCGACGTGCTGGGACACCTGGCCACGCCGCCTCGCACTGTGCGCATCGAAGACACGGAATATCCCGGTCCCCACGGCACCCTGGGCGACGCCGACTACGAAGCCTGGCTCGCCGCGCAACCTGCCGATGCGCCCTGGCAGGGCCCGCAAGACGAATGGGATAGCCTGTGCCTGAACTACACCTCGGGCACCACCGGCAACCCCAAGGGCGTCGTCTACCACCACCGCGGCGCCTATCTGAACGCCACCGGCAACGTCCTGTCCTGCGGCATGCCCCCGCACGCCGTGTACCTGTGGACGCTGCCCATGTTCCACTGCAACGGCTGGTGCTTTCCGTGGACCATGGCGGCGCTGGCCGGCACCAACGTCTGCCTGCGGCGCGTCGAGCCCGCCGCCATCTTCGACGCCATCCGGCGCCATGGCGTAGGGTTCTTCTGCTCCGCCCCCGTCGTGCTGAACATGCTGATCAACGCCCCCGCCGCCGTGCGCCATCGCGCCGCGCATCGCGTGCAAGCCATGACCGGCGGCGCCGCGCCACCTGCCGCGGTCATCGAGGCCATGGAGCAACTGGGCGTGGGCGTCACCCACCTGTACGGCCTGACCGAAACCTACGGGCCGTCGATCAGCTGCGCCTGGCATGAAGAATGGGACGATCTGCCCCTGCAAGAACGCGCGGCGCTCAAGGCCCGCATCGGCGTGCGCAAGCTGAACGTGGAAGCGGTACAGGTCATGGATGCCGACATGCAGCCCGTGCCGGCCGACGGCGCCACGCTGGGCGAAATCATGCTGCGCGGCAACACCCTCATGAAGGGCTACTACCGCAACCCAGCCGCCACAGCCGAAGCCTTTGCCGGCGGCTGGTTCCATTCCGGCGACCTGGCCGTCGTGCATCCCGACGGTTACCTCGAGATCAAGGACCGAATCAAGGACATCATCATCTCGGGCGGCGAGAACATCTCGACGGTAGAGGTCGAAAGCGTGCTGTACCGCCATCCGGATGTATTGGAAGCTGCGGTCGTCGCCCGCCCTGACCCGACGTGGGGTGAAACCCCCTGCGCCTTCGTCACACTGAAAGAAGGCGCGACCAGCAGCGCAGAGGACATCCTCGCCTACTGCCGCGAACACCTGGCCCGCTTCAAGGCGCCCCGCACGGTCGTGTTCGGCGCCTTACCCAAGACCGCGACCGGCAAGATACAGAAATTCGTGCTGCGCGAGCAGGCGGCCGCGCTGCCCAAGGCATAGCTAGGTCAGACGAAAGCGCCCGCTTTGCACTGCGACGCCAATCGCGTCGCAGGTCTGGGCGGTATCCAGGCCCGCCACGGACAGCGCATGGCCTTCCCACGCACCCAGTTGCCCGAACTGCTGGTGCAGCGCTGTGATGGGACCAGGATCGGAAAGCGCGTCCCCCCCGCGTTCGCGACACCGCCTGATGGCTTCGTCCAGATCCGGACGCAGAACGACGTAATGCACCACCACTGCCAGACGCCGGAAGGCGTCCAGAAACCACGGCCCGACGATGCCATCCACCAACACGAAATAGCCACCCTTCGCGTAGCGTTCAGCGGCCCCCGCCAACACGTCGATCACCATCGCGTTCTGGCGATGCGCATCGGGTTGCCACGGAGGGATTGCGCCCGCCTTGATGACCCCCCAGAAGTCATCCGCATGCAGATGAACCTTGGGGCAACCGGGCAATTGCGTGATGCGGCCCGCGGCGGTGGTCTTGCCTGAGCCAGGCGTACCCGTGAGGATTAGAATTTCTTCGGGGTTGAACATCTCTTGCTCTGAAGGTGATCGTTCATCAGATTCCCATCGCCAGCTGCACGCCACCGAGTGCCGGAACGCGTGCGGAGTATTCTATTCCCGTGCATCATCCCCAGCCCCCGCCGGTCACTGACGTGCGATCGACGGACGCGTCATCTCATCATCACGTAAAGGTTTTCCCAATGACAGCAGCTCACCAGGCCCCTTTGATTCTGATAACGGGCGGCAGCCGCGGCGTGGGTGCTGCCACCGCGCGCC
Source organism: Achromobacter xylosoxidans (assembly GCA_040396375.1). Classification (GTDB taxonomy): domain Bacteria; phylum Pseudomonadota; class Gammaproteobacteria; order Burkholderiales; family Burkholderiaceae_B; genus Achromobacter; species Achromobacter xylosoxidans_D. The sequence continues at coordinate 11,623 of JBEBOQ010000051.1, forward strand.
TGGCGGCTGAACAAGGTTATGACGTCGCGATCAGCTATGTCGCCAACGAATCCGCCGCGCTTGCCGTCGCGGCTGAGGTGGAAGCCTTGGGCCGCCGGGCGTTGCCCGTGCGCGCGGACAGCGCCGATCCCGAACAGGTCACCCAGCTATTTTCCGCGATCGACCGCGAATTCGGCCGCATCGACGTGCTGGTCAACAACGCCGGCATCATCGCGCAGCAGTCACGGCTGGAAGACCTGGGCTACGAGCGCATGCAGCGCATCTTCGCCGTCAACGCCATCGGCCCGATTCTTTGCGCCCAACAGGCGATCAAGCGCATGTCCCACCGCCACAACGGCCGCGGCGGCGCCATCGTCAACGTCTCGTCCGGCTCGGCCCGGCTGGGTAGCCCCAACGAATACGTCGACTACGCCGCATCCAAGGGCGCACTGGAAACCTTCACCATCGGCCTGGCCAAGGAAGTCGCACGCGAAGGCATCCGCGTGAACTGCGTCCGCCCGGGGCACATCTACACCGAGATGCACGCCAGCGGCGGCGAGCCGGGCAGGGTAGACCGCGTCAAGGACTCGATCCCGATGGGCCGGGGCGGTCAGCCTGAAGAAGTGGCGCGGGCGATCTTGTGGTTGGCCGGCCCCGAGGCGTCGTTTGTCACGGGGACGTTTTTGGATGCGACGGGGGGGAAATAGGTAGGAACAAGTGCGGTAGACAGGGGCGGCGCTATCGAACAGTGCCTCCCCGGCGCACTCATCACACTGCCGCTAGCCGCTCCACCGTATCCGGGAACTTCTCGACCAGACGAATCAGCAGCGCGGCCTGCGCGTTCGGCTTGGCGCGACCTTGTTCCCAGTTCTCCAAGGTGCGAGGGTTTGTGCGCAGATAGTGGGCGAACACTTGCCTCGATAGATGCAGACGTTCGCGCAAAGCCAGCACCTCTTCAGCTGTCACATCGGGTGCTGGATTCACTTCCAACTTATGCGTGCGCAATGTCCGCTTTCCTTCGCGGGCGTTCGACAGCGCATCGATGCCTTCGGAAAGCTCCGCGTACAGATTCCGCTTCTTCATCGCCTGGCCTCCAGTTCAGCAGTCAGCATGTTCTTGAACGCCTTCTTTTCCTTGACGTTCAAATCGCTCATTTCGTCCTTGTCGTATAGCGTGAACAACCAGAACTGCGAGCCGCCGTCCCACCAGTAGTAAATCACCCGTAAGCCGCCACGCTTACCCTTGCCTCGCCGGGAATCGCCGAAGCGCAGCTTACGCAGGCCGCCCGTGCCTTCGATCACGTCGCCAGCTTCGGGATTTTTCATCATGGTGTGTTGCAGGCCGCGAAAGCCGTCATCATCGAGATAGTCGGAGCGGTAGCGCGCGAAAGCGGGCAGTTCAATAAACAAGGCTCTCATGTGAATGTACGCAACTTGCGTATAAAAATCAACCGACACAAAATGATGTGCGGTATCTACAAGTGATCGAGGAACCAGCGACAGGCTGGTGAACAGGCAAGCGCCTGAAGTGTCATTGCAGGGGATGCGCTCGCTCGATCATTGTGGCGAGGCCTTTTGCACTATTGAGATCAAGGGTGCAAAATCGGACGATAAGAATGACCGCTACGCTGCTCGAACGAAGCACGATTCAGTCAATCGCACTCAACGCACACATCGTCTTCTGACTGATGAAAAAAGACGCCCCGGCAGCCAAGCCTCTTATCCCCACCCCATCGCCCCCGCCACCCCATCCCACAACAGCTTCGTCGCCGTCACCACCAATAACCCGTAGCACACCCGCACCATCTGCGCCTGGTTCAACCGACGGTGCAAACGCCACCCCGCCCACACCCCAAAGAACGCCGCGGGCAAGCAGATAGCCACCAAGCCCCAGAACCCCGCCGTCAGTTCCCCCACCGCCAGCCAAGGCCCCGCCTTGAGCAGATTGCCAATGGTGAAGAACATGCTGGTGGTGCCGCCATACATCTCCTTGGACAAGCCCAACGGCAGCAGGTACATCGCCAGCGGCGGCCCGCCGGAATGCGCCACCATCGTCGTGATGCCGGACGCGCTGCCCGCCAGCAATGCCTTGTTCTTCGACCGCGGCCGTGCAACCACTCCCGCCCCGCCGCGCCACCACAGCCATGCGAAGAGCAGGGTGGTCACCGCCATCAAGATTTCCACAAAGTGCCGGTTCACATGCCGCAGCACGAAATAGCCCGCCAGAACCCCCACCAGCAGCCCCGGCACCAGATAGGCCAAATCGGGCCGTGACCACGTCCGTGGGCGCCAATAGCGAAAGGCGTAGAAGTCGGTCGCCACGAAGATCGGCGCCAGCAGGCTGCCTGCTTTGATAGGGTCCATCACCAGCGCCAGCAACGGAATGCCGATGATCGCGAAGCCGCCGCCAAACGCGCCCTTCATGAAGCCGATGACCCCAACGGCGATGACCGAAACCGCGATGACCTGAAAACTGAAATCCATGATTGAGAACCGCTGAAACAGACTATCGGACACGCACCCGCAAACGCGTTGTGCGACGCCATCCTAGGCCCGATAATCAGCGCATCCAAATAATCGTCATGGATACGCTTTCCATGCCCCTGTCCCGCTACAAAGCACTGGTGGACCGCCTGGCGTCCGACATTCGCGCCGGACGCCTGCGGCCCGGCACACGCCTGCCCACGCACCGCGAACTCGCTACGCGCGAGGGGCTGGCGCTGGCCACCGCCACGCGCGTCTACGCCGAGCTGCAGGTGATGGGCCTGGTCAGCGGCGAGTCCGGCCGCGGCACCTTCGTCAAGGAAGCGCTACCGCGCGGCCACGGCATCGACCTGCGTGCCTGGAACGACGACACCACCGAACTGACCTTCAATTCCCCGACGCTGCCCGGCCAGTCCGGCCTATACCGCACGGCGCTGCGCCGGCTGGCGGCCAAGGGCGATACCGATGCACTGCTGCGCTATCGTCCGCACGGTGGCAGTGAACAAGAACGGGCGGTAGCCGCAGCGCATATGGCCGGCCGGGGCGTGCCGGCCACCGCCGACTCGACATTGCTGGTCAGCGGCGCGCAACACGGACTGACAACCGCCACGATGGCCTTGTTCGAGCCGGGCGATGTCGTGGCGGTGGATGCACTGACGTACCCGGGCTTCAAGCTGGCCGCGGAATTCTCACGGCTGGAACTGGCGCCTGTGCCAGCGACGCCCGACGGCATGGACCTGGATGCGCTGGCGGACCTTTGCCGGCGTCGGCGCGTGCGGGCGGTGTACACCATGCCGACCCTGCACAATCCGCTGGGCTGGGTGACAAGCACGGCCTGGCGCGAGACGCTGGCAGCGATCATCCGCCAGCATGGCTTGATACTGATCGAAGACGGCGCCTACGCCTTCCTGGTCGAACACGCGCCGCCGCCGCTCGCGGCCTTGATTCCCGAATCCACGGTCTACGTGTCCAGCCTGTCCAAAAGCGTGGCCACCGGATTGCGCGTGGGCGCGATCAGCGCACCGCCCGCGTGGACCCCGAAGCTGGAACGCGCCATCCGCGCCACCACCTGGAACACACCCGCCACCATGACGGCGATCGTCTGCGGCTGGATCGAAGACGGCACGGTGGCCCGGCTGGAAGCCGAAAAGCGACGCGACGCCGGATTGCGCCAGCGTGTCGCCACCGAGATCCTGGGCAAGCTCAACCCCGTCAGCCATCCGACGTCGTACTTTGTCTGGCTGCCGCTGGCGCAAGAGGTTCGTGCGGACGCCATTGCCATGGCCTTGATGCGCGAGCGGATCTCGGTATCCACGGCGCATCCCTTTGCCGTATCCCATGTGCCGCATGCGATTCGATTGGCGCTGGGGTCGGTCGGCATGGACGAACTGAGACGGTCTTTGACAGCCGTGGCGCGCGTGGTGGCGGATCAGACGGATCGGTAGCCAAGCTATACCTACGTCTATCTATTTGCACAGAAAAGCCGTCGATATGATGGGCACTCAAGGAACGGCATCGCCTACTGCGATGCTTCCTATCCGATTCGGGAGTTGCCCATGTCTTATCACCTGTCCAGTGAAGAAGCAGCCGCGTTCCAGAACGACGGATTCCTTGTGGTGCATGAGCTGTTCGACCCCACCACGGTCGCATCCATGCGGGCCGCTGTCGATGCGGTTGTCGCCGGCGCCTCGGACCTGCGGCAGATCGCCGAGCTGGAGCCCAGCGATGCGAGCGTCATCCGGCGCATCTGGCAACCGTCCAAGAAGCACGAGACGTTCCGCAACATCCAGGAAGACGCGCGCCTGCTGGACCGCCTGGAATCCCTGATCGGCCCGGACATCGTCTTCCATCACAGCAAGCTCAACATGAAAGGGCCGCGCATCGGCTCGCCGGTGGAGTGGCATCAGGACTTTTCCTATTACCCGCACACCAATTCCAAGCTCGTCGCGTGCCTGACCTATCTGGACGACGCCACCGAGAACAACGGCTGCCTGCGCCTGCTGGCCGGTTCGCACAAGGCGTCCCTGTACGATCACACCGAGAACGGCGCCTTCCGCGGCAAGGTCGATCCCGCGAACCTGCCGGCCGGCTGTCCCGAGGTACTGGCCGAAGGCAAGGCCGGCACGGTCGTGTTCCTGCACTGCAAAGTGCTGCACCGCTCCGATGCCAATCGATCCGACCAATACCGCCGCGTATTCATCCCCGCCTACCGCGCAGCCGATGCGCTGCCGATCTACTTCGGCCCCCACGCGGCGCACAACGAACCTGACGTCTATCTGCTGCGCGGCCACAATCGCGCCGAAGTTATGGTGGAAGGCGGCCGGTATCCGTTGCCGATCGCCGCGAAGGCATTCAACTCCCTGTACGCCCTGCAACAGGGCGAGCACCTGCTTAAAGAAGACCTGCACACGCGCGCCAGCGGCTACGCGACGCACGCCTGAACCCCGCCGCGCAACCGAAAGGAGCTGGCGTGAAACCGCATATCCTGGTGCTGAACCGATGGCCCCAACACCGGGGCGGTCCGAAATGGGACCACGAGTTGTGCCGCTATGACGAGATCATTCCGGCCCACTGCGACGTGTCCTATCTGTGCGACGCCGAAGGGGCGGCCGGCCTGCCCATCACGGTGCACGATGCGCGGGTCCGGGTCGCCGACGATATCGGCGACGCCAACGAGGCCGTCGCACATGCACAGCACCTGGCGGCCAAGCACGGCCCCATTACGCATGTGTTTGCCTGCTCCGAATACCTGCTGGATACGGCGGCGCATATCCGTCAGCGCATGGGCATCGCTGGTCATACGCCCGAGCAGGCCGACCGGTTCCGCGACAAGACCACCATGAAGCGATTGTTGCAAGCGGCGAATCTGCGCGTGCCGCGTTGGCACGCCTGTGAAGAGCCTGGCCAGATCGCCGAGCATGCTCGTGCGCTGGGCTTTCCGCTGATCATCAAGCCCGTGCGCGGCGCGTCCAGCAAGGGCGTACTCAGAATCGAGACGCCTGAAGCACTGCAATCGCTGCTACAGACGAACGATCTGACCGGCAACGAGATCGAGGAATACATCGACGGCGAAATCCTGCATGTCGATGGCGTCATCGACTTGGCGGGCGGCTGCCCCTTCGTCTGCGTCAGCCGCTATATCTCGTCCTGTCTGGGGTTCGAGACCAGCGGCCAGCCGCTGGGATCAATCATCCAGCGCGACACGCCGCTAGCTCGATCCTGCAAGGCATTTGCGCTCGCCTGCCTGCAAGCGCTGGAGCTACGCGGATCCGCCTTTCACCTGGAACTGTTCCACCGCGATGGCGAGCTGATCTTCCTGGAGGTCGGCGCGCGGGTACCGGGCGCCGATGTGCCTTATGCCATCCACCGCGCCTTTGGCGTCAATCTGTTCCAGCTGTGGGTCGAGGTCGTGCTGGGTGGATCCGCCAAACCAAAAAAGGCAGCGGCGTCAAAAGTCGCCGGCTGGATCACCTTTCCCCGCCCCCGGCCGCTACCCCGCAAGGTGGTGTCGGCCAACTCGCTGCTCGGGGTCGTTCCCGGCCTGTATCGCGAGCTGATCCCCACCGCCAATCAGTACCTGAAGGACACGGGCGGCGGCTACACGCATATGCAAGGCGGCCGGTTCCTGGTCGAAGGCGACGACGAGACCCAGGTGCTGGCCGCGATCGACGCCATCAAAGAGCGGTACGTACTGAAGACCCTACCTGCCTGAGCGCTCGCGCCGGCAATCACCTTTGCTTTGGGAGATGTGCATGAAAACGCTTTCTCACGCTGAACTGCTTGCCAAGCCCTGCGTCGTTTTTGCGGAAGGCTGCTTCGGATTGTTCACCAGCAAAGTCGCCGCCTCGTTCCTGCGCTTCCGGCCGGAGAACTGCCTGGCCGTGATCGACAGCACGCAGGCCGGCAAGCGCGTACAGGATGTGATCGGCTGGGGTGGCGACATCCCGATCGTCAAGGACATCGAGAGCGCATTGGCGCTCAAGCCCGAAGTGCTGCTGATCGGCAAGGGGCTGCATTCGGCCCAGTTGCCTCCCGGCTGGAAGGCGCCGATCAAGACCGCCATGCAGCACGGGCTGCACATCATCAACTGCATCCATTTCCGGCTGCGCGCCGATGCCGACCTGGCGCAAGCCGCCGAAAAGGCCGGCATCACGATCTGGGAAACCAAAGAGCCCGTGCCGCTGGAACTGAACAAGGCGCGGGTGCTGGAATTGCCGTGCTTCGTGGTGCACACCTGCGGTAGCGATTCCAACATCGGCAAGAAGACCACCGGCCTGGAAATCACGCGCGAAGCCCAGCGCCGCGGCATCGCCACCGGTTTCGCGGCCACCGGCCAGACCGGCATGCTGATCTCGGGCACCGGTATCGTGGTCGATTGCATTCCCAGCGATTTCGTCGCCGGCGCGGCCGAAAAGGTGGTGCTGGATGCGGCGGAAGGCAATGACTGGGTGGTGTTGGAAGGGCAGGGATCCCTGAATCACATCGGCGCCAGCGGCATTGCCTTGGCGTTGCTGCACGGCGGATTGCCGCACGCCCTGGTGTTCTGCCACCGGCTGGGGCTGGAACGCACCAAGGTCTGGAATACCCCGCTGCGGCCGATTCCGGAACTGATCCGACTGAACGAGCAACTGACGGTGTTCGAACGGCCCGCCAAAGTGGTGGCCATCAGCGTCAACAGCGCCGGATTCAGCGACGAGGACTACCGCAAGGAAGTCAAGAAACTGGAGCAGGAAACGGGGCTGCCGGTGGTGGACCCCTGCCGCGAGGGCGCCGCGGTGTTGGTGGACGCACTGCAGGCCTTTCAGCGCACCCTGCAGCCTCGCGAACAGATGGCCGAGGCCCAACCATGAAGGACGCCGTGCTGCTCCTGATGCACCAGGGCAACTCGTTCACCGCCGAGCTGCACGAACGGCTGGCGGCCAGCGGCATCGCCCTGGTCGCCGTCAGTTCCCGGCCGGCGGACGTGGCCGTGCTCGAGCGCAACAAGCCGCTGCTGGACGCCTGGATCGTCGGCGAGAACGCCGAACTATCGCGCCAGGAAGTGGCGGCGGCGGTGGTGCAACTGGAGCAGCGCGGCTACCGCTTCGTAGCCGCCATTGCCACGTTCGAAGGCTACCGCGTCTTCATGGCGGAACTGAACCAGCAGTTCGGTGCGCCTGACGTGCCGCCCGCCGCGCTTGAGCGGGCCCTGCACAAACATCGCTGCCGCGAGTTCCTGTTGACGCAGGGACTCAGCGCCGCCGCCTGCCGCCTGATTCCGGCGGGCAGCAGCGCGGACGCTGCCGGCCTGGACAAGACCCGCAAGTGGTTCATCAAACCGGTGCGTGGCGCCGCGTCGTTCGGCTGTTTCATCCTGGAGAACCGCGAAGACCTGAACGACGTGCCCGCCATGCAGGCGCAGATGGTCAAGGACGGCAAGCTGGCGGCCATCTTCATGGGCAAGTACGACTTCTTCGCCGAGGAATACATCGAGGGCCCGGAATTCAGCTACGAGATCGTTGCAGCGGGCCGGCCACGCGTCATCTGTGTCCATGAAAAAGCGCGGGTCGAACGCCTGCCCCGGACGACGCTGGAAAGCATGTCGATATCGCCGCCCATATCGCTTTCCACGGAAACGCTGCGCGAAGGAGAGCGCTTCGTTTCCGAATGCCTGATCCGGATGGGCCTGACGCAGGGTGCCTTCCACGTCGAGATGAAGTACTGGGAGGCCAAACGGCGGTGGGAGATCATCGAGATCAACCCCCGCATGGGCGGCAGCCTGATCAATGCCAGCACCGAACGTGCAACGGGTGCATCCATTCTGGACCTATGGCTGCGTACGTTGCTGGCCCAGGATGCACATGGCATTGCCGCCTTTCATCGCCAGGCCGACGCCGTGGCGCAACTGGACCGGCTGGGCCGGGACGATGCTCCCGCCGTCGTGTTCATCAGCAAATACGGAAAAAAAGGGGAAACCGTGAACTCAATCGATTACGACACCAGCGGGCATACGCCGGACTTGCTCGAATTCCACGTCAAGCCCGGCACCCGGCTCGAAGACTCCGATCGCGCCATCTGCGTCATGGACGCGCTGTGGCAGGTCGACCGCGCTTCGCTGCCGGCCGCGGTCGAATCCATCGACCGGGAATCTGACGAGAACTTCCGCATTACCTACCTGGCCGACCAGGGCGTATGAGCCGGGCGCGCCTTGACACGATCAACCCCCGGGGAACCTCATGACCGATGCCTCGTTGGCGCCGCAAGACCTGACCCATCCCGCGTTCGATGCCCACTTGGGCGGCAAGCTGGAAGTCCGCGGCCGTAGGCGGATCGACTCCCGGGCAGACCTGGCGCTGCTCTATACGCCAGGCTTCGCTTACGTCGCATCGGCTATACAGCGCGATCCGGCGCTGCTGTCACGCTACACCATGCGCCAGAACACCGTGGCCATCGTCACTGACGGCACGGCGGTATCCGGCATCGGCGACGTCGGCCCGAAGGCCGCGTTGCCCGTCATGGAAGGCAAGGCGCTGGTATTCGAGCGCTTCGCGGGCATCAACGCGGTGCCGATCTGCCTGGACACCAAACGCACCGACGAAATCATAGAAACCGTCAGGCGGATCGCGCCGGGATTTGGGGCGATCATGCTTGAAGACATTTCGGCGCCCCGCTGCTTTGAGATCGAGGACCAGTTGCACCGGCAGTTGCAGATTCCGGTGCTGCACGACGATCAGCACGCTACCGCCATCTCGGCCGGAGCAGCCTTGATCAACGCCCTGAAGCTGGTGGGCAAGCGCCTGGACCAGATCAAGGTGGTAATGGTGGGCGCGGGCGCGGCGGGCACGGGCTGCGCCAAGATTTTCCTGGCCCTGGGGGTGAAGCGGCTGATCGCCTGCGACCGCGCCGGCGCCATCCACCGTAAGCGGACCGACCTGAACGCATCCAAAGCCTGGTTCGCCGCGCATACCAATCCACTGCAGGAAACCGGCAGCCTGCGCGACGTAATGGCGGGCGCGGATGTCTTCCTGGGTGTGTCGGGCCCCGGCGTCATCACCGTGGAGGACCTGGCACGAATGGCGCGCGACCCCATCGTGTTCGCGCTGGCCAACCCCAATCCGGAGATCCTGCCCAGCGAGGCGGCCGGCCTGGCCGCCATCGTCGCCACCGGCCGCAGCGATCTGCCCAACCAGATCGACGGCGGCCTGGCCTATCCGGGTTTGTTCAGAGGGGTGCTCGACAGCGGCGCGGCCCGCTTCACCGATGCGATGAAGTGCGCGGCAGTCTATGCCTTGGCCGGCCTGGTCGATGGCGCCATGCTGGATGAAGGACGCATCATCCCCGATATCTTCGATGAGCTAGTGATGCCGTCGGTGGCGGCCGCCGTGGCCGCAGCGGCCTGACAGTGCCCAATAGTCAGGGACAGCGCCGGGCCCCGCGCGGCCCGGCGAGCGCTCAGGACCGATCTCGCAGCGCGGCACGCACGCGCGCCGGCAACGTGTACTCGTTGGCGCTCGGCCGCGACTTCGGGCCGCGATGACGTCGTCCGTAGTGCCGCGCCGCCGCATCCTCGGCATCACTCAGGAGTTCAACGCCTCTTACCGCTGCCATCGTCCGATTCGTCACGCCGAGCTTCTTGAACAGCATCCCGATGTGCATCTTGACCGTCACCAGCTCGATGCCGAGCAGATCCGCAATGGTCTTGTTTTGATGCCCTTCGATGATGTACTGAAGAATCTCATGCTGGCGGGACGACAGCGGGATATAGGACGGGCCTTCCTCCTGGCGATGCTCCCCGTCCGGGCTGGCGCCAGGGCCGCGTTGAGACCTCGCAGCGGACCGGCCCAGCCCGTCTTGGGGCAAAGGGCCGGGCCCGGCCCGTTCGTCTGGCAGATTGTCATGTGTCGTGTTCGTATAGAGCTTGATCTGTCTAGCCACGTATACCTCCCACATCGCCGTTACGAAGTTGCGTTCGGATCGCGGGCGCCGGGACGGCGCCGGCGGCGTGCTATTCATCGGCCGCTTCCAAGTAATACTGCTTGGCCGTCGCGCATTGCACGCCCAGGCTGCGGAACTGGTCAATGAAGTCTGGAAACGAGCAGATCACGTCGGCGTAGCCATCCAGGTGGCACGCCTCTTCGCAGCGCAACGACGCGACGAACAACGACATGAAATTTCGGTGATCCCCCCGGCTGCTCAACGTAACCCCGCCAGGGTAGACGGCCCGGCCGCGCGTGACGAAGCCATCGATATGGCCTTCGGCGTTGTGCAGCACTTCGATATCGGCGCCGAGCTTGCGCACCTCGCCGATCATCGATTCCACGCGCGACGACTTATGGAACCGCGTAACGGACCCACCCGTCACCGTGAACGTGCCGCGCACGAAGAGACTCAGCGCGACCAGCGTCGGAATAATGTTCGGGCCATTGCTGACATCGAACGCATAGCTGCCTTCCAGCCGCGCGCCGGCGCTATCCACATGCAGCGTGTCGGCGTCGTACTGCAGCCGCACACCCAGCGCCTGCACGATGTCGGCAAACAGCTTTTCGCCCTGCAGCGTTTCCGGCTGTATGCCGCCGATTCGATAACGGCCAGGGAAGATGGCACACGCCATCAGCAGGTAGGACAGCGACGTGTAGTCGGCATTGATGCGCGTCTCGAACGGGCGATATGCCCCGGGCGCCACGTGGTACTGCGTGTAGTCGGGGTCGACCTGAACGTCGACGCCACAGCGGCGCATGGTATCTACCGTTTGCGCCAGATAGGATTGCGACAATACCGGCGGCGTAACCGTCATGTTGATGCCGTGCCGGGTAAGCGGCGCGGCCATCAGAATCGCGGTGATGAACTGCGAGCTGATGTCCCCCGCCAGCCGGCAATGCTTGCCGGTTAACGAGGCGCCCCAGTTGATCACCGGAGCCTTGCCTTCATCGCCCAGGTAAGTGAAATTCGCGCCCAGGTGGCGAAGGCTGTCGAATAGCGGCTGCATCACGCGGCGGCGCAAGGTCGCGTCGCCGGTGAGGATGGTCGGGGTTCCCTTCATGCTGCTCAGGGCCATCATCGTGCGAAACACCAGGCCGGAGCCTTTGGCATCGATCACCTCGATATTCGATGCGAACTGGCCGCCGGTGCCGGTCATGTACAAGGCGCCGTTGCCCTCTTCGATGCGCGCGCCGAGCTGACGGCAGGCGATCTTCATGGTTTCGGTTTCGGTGCAGCGCAAATCGTTGCGGATGATCGACGTGCCATCGGCAAGCGTGGCGGCCAGGATGGCGCGCTGTGTTTCGGGTTTCGACGCCGGGACGCTCATCCGGGTCCCCAGTTCCTTGGTCGGTTCAACGCGTAGGTACATACTTTCTCCACGTAAATTGAAAGCTGGGGAGGCCCGGCAGCACGGGGCCTTGCGCCCGCGAGGTCGTGAAAGCGCCGGCCCTGCAGGCGCGCCTTCTGCCAGGCGGCCACGGGCAGGGCGGCAGGCTCGCCGTGTCAGGCAGCGGCTTTCTCGGCTGGCTTCTGCACGGTGTCTTCGTAGATCTCACGGAAGAACATCGCCAGGATGGCCTGGACGTCGTCGATGTACTTGAAGACGGCGTTGTAGTCGTCTTCGCTGAGGATCAGCTGATTGAGGATCTTCCACATTTCCATGGAATGATCGTCTCGCGTGTCGACAGTCAGGTGGGCTTCCTGGCCCTTGACCATATCGTGGCCCAGCGTCGAACGCAGGTTCTTCACGATGTCCGGCTGCAACTTGGCCTGGGTGTATTCCACCAGGTAGTTCGACACCACCGGCGCCATGGGATGCTCGTGTTCCAGGGTGTAGTAGAAGAAGCCCTCGAACAGCCGGGTCGACAGATAGGGTTCCGTCTTCATCACTTCTTCCATCGACACCCCTGCTGCCTCGCAGTCGTGGATGTACAGCTTGTCGTGCAGCATTTCGTCGGCCTGGTAGTGCGCGTAGTCCTGCGCGGCCGACGGCGAGATCTGGGCGATCTTGTAGATCGCCTTGGACTGGCTGACCCGCGACAGCCGGATGCGCCAGATGTGCTCGATCAACGTGCGGCGGTAATACGCCATGTTGATGCTCGTGTCCTTCATGTGAGAGGCATACGGGATGGACTGCCGCCATTCCTCCATTTTCTGGTCCAGATAGCGGTCGATCTTGGCCTTGCGCTTCAGGCCTTCCGCTTCGTTGAAGTAGGGCGATGGATGCTGTATGCCGGAATGACGCACTCGATTCATGTGTAGCTCCGTGGATGACTGGAGAAGCATCGTGGCGATGCAAGGTTCTTTCACATAGACCGGCGGATTTTTGGAGCGAACGTCGGCAGCCGCGCGCCCATTGAGGGGCGTGGAAAAGCGCAACGCTGTCCGTGCCGGGACGAGACTATCGCGATGGATTCAGCGCCATTCTCTGGATGCGGGATAGGCCGCCGGCAAACGCGACAAACGCGTCGGCGGCGATGCTGCACACATACTCTTGATGGCTACTTTCTCCAGTCGCATGTCACATAATATGCGTCCTATTTGAGCGGAAAAGCTATCCGAAGGTATAGGCGTGTGCGGCGTCTCTGTGCGGTTTCCGCAGACCGTCCGCCGCGTATCCGCGCGGTTCTTCGCGCGTTGCACGCAACGCGACGTGCACGCTATTCACGAGCTAGCACTCTTAGGAAACTCACCACGCAGGCGGCGCCCGCAATCAGCGCCCCAATCCACAACGCAGTGGTCGCGCCGTCTTGTCCCACGAGGGTGAAGCAGGCGGCCACCAGCGCGGCGCCCGTGGCCTGTCCAATCAGGCGGGACGTGGGAATGATGCCGCTGGCGGCGCCGGCGCGCTCAGGCGGCGCACTGGTCGTCAAGGCTTTCAGATTGGGCGCTTGGAAAAACCCGAAGCCCGCGCCGCATACCGCCAGCCGCCAGATGATGTCGGCATCCGACGCGTGGGCCGGCAGCAATGCGACCAAGACCATGCCAATGCACAGCACCAGCAGCCCGCCGCCGCCCAGCAGCGCCACAGAACGCGTTTCGGACAGGTAACCGGCGATCGGCGCTGCGACCGCCACCACCACCGGCCACGGCGTCAGCAGCAGCCCGGTTTCGACATCCGAGCGCCCCAGGCTCATCTGGAAAAGAAAGGGCAGCGCGACCAGCGCCAAGCCTTGCGCCGCGTAAGACAGGATGGATGTCGCCACGGACATGGCGAACAACGGCCGGCGAAAGAGATCGAGCGGCAACATGGGAGCGGGATGCGCGCGCTGCCGGCGCAACAGCAGCGCGCAACAGACTGCGGCGGCGCCCGCCTCGAGCAAGATACGTGTCCAACCGGCGTAATGCGCCGCATCGCCCAGCGCCAGCACCGCCAGCGCAAAGGTGGCGCCCAGCAGCACGGCGGCAACCCCATCAAACCGCGGCGGTGCCCGGCGCGGTGCATTGTGCGGCAGCGTACGCCAGGCCATTGCCATGGCCAGCAGGCCCAAGGGAATATTGATCAGGAACAGCCAATGCCATGTGCTGACCGCCAGCACGGCCGACGCGACAGAGGGCCCCACCACGTAAAACACGGCCACTGTAAGCGCATTGAGCCCCTGGGCGCGGCCGATCTGGCTGCTGGGAAACGTCAGCCGTATCAGGGCCGTGCCCACCCCCAGGATGCCCGACGCGCCCACGCCTTGCAGCACGCGGGCAGCTATCAGCATCGGCAGGGAATCGGCCAGCCCGCAAGCCAGCGAGGCCAGCGTGAACACGAGCAGGCCGTACAGGTAGACGCGTCGGTGACCCACGATGTCGCCGAGCGCGGCAAACGGCAGCAACGTCGCGACCATCGCAATCTGGTAGGCGTTGATGATCCAGATCGAGGCGTCGGGCGTGGTGCGCAGATCTGTCGCGATCGTGGGCAATGCCGTATTGGCAATGGAGGTATCCAGCGTGGCGATCGCTGCGCCCAACAGTAGAGTTGAGATCGCCAGAAGCCTTTGCCGGCCTGGCAGGCCATCACTGGCCTGTGGCAGCGCCATGGTGCTATCGGAAGGGGACGACATGCGCAGCGGCTCCTGGGCGGCGTCCTTGGTCACGGCGGATAGGGCCGTGCAGCGACTCCGGCGTAGCAATGGGCTGTAAGGCTGTAAGACAGCATAGCAAGGCATAATCCGGCGTGCAACGGGGAGTTTTTCGGCCCCGCTTGCCTTGGGGGAAGCCCCAGGCGCGCCATCGCCATGGCCCGGACCTAAGCGATATCATGGCGCCAGGGCAGTGCCGGTTAGTGGCGCTGCCTTGCCTTGCCTTTGTCTGGTCCGTTATGGGTCTTTAGATTAGGAAGGAAACATGCAAGTTATCGACCGTCCCATGACCTTGGTCGACCAGGTGATTGTCGCGCTCCGCAAAGAAATCGCCGAGGGCCGCTTCGCGCCCGCCTCGCGCCTGCCGGCTGAACAGGAACTGGCCAGGACGCTGGGGTGCAGCCGCCCGGTCATCCGCGAGGCCGTGTCGCAATTGAAGGCGGACGGCATCCTGGTCACCACCAAAGGCGTGGGCGCCTACGTCGCCGCCAACCCCGCCGGCAGCGTCTTCCGCCTGCCGCGGGGCGAGACCTCGGCCGCGGATCTGGCCCAGTTGTTCGAACTGAGATTCTGGATGGAAACGGCCGCTGCGGAAGCGGCCGCCTTGCGGCGCAAGACCGCCGACCTGGCCAAAATGCGCGACGCGCTCAAACGCATGGACCTGCACGCCGGCGATTATCCCGCCGCGTCCAAGGCCGACGTCGACTTCCACGCCGCCATCGCCGCGTCCACCCAGAACGCCTACCTGGTCGCCTTCAGCAGCTTCATCGAAGGGCAGTTGCTCAAGGCGCGCGAAATGGGCTGGCAGAATTCGGCCACCCTCGCGCATGGCCCCCGGCCCGCGCAGGCAGAGCACCAGCTGTTGTTCCAGGCCATCCACGCCAAAGATCCCGAACGCGCCAGGCAAGCCGCCGTGGCGCACTTGCTCGCGTCGGGGCGGCGCATGGGTCTTGATGTCCAGAAACTGGAGAATACCCGCCATGTCGCTACCCGCTGAGCCCAGCCACGCCATCGTGCCGGCCAAGACCGCGTTGCTGGTCATGCACTACCAGACCGACATCATGGAACTGTTCCCGTCGGTCGCGCCCACCTTGCTCGCCAACACGCGTCAACTATGCGATGCCGCGCGGCAGGCTGGCATCAGCGTCTATTTCGCCAAGATCCACTTCAGCCCGGACTACCCCGAGGTCAGCCCGTTGAACAAGAACGGGCAGGGGATCAAGCAGCTGGGGCTGTTCGTCGACGACGAACTATCGCCGGAACTTGGCAGACGGGTCAGCGAACCGGTCATCATCGCCCACCGCGCCAGCGTGTTCTTCGGCACTGACCTGGAACTGCGGCTTTCGGCAAAGGGCATCGACACGCTGATCATGGTGGGCATCGCCTCCACCGGCGTCATCCTGTCGTCCATCGCCTATGCCAGCGATGCAGATTTCCGGCTATACACCGTCAAGGACTGTTGCTTTGATCCGGATGCGGTCGTGCACGAGCATCTGTTTTCAACGGCGTTCGCGTCGCGCACCGACGTGCTCTCGCTCGACGAAGCGTTGACGTTGCTCGCCTGACTGCAGGAACGGCCCTACCGTTCACGCACCCGTTTCGTCCCGGTGGAATCGCCACCTATTGCAGTCCGACACAATTGGCAAACTGCTGTCGGACGCGAACCGTGGCGCCCCACTAAGATGGCGCCGCATATCGCGCCAGACCGCCAGCAGCACCGAAGAGGCTTCCCGTTGCCCGCAAGGGCAGACCTTTGCTGCCTTCCACCACGCGCGACTGGCGCATGCCGCATTCAACGATGGCCGACAACAAGATGCCCACTATGACAACCCGTCCGCAAGCCAGCCTTATCGCCCGCTCCCCACGTCTGCGCACCGCGCTGGCAGGCCTGTTCGCCGCCACCGCGGCCACCCTGTTCAGCCCCGCCGCCACGGCCGCCGATGCCGTCGCGCCCAAATTGAACGCCGCCCAAGCCGCCGCGGTGACCCCGCCCGACGCCGCCACCGTCCTGAGCACCATCTATGACGTTGACACCAAAGGCGCCGATTCCTACACAGTGGTCAATGGCCGCACCGCCACCTACTGGTTCGGCCATGCCTTCGACCTGGACGGCACCCGCTACTTCACCGGCTTTGTCTGGGACACCCGCGATACCTACGGCAAACCCCTAGACGAAGCCGGCCCCGACACCCAGGTCAACCTGGCCGAAGCCACCTTCACCCTGAATGGCTCGTCGCCCGAACGCCCCTGGAAGTTCCGCGGCGTGGAATACACGATCGGCAAGTTCGGCGCCTACGAAAAACCCGAGAACGTCGACCCCCGCCGCAAACCCCTTGAATACCGCACCCCCGCCGGCAAGCTCGTGCTGGCCGTGCCCACCCAGGGTTTCGAGACCGGCGTCAGCTTCGAAGGCTACGCCCTGTTCGTCTTCAATATCGGCCAGCGCGACGAAGCCAAGGACAACGTCTGGAGCTACGTGGGCAGCATCCTCACCGGCGATGACAACAGCGCCGCCTGCGACGAAGGCGCCGTCATGCCGTGCGCGGCTCGCAGCGGCAAGCTGGACTTCGTTGCCCAAAGCGGCAGCGACCTGCCCCGCCTGACCGTCACCCCCAGCGGCACCATGATCACCGGGCCCGACAAGACCCGCAAGCTCAGCGCCGCCGACACGGTCACCTACGTCTACGACACGGCCAGCAAGCAATACGCCGAGAAGTAAGCCCCCGCGGATCATCCTGCGAGCGACCGATGCAGAAAATCGAAGGCGCGACATTCCAGATGGCCTACGACAAAGGCCAATCCCACTTTCAGGACCTGCATTTTCATGACTGCACCTTCGACAACTGCAGCCTGTCGATGGTGAAGGTCCCGGCGCGCATGTCGCGGGTGCAGCACGTGCACCTGTCCGACTGCCGCGCCGTCAACTCGATGATCCAGCCCTGCGTCTTCGAGGACGTGGTGGTTCAAGACCTTTCCACCAATCCCATCCTGCTCGTCTGGGCCTCGTTCTTTCGGCGCGTGAAACTGGTGGGCAAGATCGGCAAGCTCAACCTCAACCTGGTGCCCGAAGCCTTCTGCACAGACGCAAACCGCCTGGAACAGTTCGAGACCGCGCGCGCCGCGTTCTATGCAGAGACTGACTGGGCCCTGGACATCAGCGAGGCCAAGCTACTGGGATTGCGCTGCGAAGGCGTGCCGCTGCACCTGATCAAACGCGACCCGCAGACCCAGGTCATCCTGGACAAGCGCGGCCGCTATCCGGGCTACCAGGCCTTGGACGCAAGCTTTGCCCAGGCCTTTCCGGTGACCGGCAGCGTACTGAGGGGATTCGATGAATCCAGCGACCCGGCCATGCTGCTGACCGCGTCGCTGGCCGCGCCGAAGAAACGGCGCGACGAAGAGAAGGGTGCCATCGCCGAGCTGCGGACGTTGGGCTTTCTGGAAGCGTAGCCTAGCGCAGCGCCGCAACCTCGACCTGGCGCGCGCCGCAGGCCTGCACCAGCTCGGGATCATGGCTGGCAAACAGCACCACACGGTCTTGTGCCCAGGTCTTGAACACATCAGCCAGCACGTTGCGCGCCGCCGTATCCAACCCGTTGCTCGCGCCATCCGCAATCACAACGGCCGGATCACCCAAGTTCGCTGCCGTCAGGTAGACCTTGCGGCGCGTGCCCGTCGACATCTGCTCGAAGCGCTTGTCCAGGTGCGGCTCCAAGCCCAGGCGGTACGCCAGATCCAGCGTGGCATCGTCCAGCGGAACGTTCTTCTCGGCGGCCACTTGCTCCAGCAACCCGCGCCCCGTCTGCATCGGCAACGTCAGGCAGTTGTCCGGCACATAGGCCAGGCGCGCACGGGCTTGCTGCGGGGCTTGGGACAGCGAATGACCGTCGATCCAGACATCCCCGCCATCCGGCGCAACCACGCCCGCGATGATGCCCAGCAAGCTGGATTTGCCCGTGCTGTCTTCTTCGCACAGCGCCACGCATCCCGGCGGGAACGCGTGCGTCAGGCCCTGAAAGACGAGATAGTCGCCGTAGCGCTTGGTGAGGTTTTCGATGCGTAGCATGCGGGGGAGTTTACGCAGGAATGCCGTGCGCGGCCAGATCGGATGGGCTTCGAGAAGGGCTAGTCGCGTGACATCGTGCGCATACCCGCCCATACGGGCGGATCGGTTTAAGACATGGGCCGCCTGCTCAACGAGAGGATAGTAAATGAGTGCCAGGCAGCAGCAGCGGAACGAGTTGATGCGGTGTGTCAAACACGCAAATGCACCTGAATTTTTGCCGGTTTATTTTCCAGCTGCGAGGCCTATATTTCATTGAAATTTCAATGAAATAGCCGATCCTATTGGAATCGTATTTGCCGATTATTCTGCCGGTATATGGTCCGGTTATTCGGTCCGGTTTTTCAGGATCCGTGACTTTCGGCCTCCAAGCGGCCATGCGCTCGCGCACCCTGGCCAGCGTCAGAACGGCTTCACCACCACCAGCAGAATGATCAGCACCGGCGCCGTCAGCACCACCGGCAACAGCCGTCCGCGCCCCACCTCGCCCATATCCCCCGCCGCTTCGGCCAGCCGCCGCAGCCGTCCCGCCTGCATGCCATGCACCGCCGCCAGGGCTAGCACCAGCGCCAGCTTCACCGACAGCCACGCGCTACCAAACCACCCCGCACTGGTCGCCAGATACACGCCGCTGGCCAGCGCGCCCACCATCGCTGGCGTCGTCAGCATGCGCTCCCACTTGCGGAGCAAGCGCAGCCGCGCCAGCTCCTGCGGCAGCGCCGGCCCCGCCAGCTTGTCGGCCGCCGTCAGCACGAACGCCTGCACCACCATTCCCGATACCCAGAACAGCACCAGCGTCATGTGCAGCGACTTGATCAGCAGATACCCCATCGCTTACGCCCGCACCGTGCGGCCCAACGACCGTGCAATCACGAAGCCGCCGAACGGCACCACCGTTGCCAGCAACGTCCACACCAACCGCTTGCGCGGCCAGCCCTGCGCCGCAGCCACATTGCAGGCCAGCGCGATATAGACCATGAACGCCACGCCATGCACCGGGCCCACCCACGACACCACGTTGGGCACCCCGGCCAGGTGCTTCAGCGGCACCGCGATGCCGAGCAGGACGAGTAGCGTTACGCCTTCCAGCATGGCTGCCCACTTGAACAGGGCAGGGGTTGAGGGGTCGGGGTCTTTCAGGGGCATGGCGGCTACGTCGGGTGATGGGATCAGCGGCATTGTCGGGGGTGGCGGCATTGACGGCCATTGGCCAAAATGCCAATTTTCGAAAGAAATCGGCCAAGCGGGTTTTATCGCTGGATCCGTCGGCCTCAGTCGTCCAAAGTGGGTCTGGTGTCCTGATCCGCGTGCCCTTGCTATCCCAATTGGCCCGTCAATCCCTCGGAACCTCATGCATGCCCCTACCCGCCCCCCACCGCGTCGCCGTTCTCGCCTTTGACGGCCTGGTCGCGGGAGACCTCGCCATGCCTTGCGAGATCTTCCAGCTTGCCGAAACGCTGGACGGACGTTTTCCGTATCAGGTCGACGTCTGCGCCAGCCGGCCGCGGGTCAAGACGCACGCCTATGACTTGCACGTTCGCGCGCGGCTGGACGTGGCGCGCACGGCAGATACCGTGGTCATTCCAGGATTGGCCGACCCCACGCAAGAAGTGCCGAAAGACATCGTGGATGTCGTTCGCCACGCCCATTCAGCAGGCGCCCGCATTGCCTCCATCTGCACGGGCGCTTTTGTCCTGGCCGCCAGCGGCATCCTCGACGGCATGAAGGCCACCACGCATTGGAAAGCGGCTGATCAGCTGGCGCAGCGCTATCCCAAGATTCAGGTGAACCCCAACGTGCTGTTCGTCGACAACGGCCAGGTGCTCACGTCCGCGGGCGCGGCAGCCGGGATGGATTTATGCCTGCACATGATCAAGCGCGATCACGGCGCGGCCGTCGCGGCCAATAGTGCGCGGTTGGCGGTGGTGCCGTTGGAACGTGCGGGTGGTCAGGCGCAGTTCATCGTCAGGCCAACGCCGACGTCACATACGGATCTGACGCAGTTGCTGCATTGGATAGAGGGGCGGCTGGACGAGAACCTGACCGTGCGCGCGCTGGCCGACCAGGCTGCGGTCAGCGTCAGGACGTTGAATCGGCGGTTTCAGGAACTGCTGGGCGTGAGTCCGCTGCAGTGGGTGATCCAAGCCAGGGTGAATCGTGCGCGGGGGATGCTGGAGACGACGGACCTGCCGGTGGAGCGGGTCGCGATGGAGGTCGGGTTTGGGTCAGCGGTGTCGTTGCGGGAGCATTTCTTGGGGATCGTGGGGACGAGTCCGACGATGTATCGAAGGGCGTTTCGACGGGTGGGGTGAGGGCTTGAGTGATGGCTCGGGGGTGACGGCTGGGACTGGGTGCGTATTGCGCTGTCAAGCCCAAGCCGTCATAGCAGGCCTACTGCATCGACCTGGGCGCGTCGTGGGTAGGGCAGCCGAAGCTTGCGTCATCCGTGCAGGCACGCGCTGATTCCAGCAGGACGTCGGTCAACGTGCCTACGTGAGCACACAGACCTTCCACGCCGCCCATCAGTGCGGCGACGGTCCATGCATCCAACGGCTGCGCGCCGGTCGCGTCAGGTTCGGCGGCGCTGTTACCAACAAGACGCGCGATGGTCTCGATCGCGAAGCGGGCGCGTTCGATGTTGTAAAGCGGGGCAAGGGGAATCAGGCCGTGCTCCGGGTCGGTATCGACTAGCCACGGGTTTTGGGTGAGGGGGTGAGATTGCATGAACTTCCTCCGACGATGTGGGAAATTCCGCTACCCCACTTCCAAATGGGGTGGGCGGACACAGGACAAGGTTGGAAGACCGGATCGTCGGAACCGGCGTGCGCAAGCGCACCCCTGCCAAGGCCCGCCCATTGGACGTGCTAAGGCGTGCTGACTTGTGAGGTCGGCACCGACGACTTTACCGGCTTCCAAACCGGGCTACCGTTGGTGACGGTAGTGGATGAGTATACGGCGATGACGGATGCCTTATCTGCCGAGCGGGGCAATTTGGCCACAGGTATTGCCGGCATGGACATCAAGCGATGTCTGCTTCCGACCCGCAGGAGTCAGTCGAAGTGCTTGATAGCAGTCATTCATGCAGGTTACGA
>JBEBOQ010000052.1:0-32639 GCA_040396375.1 Achromobacter xylosoxidans
GCGACATAGGGCGAAAGTTCCGGGTCGTAGTTCGTGCCAGCGGGAAAAACATGATGTTTTAGGCCTTCAGGATTGGACTTGCGCTAGCCGCTCCAGCCGTGGCTGGTGGGCTTATCGTTGCCGATTGTAGCACCCTTTGCGCCCATTCCGTGGCAAAAGCGCGACACCGCACACCGGCGCGCGGCTGGGGCAGCGTCAGGCCAGGTTGCGGCTGTCCGCAATCGCGGCCAGCGCATGCACCACGCCCTCTTCCCAGTGCGGCGCGCGGATGCCGAACGTGCGCTCGAGCAGCCGGCTGTCCAGCCGCGAATTCAACGGACGGCGGGCGGAGGTGGGATATTGGTCGGACGGAACCGGACGGATGTCCGCTGGCGTAAGCGTCACCGCCAGGCCTGCCCGGCGCGCTTGCTGCGCGATGAAACAGGCGTATTCGTGCCAACTGGCGTCCCCCGAGGCGGCCAGGTGATACAGGCCGAACGGGAATTGCTCGTTTGTCGGATGCGTCAGGTAACGAGCCACCATCAGGGCGGTCGCATCGGCGACGAAGGCCGCGCCGGTGGGCGCGCCGCGCTGGTCGCTCACCACGCGCAGCGCTTCGGGCTGGCGCAGCGCCATCAGCATGGTCTTGAGAAAGCTGTTGCCAAAGACACCATAAATCCACGAGGTGCGTAGCACCAGATGCGCCGGATTCATCGCCTGCACCGCGCGTTCGCCGGCAAGCTTGCTGTGACCATAGGCGTTCAGGGGAGCGGGCACGTCCTGCTCGGTATAGGCACCGGCCTTGGCGCCGTCGAAGACGTAGTCGGACGAATAGTGGATGATCAGTGCACCGCGAGCGGCCGCCAACGCCGAGAGTTCGCCCGCAGCCTCGGCGTTGATGCGCATGGCGCGAACCGTATCCTCTTCCGCGCGCTCCACAGCCGTGAAGGCCGCTGCGTTCACAATGACGTCGGGCTTTTCGCGGCGCACCAGCCGCGCGATCTGCAGCGGATACGTCAGATCGCAATCGCTGCGGCCGGTGGCCACGACGTTGCCCAAGGGCGCAAGGCTGCGCCGCAGCTCAAAGCCTAGCTGACCGTCCCTGCCCACCACCAGAATCTTCTTTGGCATTCGCCACCCGCCGCCGTGCTTGCCTTGCGCCCCGGTCCGGCAAGATGCCGGCCCGGACTTCCGTTCCGGAAGCGATTATTACCCGAAGGCTGAAACACCGCGAGCAACTGCAACGGGCGGTGGCTTCCGCTCAGCGTAAACCCCAGCGGTACTTCGGTCCGATTTTCCACCGATTCTGATCCGCACAGCCCAACAAAACGTAATCTGCCCGTACAGATTTTGGACCAATCACGACGTACGCACGGGACGCCCTTGGCAGACCCGCGCTGCCGCCACCCGCGTTCGCGTGGCCATTCAGTGGAGCATCGATGAAAATTGTGTCAACACCAGATTCCGCCTCACTTCCCGCCGATAGAGCGTGCGGCAGGAAAGACAGCCACCGCCCCAATTCACGCAAGCATCTTTTGATGTCGCAACCCCCGCCGGTAATCCGGGTCGCGATTCTGGACGACCACCCCGTCGTCTCGCTGGGTGTGGGCGCATTCCTGGATTCCCGCCCCGGCTTTCGCGTTCTGCATCGCGAAACCTCGGCGCGCGGCCTGCTCGAAAAGCTGGCCGCGGCGCCCTGCGACGCAGCGCTGGTCGATTTTTACCTGCCGCAGGAACCTTGGGACGGCGTGAATTACCTGCGTCGGCTGCGGCGCTACCATCCCAACATGGCAATCATCACGTTTTCAGCCGGCAACCGCCTGGAAACCCAATTTGCCGCCTTCCGGGCGGGCGCCAACGGTTATCTGGCCAAACAATGGGGCATGATCCTGCTACCCGAAATGATCCAAGGCGTGCTGAGCGGCCGGGATCCTTTCCTGTCCGTGCAAGATGGCAAGATCCGCGCCGTCTCCCCCACCCATCCGCATGCCCTGCTGACCACCTCGGAAGTCGAGATTTTGCGGCACATCAGCCAGGGCCTGTCGGTTACGCAGATATCAACGCGCCTGATGCGCAGCAAGAAGACAATCAGCACCCACAAGCGCCGGGCGATGCGCAAATTGCAGTTGTCCGACGACCTGGCGCTGGCGCTGTATCTGCGGGAGAAATTCACGGAATAGGCCGAAGCGCCGCCAAGTCCACTTGGGCCGGCCAAGCCTGCTGCGCCTAGATAATGCGCGAGTAACTGGCCCCTGTGGAGGCGCTACGCAAATAGCCGTCGAAGGCCATGGCAACCGCCCTGACGAAATACCAGCCCAGGCCGGTTACCCGCAATTCCCCGGCGCGCAGGTTGACCAGCCCAAGCTCGGCCAGGTTGGCCACTTGGGACAGCTCGGGTCCGAAATAGTCGCCGAATCGCAAACCATGACGTGATTCGACGCGGGCGAAATCCACGCGCCCCTGGCACATGATGTCCATGATCACTTCGCGCCGCGCCAGATCGTCGGCATTGAGCGCCAGGCCTCTTTCGACCGCAAAGCGGCCGGCTTCGATGGCGGCGTAGTAGCCGTCCAGGTCCTTGGCGTTCTGGCTGTAGGTATTGCCGATGCGGCCGATCGCCGACACGCCCAGCGCGATCAGGTCCCGGTCGGGTTGCGTGCTGTAGCCCTGGAAGTTGCGGTGCAGTTCGCCGCGCTGCTTGGCGATCGCCAAGGCGTCCGTGTTCAGCGCGAAGTGGTCCATGCCGATGTAGGTGTAGCCCTGCTTGAGAAACCCCTCGATGGCTGCGCTGAGCAAGCCGACACGCGTGGCCCGATCCGGCAGATCGGCCTCATTGATGCGGCGCTGCGGCTTGAAGCGTTCTGGCAAGTGGGCGTAGGCATACAGGGCGATGCGGTCGGGCCGCAGCGCGCTGACCTGCGCAATGGTGCGCGCGAACGACTCTGTCGTCTGCAACGGCAGGCCGTAAATCAGGTCGACGTTGACCGAGGCGTAGCCCAATGTGCGGGCGCTTTGCATCAGGTCGCGTACGTCATCGAAGGACTGCACGCGGTGCACCGCCACCTGCACCCGCGCGTCGAAATCCTGCACCCCGAAGCTCAGTCGGTTAAAGCCCAGCTTGCGCAATTGCGCCAGCCGCTGCGGCGTGGCGGTACGGGGGTCGACTTCGATGGAGATTTCGGCGTCCGGCTCGAAACGGAACGCGGCTCGCAAATCCGCCATCAGGCGTTCAAGTTCGTCGTCTGACAGAAAGGTTGGCGTACCGCCGCCGAAATGCAGTTGCGACACCGGCACGCCCCCGCCCAGCTCAGCCACGTGCAGGGCAATCTCGTGGGCCAAAGCGTCCAGGTAGCGGGCAGCCCGGTCGTGATGGCGAGTCACTACCTTGTTACAGGCGCAGTAATAACAGACCGAATCACAGAAAGGAATGTGCACATACAGCGACAGGGGCTCGGCCGGGGTGGCTTCGCGCCGTTGGCGCAGCGCCTGGCGATAGTCGGATTCGCCGAACCCGCCGTGGTAACGGTCCGCCGTGGGATAAGAGGTGTAGCGCGGACCGTTCTTGTCCAGCCGGGCCAGCAACTGGGGCGGAAAGAAAGGCTCGGCGGCTTGCGCGGGCGGCTCGGCGGAAAGTGGGCGTAGGGCGGCTTGCATACCTTGAATTATTCGCCTGCGACGGCCCGCCCGCCTTGATCTTGCGCAAATATCCACCCGCCGAGCGGGCGCTCGGCCCGTAAAATGCGGCCATTCCCCATTCACGACAAGGACACCCCCGTGGACACCGAACTGGACGGCCGCCTGCTCGCCCTGCGCCAAGCGCTGGCGATTGCCATCGCCCTTTCCACCCGCAGCAGCCCGCAGGCCACCGACATGGCGCTCGAATTGCTGGACGACCTGAAGGCCAACCTGGACAAGGCGCCATCGGACAGCCCTTTCGAGAAACCCGATTGGGTCGTGGGCGCTCACGACGAACTGGACGGCATCTCTCGGATGGTGCGGGCCTTCACCCAAACGCCGGAACCGGGCGAGCAAGCCTAGGGCGTATCAGCTTGCGTCGCAGGCCGCCGTCGGCCGCCTGACTCGCCAGTACAGCAATGGAAACGCCGGGCCCACGGGGCCGAACCCCTCGGGCGGCGTCTTGGCGCGCTGCAACTCGAGCGCGCCGCAATCAGCGACCAGGTCTGCCCGCACCCACGGGCTGAACTGAAACTGCCCGTCGATCAGCACCAGCGGCCTCTCGGGTAGCCGCAGCGCCAGCGCCCCGGACTCGGCCCACGAACCGGAGATCACCTGGACCGGGCCTCCGAGCTTGGCAACGGCGGGGGCATGCAGGGCGTCGGCCAACGCCTGTGCATCGAAATAGCGCCAGTCCGTGGCCCGGCGCAGCAGGCCGGCGCCGGTGGGCGAGGTCAGCTCCACACGCGCCATCAGCAGCAGCTGAATCACGATGAAGACCCATACCGCCTGGCGCGGCCGGAACGATGCGCTCCAGCTGCCGCGCACCATTTCCATCACTGCCGGCACGATGAACAGCAGGAAAGGCGTGCCCCAATGCAGTTGGATGTGCGAGCCCGAGATCAGGGTCATGACGCTGACGAACGTCAGGGGCGTCAAGCCGAAGGACAGCAACAAGGCGCGGCCGGCACCGCTGGCCGGCACCGTGGGCGTCGCCAGCGCGGACGCGACGGCTGCAATCGGAGCCGGACTGGCGACCGCAGTCTGAGCCGTAGCCATGGCGAGCCCGGCGTCGGCACGACGCGCGCGTCGCCCGAGCAGCCAAAGCGCCATCAGGAACACCCAGGCCGGCAAGGCGCGGTTCAACAACTGGTCGCCCCACCAGTTGACGACTTCGTGGATGCGGGCGCCCCATGGCAAACCGGCAGCCAGGGACGAAGCCATTGCGTATTGCAAGGGTTCGAAATCGTGGCCGATCAGCCAGATAAGGTGCGGGGCGAACACGGCCAGCGCGGTCAGGCCGGCCACCTGCAGCCCAAATACGTGCATGGCATCGCGCCAGGCTTTCTGGCTTAGCCAGAACAGCAGCACCGCCAGTCCGGCGACCGCCATCTGGTACTTGGCCAGGGCGCCCAGGCCCAGGCAGGCCCCCAGCAAGATCCACCAGCCGATCCGGCGTGTGGAATAGGCCTTCCAGCAGGCTGCCGCACACCCCGCGACCAAGGGAATCAGGACGATTTCGTGGTTATAGAAATACAGGCGGCCGTTGTAGAACGTGACGCACAGGCCCGCCAATGCCGCGGTGGCCGCGTACGCCTCGCCCCGCATGCCGCGCAGCAGCCCCCACATCAGCGCGAACGCGCCCAACGTACACGCGGCGCCCAGCAGGTAGGTGGTCCAGGCAGACCAGCCCAGCACCTGCACCACCGGCCACAGCAGCCAGGTCGGCAGGGGCGGATGCTTGTAATAGCCCCATTCCAGGCTGCGCACCCAGATCAGTTGTTCGATGTTATCGGTGGGCGGCGCCAGCACGGCCCGGTCCGACAGCCATAACCACGCCAGGGCGAATACCGCCATGCCGATGCCGACCCGCCAAAAATCCGGCTTGAATGCCAGGGCTTCGCCATGCCGCACGCCACTCTCCTGTTGCTGGCGTACGCAATGCCCCGCCCCCGTCCACCCCACATCAGGGCGCAGCGATTATCGGGTTCGCGCCCTGTCACAAGGGCGCTGGATTTGTTCAGCATTTGTTCAAAAACTGTAAAGCGCACCGGGCCGCACAGCGCCTTCCTAACTGGCCTGACCACTAGAGAGAAAGAGGGGAAACCCCTCTGATCGTTTTCCCTCGATAGCCCTGTTTTTTCTTTTATTTCAATGAGAAGCTTCCAACATAAGTGGCCTGACCACTAGACCATCATTCCCGCAGCATTCTTGATGAACACCTTCCAAGCCGTCGCCGTCACCCGCCTGTACCGCATGATTGCCGACCAGATCGCCGGCCGTATCCGGGCGGGCGATTTTCCGCACGGCGGCAGGCTGCCGTCAGAGCGGGAACTGGCCGAGCAACTGCAGGTCAGCCGCGCGTCGATCCGGGAAGCGCTGATCGCCCTGGAAATCGAAGGCTATGTCGAAGTGCGCGTGGGCACGGGCGTTTTCGTCACGGCCACGCGGGAGAACACCGCGCCGGCCGGCCCCTACCCCGCGTCGGCCGTCCAGGACGACATCGGCCCCTTCGACCTGCTGGAAGCGCGAATGTTGATCGAACCCGAATGCGCCGCACTGGCCGCGCAGCAAGGTTCCGACGCGCAACTCGCCGCCATCCGCAAGGCCCACGACGGCATGTCGCTGACCGATGCGCCCGGTCTGCACGACCGCGAATTCCACCGCGCCATCGCCGCCGCCTGCGGCAACGCCGCGCTGGCCGCCTCGGTGGCCCATTTATGGGATCTGAGCCTGGCCAGTCCGGTCTTTAGCCGCATGCAGGATTATTTCGTCAACACCAAGGTCTGGGCGGTGGCCCACGCCGAGCACCAGCGCATTCTGACGGCCATCCTGGCCCGCGATCCGATTCGCGCGCGCCATGCCATGCATGCGCACCTGATCGGCATCCTGGCCCGGCTGCGGGAAGACTTCGGTGACGACGACGGGAGCATCCGGCCCGACATCTAGACCGCGCGCCCTGGCGGCCGCGCCCGCCGATTCGCCTGGAACCCTCTGCCGCGCCGCACGCGGACAGCTCATCCCTGGAGTGCTTGCATGACGGTTGTACCCTCCCTGCCGCGCAATGGCGGCCAGATATTGATGCAGCAGTTGCGCATTCACGGCACGCGCCGGATTTTCATGATCCCGGGCGAAAGCTATCTGCCTTGCATCGACGCGCTGAACGAGCACCGCGGCGCCATCGAACCCGTGGTCTGCCGCCAGGAAAGCGGCGCCGCCTACATGGCCGAGGCCTACGGCAAACTGACCGGCGAACCCGGCATCTGCTTTGTCACGCGCGGACCGGGCGCCACCAATGCCAGCATCGGTGTGCACACCGCATTCCAGGACTCGACGCCGATGATCCTGTTCGTCGGCCAGGTCGGCAATGATTTCTACGAACGCGAGGCCTTCCAGGAAATCGACTACCGCCGCATGTTCGGCCAGATGGCCAAGTGGGTCGCGCAGATCGACCGCACCGACCGAATTCCCGAATTCGTGGCCCGCGCCTACGCCACCGCCACCAGCGGCCGCCCGGGCCCGGTGGTGCTGGCGCTGCCGGAAGACACGCTGTGGGGCACCGCCACCGTCCCCGATCTGCCGCGCTACCCGCGTGTGGTCGCCAGCCCCGGCGCCCCTGACCTGGAGCGCATGCGGCAACTGCTCGACGCCGCCGAACGCCCGGTCATGGTGGTGGGCGGCAGCGGCTGGACGCACGAAGCCATCAGCCAGATCAGTGCCTTCGCCGAACGCTTCGAGCTGCCGGTGGGCACGGCCTGGCGCCGCCTGGAGTGCTTTGACCAGCGCCACCCCAACGCCGCCGGCCAGGTGGGCTGGGGCATGACGGACGCCCTGCGAGCCCGCATCAGGACGGCCGACCTGGTCCTGGCGGTGGGCACCCGCCTGGGCGAAGCCACCACCGAGGGCTACCAGTTGGTGGAAAGCCCGATGCCCCGGCAAACACTCATCCACGTCTATCCCGACGCGCAGGAGCTGGGGCGTGTGTTCGCGCCAACCCAGGCCATCGTCGCGAGCGTCGCGGGCTTTGCGCGGGCGGTGGCGACGTTGCAGCCGTCCCATGCCGCGCCGCGCGGCAGCGCCGTGCGTGAGGCCCGTGCCGACTATCTGGATTCGCTTACCCCCCTGCCCTCGCCTGGGCCGCTGGGCCTGGACGCGGTTGCCGCGATCGTCAACCAGCGCCTGGCGCCGGACGCCTGCGTCACCGTCGGCGCCGGCAACTACGCCCTGTATCCGCACCGCTACCGCCAGTTCACCGGCCCGGGTACCAGCCTGGCGCCCACCGTGGGCGCCATGGGTTACGGGCTGCCGGCGGCCGTGTCCGCCAAGCTGGAGCACCCTGGCAAGACCGTGGTCTGCTACGCCGGCGACGGCTGCTTCCAGATGAACCTGCAGGAACTGGGCGTGGCGCAGCAATACCGCCTGGGCATCGTCGTGCTGGTGTTCAACAACGGCATGTGGGGCACGATTCGCGCCCACCAGGAACGCGAGTTCCCCGGCCGACCCATCGCGCTGGAATTCGAGAACCCCGATTTCACCCAGATCGTGCGCGGCTACGGCGGCTACGGCGAGGCCGTCGAACGCACCGAGGATTTCGCTGCGGCGTTCGACCGCGCGCTGGCCTTTGCCGACCGCGAACAGCGGCCGGCGCTGTTGGAAATCCGCTATGACGCCGACGGCATCGCCCCCGGCCAGACCCTTACCTCCATCCGCACCGCGGCCCTGGCGCGCCAAGCCGCCGCGCTTTCCCACTGATCCGAACGAGGCCCTTCCATGACTTCTTCCCTGTCCGTCAACGGCAACCGTCTCTGGCAATCCCTGATGGATCTGGCCCAGATCGGCGCCACTCCCAAAGGCGGCAACTGCCGCTTGGCCCTGACCGCGCTGGATGGCCAAGGCCGCGACCTGGTCACCGGCTGGATGCGCGACGCAGGCCTGACGGTGCGCGTGGACCAGGTGGGCAATATCTTCGCCCGCCGCGCTGGCCGCAACGACGCCTTGCCGCCAGTAATGACCGGCAGCCATATCGACACGCAACCCACGGGCGGCAAATTCGATGGCTGCTTCGGCGTGCTGGCTGGGCTGGAAGTGATGCGCACCCTGAACGACGCAGGCGTGCAGACCGAAGCACCGCTGGAAGTCGCCATCTGGACCAACGAGGAAGGCTCGCGCTTTGTGCCGGTGATGATGGGTTCAGGGGTGTTCGCCGGCAAGTTTCCGCTGGAAACGGCGCTGAATGCGCGCGACGCCAAGGGCATCGCGGTGCGCGATGAACTGCAGGCCATCGGCTATGCGGGCCAGGACCCGGTGGGCGGACGTCCAGTGGACGCCTACTTCGAGGCGCATATCGAACAAGGCCCCATCCTTGAACATGAAGACAAGGTGATCGGCGTAGTCACCGGGTCGTTGGGCTTGCGCTGGTACGACGTCACCGTGACGGGCATGGAAATGCATGCTGGCCCCACGCCCATGGGCATTCGCCGCGATGCACTGTTCGCCGCCAGCTACTTGCTGCAGGCCGTCGTCAATATCGCCAACGCCAACCAGCCCCATGGACGCGGCACGGTGGGCGAGATTCACGCCCACCCGGGTTCGCGCAACGTGATCCCGGGCCAGGTGCGTTTCACCACCGACCTGCGCCACGAAGACGAAGCCACGCTGACGCGCATGGACCAGGCCTGGCGCCAGGTGTGCCGCGAGATTGCCGACAAGCACGGCGTGGAGGTCGAGGTGAAGGACGTGCAGTACTTCCGTCCCACGCCGTTCGACCTGGACCTGGTGGACAAGGTGCGTCAGGGCGCCGCACAGCGCGGCCTGCCGGCCATGAACATCGTCACCGGCGCCGGCCACGACGCCGTCTACATGGCGGCGGTGGCGCCCACCGCGATGATTTTCGTGCCGTGCAAAGACGGCATCAGCCACAACGAAATCGAAGACGCCCAGCCCGGCCACCTGGAAGCGGGTTGCAACGTGCTGCTGGACGCGATGGTAGCGCGGGCCAACGCCGCGCGCTGAATCTGGACAAGGACACTGCCATGCCCCAATACACCCTGAATGACTGGCAAGCCCGGGCCGGCTCGCTGACGCTGCGCGGCCAGGCCTATATCGACGGCGCCTATGCCGATGCCGCCGACGGCGCCACCTTCGTGGCCACCAGCCCCATCGACGGCCGCAAGCTGGCCGACGTGGCGGCCTGCGGCCAGGCCGACGTCGACCGTGCGGTCGCCGCCGCCCGGCGCGCCTTTGACAGCGGCGTCTGGTCTGGCCTGCCGCCGCGCGAGCGCAAGGCGCGGCTGCTCAAGCTGGCGCAGCTGATCACCGATCACACCGAAGAGCTCGCCCTGATCGAAACCCTGGACATGGGCAAGCCGATCCGCGACGCGCTGGCGTTCGACCTGCCGGAAACCGCGCAGTGCTATGCCTGGTATGGCGAGGCCATCGACAAGCGCTACGACGAAATCGCGCCCACCGGCCAGAATGTGCTGGCGACCGTCACGCGCGAGCCGGTCGGCGTGGTGGCTGCCGTGGTGCCCTGGAACTACCCGCTGTTGATGGCCGCCTGGAAGGTGGCGCCGGCGCTGGCCGCCGGCAACAGTGTCATCCTCAAGCCCGCCGAGCAATCGTCGCTGAGCGCGCTGCGGCTGGCGGCCTTGGTGGAAGCCGCCGGCATTCCCGCCGGCGTCTTCAATGTGGTGCCCGGCACCGGGCCCATCGCCGGGCAGGCGTTGGGCCTGCACCCGGACGTGGATTGCGTGGCCTTCACCGGATCCACCGCCACCGGCAAGCGCTTCATGACCTATTCGGGCGAATCGAACCTGAAGCGCGTCTGGCTGGAATGCGGCGGCAAGTCCCCGCACATCATTTTCGAAGACTGCCCCGACCTGGACCGCGCCGCGTTGATCGCCGCGCTGGCGATCTTCTCGAACCAGGGCGAAGTGTGCATCGCCGGATCTCGTTTGTACGTGCACGACGCCATCTACGACACCTTCATGGAAAAGGTGGCGCACCACGCCGCCGAAATGCGGCCCGGCAATCCGCTGGACCCGGCCACCACGCTGGGCGCCATGGTCGACGAACGCCAGATGCGTTCGGTCATGGCGCGCATCGCAGCTGGCCAGGCCGATGGCGCGACGCTGCGCATCGGCGGGCGCCAGGTGCGCACGGACAGCGGCGGCTTCTACATCGAACCCACCATTTTTGATTGCGCCGATGCGTCAAGCGCCCTGGTCCGCGAAGAGATCTTCGGCCCGGTCCTGACCGCGCAGCGATTCCGCTCGGAGGACGAGGCCATCGCCCTGGCCAACGATTCCGCCTACGGCCTGGGCGCCGGGCTCTGGACCGCCAACCTGGGCCGCGCACACCGCTTGTCGCGTCGCCTGCGGGCCGGCCTGGTCTGGGTCAATTGCTATGCCGACGGCGACATCACCGTGCCGTTCGGCGGCGTCAAGCAATCGGGCTTTGGACGCGACAAGTCGCTGCACGCGTTGGACAAGTACAGCGACCTGAAGACCACCTGGATCGATATCACCTTGTAGTCCGTGTTCGCGGCGGCACCCCGCCCGTGCACTGCATTCGCCGCATTGGTGCGCGGCGCCGTATCTGCACCTATACGAAGCATTGTTGTAGCAGCTCCACCCGCAGTTCCCTGAGAAACCCAGGTGGCACAAGGTTTGCTTGTTATAGCCGGCACGCGCCGCGCGACAGGCGGCCGCCTGACAGACACTCTTCCAGCCCGGAGGCTCGCAGTGAAATCGAAGAAATGGTTCTCCCTCAGCATCGGCGCCCTGCTCCTGGCGGCCGCATTGCCCGCTACGCAGGCCCTGGCCCAGACCAAGGGCGGCACGCTGAACATGATCGTCCAGCCTGAGCCGCCCGTGATTGTCACGGCCATCAACCAGCAAGGCCCCACCCAGTTCGTCGCCGGCAAGATCTACGAAAGCCTGCTGACCTATTCCACCGACCTCAAGCCCCAGCCGGGCCTGGCCAAATCGTGGGAAGCGTCCGCCGACGGCCTGACCTATACCTTCCACCTGCAAGACAACGTCAAGTGGCACGACGGCCAGCCTTTCACGGCGGACGACGTGGTCTTCACGCTGTCGGACATGCTGCCCAAGACCCATGCCCGGGCGCGGGTCATCCTGAACAAATTCGTCGATTCGGTCCAGGCTACCGACCCCAAGACCGTGGTCATCAAGCTGAAGTCGCCTTTCCCGGCCTTCATGCTGATGTTCGAACCCGGTTTCGCGCCGATGATGCCCAAGCACATCTATGCCGGCACCGACTACATGACCAATCCGGCCAACCAGAAGCCCATCGGCACCGGCCCGTTCGTGTTCAAGGAATGGAAGCGCGGCGAATACATCAAGCTGGTACGCAACCCCGACTACTGGAAGCCGGGCAAGCCATACCTGGATGAACTGGTGTTCAACGTGATCCCCGACTCGGCCTCGCGCGCCGTGGCCTTCGAGCGCGGCAGCGTGGACGTGCTGCGCGGCGGCGACGTGGACAACGTCGACATCAAGCGCCTGCGCGCCCTGCCCAAGGTGGAATACACCACGGCCGGCTGGGAGATGTTCTCGCCCCAGGCCTACCTGATCTTCAACATGCGCAAGCCGCCCTTCGACAACCTGAAGGTGCGCCAGGCAGTCATGGCGGCCATCAACCGCAACATGGTGGTCAACAATATCTTCTTCGGCCTGGGCAAAGTATCCACCAGCCCGTTCGTCACCACCGAGATGTTCTATGACAAGAACATGCCTCCGTTGACGTACGACATGAAGAAGGCACGCGCGCTGATCAAGGAGTCCGGCATCAAGCCCGAGGACTACACCATCCGCCAGTTGAGCTTCCCCTACGGCTCCACTTGGGACCGCCTGGGCGAATACACCAAGCAGGCGTTGGAGCAATTGGGCTTCAAGGTCAACCTGGAAGCCACCGACGCGGGCGGCTGGGCCAGCCGCACGGGCAACTGGGACTTCGACATGACGACCACCTTCACCTACCAGTACGGCGATCCCGCCCTGGGCGTGCAGCGGCTCTATATCTCGTCGAACATCGTCAAGGGCTCGCCTTTCGCCAACGTGCAGGGCTACAGCAACCCCGAGACCGACAAGCAATGGGAAGCCGCCGCGTCTGAAGTCGACCCCGCCAAACGCCAGGCGTTGTACACGCAGCTGCAGACCACGCTGGTCAACGAGGTCGCCAACGGCTTCCTGGTGGACATGGAATTTCCCACGCTGTATCGCGCCAACGTCAAGAACCTGGTCAAGACCGCCATCGGCTTGAACGAATCGTTCGACGACGTCTACATCGAGAAGTAAGCGCCGCACGCCGCAACCGGGGCCGGCACCCCGGCTGTGGCGCCCGGCCGCGCGACGGACACCCGCGCCCGTCCACGGAGGACCTTGAGCATGAAATTCCTGTCTTTCCTCGTTTCCCGCATCGGCAAGGCCCTGGTGGTCGTGCTGGGCGTGGTCATCATCAATTTCTTCCTGATCCGCCTGGCGCCCGGCGACCCTGCCGCCGTGCTGGCGGGCCAGGCGGGCGCGGGCGATGCCGCCTATGTCGAACAACTGCGCGTGGCGTTCGGGCTGGACAAGCCCGTGCTGACGCAACTGTTCCTGTATCTGAAAGGCGTGGTCCAGCTGGACCTGGGCTTTTCCTACCGTAATCACGTGCCGGTGCTGGACCTGATCGTCGAGCGCCTGCCCGCCACCTTCCTGCTGATGTCCTGCGCCTTCGTCTTCTCGATCGTGCTGGGCGTGCTGCTGGGCGTGGTCGCGGCCAAGGCGCGCTACCGCAACAAGCGCCGCTGGATCGACAGCTCGGTCATGACCGGCGCGCTGCTGCTGTACGCCACGCCGCTGTTCTGGCTGTCGCTGATGGGCATCCTGCTGTTCTCGGTGGTGCTGGGCTGGCTGCCGGCCTTCGGCATGGAAACCGTGGGCGCCGGCCTGACCGGCTGGGCCCGCGCGGCCGACATCGCGCAGCACCTGATCCTGCCGACGGTGACGCTGGGCTGCTTCTTCATGGCGGTGTACGTGCGCCTGACGCGCGCCTCGATGCTGGAAGTGATCGGCATGGACTTCGTCAAGACCGCGCGCGCCAAGGGCGTCAGCCCCGGCCGCGTGATCCGCGCCCACGTGCTGCGCAACGCGCTCTTGCCGGTGATCACCTTCGCCGGCATCCAGCTCGGCCAGATGGCCGGCGGCGCGGTGCTGACCGAGACCGTGTTCGCCTGGCCCGGCATCGGCCGGCTGATGTTCGACGCGCTGCTGCAACGCGATTACCAGCTGCTGCTGGGCATTTTCCTGGTGACCTCGATCATGGTGGTGGTGTTCAACCTGTTGACCGACGTGCTGTATCGCCTGATCGATCCGCGCATCAGCGCGGGCGCGCAGCAAGGAGCCGCGGCATGAAGCAATTCGCCCGACGCTATATGCGCAACTACGGCGCGGTGGCCGGACTGGCCATCGTGCTGGCCGTGGTGATCGTGGCGCTGGCCGCGCCGCTGCTGTACGAGGATTCGCCCTGGATGATGGTGGCCGATCCGCTGATTCCGCCCTTCACCGACGCCGCCTACCCGTTCGGCACCGACATGCTGGGCCGCGACATCACCGCCGGCCTGGTGTGGGGCGCCCGCGTGTCGCTGATGGTGGGCCTGTTGTCCACCGCGGTGGCGCTGGTGTTCGGCATCGTGGTCGGAGCCATCGCCGGCTACTGCGGTGGCCGGGTAGACGACGCGCTGATGCGCTTTACCGAGTTCTTCCAGACCATTCCGCAGTTGGCCATGGCGGTGGTGCTGGTGGCCATCCTGAGCCCGTCGGTGTATTCCATCATGGGAGCCATTGCCGTGGTGTCCTGGCCGCCGGCCGCGCGTCTGGTGCGATCGGAATTCATGACGCTCAAGCAGCGTGAATTCGTGCAGGCGGCTATCGTCATCGGCCAGACGCCCGCACGCATCGTCAGCACGCAGATCCTGCCCAACGCCATGTCGCCCATCATCGTGTCTGCCTCGTTCATGGTGGCCACGGCCATCCTGACCGAATCGTCGCTGTCCTTCCTGGGGCTGGGCGACCGCAACCTGATGAGCTGGGGCTTCATGATCGGCGCGGCGCGCACGATGATCCGCGAAGCCTGGTGGATGAGCGTGTGGCCCGGCGTAGCCATTTTGCTGACCGTGCTGGCCATCAACCTGATCGGCGAAGGCCTGAATGACGCCCTCAACCCGCAATTGCGCAAGCGCGGCGAATAGGAGACCGGCATGAACGCATCCCCGCCCCTGCTTTCCATCCAGAACCTGAGCATTGCGCTGCCCCGCGGCGGCGACCGGCCCTTTGCGGTGCAGGACGTCTCGTACGACATCCACGCCGGCGAAATCCTGTGCATCGTCGGCGAATCCGGTTCGGGCAAGTCCATGAGCGCCAACGCCATCATGGGCCTGTTGCCCGACTACCTGACTCCGCAGCAGGGCCGCATCCTGTTCCGCGGCACCGACCTGCTGCAGCAAGACGAAGCCACGTTGCAGGCCATGCGCGGCAAGGACATGGCCATGATCTTCCAGGAGCCGCTGTCGGCCCTGAACCCGCTGATGACCGTCGGCGAGCAAATCAACGAAGTCATGCGGGTACACAACGCCTACCCCGGCGCCGAACGCATGAAACGCACGCTGGAACTGCTGGCTTTTGTGGGCCTGCCGGACCCGGCGACGCTCTATCACGTCTACCCCTTCCGGCTGTCGGGCGGCCAGCGCCAGCGCGTCATGATCGCAATGGCCCTGGCGCTGGAACCCGCCCTGCTCATCGCCGACGAACCCACCACCGCACTGGATGTCACGACACAGGCTCAGATCCTGGCGCTGATTGCCCGTATCCAGAAAGAAAAGGGCATGGGCGTGATGTTCGTCACCCATGATTTCGGCGTGGTGGCCGAGATCGCGCACCGGGTGGCGGTCATGGAAAAAGGCATATTGGTCGAACAGGGCCCCGCGGACGAGGTCCTGAACCGGCCGCGCCATCCGTACACGCAACGCCTGATCGCCGCCGTCCCGCATCGCCGCGGCGACGAGCGCGTGGCCGTCGGCGACGACCGGCCCGTGCTGGAGGTGAAAGACCTGCGCAAAACCTATGTCATCGGCCACGGCTGGCTGGGCGGCAAGCGTGAAGTGCATGCGGTTGACGGCGTCAGCTTTACCGTGCGCCAGGGCGAAACGCTGGGCATCGTGGGCGAATCCGGTTCCGGCAAGTCCACCATCGGCAAGTGCCTGCTCAAGCTGGTCGGCATCAACGGCGGCCAGTTGATCTTCAACGGCCAGGACATCGCCGCCATGCCGGAGTCGCGCTTCCGGCCGCTGCGCAAGGACATCCAGATGATCTTCCAGGATCCCTTCGCCTCGCTCAACCCGCGCCATACCGTGGGCCGCATCATCAGCGACGGCCCGGTCGCCAACGGCGTGCCGCGCGCCCAGGCCGAGGCTCGCGTGCGCGAGCTGCTGTCGCTGGTGGGATTGGACCCGTCGGCGTTCGACCGCTACCCCAACCAGTTCTCCGGCGGCCAGCGCCAGCGCATCGGCATCGCCCGCGCCCTGGCGCTGGAACCCAAGGTGCTGGTGGCCGACGAATCGGTGTCGGCGCTGGACGTGTCGGTGCAGGCGCAGGTGCTGCAACTGCTGCACGACCTGCAGCAGCGGCTGAAGATCGCGCTGGTGTTCATCACCCACGACCTGCGCGTGGCCGCCCAGATCTGCAATTCGGTGCTGGTCATGCACCGGGGCAAGGTGGTGGAATACGGTTCACCCGGCCAGATTTTCGACAACCCGCAGCACGCCTATACGCAGCAACTTATCGCCGCCGTGCCAGGCCAGCACTGGGACCCCACCAAGGCCCAGGCCGCCGCCTGACGGCGGCATCACCAAGGAGACTCGACCATGCAACGCCCCCCTGCCGTGCCTACCGTCCAGATCGACAACGCCCAGGTCACCGTCACCGAATGGCGCTTTCCGCCGGGCGGCGAAACCGGCTGGCACCGCCACGGCATGAACTACGTGGTCGTGCCGCAAACCACCGGCCCGCTGCAGCTGGACACCCCTGACGGCCCGATCACCAGCCAGCTCACCACCGGCGTGGCCTACTACCGGCCGGTCGGCGTCGAGCACAATGTCATCAACCCCAGCGACACGGAATTCGTGTTCGTCGAAATCGAAATCAAGCAGACGGCCTGAGGACAAGGATCACCATGAAGGCGTTTTTCTCGGAAGAACAACTGCTGCACGCTCCCCAGCAGTTCATGCGGCTGGGACGCATCAGCGCCCCGACCGACCTGCCGTCTCGTGCCGAAAGCCTGCAAAGCGCGCTGGCTGGCCGTGGCATCACGGTCGAGGCGCCGGCCGACTACGGCCGCAAACCACTCGAAGGCGTGCATAGCCAGGACTACCTGGACTACCTGGAAACCGCCTACGCCCGCTGGCAGGCGCTGAAGGGGCCCGGCGTGGACCCCGGCCCGGAAGTGCTGCCCAACCTGTCGCCCTACTACAACGGCCGCATCGACACGGCCGGGCGCGGCCCCTGCCCGTCGCCGTCCATCGTGGCGCAGACCGGCTACTACCTCAGCGACCTGTCCTGCCCCATCGGCCCGCAGACCTGGCGGTCGGCGCTGCGCTCGACCCACAGCGCCGTGGCGGCCGCCGACCATGTGGCGTCGTCCCGCGGCCTGGCCTATGCCCTGTGCCGGCCGTCCGGCCACCACGCCCACCGCGACCGCGCCGGCGGCTTCTGCTACCTGAACAGCAGCGCAACGGCGGCCAGCCGCCTGCTGCAGACCTGGTCCAAGGTCGCGGTGCTGGACGTGGACGCGCACCACGGCGACGGCACGCAGAATATTTTCTACCAGCGGTCGGACGTCATGACGGTGTCGGTGCACGCCGACCCCAGCGGCTACTACCCGTTCTACACCGGCTATGCGCACGAACGCGGTCACGGCGCAGGCGAAGGCTACAACCTCAACCTGCCGCTGCCGCACGGATCGGGCAATGAGGCGTTCCTGCAGGCGCTGGACACCGCCCTGGCCGCGCTGACCGGCTACGGTCCGCAGGCGCTGGTGCTGGCGTTGGGCTTCGATACCTACAAGGACGACCCCATCAGCGTGCTCAACCTGGACCTGGGCGCCTACCGCGATATCGGCGCCCGCGTGGCCAGCCTGAACGTGCCCACGGTGGTGGTGCAGGAAGGCGGCTACATGGTCGAGGCGATCGGCCCCGCTCTGGACGCCTTCCTGCAGGGCATGAGCCTGGCTCGCACCTGAGCCGCCTCAAGATGAGCCCCCCACCCGTCGCGCCCGCCCGAGGCGCCGCTTCCGCGCAAACCGGGACGCCGGCCGCCAGGACAACGGCTGCCGCAGCACCGGCTGCCGCCCCCTTCACAACCACGTCGGCGGCGTCGCGGCGGGCGGGCATCTTCCTGTTCTTCGGTGCGCTGGTGGCCTTTGCCACCTTCGACGCGGGGTCCAAGCAGATGCTGACGCACTACCCGGCGCCGTTCCTGAACGTCATGCGCTATATCGCCGTGGCGACGCTGGCGCTGGCGATGCTGTGGCGCCATCGCGGCCAGCGGCTGCGCGACGCGCCGCATAAGCCAATGCTGGTGCTGCGCGGCGTCATGCTGGCCACGGTAGCCAGCTGCTTCATGACCGCGCTGATCTGGATGCCGCTGTCCGAAGCCACGGCGATCTACTTCACCTCGCCACTCATCATGGTGGCGCTATCGCCGTGGCTGCTGGGGGAACGGGTCAGGCCGGCACAATGGACCGCCGTCGCCGCGGGCTTCGCCGGCATGCTGCTGATCGTACGGCCGGGGTCGGACCTGCCTGGCCTGGGCACCGCGCTCATGGCCGTGTCGGCCGTCAGCTACGCCATCTTCCAGGTGCTGACCCGCAAGCTGTCCGGCAAGGTGGCCGGCCCGGTGCAATACGCCTATACGGCATTCATCTGCCTGCTGGTCACCGCACTGCCTGCGCCCTTCTTCCTGCCGGATCCCTGGCCGAATCCCACAGACATGGCGCTGATCGTGGCCTTGGGCGCGTGCAGCGGACTGGCGCAGATTCTGTTGATCGCGGCGTTCCAACGCGTGTCGGCCGCGACGCTGGCGCCGCTGAACTACTTCCAGCTACTGCTGGCCGTGGGCTTCAGCACCTTCTGGTTCCAGCGCCCGCCCGACGGCCTGGCGCTGGCGGGCATGGCGCTGATCATGGCGTCGGGCGTCTTCCTGGCGCTGCGGCGGGCGGCCTAGCGCAAGCAGCGCGTCAGGCCTTGAAGAACTGGTTGAAGGCCGCCCACTTGGCGAACAACTCCGACCACGACTGCACCAGGGTGCCCGGCTTGCCCATGCCCCAACCGTGCTTGCCAGCCGCGAAAATGTGCATCTCGGCCGGCACGCCCAGGCGCCGCAGGGCGCCGAACATCAACAGGCTGTTGTCCACCGGCGAAATGGGATCGTCCTGCGCCTGCGCCAGGAACGTCGGCGGCATTTGCGCCGTGGCCAGATGGTCCACGGAAAACGCCGCGCTCTCTTCGGCCGTGGGATGCTCGCCGACGATCTCTCGGCGCGCATGGGTGTGATCGAACGGCGGCATGAAGGTCAATACCGGGTAGATCAGCCCGGCGAAATCCGGCCGCGAAGACTGCTTGTCGATCTCATCCTGCGCCGGGTAACGGGCCACGCCCGGCGTGGCCGCCGTGATGCCCGCCAGATGCCCGCCCGCGGAAAAACCCAACACGCCGAT
The DNA here is from genome assembly GCA_040396375.1 of Achromobacter xylosoxidans. Lineage (GTDB taxonomy): Bacteria > Pseudomonadota > Gammaproteobacteria > Burkholderiales > Burkholderiaceae_B > Achromobacter > Achromobacter xylosoxidans_D. The sequence goes on from JBEBOQ010000052.1 coordinate 19,426, forward strand.
ATGCCCGGTATCCAGCCCGAATTCGGAAGCCGCCGCGCGGATCACCCGCATGGCGCGCTGTCCGTCCTGCAACGGCGCCACGGCTGGCCAGTGTTCGCCAGGCAGGCGATACACCAGTTCAAACGCCGTCACCCCCAGGGATTGCAGCCATAAGCAAGTCGGCGTGCTTTCGGTACCGCACTCAATGTGGGCATAACCACCGCCCGATATCACCAGCATGGCGGTGCCATTGGGGCGCTCGGGCCGATACACCACCAGGCGCGGCCGGCTCACCTGAGTGATCGAACCCTTGGCACTGACTTTCTCGGGGCCTTGCGGACCGGGGCCGCCGGGGGGCCGGTTGCCTGGCCACAAGTCAATGGTCTGTTGCCCGGCCGGCGCAGCGATGGACATGCCCATCGCCGGTTCATTCATCAAGCCCAGCGCGGCGCTGGACAGGCCGGCAAACAGGAGTTCTCGTCGTTTGATATGCATAGGTCTTCCTTGCGGACCAACGACTCCGGACGGACGACGCGTCCGCCGGACTGAGGCCTATTGACACGAAAATGCGCCTCGCATCCTCTATCGACAACAAGCCCTGGCCGCGCTGTAGGCAGTTTAAGCAGAGAACCGCGGCGCTGACCGCAGGCGACCATGACGCGTCCGTTTCGGCGCGTTACGCGCCGACGCGGCTTTCAATCCGACTTCAGCTGCCTGCCGCGGGCCCGGGCCCATCGGCAGCGGTTTTTTTCACGAAATCAAGCGCTTGCGGGCTGGGCCGGGTCAGTACGTAGGCCGCGCTTGCAAGAAAGAACAGCCCCACGCCCGCAGCCAGCCAAAACGACGGATGCGCGCCCCACCAGAACAGGCCGTAACCCACCGCCATGCCTAGCGACGCATACAGCTTGCCCTTGCGCGACACCGCCCCCTGCTCGCGCCACGCGCGCAGCGACGGGCCATAGGTGGGGCTGTCCAGCAACCAGCGTTCCAGCCGCGGAGACGAACGCGAAAAGCATCCCACCGCCAGGATCAGGAAAATCGTCGTTGGCATCACCGGCAAAAAGGCGCCGATCACGCCCAGCGCCAGCATCACGCAACCCAGGATCAGCCAAAGTGCTCTCATCATGATGGGGTGCAGGATAACGCAGATGGAAGGCAGGGCCGCTGATCGCCACAAGGTCGGCGCGGCCCGAAAAAGATCCGCGCAGCCAAATTTCCGAGCGACTAGGAACATTTACCCCCCCAGCCGGTCACATTGCCTCACGCGGCGATTCGCGCCTTATCCACGAGACACCATTGACCACCGAACCGCTGAACGCCACGCCCCGCCGGCCGCGCACCTCGCTAGCCGTGCCGCCCGCCGCCGAGACCGAATCGACGCCACTCGTCCACATGAAAAAAGCGCTGGCCCAACTGCAAGCCGGCCGCCAGACGCCCGAGCGCATACAGGCCGCAGGGCTATTGGCCAGCGCCATCGCCTGGGTCAATATCCTGACATGCAGCTAGGCGCGCCTGAAACCCGGCAGACGGCATGAATGCCGTCGCCTAGGGCTGCGCCGGCTCCGGCATTTTCTCGCGCAGCATGTCCAGGAATCGCGCGCCGGGCTGCCCGCCCGCTCTGCGCGCCTTGGACACCATGGCCCACGCATCCGCATACTGGCCGTTCCAGTAATACGCGGTGGCCCAAGAGTTATACAGATAGGCCTTATTCGGTTCCACCGCTTCGCCGTTGCGGTATAGAGTGTCCGACCGCGCGATCATCGCCGCGCGCTCAGGCCCTGACAAAGTCTTATCCGCGGCCGCGCAACGCGCCGCGATACGCCCCGCGTCGGCGTAAATGCCCTGGAAAGACGGCGGCTTCAGGCTCAGCGCCTTTTCCATCATCTTCATCGCGTCGCAGTACTTGCCCTGGTCATGTAGGACCGCCGCAAAACCGGTATAGACCTCTGGGTTTTCCGGATTCATCAACCACGCCTGGTTAAACCGCCGCGTCGCCATGCCCAACTTGTCCGCCTGGTAAAAGCGGTACCCCTGCTCAATCCAGGCCTGTGCCGCACGGGCAGGCGAACCAAAGGTACCGCTCGCGTCGGCGATAAGCTTTTCGTCGGCCGCCTTGAGGGCGGGATCGGATCGGTCCAGGCCGCCGTACATCGGAATCTCGTCGACGCGGGATTGCGGCGCGACGGGCGCGGTTGCGAGGCAGCCGGCAAGCGACAGGCACGAAATCAGGGCAGCAAACTTGAACGGCAATATGCGCATGGATTATTCCTGGTGAAGCCCAAGACTATCATCGATACGGCGAGCGTCCTGGCCTGCCTACTTGGCTCACGCATTTACGGCCATGACATCCGTCTGCCCATTTGCGCCCTTCCCGCCTGCGGATTTTCATGAAATCCCGCCTATCGGTTGCCTTAACATGTTCTAGTCATCTAGATGTCACTGCGAAGCGCTATCGTCTCGAGCAACTCATCAGCCAAGGCTGCCTCATGCTCACCCTGCCCTTCATCGAAAACCTGTTTGCCAACCACGGCGCCGCCTACTACGGCGGAGAAGCCATCAGCCAGACCGAGCACGCGCTGCAATGTGCGCAGTTGGCCGAGCAGGCCGGCGAATCGGAAGCCGTAATCGTGGCCGCCTTGCTGCACGACGTTGGCCACCTCATGCTGGCCGAGAGCATCACTACCGACATGCGCCACCAGGAAGTCGCCGCCGACGCACTGGCCACGCTGTTCGGCGACGATGTCACCGAGGCCGTGCGCCTGCACGTCGCGGCCAAACGCTATCTGGGTGCAATCGAACCCGCTTATCTGGACACGCTGTCGCCCGCGTCAGTGCAAAGCCTGGCGTTGCAAGGCGGTGTCTTTACCCCTGAACAAGCCGAGGCTTTTGCCTGTCAACCGCATGCGCTGGCCGCGGTGCGGTTGCGCCGGTATGACGATCTGGCGAAGGTAGTGGGTTTGGGTACGCCAGCGTTGGGACACTATATGGGGATGGCCGCACGTTGCTTGCGGGTGGGCTCTACCTAGCCTGTGGATCGGCTCCGTTCACCTAGCCGAGCGGCCTGCGTTTAGCGCGCTGATCTGCGCCCTGACCCGGCCTGCCTGAATCGCGTGAAGGCGCTTTCCCGCCCTGGCTGAGTCGATCCGGACTGTTTCTGGCCTCGTTGTTCCTTGCGTTTACCCCGCGCCTGGCGTCTGGCACGGGCCGTGCAAGCTGCCGCCAACGCCAGAAGCTTGTCTTCATCCAGCTTCTCGGCATCCACCAAGGCTTCGTCCGCCCCCTTGAGTGCGATGAGCAGATTGTCGAGCTTCAGGTGCAATGCTTCGCCGTCCTTGTTCTGGCTTTGCTGAATCAGAAACACCATCAGGAATGTGATGATGGTGGTGCCGGTGTTGATCACCAACTGCCAGGTTTCCGAATAACCAAAAAAAGGCCCCAGCGCCGCCCAGATCAAAACGGACATCAACGCCAGACCAAAGCCGGTCGAGGACCCGGTCCATTTCGTCACACGTGCCGCAAAATGGTCGAAAAACCTGGCAATGGAGCCTTCGCGCTTCTTTTCAGGCAACGACCCTGTCTTGCTGGAGCGACCTGAACCACGCTTCTGTTTTGACCTGCTCGCCGTATGCATATCGCGCCTCCGCCTGTTGGTTGGCGGGGAGCAATTGGCGTGCCTGAACCAGGTGGGTGCAGTTGACTATGTGTATCGCTTGAACCGGTGGAGCAATGGTTAGCGCATACGAAGACATGCCGAAGAAACATGCTTGGGCATTAACAGCGGGATAATAAATAAAGACCGAAAAATAATGCAATGGGAAAACCAGGGAAAAATCCGCGACTGCCCCCGCTGAATACTTCGCCATCATCATGCTTGGCATTGCAAGCTGCATACTTTCAGGCCCGCTCGTAAACTAAAGCGGTCAGGGAAAGCGCATCGGATACAGCTTCTCTGCGCGGTCTGGATGCCTGTTCGGCAGCGAGCGACAGGCCACTTATCTGGCCAGCAGATACCCGAACAATCCAAGAACGGCGAACACCACGAACACGGTCAAAACCTTCACCCATTTGCTTGCGGTCTTTGGCCAGGACAGCACGCCGAGATCCCCGGCTAGCAGTCCCAACACGACTGCCACGATCATGCCCAGGCCTGCCGTCACTATCGCAATACCGCCAAAAATCACTTCTGCCACGCGAACTAGCCGGGAAGGCCTTTCCGAGGGTGACCCCATGATTGAACTCTCTCTAGGCGACGCAGAAAGCAAAAAGCCGCGAGAGTCGTAGACTGTCGCGGCTTTTAGGGCGGTGCTTGACTAGCTCTATCAAGCACCACTTCGCAGGAATTTGGTAGGCGGTATTGGAATCGAACCAACGACCTCCACGATGTCAACGTGGCGCTCTAACCAGCTGAGCTAACCGCCTGCAAAGAAGAAGAATTATATAGTGCTTTTTTAAACTGTGCAAATCGTCTTTTCAAACTTTTTGCTGTTTTTGTTGCGTTCCAGAGTTTTGCTTATCGCTCTACTCTTCATCCGCAACGGCTTGTCTTTTGAGCTGGTTTTTTAACTTTCAAAACCCACATCAAAACCCATTCAACAGACCCGCCAAACACTGCAAATTCCACTATCTTTTCGCGTCTGCGGCATGTACCGCAGCAACGAAGAACGAGATTCTATCAGAACTTTTTATTCCTTGCTCGACCTCGACGCCACTGCTCACATCGACCGCCCACGGCCGCACCGATTGCACCGCCGCGGCAACGTTGTCGGGGTTCAGACCGCCCGACAGGATCAGCGGGCGCGACACGGGATCGGCCGCCACGTCGGCGAGCAAGGCATGGTCGAAACCATGGCCGCTGCCGCCGTAGCCCGCGCTGTAGCTGTCGAACAGCCAGCCGGCGGCTTCGCCGAAGGCGCGGCAGTACGTCGCCAGGTCTTCCGGCGTATCCAGGCCGGGCGCGCCGGCACGGAATGCACGCAGGTAGCGATGGCCATAGCGCGCACAGTCCGGCGGCGTTTCGTCGCCATGGAATTGCAGCAGCTCCGGTCCCACCTCGTCGAGCACCGCCTGCACCTGCGACGGATCCGGGTTCACGAAGAGCGCCACCACGTCCACGAAGGCCGGCACCGCGCGGCGCAGTTGCGCCGCGCGGGTCGGCGTGACGTAGCGCTTGCTCTTGGGATAGAAGACAAAACCGATGGCATCGACGCCGGCCGAGACGGCGGCGTCGATATCTTCTTCGCGGGTCAGGCCGCAGATCTTGATGCGTGTGCGCATGGAATTCACCGCTTGTGTCGCTCGGCGCGACAGGTCCGATCAGTATAAGGGAACGCTCTCCGGCCCCGGCGCGCCGGCCCGGCCAGGCGCGTTCAGGCGGCCGGCTGGCCCAGCGTGGCCATGAGCGAATCGAAGCTGCCCTCGGCCACGCGGAACCAGGGGATTTCCTTGTCGCGAAAGGCGGTCATGCTTTCGTACAGCTTCTTGAACATGGGATCCTTGGCGCTCATCTCCTGGTAGAGCTTGAGCGTGGCCTCGTAGGCAGCCTGCAGCATCGGCTTGGGAAAGGCCTTGAGCTGCGCGCCCCGCTGCACCAACCGGCGCAGTGCGTCGGGATTGCCCGCGTCGTATTTGGCGATCATGTTGGCGGTGGCCATCCGGCTGGCCAGCCCCAGCGCCGCCTGGTAGGGCTTGGGCAGTTCGTCGTGCGCGTCCTGGTTGACGTACAGCGACAGTTGCAGCGTGCCAGCCCACCAGCCGGGAAAGTAGTAATTCTTGGCGACCTTGTAGAGCGCCAGGCTCTCGTCATCGTGCGGGCCGATCCAGGCCACGGCATCCACGCCGCCCTGCTCCAGCGCGGCATAGGTGTCGGCCACCGGCAGGTCGACCGGTTCGGCGCCCATGCGAGCCAGCACCTGGCGCGCGAAACCGCCGGCCTTGACCTTCAGGCCACGCAGGTCGTCCACCGTTTTGACCTCGCCGCGGAACCAGCCGCCCATCTGCGCGCCGGTCAAACCACAGGGGAAGTTCAGGATGTTGTACTTGTCGAACAGCACGCGGGTCAGCGCCAGCCCTTCGCCTTGCAACATCCAGGCGTTCATCTGCCGGGTGTTCAGGCCAAACGGCACACCGGCGTCAAAGCACAGCGCCGGATCGGTATCGAAGAAGCGGGTGGATGCGGTGTGGCCGCACTCGACGATGCGGTGCTGCACGGCGTCCAGCACCTGGCCGGCGTCCACCAGGTCGCCGGCAGAGAATATCTCGATGCGGAACTTGCCGTCCGTGACGTCGCTGACGTAGCGCGCCACGTCTTCGGCGCCAGCGAACAGGGTCGCGGACTCGTTCGGAAAACTGGACGCCAGCTTCCAGGACACGGCCGGGGCGTCCTGCGCATAGACCGGGGCGGCGATGACGGCGCCGCCCGCAGCGGCCCCCAGGGCGGTTCGTTTCAAAAACGCACGGCGTTGCATGAGACAGGCCTCCAGTGGGCGCCAGCGAACGCCGGGCTACGGCGGGTTTCCCGGCGGTTGCGTGAAGTGTTGCGTGAAGGGCGACAGCAACAGCGCCCCGCCATCCAACTCGTCCAGGCCGAACTCGTCGGGGTATTCGATTGCGGACAGGTACAGGCCGTCGGGCGAAAACGTGGGTGCGCCGCGCTTGCGGTCGCGCCAGGACAAAAGCTGCGCCATCCAGTCGACGGATTCCCGGCCCTGCCCGATCTGCAGCAGCGCGCCCATGATGTTGCGAACCATATGATGCAGGAAAGCGTTGGCCCGAAGCGTAAACACTAGAAACGGACCGCGCTCTTCGATGTCCAGCCGGTGCATGACGCGCACCGGATGCTTGGCTTGGCACTGGGAAGACCGGAAGCTGGAGAAATCATGCTCGCCCAGCAAGGCGCCCGCGGCGGCACGCATCGCGTCGACATCCAGCGGCTGGTAGCACCAGCCGGCGCGGCCGGCCCACAGCGCGGGGCGCACCCTGCCCCGCCACAGCAAATACACGTAGGTGCGTGCCCGGGCGGAAAAGCGGGCGTGGAAATCATCCGAGACCGGTTTGGCCCATTGCACCGAAATACTGGGGGGCAGGAAAGCGTTCACGCCCCGCACCCAGGACTCCATGCGCCGATCCAGCGTGGTGTCCAGGTGGATCACCTGCATCGCGCCATGCACGCCGGTGTCGGTGCGGCCGGCGCAAACGGTGGCCACCGGGTCCGTCACGTCGCAGAACCGCGCCAGGGCGGCTTCCAATGTATCTTGCACCGTTTGCCGGTGCGGCTGGGTCTGCCAACCTTGCCAAGCGGAGCCGTCGTACGCCAGCCCCATTGCAACTCTAGACATCTGTTAAACCCGTGGACCGCTGACTCGGCGCGGTTCGTCCGTGGGCGGTTCGTCCAGGTCGAGATTGATCGTGTCGAGCTTGCGGTTCAGCGCCGCCGTATCCAGCGCCGGCTCGTTGTAGTCGTAAGTTTCCTCGTCGTCGTCGCCCCGACGCGCGCCCGCGCGCCGCAGCACCCAGGCGATGGCGAATGCAATCAGCGCCAGCACGGCGGTGACGATGACCAGAAGATTGTCGGCCAGCCAGGCCGGCATGGAAGAAGTCAAACCTTTGTCCTTGTTCTTGTCGGCCGCCTCGGAGGCGGCCCTGTCTGATGGGGTGGATGCCGACGAGCTGGCGGCGCCCGGCGTACCGGCTGCGCCCGGAGCGCCTGCGGCGCCGGGAATGCCCGCGGCACCGGTCGCGCCCGGTATCCCAGCGGTACCCGCCGCGCCTGGCGTGCCGGTGGCGCCCGATGCGCCCGCCGACCCGGTGGCTCCGGCGGCACCCGTTGATCCTGCTGCCCCCGCGGCGCCGGCCATTCCCGGTGTTCCCGATGCGCCCGCCGTTCCGGCTGAGCCAGCCGCACCCGCTGCACCCGAGGCCCCCGCAGCGCCGGACGCCCCCGGCGCCCCCGCGGTACCTGCTGCGCCTGCGGCGCCCGATGTACCCGATGCCCCTGGCGTGCCCGCAGCGCCCGGCGCACCTGTCGTACCCACGGCACCGGTCGTACCCGCAGCACCTGTCGTACCCGCAGCACCGGTCCCGCCCGCGCTTCCTGGCGCACCGGATCCACCCGCAGCACCGCCAGCGCCCGGCGTACCCGAAGCGCCAGCCGTGCCCGACACACCTGCCGCTCCCGCGGCCCCAGTCGCCCCGGCGCTGCCATCCGCTCCAGGCGTTCCCGCGCCGGCACCCGACGCGCCCTGCCCGGCCACGGCCTTGTTCAATTCATTGACGTTGCTTTCCAGCTGACTCACGCGGCCCTCGGCGTCCGCGATGGCGCGTTCGTTGGAGGTGCGCTGATCCGCCTGCGCTTCGGCCTGCGCCGCGGCGCCGCCCTGGGCCTGGCCCGACGACAGGCGCACGCGGTCTTGCGGCGGCGATGCCGTCGCCACGCCGGTGTCCCCAGGACGGGCCACCGTGCCGGAGGATGCATCCTGGCCCTTGACCACGGACGGGTTCGCGGCAGCCGCCGCGCCAAGCCGAGCGCGGTAGCGCGCGAAGGCTTCGGCGTGTTCGTTGAAAATGCGGCGCGCTTCGGCAGGATCCACGGCCCGCACGGTGGCGGCATCGGGAATCGTCAGCTTTTGGCCGGCGCGCACCAGATTCATGTTGTTCTGGATGAAGGCTTCGGGATTGGCGCGCCACAGCGCCACCAGCATCTGATAGACCGAGGCGTTGGGCACCGCATTGCGTTGCGCGATGGCGAACAGGGTGTCGCCCGACTTCACGTTGACCGAACCGGCGGTGCCAGCCACGCGGCCGGGCGTGCCCACGGCCGCCGGCGTAACATCGGCGCCCGCGCCACGCAGAGGCACCAGGATGCTGACCTGCACCTGCCGTTGGCCGGAGCTGGAGCTGATGTCCAGCAACAGATCAACGGCCCCGCTGGCAGGCGCCTGCGCCGACCGCACCCGCAGGTTCTTGCGGGTCGGGTCCAGGCCGTCTTCGACCCGCACCACCATGCCGGCCAGTGGCGCGGGCGGCTTCAAGCCTGCACGCTGCCAGGAGGCTTCGTCGGCAACCGACACCCGTAGCGACGCGACTTCGTCAGGGGTCAGTTCCTGCAGCCCGACCAGCGCCTGGAGCGGTGCGCCCGGCGCCGACACCACCCGCGAATGCCCCACCCGCATCGCCAACGCCGGGCTGCAAAAGCTTGCACCTAGCGCCAATGCGATCGCCCACTGGAGGGCCTTCAAACGGCGGGCATGCTTCACTTGGCGCGAACGCTGGGTCATAAGCTGGAATTCCGTTCTTGTAGTCGAAGAATTACGGGCGATGGTCTGTTCATGACCATCTGGCGAGAACAGGCCTCAATTCACCCGAAAAGTGTAATAGATCAAGCGCGTTTCACAAACCTGAAAGGCGCATCGGCGTTGGCTGGCGGGCACATTGCCCGATTCGCGCGCCGCTGCGCAAACAACAAAGGCACCCGAAGGTGCCTTTGTGGGGACTGCCCTGGCAAATCGGGCGGCTTGCGCCGCCCGCCGGGCATCAGGCTTCGGCCAGCGCGATGCGCAGCATGCGGCGCAGCGGCTCGGCGGCGCCCCACAGCAGTTGGTCGCCGACGGTGAAGGCGCTGAGATACTGCGGGCCCATCGACATCTTGCGCAGACGGCCCACCGGGATATCCAGCGTGCCGGTCACGGCCACCGGGGTCAGGTCGCGGATGGTGGCTTCCTTGGTGTTGGGAACGACCTTGGCCCATTGCGTGCCTTGCGCGATCAGGGATTCGATCTCGTCCAGCGGCAGGTCGCGCTTGAGCTTGATGGTCAGCGCCTGGCTGTGGCAGCGCATCGCGCCGATGCGCACGCACAGGCCGTCGATGGGCGTGGGAGCCGAACCGAAGGCGGCGCCGCGACCCAGGATCTTGTTGGTCTCGACTTCGCCCTTCCATTCTTCCTTGGTCATGCCGTTGCCCAGGTCCTTGTCGATCCAGGGAATCAGGCTGCCACCCAGCGGCACACCGAAGTGGTCGCGCGGCAGCGCGTCGTCTTTCTGCTTGGCCAACACGCCGCGGTCGATTTCCAGGATGGCCGACGCGGGGTCGTCCAGCAGCGGCTTGACGGCCTGATTGAGCTCACCGAACTGGGTCAGCAGCTCGCGCATGTGCTGCGCGCCGCCACCGGAAGCGGCCTGGTAGGTCATGGTGGTCATCCACTCGACCAGGTCGTTGTTGAACAGGCCGGCCAGGCCCATCAGCATGCAGCTGACCGTGCAGTTGCCGCCGATGAAGTTGCGCACGCCGCGCTTGAGCGCCGCGTCGATCACGGGACGGTTGACCGGGTCCAGCACGATGATGGCGTCATCGGCCATGCGCAGCGTGCTGGCGGCGTCGATCCAGATGCCGTTCCAGCCCGCGCCGCGCAGCTTCGGGTAGACCTCGGAGGTGTAGTCGCCGCCTTGCGCCGTCACGATGATCGGCAGTTTTTTCAGAGCGTCAATGTTGTAGGCGTCTTGCAGCGGGCCCGCGCCAGTCGCCCAAGTGGGGGCGGCGCCGCCAGCGTTGCTGGTGGAGAAAAACACCGGTTCGATCAGTGCGAAGTCGTTCTCGTCGCGCATGCGTTGCATGAGCACCGAGCCGACCATACCGCGCCAGCCGACAAGGCCTACTGCTTGATTCATTTCAATCGCTCTTTAAAGGTGGGGACAAGGTGTGGTGAAAAAACGTGCAAGAACCCAACAATTTATCAGAATGCACGCATGGATGTTGCGGCGCAGCTTGAAAAAACGGGGCCGCAATCAAAGCCACCCTGCTTTCGCGGCGCCGCGGCAACATCGACATGAAAAAGGGCCGCCCCTGCGGGCAGCCCCTGGAATCGGGACAGCGCCGCAAGGGCGCGTCCCTTGCAGGCATCAGGCCAGGGCTTTGAGGACGGCGTCGCCCATGCCCGAGGTGCTGACCTTGGTGGTGCCGGGTTCGAAGATGTCGGCGGTGCGCAGGCCATCGGCCAGCACGCGGCGCACGGCGGCTTCGATGCGGTCGGCCTGCGGCGCCAGGTTCAGCGAATAGCGCAGCAGCATGGCGGCCGACAGGATGGTCGCCAGCGGATTGGCGATGCCTTGGCCGGCGATGTCGGGCGCCGAGCCGTGGCTGGGCTCGTACAGGCCCTGGCCGCCGGCGTTCAGCGAGGCCGACGGCAGCATGCCGATCGAACCGGTCAGCATGGCGGCTTCGTCCGACAGGATGTCGCCGAAAAGGTTGCCGGTCACGATGACGTCGAACTGGCGCGGGTTGCGCACCAGTTGCATGGCGGCGTTGTCGACGTACATGTGCGACAGCTCCACGTCGGGGTACTCGCGCGCCACTTCGATGACGATGTCGCGCCAGAATTGCGAGGTTTCCAGCACGTTGGCCTTGTCGACGCTGCACAGCTTCTTGTTGCGCTTGCGGGCCGATTCGAAGCCGATGCGCGCGATGCGGCGCACTTCGGATTCGGCGTAGCGCATCGTGTCGTAGCCTTCGCGTTCGCCGGTGAACACACCATCGGGCGACGAGCGCACACCGCGCGGCGTACCGAAATAGATGTCGCCGGTCAGCTCGCGGATGATCAGGATGTCCAGGCCGGACACGATCTCGGGCTTGAGCGACGAGGCGCTGGCCAGCTCGGGGTACAGGATGGCCGGACGCAGGTTGGCGAACAGGCCCAGCGCCTTGCGCAGGCCCAGGATGGCCTGTTCGGGGCGGAACTCGCGCGGCAGGCTGTCGTACTTCCAGTCGCCCACGGCGCCGAACAGCACGGCGTGCGATTCCTTGGCCAGCTTCAGCGTGGCCGGGGGCAGCGGGTGCTCGAACTCGTCGAAGGCGGCGCCGCCGACGGCGGCCTGCTTGATGTCGAACGGCACGTCCAGCGCCTTCAGGACGCGCACGGCCTGTTCGACGATTTCGGGGCCGATGCCGTCACCCGGCAAGACTGCGATGTTGTGAGTCATGGAAAAAACGGTCCTGTGGTCGGTATGAAGGGAGCTGTCAGGCGATCGGCCGGCTTTCCAGCCAGGGATGGCGGGCCAGGCGCTCGGCCTCGAAGGCGCGGATCTTGTCGGCGTGGCGCAGGGTCAGGCCGATATCGTCGAAACCGTTCAGCAGGCAGTACTTGCGGAACGGCTCGATGTCGAACTTCATGGCGCGGCCGTCGGCCGCCACCACTTCCTGGCGCTCCAGGTCGATGTTGAGCTTGTAGCCGGGGAAGGCCTTCACTTCGTCGAACAGGCGCGCCACTTCGAGCTCGGACAGCACGATGGGCAGCAGGCCGTTCTTGAAGCTGTTGTTGAAGAAGATGTCGGCGTACGACGGCGCGATGATGGCGCGGAAGCCGAACTGCGTCAGCGCCCAGGGCGCGTGCTCGCGGCTGGAGCCGCAGCCGAAGTTCTTGCGCGCCAGCAGCACCGAGGCACCCTGGTAGCGCGGCTGGTTCAGCACGAAATCCGGATTCAGCGGACGCTTGCTGTTGTCCATGCCGGGTTCGCCGTGGTCCAGGTAGCGCAGTTCGTCGAACAGGTTCGGGCCGAAGCCGGTGCGCTTGATGGACTTGAGGAACTGCTTGGGGATGATGAGGTCCGTGTCGACGTTTTCGCGGTCGAGCGGAGCCACCAGGCCTTCGTGAGTGGTAAATGCTTGCATGATGTCTACTCTGTGCGGGGCGCTTAACGGAACGTGCGGACGTCGACGAAATGGCCGGCCACGGCGGCGGCGGCGGCCATCGCGGGGCTGACCAGGTGCGTGCGGCCACCTTGGCCTTGGCGGCCTTCAAAGTTGCGGTTCGACGTCGCGGCGCAACGCTCGCCCGGCTCGAGCCGGTCGGCATTCATGGCCAGGCACATCGAGCAGCCCGGCTCGCGCCATTCAAAGCCTGCTTCGATGAAGATCTTGTCCAGGCCTTCGCGCTCGGCCTGCTGTTTGACCAGCCCGGAACCCGGCACCACCATCGCCTGGCGCACATTCGACGCCACGTGCTTGCCGCGCGCCACGACGGCGGCGGCGCGCAGGTCTTCGATGCGCGAATTGGTGCAGGAACCGATGAACACGCGATCCACGCGGATGTCGGTCAAGGGCGTATTGGGCTTCAGACCCATGTATTCCAGCGCGCGCTCCATGCCGCTGCGGCGCACGTCGTCTTTTTCGCGGTCGGGGTCCGGCACGCGCGAATCGACCGGCAGCACCATTTCGGGCGAGGTGCCCCAGGTGACCTGCGGCTTGATGT
>JBEBOQ010000053.1:0-31957 GCA_040396375.1 Achromobacter xylosoxidans
TTGGGCCGCCCGGCCGATCATGACCGCGTCGGCGCCAGTGTAATCCAGGACGCGCTTGGCTTTCTCCGGAGAGTCGATGTCGCCGTTGGCGATCAGCGGAATCTTCAGCTCGGCGCGAACGGCGCGGATAGTGTCATATTCCGCCTCTCCCGTATAGAGGTCGGCGCGCGTGCGTCCATGCAGCGTCAGCGCGGCGATGCCGGCGTTTTCGGCCAGTTTGGCCACGCGCAGGGCATTGCGGCTGTCGCGATCCCACCCGGTGCGGGTCTTCAGGGTGACGGGCACGCCCAGCGGGGCGCAGGCCTCGACCACGGCATCCAGGATGCGGGCGATCAGGTCTTCGTGGCGCAACAGGGCGGAACCCGAGGCCACGTTGCAGACCTTTTTCACGGGGCAGCCCATGTTGATGTCGATGATGCGCGCGCCCTTGTGGGCGTTGAACGCCGCCGCCTCGGCCATCATGGCCGGGTCGGCGCCGGCGATCTGCACCGAAACCGGGGCAATCTCGCCGTCGTGGTTCAGGCGGCGCGAGGTCTTGACGCTATCCCACAGCTTGGGGTTGCTGGCGGCCATTTCCGAGACGGCGTAACCGGCCCCCAATTTCTTGCAGAGCTGTCGGAAAGGACGGTCCGTCACGCCCGCCATGGGCGCGACAAGAACGTTGTTGGGAAGGGTCCACGGGCCTATGCGCATGGTCACATTTTAACCGGCTCGATCGAACCCCCTTTTTCACCCTGCAACAGTTTGGTAACAGGTGGGCGAAAAAGAAGGGGCAATCAGGCGCGGAAACCCGTCAGCAGGTGCTGGGCCAGCGGCGCCCGCAGGGGGGCGGCCAGGTCCAGGCCCAACAGGGCCAGGCCACAGGCATGCTCCACCGGCGCCAGGCCCGTGGCGAACACGCGTGGCATCAGATCGGTCAGGCCGGCGGTCACGATGCGGTCGAACTGGCGCGCCCGCCCGAAGTCGGTCAGTGCGGCGGTGGGGCTGGCGTTCGGCTGGGTCAGCCAGCCGCCCAGGGCCTGGGCCAGCCTGGCGGCGTCGCGCAAGCCCAGGTTCAGGCCTTGGCCGGCCACCGGGTGCAGCGTCTGCGCCGCGTTGCCGATCGCGGCCACTCGACCCTGCACCAGGGCCCGGCGTGCGCTGAGCGCCAGCGGAAAAACATGGCGCGGCGCCTGGCAGGACAGGCGGCCCAGGCGGTCGCCGAAGGCCGCGGACAGCGCCCGCGAGAAAGCGGCGTTGTCCAGCGCGGCCAGTTCGGCGGCGCGTTCGGGCGCACTGCACCACACAACGGAATACGCGTCAGGCAGTTGCGGGTGGGGCAGCAGCGCCAGCGGGCCTTCGGCGGTAAAGCGCTCCCAGGCCCAGCCGCGGCGCGGCAGAGTGGCGTGGGCGGTTGTCAAGAGAGCGTGCTGGCCGTAGTCGCGCCGCACGTCGCTGGCGCCGGCGCCGTCCGATTGCACGGCGATACGGCAACTCAGCGCCGTGTCGCCCTGGCTGATGCGCACGCCGTCGCCGTCCTGGCCGTCGACCCCGGCCGGCGGGCCGGACAGCAGCGTGACGCCGCTGGCGGCCACGCATTCCTCAAGCTTGGCGTGCAGGGCGGAATACGCGACCACGCAGCCCAATTGCGGCACGCCGAAATCGGTGTGCTGGATCACGCTGCGGCCCAGCCGGCCGCGCTGCGATACGTGGATATTCAGGATGTCCGCCGCCTTGGCGGGCCAGGCGTGCAGCGATTCGAGGAGCACCCGGCTGCCGTGGTTCATGGCCAACACGCGGGGATCGGCCGGCGGGACGGCCGCAGCGGGGGCGACGGGCGTCGGCGCGGCGCCGGCCAGCAGGGCGATGCGGGCCGGGTCCGGCGCCACGCGCGCCAGCATCAGCGCCAGGACGCGCCCCACGGGGCCAGCACCGAGAATCGCAATGTCGTAGGCGGAGATAGTCATGGCCGGATTTTACCCGTCCACTACAATCCCGGTCTGCCGGCGCGGCTTGGCGCCCACGACCCTTCTACCGGTTGATCGATATGACGCAGCTCGAAGCTTCTTCTTCGCTTTCCGCCGCCATCCCGCGCCGCCCGCGCGGCAAAGTCGCCGTCGGCCTGCTGGCCTGCCTGTTCGGCTGGCTGGGGGCGCACTGGTGGTACCTGGGCCGGCGTCACGCCTGGCTGGTGACCCTGGTGGCGATGGTCAGCCTGTTCTGCGCGTTCCGCTATTACCCGGTCTGGTACGACAACCCCGCGTTTTTCGTCCTGTTCATCCCGATGATCGACGGCTTCATCGAAAGCGCGGTGTTCTCGCTGATGCCCGACGAGAAATTCGACCGCCTCTACAACCCGGGGCTGGGCGCGTCCGCCAAGACGGGCTGGGGGCCGGTGCTGGTCGCCATCCTGGCGTGCCTGGTGGGCGCCACTGTGTCCATGTTCGCCATCGCGATGGTGGTGGTGTACATCTGGGTAGCGATGGGCTGGCTGGACGGCCTGGTGCTCTGACCCCGGCGCGTCGCCGGGACCCTGTTGTGCTCGCGCTGCGGCCTCGTGTCTCGCCGCCTCGCCCCAGCCTTCATTCGCGCATCAGCGCTTCGATTTCACTGGCCTGCACCGGCACGCCGCGGGTAATCAGCTCGCAGCCTTCGTCCGTGACCAGCGCGTCATCTTCAGTGCGGATGCCGATATTCCAGTAGGCCTCGGGCACGTCGTCGGCCGGGCGCACATAGATGCCGGGCTCGATCGTCAGCATCATGCCGGTCTCCAGCGTGCGCCACGGGCGTTCGGCGCCGGGCGCCGCGCCCGGTTGGCGGTAGTCGCCCACGTCGTGCACGTCCAGCCCCAGCCAATGGCCGGTGCGGTGCATGTAGAAGCGGCTGTAGTCGCCCGACTCGATCACCCCGTCCAGCGAACCCTTGAGCAGTTTCAGGTCCAGCATGCCCTGCGCCAGCACGCGGACGGCGGCTTCGTGGCCGTCGTTCCAGCCGCGGCCGGGCGCGGTGGCCTGCGCCGCCGCTTCCTGGGCCGCCACCGTCAGGTCGTACAGGGCGCGCTGCGGGCCGCTGTAGCGGCCGTTGACCGGAAAGGTGCGGGTGATGTCGCTGGCATAGCTGTCGACCTCGCAGCCGGCGTCGATCAGCACCAGGTCGCCGTCGCGCAGCACCGCTTCGCCGGCGGGGTAGTGCAGCACGCAGGCATTGGCGCCGGCCGCCACGATGCTGTTGTAGGCCACCGCCTGGGCGCCATGCCGGCGGAACTCGTACAGCAGTTCCGCTTCCAGTTCGTATTCGCGCATGCCGGCGCGCGTGGCCCGCATGGCGCGCGCATGGGCGCCGGCGGAGATCTTGGCGGCCCGCCGCATCGCGGCGATTTCGCTGGCGTCCTTGACCAGCCGCATCTCGGCCAGGATTGGCCGGATGTCCTGCTGGCGCGCGGGCGGCTGGTGGCCGCCGCGGCTGGCTTCGCGCGCGGCCGCC
This sequence comes from Achromobacter xylosoxidans, assembly GCA_040396375.1. Classification (GTDB taxonomy): domain Bacteria; phylum Pseudomonadota; class Gammaproteobacteria; order Burkholderiales; family Burkholderiaceae_B; genus Achromobacter; species Achromobacter xylosoxidans_D. The sequence continues at coordinate 3,463 of JBEBOQ010000053.1, forward strand.
AGCCAGCGGTGCAGGCGGCCGTCGCCGCGCTTGTCGCCCGCCAGCGGCGCATACAGGGTCGGCTGGTCCTGCAGCAGCTGCGGCACCAGTTCGTCCAGGGCGTCCAGCGCGTGCGCGTCGTCGAAGCCGAAATGCTCGGCCGCGGCTTCCGGGCCGAAGCGCCGGCCTTCCCAGATCTCGTGTTCGATGTGGCGCGGGCGGCAGAACAGCAGGGCGCGGTCGGTGGCGCCGGCGATCAGCACCAGCCAGGCGCCGGGTTCGGTAAAGCCGGTCAGGTAGAAGAAGTCGCTGTCGTGCCGATAAGGGTATTCGGCGTCGCGGTTGCGGATGGCTTCGGGCGCGGTGGCCAGGATGGCGATACCGCCTCCGTCCGCGCGCATCCGGTCCATCAGGCGCTGGCGCCGGGCGGCGAAGGGGGCGATGTCGGCGGGGGGCAGGCTCATGGGTAGCAGGGGCGGCAAGGCCGCGCAGGAAGCTGGAATGCCGTTTACTTTACTCGCCGTGCCGCCGATGCGACAGTGCGGCGGCACGGCCGCACAGGGGGCGCGGATTCACTGGACTGTCATGGGCGGACTGCTACAATCGCGGCTCTGTCATTGGGGAGTAGCCATCCTTTGTCCCCAAAGGAGTTAGCGTCAACAGACTTGGTGGTTCGGTGCCGCACCGCGGTTTCCAGGACTCCATGGCGCTAACGGTCTCCATGCCGCGGTCCGCCCGCGCATGGATCAGCCAGGCGAGACCTTTGGCCGCGTAGCGTTCACCCTGGCCGGGCGAGCCGCTGCGTCGCGCCAATTGGTTTCTGCTCGTCCGGCTCGCCTATATGTTGCTCACCCTGTTCCTGTTTTTCCTGTCCGCGGCAGTGATCTATCTCGCCTGCGAATTCTTCGTCAATGGCGTTGAATGGGTCGGACATCGCTTCCAGCTCGGCGCCACCGCGACCGGCACGGTGCTGGCCGCCTTCGGCACCGCCTTGCCGGAAAGCGCCGTGACCTTCATGGCCGTGGTGTTCGGCGACACGCCCGAACAGAAGGACATCGGCGTCGGCGCGGCCATGGGCGGCCCGCTGGTGCTGGCGACGCTGGCCTATGCCGTGGTCGGCCTGGCCTTGTGGCGCGCGCGCCGCGGCCAGCCCGCGCAAGCCAACTGTATCAACGCGGACCAGCGCCGGCTGGCCCGCGACCAGGCCTGGTTCATGGGCATCTTCATCTTCAAGGTCGGGCTGGGCCTGCTGGCCTTCGCCTGGAAGCCCTGGCTGGGCATCCTGTTCCTGGCCACCTACGGCCTGTATATCAAACGCGAACTGAGCAACGACGAAGAATCCATCGACAGCGAGGATCTGGAGCCGCTCAAGCTGCGTCCGCGCGATGACAACCCGACCATGTTCTGGGCGGCCACCCAGACCATCCTGGCCCTGGTCGTGATTGCTGGCGCGTCGCACGTGTTCGTCAACCAGATCGAATTGCTGGGCGTCGCCATGGGCGCTTCGCCGCACGTGGCCGCGTTGCTGTTGGCGCCGGTCGCCACTGAGCTGCCCGAAATCATGAACGCGCTGATCTGGGTGCGCCAGGGCAAGGAACGCCTGGCCCTGGCCAACATTTCCGGCGCCATGATGATCCAGGCCACCATCCCCAGCGCGCTGGGCATCTTCATGACGCCCTGGCTGCTGGACGGCCCGCTGCTCGCCGCCGGCCTGTTCACCATGCTGTCCATCAGCCTCTTGTGGCTGCGTTTCCGCCGGTCCGTCATGAGCGTGCCGGCGCTGTCCGCGGTGGGCGGCTTTTACGCCTTGTTCGCGGCCTACCTGGGTTGGCATTTCTACGCCTGACAACGATCGGGACGCAGGGCGCGTGCGCCTTGCGTCCTTTTTCGCACAAAGAGGGCCTTTTACGCCCCTAAACCTTGTCCATCAGTGGAAACCCGCGTAAAATTCTTCTGTTATCCATCTCAGGAGCAGTCTTCGTGAATACCGATTCCGGCGAAAGTAGTCGATCTTGCATCGACGCCGCTGTTTGACAGGTCCACGCAGAACTCCGTCTGCCGCAACCTGTTGAACAGGTTGCGGTTGTATCCCAAGCCCCAGGCAGCACCGGGGTGGTAGCGCAAGCCCACGGCTTGCCGGGATTCTCCCCTCGACATAATCCGCCAGAACCGCCGCTAGTCGCAGCGCCAGCGTTCGCGCACTTTTTTTTCGTGCCCGCCCGCCCAGCGCCGTGCGTGCGTGCGCGCGTATCCGCAAAGCCGCTCCGTATTTCGCAATGGAGGTCGCTATGCGTTTCTTCGACTTGTTCCTGCGCCGCGCCGGCGTGGACCGTGCCAATGCTCTGGGCCGCCGCCGCGGCACCTCGCGCCTGACGGTCATCTGCCCGCGCGACGAGCTGGGCGCCCTGCGCAAGCAGATCTGCCTGGACTTCAGCGCCGCCGGACTCGATGTTTCGCAGGTGCAGATCGACCAGGGTCGCGACCCCGGCATGGCTTCGGCCTGCATTACCGTCAACTGCCCGCCCGAACTGCGCGCCGAACTGATGTCGCAAGCCCGTCGGCTGAGCGCCAACCCCGCTGTGCGCCATGTGCATTTTGGCGCGCAACCGCTGGCGGCCTGAGTCCGCCCGCCATCCACCCAGGAGAGACCATGCCTAGTGCCTTAGACCCCGAGCCTCGATTGCGCCCCACGCGTGGCGCCGGCTTGTCCGTCTGACCTGTCTTCTCCTTGCGAGCCGACTGGCCGGATAGTCACCCGGTCCGTACGGAATCCGCAGCTCTGAACCCCCGGCCAGGCCCGCTACGCGCGCGCCGGTTCCGCCGGCCCAGGTTCTTTCGCTAGTTTCCCGTTCCGCTTCACGCTCCCGGCGCGCCCATCGACGCGATCCGGACACCGGCAACATCGCCCCGGTGCTTGCGCACGCCTGTACGTGGCGGATTCGGCCTGCTTAGCCCAGGTCGTGGCCCCGTGCTGCCTGCGATCAGGCCTGGCCGCGCGTCGCCCGTGTCTCTCAGAACAACACCACAAACCCGAGCACTCCGATGTTTAAATTTCTGAAGACCTTTTTCTCTTCCGCGGCCGGGCTGCGGCGATCGGGGCGCCACTTCCGGCGTTCCCCCATGCTTGAACAGGGCAGCGGCCACGCTGCCGCCGCCGCGTCCTCCGACGCCTCGCGCCGCGCCAACCGCCGCATGCTGGACGTGTCGCGCATGGACTTCGATGCGCTGTTCTCGATGTTCCGCAGTGGCCGCGGCGGACTGTCGCAAGCGCAGGCCGAAGAGGCCCGCGCCCGCTACGGCGCCAACGAGGTCGACCACGAGAAGCCGCTGACCTGGTACGCCCATCTGTGGCAGTCCTTCCGCAATCCCTTCAACCTGCTGCTGACCGGTCTGGCGTCCCTGTCGTGGGTCACCGATGTGTACATGGCCGAACCCGACGACCAGTCATGGAAGGGCGTCATCATCATCGGTTCCATGGTGGTGATTTCGACGCTCTTGCGCTTTGTGCAGGAGCGGCGCTCGAACCGCGCCGCTGAAGCCCTGAAAGCCATGGTGCAGAACACCGCCACCGTCTTGCGCAGCGACGCCGCCGGCATGGCAGAGGGGGACGCGAGGCGCTTTTTCGGCGCCACGCTGCATGCAAGCGGCTCGCGCCAGATCGAAGTGCCGCTGGCCGAACTGGTGCCGGGCGACGTGGTGCTGCTGTCAGCGGGCGACATGATCCCGGCCGACTGCCGCATCCTGGGCGCCAAGGACCTGTTCATCGCGCAGGCCGCCCTGACCGGCGAATCACTGCCGGTTGAAAAATACGCCGTCCAGCGCGCGGATACGGCCAACTCGCTGGAACTGGAGAACATGGCCTTCATGGGGACCAACGTGGTCAGCGGGTCCGGTACCGCCTTGGTGGTCGCGACCGGATCCGGCACCTACTTCGGCCAGTTGGCCGGCCGTGTCACCCAGACCTCGCGCATTCCCACGCAATTCCAGCAAGGCATCAACCGCGTCAGCTGGGTGCTGATCCGCTTCATGCTGGTGATGGCGCCGATCGTGCTGCTGATCAATGGCTTCACCAAGGGCGACTGGCTCGAGGCGCTGCTGTTCGCGCTGGCCATCGCCGTCGGCCTGACGCCGGAGATGCTGCCGATGATCGTCACCGCCACGCTGGCCAAGGGCGCGGTCAGGATGTCCCGGCGCAAGGTCGTGGTCAAGCGGCTCGACGCGATCCAGAACCTGGGCGCGATGAACGTGCTGTGCACCGACAAGACCGGCACGCTGACGCAGGACCGCATCGCGCTCGAGCGCCACACCGATGTGTACGGCGCCACCAGCGACGACGTGCTGGCCTACGCCTATCTCAACAGTTACTACCAGACCGGCCTGAAGAACCTGCTCGACGTGGCCGTGCTGCGCCACGCCGAGGTCGAACGCAAGCTGGACCTGGCCGCCCGCTACCGCAAGATCGACGAGATTCCGTTCGATTTCTCGCGCCGCCGCATGTCGGTGGTGGTCAGCGAAACCGAAAACGGGCGTGAGCACCACGAACTTATCTGCAAGGGCGCGCTGGAGGAAATGCTGTCCGTCTGCACCCGCCTGCGGGTCGGCAGCGAGGTGCATCTGCTGACCGAGGCGCGGCGTGCCGATATCCGTCGCGTGACGGCCGAACTGAACCGCGACGGCTTGCGCGTGATCGCGGTGGGCGTGCGCGAGCTGCCGCCCACCCAGCAGGCCTATGGCGTGGCGGACGAGGCCGACCTGGTGCTGGTCGGATACATCGCCTTCCTCGACCCTCCCAAGGAATCCACCGGCCCGGCCCTGGCCGCGCTGCGCGATTCCGGCATCGAGGTCAAGGTCCTGACCGGGGACGTTGAACTGGTGACCCAGAAGGTATGCCGCGAAGTCGGGTTCGAAGTCCGCAAGGTGTACCTGGGCGCCGAGATCGAGGCCATGGACGACGCCAGGCTGGCCGCGGCGGTGCGCGAGGCCAATGTGTTCGCCCGCCTGACCCCGGCGCACAAGGAGCGCATCGTGCGCATGCTGCGCGCCCAGGGCAACACCGTCGGCTTCATGGGCGACGGCATCAACGACGCGCCGGCCCTGCGCGCCGCGGATGTGGGCATCTCGGTGGACTCGGCGGTCGATATCTCCAAGGAGGCCGCCGACATCATCCTGCTGGAAAAGAGCCTGATGGTGCTGGAGGATGGCGTGATCGAAGGCCGCAAGACCTTCTGCAACATGCTCAAGTACCTGAAGATGACCGCCAGCTCGAACTTCGGCAATGTCTTCTCGGTATTGGTGGCCAGCGCCTTCCTGCCGTTCCTGCCGATGCTACCGATCCACCTGCTGCTGCAGAATTTGATGTATGACATATCGCAGACGGCGATTCCGTTCGACAATGTCGACGAGGAACTCCTGAAAAAGCCCCAGCAGTGGGACCCCGCGGGCCTGGGACGCTTCATGGTGTTTTTCGGCCCCATCAGCTCCATTTTCGACATCGCCACCTACGCGCTCATGTGGTACGTGTTCCAGGCCAACGCCCCCGAGCACCAGACCCTGTTCCAGTCCGGCTGGTTCGTCGAAGGCCTGTTGTCGCAGACGCTCATCGTGCATATGATCCGCACACGCAAGATTCCGTTCCTGCAGAGCCGCGCCGCCTGGCCGCTGATGGCGATGACGGTGATGGTGGTCGGGCTGGGGCTGTTCCTGCCGTTCTCGCCCCTGGCCGGCTACTTCCAGCTGCAGGCGTTGCCGTGGAGCTATTTCCCCTGGCTGGCCGGGATCCTGCTGAGCTACTGCGTATTGACCCAAATGCTCAAGGGTATCTGGGTGCGTCGCTACGGCTGGCAATAGTCAATTCGATATGTCCGGCGGCGGAGGGCCCGCCGCCGGGTTCAGGAGATGTGCATGAAAATCTCGACTGTTGCCACCACCCTGGTGGCGGGCGCGGCCAGCTGGCCGTTGGCCACCTGTGCGGCCGGCGGGGCGTCGGGCGTAGCGCTTTACGGCGTGGTCGACGCGGGCGTGGCCACCACCCATACCTCCGGCCAGGGCACGCACAACGGCCTGCTCAACGGCGGCCTGACCGACTCCCTGTGGGGGCTGCGCGGTTCCGAGGACCTGGGCGACGGCTGGAGCAGCCGTTTCCAGCTCGAAAGCGGTTTCGATCCGTCCACCGGCAAGCGCGCCGACGACGACCGCCTGTTCAACTACGGCGCCTGGGTCGGGCTGGCCCATGATAACTATGGCGACCTGCGCCTGGGGCGCCAGTACACGGTCGGCAAGACCTACGGCAACGCGCTGGAGCTGGCGTCATGGAAGGAAATGGGCATGGGCGCCACCTTCAAGGCCTCCGACAACTACCAGTTCAGCAACCTGGTCAACTATTACACGCCCACCTGGCAGGGCTTGCAGGCGGGCATCGGCTATTCCTTCGACGCCGACGGCCGCGACCGCTTCAAGACCGCGGCCAACAACCGCGCGCTGAGCCTGGGCCTGAAGTACGAGGACGGTCCCTTGCTGGCGGTCGCCACCTGGGACCAGTTGCGCCTGGCCGAGCCGCCGGCGGGCCAGGCGGGGCGGCCGCGGGCGGTGCAGCTCGGGGCGTCCTACGATTTCGAAGTCGTCAAGGTGTCGGTCGCCTGGTCGCGCCAGCGCAATGGCTATGTCGGGCTGGATGGTGGCGATCCGGACGGCCTGGGGCAGAACCTGGGGCCGGCGGCCTTTGCGCGCGGCGGCAGCGTCAACGCCTGGCTGCTGGGCGCCAGCGTGCCCGTGGGCCACGGCGCCGTGGTGGCGCAGTGGTCGCTGGCGCGGCCCGACTGGAAATGGGAGGACGGTTCGACAGCGCGCAATGCGCAATTGGTGACATTGGGGTATACGTATGACCTGTCGCCGCGCACCACGCTCTACGCGTTCGCCGGCTACGCGTCCAATTACACCCTGGACAACCAGTTCGACCCTGGCCATTCCCACACCTCGCGCTTCGGTACGGGCATTTCGCACCGGTTCTGAGCCGTACGGGGGCGGCCGGGTCTACTACAATCGACCCGGCTGCGTGTTCCGGCCCGAACCCGCCACGCCCCCGTCGGCATTTTCCGGATGACCCGCATGGACAGTCTCGAATGGCTCATACCCTGGGAGTTTTCTCCCACGCTGGTGGCCTCCTTCCTGGTGGCCATCGTGCTGTTCGTGCGCGGCCAGCGGGTCCATCATGTGACCGGCGTCCGCAAGGCCCTGTTCTGGGTGGGCATGGTGCTGCTGTACCTGTCCATGCATACCCGGCTCGACTACTACGCCGAGCGTATGTTCTTCATTCACCGCATCCAGCATCTGGTGCTGCATCACCTGGGGCCGCTGCTGGTCATGGCGGCCTTCCCGGGCCAGGTCATGCGGGCGGGGCTGCCCATGCGCTGGCGCGTCCGGCTGCGCGACTTCCTGCGTACCGGCGCCGGCCGCGCCACGGTGACGGTGCTCACCCACAAGATCTTCGTCCCGGCCCTGTTCGTCTTCCTGGTGATCGTCTGGCTGATCCCGTCGGTGCAGTTCTATTCCATGCTGGACTGGCGGCTCTACCGCCTGATGAACTGGTCGGTGGTGATCAGCGGCTTCATGTACTGGAACCTGATCCTGGACCGCCGGCCCGCCCCGCCGGCCGCGATGACCCCGGGCGGCCGGGTGATTTCGCCGATCCTGACCATGTTGCCGCAGATGGTGGCGGGCGCCGTCATCGCCTTCACCGAAAGCGATATCTATCCCTTGTTCGAGCTGTGCGGCCGGGCCATCGCCATGTCGGCGCAGACCGACCAGACCATCGGCGGCCTGACCATGTGGATTCCCGCGGCGCTGGTCGAGGTGATCGGGTTGATGGTGGCCCTGGGGACGCTGATGCGTTTGTCGGCCAAGGGCCGCCTGCGCAAGGCCGATCGCGACGCCCTGGCGCGGGCGCGTCATGCGCGGCCGATTGGCCGCGCCCACGCAAGCGAGTGATCAGGCGGCCCGTGCGGCCGCCTCGTCGTCATTCCGGCAGCAGGCCGTGGTACTTCCTGCCCAGCGCCACGGTGGCCTGGAACATCCCGGCCTTGTTGCCGCAGTCGTAGCGCGTGCCGTCGTAGCGGTGCGCATAGACAGCGCGTTCGCGCATCATCGAGGCGATGCCGTCGGTCAGCTGGATCTCATTGCCGGCGCCCATCTTGGTCGAACGCAGGTGATCGAAGATGGCGGCTTCCAGCACGTAGCGTCCCACCACCGCAAGGGTCGAGGGGGCGGCGTCGGGATCGGGCTTTTCAACGATGTGGGTGACGCGTTCGGTGCGGCCATCGCCTTCGCCATCACGGGTGGCGACGATGCCGTACTTGCGCGTGTCTTCGCGCGGCACGTCCTGCACCCCCAGCACGCTGGCGTTCTGGGCCATGGCGATATCGACCAGCTGCTTCATGGCCGGCGTGTCGGCGTCGATCAGGTCATCGGCCAGCAGCACGGCGAACGGCTCGTCGCCCACGGCCGGCGCGGCCGACAGCACGGCATGGCCCAGCCCCAGCGGCGCCGATTGACGGATATAGAGGCAATTGACGTGGGCGGGTAGAATGCCCCGCACCATGGCGAGAAGCTCGTGCTTGCCCTTGCTTTCGAGGTCGGATTCGAGTTCGGGCGCGGAGTCGAAATGGTCTTCGATGGCCCGCTTGTTGCGACCGGTAACGAAAATCAGGTCGGTGATGCCGGCGGCCACGGCTTCTTCGACGGCGTACTGGATCAACGGCTTGTCGACGACGGGCAGCATTTCCTTGGGCATCGCCTTGGTGGCGGGCAGGAAGCGCGTGCCCATGCCGGCGACGGGGAAAACGGCTTTACGGACGGGACGCATTGACACCTCGTTGGGGGGATCGATGAAACATTTTAAGCTCATCGCTATCATAGGCTTATGAACCGCAGGAAAATGCCATCCATTTGCTCGATTGCGCAGCGGGGCGCGATCGCCGGAATCTGCTTCGCCCTGGTCGCGCCCACCTTGCCGGTGGCCGCCTGGGCCCAGCCCGTTGGGTTGCCCACGATGGGCGCCGCGTCCGCGGCCGACCTTTCCCCCATGCTGGAGCGCAGCCTGGGCGAAGCCATCATGTCGCAGGGGCGCCGCGACCCCACCTATATCGACGACCCCGAACTCAGCCAGTACCTCACCACCATGGGTCGCAAGCTGGCGTCGTTTTCGCCCGGCGCGGTGCCTGATGTCGAGATGTTCGGCGTGCGCGATCCCGAGATCAACGCCTTCGCCATGCCGGGCGGCTTCATCGGCGTGAACACCGGGCTGATCGTCTCCTCGGGCAGCGAATCGGAACTGGCGGCGGTGCTGGCGCACGAAATCGGCCACGTCGTGCAGCGCCACATCGCGCGCGGCATGACCCAGCAGAACCAGAACAGCATGGTGATGCTGGCCAGCCTGGCCGGCGCGCTGCTGGCCGCTTTGGCCGGCGGCGGGGGCAACTTGGCGATGGGCGTGGCCGCATTTGGCCAGGCCGCTGCCATCAACCGCCAACTGGGCTTTTCCCGCGACGCCGAACGCGAAGCCGACCGGGCCGGCTTCACCATGCTGACCAAAGCCGGCTTCGACGCCGAGGGCATGGCGCAGATGTTCTCGCGCCTGATGAACGCCTCGCGCCTGAACGAAGGCGCGGGCGGCGGCTCCTGGGCCAGTACCCACCCGCTGTCCATCGAGCGTATGTCCGATGTGCAGAACCGAGTGCGTTCCCTGCCACCGTCGCGCCACGTCGACAGCGACGACTTCTGGTACGTGCGCGCCAAGATGCGCGTGGTGCAGGGGCGCGACGCGGTCAGCCTGCGGTCGGCGACCCAGCAATTGCAGGACGAGGCCCAGGCCCTGTCCGGCGTACGCCGTTCGGCCGCCTACTACGGGCTGTCGCTGCAAGCGTTCCAGCGCAACAGCCTGGACGAGGCCGAGCGCTACATGGGGCTGGCTTCGGCGGACGGCCGCGATTCGCCCCAGATGGCCAAGCTTGCCGTCGACATCGCGCTGGCCCGCAAGGACTATCGGCGCGCGCAAGACCTGGCGCAAGCCGCCACCCGGCGCTGGCCCGAGCAGCGGGCGCTGGGCCTGGCCTACGCTACCGCGCTGCAGGCCAACGGCCGTCACGCCGAGGCGCAGGACTACCTGCGCGCCAAGATCAAGCAATGGGGATCTGACGAACCCAGCCTCTACCAGATGCTGGCGCAAAGCGAAGAGCGCAACGGCAAGCCGGTGCAGGCGCGCCGCGACCTGGCGCGCTACTACGTCATGACCGGCGCGTTCGCGGCGGCCGAGTCGCAGCTGCAGCAGGCGCGCGGCATGTCCACCGACTTCTACGAGCAATCGCAGATCGATGTGCAGATCAAGGAAGTGAAAGACAAGCTGGCCGAAGAGCGCCAGTTGCTGGAACGCTTCAAGTCGGGCTGACGTGGGGTGGGCTAGCGGCGTGCCGGTTTGCAGCCGGCGCGCGCGTTAAAGCCCGGTCTCGAAGAAGCGGCCCAGGCGCTGCGGCAGCCAGCCCAGGTGCGCTGGAAACGCCCCCGTCGGAAAGCCGGCGTGGCCGCCGTCCGTGGGTTGGTGCAGCAGGATGCTGGACGAACACTCGTCCGGCTTGGGCAGGGCGCTGGCGGGAATGAACGGATCGTTCAAGGCATTCAGCACCAGCGTCGGCACCGATATCTGCGGCAGCCAGGGCTTGCTGGACGCGCGGGTCCAGTAATCCAGCGCATTGCGGAACCCGTGCATGGGCGCGGTATAGGCGTCGTCGAAATCGCGCAGGTCGCGTGCATGGGCGATACGCATGACGTCGATGGCGCCCGGATAGCGGTGGGCTTTTTCCAGCACCTTGTGCTTGAGCGTCTTGAGGAAATGGCCCGTGTAGACCTTGCGGTTGAAGAAGCCCGTGGACAGGGTCTTGCCGCAGGCCACCAGATCCAGGGGCACCGATACCCCCGCGCAAGCGGTCAGCCAGGTGGTGTCTTCGTGGTGCTCACCCAGGTACTTCAGCAGCGCATTACCGCCCAGCGACACGCCCACGGCGTGCCAGCGCGCATGCGGAATGCGGTCGCGAACGGTCTGGAGCAGGAAGCCGACCTCGGCGGAATCGCCGGAGTAATACGCCCGCGCCAAGCGGTTGGGCACGCCCGAGCAGCCGCGGAAATGGGCGATGACGACGATCCAGCCGCGGGCCCGGAAATGATGCGCGATGGATTGCGCGTAGCGGCTGTTGCTGCCGCCTTCCAGGCCATGGAACAGCAGCAGCGCCGGTGTGTCGGCTGTTTGCGGCAGCGATTTCCAGTCGGCGTCGGTCATCCAGCGGGCGGCGGCGGTTTTGCCGTTGGCCACGGGGCCTTGCCCGCTGGCCGGCGCGCCGTCGGCGGCCTTGTGCGGAAACAGCCCGGGGCCGGTCCAGTCGAAATCGACGAAATCGGTATCAGGTGTTTCGACCCGGTCGCGCACGAAAGCGATGCGGTGGTACTGCGCGAATAGCGCGGCGTAGACCGTCTGGGCATCGCCTCCGGGCAACCAGGAGGGAACAGGGCAGGGCGTTGTATCGAAACGAGCAGCAGCCAAAAAAATCTACCCGGTTCAGTGCAGCATGTCGGGTACGTCGTGCAAGTCGAGCACCCCGGCTTCCGTGGGCGCCGACGAGGCATGGTGCATCACCATGCGCCAGCCGGTGGGGCCCTTGTGATAGATATTCGTGGCATAGCAGTTGGCGAACTGCGTGCCTTCCCGCGTGCGCACCGCCACCTGCTCGACCAGCACGTGCACCGCGCACATCATGCTCAGCATGACCAGCGGGCGCAGCGGCCGGATGTGCAGCGGGCCGTTCGCCAGCACGTGTTGCCAGGATTCGTGCACGGCCGAGTGGCCGACGATGCGCAGGCCTCCCGGATGGATGCAGACGACTTCCTCGTCGTCCGCCCACACTTGCATCAGGCGGACGGCGTCCCCCTGCTCAAGGGCTTCGTAGAACGCGTGTTCTGCTTCTTCGGGCGTGGCGAACATGATGGCGGGACGGATGGCTGTTGAGCGGCGATTCTCAGTGGTGGCCGTGCAGCACGGTGCCGGGCTTGAGCTTGTACTCGGCGCCGCAATAGGCGCAGCGCGCCGAGCCGGTGTGGGCGACGTCCAGGAAGACGCGCGGGTGCATGCTCCACAGCGGGGCCTTGGGACCCGGACAGAACACAGGCAGGTCTTCGGCGCCGACTTCGATGACTTCGTGGGGGGCGGCGGCCGGGGCAGCGGCGGTCATGGAATTTCCTGAATAAAAAATACCGGTAGGACGGTAGGTTGGGGCAGTAATGCCGTCCCGCCAGGCAGGACGGCGCGAATCAGACTTTGCTCAGCCAGTGATGGTACTTCGGGTTGCGGCCATTCACCATGTCAAAAAAGGCTTTCTGCAGCTTCTCGGTGATGGGGCCGCGCCGGCCCGAGCCGATCTGGCGGTTGTCGACCTCGCGGATCGGCGTGACTTCGGCGGCGGTGCCGGTGAAGAAGGCCTCGTCGGCGATGTAGACGTCGTCGCGGGTCAGGCGTTTGGTAACAATGCGCAAGCCGAAGTCGGCCGCCAAGGCATGGATGGTCGAGCGGGTGATGCCGGTCAGGGCGGACGCGATCTCGGGCTCGCAGAGCACGCCGTCCTTGACGATGAACAGGTTTTCGCCGGAGCCTTCGGCCACGAAGCCGTCGGTGTCCAGCAGCAGGGCTTCGTCGTAGCCGTCCTGCAAGGCCTCGGTGTTGGCCAGGATCGAGTTGGCGTAAGTGGTGGCCACCTTGGCGCGCGGCATCGTCACATTGACGTGCTGGCGGGCGAAGGACGACACCTTGACCCTGATGCCCTGGGACAGCGCTTCTTCGCCCAGGTACGCGCCCCAGGGCCACGCGGCGATCGCCACGTGCACCTTGGCGCCCTTGGGCGACACGCCCATTTTTTCCGGGCCGTAGAACACCAGCGGCCGCAGGTAGCAGGATTCAAGCTGGTTTTCGCGCACCACCGTCCGCTGCGCCTCGTTGATCGTGTCGCGATCAAAGGGCATCGGGATCTGGTAGATGTGCGCTGAATTGAAGAGGCGGTTGGTGTGGTCTTGCAGGCGGAAGATCGCCGTGCCGATCTCGGAATGGTAGGCGCGCACGCCTTCGAAGACGGACAGGCCGTAGTGCAGGGAGTGCGTCAGGACGTGCGTGGTCGCTTCGCGCCAGGGCACGAGTTTGCCGTCATACCAGATGAAGCCATCGCGGTCAGCCATCGACATGGTCTGCTCCCTCTCAAAACTTGAGGGCCGTATTGTATCAAGCGGCGAGGTTACAATAGGCCCCTATTCGCGCACCGGCGTGGTGCCTACGGGCCTTCCGCGGGTCCGGCGGGCGAGCAGGTTGTCGTGCGTTTCCTTCCATAGAGTTTCCATGTCGTCCTGTCCGAATACCCAGGGGTCCGCCGTTGTCCTCTGAGTCCGCGTTGCCCGAAACCGAAGATCCGCGGGTGGTCCGCCAGGAGCGCATCGCCGCGTTCCGGTCCGGGGTGCACGCCATCGTGCCGGCCCTGATCGCCACCGCGACCTGGGGACTGGTGACCGGCGTGGCCATGGTCAAGTCCGGACTGACCGAATCCATGGCCCTGGCCATGACCCTGCTGCTGTACGCCGGCTCGGCGCAGCTCACGTCGCTGCCCTTGATCGCCACCGGCGCGCCGCTGTGGCTGATTTTCGCCGCCGGCTGCGTGGTGAACCTGCGCTTCCTGATTTTCGGCGCCGCGCTGCAACCCTATTTCCGCCACCTGTCCTGGCCCAAGCGCCTGGGTCTGGGCTACTTCACCACCGACATGGGCTTCGTGCTGTTCATGCCCCGTTTCGGCGACGCGGCCGAGCGCGGCACCCGCGAACAGCTCTGGTACTTCATCGGCGCCATTGCACCCGGCTGGTTCGTCTGGCAAACCTCTTCCATTGTCGGTATCTATCTGGGCACCATGGTGCCGGCCGCCTGGTCGCTGGATTTCGCGGCGGTGCTGGCGCTGTTGGCCATCACGGTGCCGCTGGCCAATTCCAAGCCCATGCTGGTGTCGATGCTGGCCGCCGGCGTGGTGGCCTGGACCGGCCAGGTGCTGCCGTTGCGCCTGGGCCTGGCGGCCGCGGTCATTGCTGGCGTCGTAGCCGGCATGTGGGCTGAACGCTTCTTCAAGGCGCGCAAATGACCCTCTGGCCCTCCGAGATCTACGTCTATTCGGCCATCCTGCTGCTGGCGCTGTGCAGCGTGCTGACCCGCGCAGGCTTCATGCTGTTCGGCGACTACATTCCCTTGCCCGACGGCGTGCGCCGCGCCCTGCGCTACGCGCCGGCTGCCGCGCTCACCGCCATCGTGGTGCCGGACCTGCTGCCCTGGAAGGCCGGGCTGGGTCCGATTTTCGACTACAAGCTGGTGGCCGGCATCGTGGCCATCCTGGTGTTCCTGCGCACCCGCAGCGCCGTGCTGGTCATCATCGTCGGCATGGTGGTCTTGTGGGGTCTGCGCTGGCTGGCCGGCTGACGGCCGCCCCTTGCACGGCTAGTGTCCATCTGGTGGACGCTGCGGTTGTGCGGCAGACCCTGTCCGGCAGGGGCTGCGACCGGCCCAGGACGCATTCCTGACACACGCTTGCCCGTGTGGTAGGCCGGCTGCGTTAAAATCAACTTATCCACAGCAATCCGGGCCCGGTACTGCCCTCATAAGTATCGAAACCAGAATGCGCCGCCTGGCCTGCAAGGCAGGGTGCAGATTGCCCGCGATGCGCTTTGCGTGTCAGGGTGGTTTGCTCGTGGCCGCGCGAGCGTGGCGCGCGTTCCGGTTGTCCCGATGCATATGTAGTGCAGTGCTCGAAGCACTCTCGTTTTGTTCTTTTTTAATGGTCCCGGTATCTGCCAAACCCTGATGACTGAATCCACTCAATCCGCAGCACCCGCCGCCGCGCCCGCGCCGACGCCCACGTTTTCCGATTTCGGGCTGCATCCCCTGCTGTTGCAATCGATCGCCGAAACCGGCTACACCACGCCCACCCCGATCCAGGCGCAAGCCATTCCCGTCGTGGTCGAAGGGCGTGATGTCATGGGCGCGGCCCAGACCGGCACCGGCAAGACCGCGGCGTTCACGCTGCCGATCCTGCACCGCCTGATGCCGCTGGCCAATACCAGCGCTTCGCCCGCGCGCCATCCGGTGCGCGCGCTGATCCTGACGCCGACGCGCGAGCTGGCCGACCAGGTCTACGAAAGCGTCAAGCGCTACAGCAAGCAGACGCCGCTGCGTTCCGCGGTGGTGTTCGGCGGCGTGGATATCGGTCCGCAGAAGGAAGCCCTGCGCCGCGGTTGTGAAGTGCTGGTGGCCACGCCTGGCCGCCTGCTCGATCACGTCGAGCAAAAGAACGTGAACCTGAGCCAGGTCGGCATCCTGGTGCTGGACGAAGCCGACCGCATGCTGGACATGGGCTTCCTGCCCGATCTCGAACGCATCATCCGGCTGCTGCCCGCGCAGCGCCAGGGCCTGCTGTTCTCGGCCACCTTCAGCAACGAGATCCGCAAGCTGGGCCGTTCCTACCTGAATCACCCGGTGGAAATCGAAGTCGCGGCGCGCAATGCCACGGCCAACACCATCACGCAGATCGCCTACAAGATGAGCGGCGACCAGAAGCGCGCCGCGGTGGTGCACCTGGTGAAGTCGCGTGGCCTCAAGCAGGTCATCGTGTTCTCGAACACCAAGATCGGCACGGCGCGCCTGGCGCGCGAGCTCGAGCGTGACGGCGTCAAGGCCGAATCCATCCACGGCGACAAGACCCAGGCCGACCGCATGAAGGCGCTTGAAGCCTTCAAGGCCGGCGAACTCGAAGTCCTGGTTGCCACCGACGTGGCCGCCCGCGGTCTGGACGTGGCCGGCGTGCCTTGCGTCATCAACTACGACCTGCCGTACAACGCCGAAGACTACGTGCACCGCATCGGCCGCACCGGCCGCGCAGGCGCCTCCGGCGAAGCCATCGCGCTGTTCACGCCCGACGAAGAGCGCTTCCTGCTCGACATCGAAAAGCTCATCAAGCGCGAAGTGCCGCGCGGCACGCTGGACGTGCCGGCCGATCTGGTTGCGCGCAGCCATGGCCGCAGCGAAGAGCGCAGCTCGTCGCCGCGCGAAGGTCGCGAGGGTCGCGAAGGCGGCCGTGACCGCGATCGCGGTCGTTCGGATCGCCGTACGGGCGGCGGCTTTGGCCCCGGCGCGCCGCGCCAGCCGGTGGACGATTTCTTCCTCAAGCCCTACGAACCCTCGGCCACATCGGCGCCCGCCGAAGAACAGGCGCCGCGCCAGAACGGCAATTCGACCGCGCCGAAGCGTCAGGTCGCTGTTCTGCTTGGCGGAAGCCGGAAGTAAGGCCCCCACGCCGCGCGCACTTCGTGCGCTAGCTGCCCCCCGAGGGGGCGTTTTTCCCTTGGGGCGGCCCGGCGGGAAAAATGGCTTCCCCGCAGTGGGGTGCATCGCTGATGCGCCGACCCCGAAAGAGAAAGCGCCCTTGCAGGGCGCTTTTTGTTTGCCGGCGATTCAGTCGCAGGCGTGTCAGGCGGCAAGCAGCTTGGGCAGGTCAGGCAAGGCCGTCGTGACCGGCGGGCTGTGCTCGTCCAGGCTTTCCAGCAAGCGCTCCAGGTGGGCGATGTGCGGCAGCATGGGGCCGTAGAAAACGACGCGGCCACCAATCTGGACCAGCAGGGTGGGGAAGTTCTCGACGTCGACCTCGCCCAACAGTTCGGCGTGGTCTTCGATGTCGATCCAGGCGAACACGTGCTGCCGCAAGGTGCCGGACAGCGTGCGCAGCTTGGGTTTGTATTCCTCGCAGGTGTCGCACCATGCGGCGCAGAAACAGGCGACGAGCCAAGCCTGGGGCGAGGCCGCCAGTTGGGCGCGCAGGGCGGTGAGATCGGAGCCGGGTACTAGGAGCGTCATACGAGCGAAGGCAGGCGTGTTTGACTATCATACCCGGGATGCCCACCTTTCATTTTCGATGCCATGACCGCCTTGCGCACTGATTCCCAAGCCTCCGGCGCCGGCCGTTTTTCCGGTCCTGCGGGTAGCGTTGCGCAGGCCTTCAAGCGCGCGCTGGTGTCCCAATGCCACCCGTCGATGTTGTTCGCGGTGCTGCTGCCTTTCCTGATTGCGCTGGTTGGCGCGTTCCTGCTGCTCTGGTTGTTCTGGACGCCCCTGACCGATTGGCTGCGCGTCGAAGCCTCGCACTGGGATTTCGTCAACCGCACCGACGAATGGCTGGTGGCGATGGGGCTGTTCTCGCTCAAGATCTACCTGATTCCGGTGATCGCGGCGGCCATCCTGCTGCCGGTGTCCGGCATCCTGGGCCTGGCCATCGCGGCCGTCTTCGTCATGCCGCTGGTGCTGCGCCACGTGGGCCAGCGCGAATACGCCGGCCTTGCCCGCCAAGGAAAATTCTCCACCGCCGTCAGCGTCTGGAATGCGGTCTGGGTGTCGGCGGCGTTCGCCGCCGGCTGGCTGCTGACCTTGCCGTTGTGGCTGGTGCCGCCCATGGCCCTGGTGCTGTCGGTGTTCTGGTGGGCCTTCGCGTTCTCGCGCATGATGCGGCTGGACGCCATTGTTGAACACGCCAGCCCCGACGAGCGCAAGCTCATCCTGAAGCGCAACAACGGCGGTTTCTGGATCATCGGCCTGATCTGCTCGCTGCTGAACCTGCTGCCGCCGGCCTGGATCATCCTGCCGGTGTTTTCGGCCCTGGTCTACGCGCACTACGGGCTGGACGCCGTTCAGCGCCTGCGCCAGGAACGCACCATCGACGTCGCCTGACGGCGGCGCTTTTTCTTTCGTTATTCAACCCGCCTCAATCTGGAACCGGACATGGCTGCAGAATCCGCCTCCCGCCGCATCGGCCTCATCATCGTCGGCGACGAAATCCTGTCGGGCCGCCGGCAGGACAAGCATTTCTCCAAGGTCGTCGAACTGCTGGCCGCCCGTGGCATGCAATTGAGTTGGGCGGAATTCCTGCCTGACGAGCGCGACACCCTGGTAGCCGCCTACCGGCGCAGCTTCGCGACCGGCGACGTGGTGTTTTCGTGCGGCGGCATCGGCGGCACGCCGGACGACCATACCCGCCAAGCGGCGGCGGCGGCCCTGGACTTGCCGCTGGCCCTGCACCCCGAGGCTGAGCAGGCGATCGCCTTGCGCACCGCCGAAATGGCGGCCAAGGGCCAGGGCACAGCCGATATGAGTGCACCCGAAAACCAGCAGCGGTTGCAGATGGGGGTGTTTCCCGAAGGCTGCGAGATCGTCCCCAATCCCTATAACCGCATTCCAGGCTTTTTCATCCGCGACCACACCTTCGTGCCCGGCTTTCCCGTCATGGCCTGGCCGATGCTCGAATGGACTCTCGATACGCGCTATCGTGCATTGCAGCATGTGCGCCAGCACGCCGAGCATTCCTTCCTGGTGTTCAGCATGCCCGAATCGCGTATCACGCCGGCCATGCAAAGCGTCGAAACCCGCTGGCCGGGCGTGCGGGCCTTCAGCCTACCCAGCGTGGGCGAGGCGGGCGGCACCCCGCACATCGACCTGGGCGTCAAGGGTGAGCCCGGGGCGGCCGCCGAGGCATTGGAGTTCCTGCGGGCCGAAGTGCTGCGCCTGGGCGGCAAGCTGGCGCCGCCCGCGGCTTAATGCGTTGAAACGGGGCACGTCCCCGTTTCAAGCTTGCAAAAACCGGTTGCCAAACCTGCCGGTAAATTTCACAATACGGGAAAGAACTGTTTGCTGCGTTGCCGCAAGACTGCTCTTCGGTGGCGCCGCGCGAGCCCCTCTCCCTTCCTATGTCCCGTCTCTCCACCCCCCGCAATCCCCTGGATGCCGAGTCCGATGGCGCGTCATCGCATCCCATCGCCATCCAGGTCATCGAGCGCGCCATGCGCTTGCTCGACGCGCTGGCTGCGCAGCCCGATCCCGTCACGCTCAAGGAATTGTCCGCGACCACGGGCCTGCATGCGTCCACCGCGCACCGCATCCTGAATGACCTGGTCGTGGGCCGCTACGTCGAGCGGGTGGACAACGGCTTGTACCAACTGGGCATGCGCCTGCTGGAGCTGGGGTCGCTGGTCAAGGGGCGGCTCAACGTGCGCGAGGCCGCCATCTCGGCCATGCGCTCGTTGCACAAGCTGACCGGCCAGACCATCAACCTGTCGGTGCAACAGGGCGACGAAATCGTCTACATCGATCGCGCCTGGAGCGAACGCTCGGGTATGCAGGTCGTGCGCGCCATCGGTGGTCGCGCACCCTTGCACCTGACGTCCACCGGCAAGCTGTTCCTGTCCACCGGCGACACGCGTCAGGTGCGCGCCTATGCCTTGCGTACGGGCCTGGCCGGCCATACGCGCAACAGCCTGACCGACCTGGATCGCCTGGAGCGCGAGCTGGCGCTGGTGCGCCGCCACGGCTATGCGCGCGATAACGAAGAATTGGAGCTGGGCGTGCGCTGCATCGCCGCGGGCATTTTCGACGACACCGGCAAGTTGGTCGCCGGCCTGTCGATCTCGGCGCCGGCAGAGCGCCTGCAGGATGACTGGATCAAGGCCCTGGTCGAGACCGCGGCCAGTATCTCCGAGGCGCTGGGCTACGAACCGTCTGTTTCCAGCGGCTTCAACGGCCTGGGCCTGGCGGCGGAGGCCATGCGCTCCTGAGTGGCGTTTTGCCTTGGTGTGCCGCGCATGAAAAAGCCCCGCAAGGGGCTTTTTCATTCCGGCGTTGCCGGTCGGCATCCGCAGGACAAGCCCGCCATGGCGGGCTGCCTGCGACGGCCAGGTTTTATTGCTGCTCGACGCCGGCCTTCTTGAACAGCTCGGCCCACTGCGGCACTTGCTGCTTGACCTTGGCGTCCAGCGCCTGCGGGGTGGCTTCGGCCGTCAGCACGGTGGCGCCCAGTTGCTTCATGCGTTCCTGGAACTTCGGATCCGCCAGACCGGCCTGCAGGCTCTTGATCAGCTTGTCCACCACGGGCTTGGGCGTACCCTTCGGTACCCACATGCCATGCCAGATGCCGACTTCAAAGCCCTTGAAGCCGGACTCGTCCATGGTCGGCAGCTTGGGCAGGGTGGGCACGCGCTGCAGGCTGGTGACGGCGTAGGCCTTCACCTTGCCGCTGTCGATCTGCTGCGTGGTGTTGGTGGTCTGGTCGCAGAGCAGGTCCACCTGCTTGCCCAGCAGGTCGTTCATGGCCGGCGCCGTGCCCTTGTACGGGATGGTCAGCAGTTGCACGCCCAGGGCCTCGACCAGCATGGTGCCGCACAGGTGGCTGGCGGCGCCGATGCCGGCATTGGCCAGCGAGACCTTGTCCTTGTTCTTTTTGACGTAGTCGGCCAGTTCCTGGATGGTGTTGGGCGGGAAGTCCGAGCGCGCGATGATGGTCATCGGCACGTCGACCACCAGGCCGATGGGCTCGAAGCTCTTGTAGGGGTCGTACCCCGGATTCTTGTACAGCGACGGCGCGGTCGAGAAGCCCGCGTGCATCAGCAGCACCGAGTAGCCGTCCGGCTGCGCACGCGCCACTTGCGTGGTGCCGATCGTGCCACCCGCACCGCCCTTGTTTTCGACCACGACGGTCTGGCCCAGCGAGTGCCGCATGGCTTCAGCCAGCGAACGCGCGACGTTGTCCGTGGGACCGCCGGCGGCGAAAGGCACCACCATATTGATGGGGCGTTCCGGGAATTCCGCGTGGGCGGCGCCGGCCGCGAGCATGGCGCTGGCCGCGAGCAGGGCCGAAAGCGTGCGGGGGATGAGGGTCATGAAGTCTCCAATTGCAGGGTTTTGCTTGCTGCGATGTGTTTTTGACCGCTGACTTATCGTTTGTGTTTGTCTGTCATCAGCGTGCAAGCAGTGTAGAAAAGAATTGATACGCCGTCATGTCCGGTATTTCCCGAATGATGGGAAATCCTTGCGCGGGATCAAACCCGTGCAGGGCCATGCACTGTTAAAGTGCAAATAGTTGTTGCGCCGCACCAATATTGCTTGACAAGGTTTTTTTGGCCCGTAGAATGTGAATTGTGCAGTGCATCAAACGGGCCGGCGGTAGCTTGTAGTACCAGTTTCCGCGCACGTTCCTTATTTCGTCGCAGACACCATCCTTACCTGCCGGACAGCCTCCGGCTACCCCTAAAAGGAGCAATTCTATGAGCGCTATCCCGCAACAAGTCCTGGACCGTCAAAAAGCCAGCATCAACACTTTCGTGGCCGCCCAGTCGGCTGTGTTCGCCGGCTTCGAAAAGCTGGTCGAACTGAACCTGAAGGTCGTGCGCGCCACCCTGGACGAAGTCGCCCAGAAGTCGCAGCAAGCCGCCGACGTCAAGGATCCGCAGGAAGCCGCGGCGTTCGCCTCGGGCCTGCTGCAACCGGGCGCCGAAAAGGCCCTGGCCTACACCAAGCACGTGTATGACATCGTCGCCGGCGTGCAGGGCAACCTGGTCAAGCTGACCGAAGAACAGATCGCCGAAGGCCAGCAGCAGCTGACCGACGCCGTCGAGCAGTTCTCCAAGAACGCCCCCACGGGTTCGGAAAGCGCCGTCGCCCTGATCAAGTCGTCGTTGGCCACCGCCAACAGCGCCTACGATTCGCTGACCAAGGCCGCCAAGCAAGCCGCCGAAGTCGCCGAATCCAACCTGAATGCCGCCGCTAGCGCGACCTTCAAGGCTGCGACGGATGCCGCCGACGCTGCTACCAAGGTTGCCAGCCGCAGCCGCCGCAGCGCCTAAGTATTTGGCGCGCGGTGCTGCGCAAATCGCAGTAATGTAGTACTGTTGAGTGACAGAGCAGAGCTGGAATTAGGGCCACCCTTCGGGTGGCCTCTTTTTTTGCCTGCGTTCTGTGTGACTGCCGGAGGGTAGATACCCCGGCAATGCCTCGGCAAGGTCGGGGCGGCCAGGGGCTGCCTGGCCAGTGGCACTAGCGGGCGGCGACGGCCCGCACGCATTCGCCCACCAGGGCCGGGCCCCGGTAGATCAGGCCCGTGTACAGCTGCACCGCGTCGGCGCCCGCCTGCATTTTCTCGCGTGCCTGACGGCCAGACAGCACTCCGCCCACGCCGATGATCGCCAGGCTGTCGCCCAGGCGTTCCTTCAGGCGGCGGATCACCGCCAGCGACAGTTCATGTACCGGCGCGCCCGACAGGCCGCCGGCTTCGTCGGCGTGCGCCATGCCCGTGACGGCATCGCGCGACAGCGTGGTGTTGGTGGCGATCACGCCGTCGATGCCGTGACGGGGCAGGGCCTCGGCGATGGCGTCGATCTGCTCCGTCGTCAGGTCGGGGGCAATCTTCACCGCCATCGGCACGCGGCGCTGGTACTGGTCTTCCAGCGCGCGGCGCTTGTCCGCCAGTTGCGCCAGCAACGCCGACAACTCGTCGCCGCCTTGCAGCGCACGCAGGTTCTTGGTGTTGGGCGACGAGATGTTCACCGTGACATAGTCGGCGTGGGGATACACCCCCGCCAGCCCGATCAGGTAGTCGTCGGCCGCGCGTTCGATCGGGGTGTCGGCGTTCTTGCCGATGTTCAGCCCCAGGATGCCGCCCTGCTTGCGCCATTGACTGCGCTGGACATTGGCCAGGAAGGCGTCCAGGCCCTGGTTGTTGAAGCCCAGGCGGTTGATCAGCGCATTGGCGCGCGGCAGCCGAAACATGCGGGGCTTGGGGTTGCCGGGCTGGGCGCGGGGGGTGACCGTACCCACTTCCACAAAGCCGAATCCCAGGTTGCCCAACGCGTCGATATAGGCGCCGTTCTTGTCCAGGCCCGCGGCCAGGCCGATCGGGTTGGCCAACTGCAGGCCCATCAGGGTGCAGGGCGCCTTGGGCTGTGCATGCAGCAGCTTGCGCGTGGCGCCGCAATCGTAGGCCCGCTGCAGTCCCGACAGGGTGACTTCGTGGGCGGTTTCCGCGTCCATGGCGAACAGCGCCGGGCGGGCCAGGGGGTAGGCGTGGAAAAGGATCGACATGGAGCGGGATTGTAAAGCGTCTTTGGCCGCCTCAGCGGCCCGTCGTCGCTGTCTGGACGGCGATGTGGGCCGGCTTCAGGCCGGGTCGTCTGGCAGGGAGCCTGCCACCCCAGCGGACGCGGGGGCATCGCCCCAGGCCCCGTCGATCAGGTACTGAGCCGGGTGGAAGCTGGCCTTATAGGACATCTTGCGGCTGTCCTCGATCCAGTAGCCCAAGTACAGCCAGGGCAGGTTCAGGGTACGGCACTGCTCGATCTGCCACAGGATGCTGTAGGTACCCAGGCTGCCCGCGATATCGGGATCGTAGAAGGTGTAGACGGATGACAAGCCGTCGTCCAGCACGTCGATGATGGACACCATCATCAGCACGCCGCCGGGGTCGCGGAATTCGACCAGCCGGGTATTGACGCGGCTGGTCAAGAGGAACTGCGCGTATTGGGTGCGGCTGTCTTCGTCCATGCCGCCGCCGGGGTGGCGGCCCTGCTGGTAGCGGGTGTACAGGCGATAGTGTTCGGGCGACCAGGCCAGTTCCGCCACAAACGATTGCAGGTCGCGGTGATCGCGCCAGGCGCGGCGTTGGCTGCGATTGGGGGCGAAGCTGGCGGTGTCCACCCGCACCGGCACACAGGCGTGGCAGTTGTCGCAATGGGGGCGGTAAGTGAACAGGCCGCTACGGCGAAAGCCCTGTTCCACCAGCTGGGAGTACGTGCCGGCGTTGATCAGGTGGCCGGGCGCGGCAACCTGCGACCGTGCCTGGCGTCCCGGCAGGTAGCTGCAAGGATAGGGTGCGGTCGCGTAGAACTGCAGCGTGGAGAAGGGTAATTCTTTTAGCTGGCTCATCTGGGGTCCCGGCGTGCGGCGCCAAGTCCGTGACGGGATGGCTACATATTAACGCCTAACCCGGGAACGGATGTGTCTTGGGAGACGGCTTGGATCGGCCGGAGTCGTCAGTGTGACTGCGGGTCCTGGTCTGCGCGAGCCTGGCCTGCGCCTGCCGTCAGGGGGATCAGCCGCCCGGTGCTGTCCAGCCGGCCGGGCGCCCAGGCGATGCCGGGTGCGGCCGTGGCGGCGCGCACATGCGCCAGGAAGCGGGTGCGCGGTACGGGCTGAGCGCCCAGGCTGGCCAGGTGGCGCGTCTGTTGCTGGCAATCGATCCATTGCACGCCCTGGGCGCTGACGTAGCGGACCAGGTAGGCCAGTGCGATCTTGGAGGCGTTGGGGACGCGGGTGAACATGGATTCGCCGAAGAACATGCGGCCCAGGCTGATACCGTACAGGCCGCCGGCCAGTTCGCCGTCGATCCAGGTTTCGATGCTATGGACGTAGCCGGCCGCGTGCCAGGCCCGGTAGGCCTCGCGCATGGCAGCCGTGATCCAGGTGCCCGGCTGGCCATCGCGCGGCGCGGCGCATTGCGCCATCACCTCGGTAAAGGCGGTGTCGACCCGGACTTCGATGCGCGGCGCGGCCTCGTATTCGCAGCCGGCGATCTGGCGCAGCAGCTTGCGCAGCGAATGCGAGGGCGCGAAATCCTTGCAGGCCAGCACCATGCGCGGATCCGGACTCCACCACAGCACGGGCTCGCCTTCGGAATACCAGGGAAAGATGCCGTTGGAATACGCCTGGATGAGCCTGTCGGTGGACAGGTCGGCGCCGGCCGCGAGCAGGCCGTCCGGATCCGTCAGCGCGAACTCGGCCGGCGGAAACGGGGTGTCTGCGGCAAGCCAGGGCAGCTTCAACGGTGCGATTCTAGGGTGTAGTGATGAGGGCCGAACGTGCCGCGTTTGCGGTCCTCGAAGTAGCGCTGCAGCGTGGTGGCCACGGTGCGAAACGCCAGGTCGTCCCAGGGAATGTCGGCCTCGTCGTAAAAGCGAGCCTCCAGGCTTTCCGGGCCGGGATCCAGCTCGGGGCCCAGCACCTCGGCCAGGTAGAACACGTGCACCTGCTCGATCTGGGGCACGTCGATGATGGTGTAGATATCGCCCAGCCGGATGCGCGCGCCGGATTCTTCCAGCGTTTCGCGGCCGGCGCCCTGCGCCGTGCTTTCGCCCAGCTCCATGAAGCCGGCCGGCAGCGTCCACGTGTTGTAGCGCGGTTCGATCGCGCGCCGGCATAGCAGGATCCTGTTGTCCAGCACCGGCACCGTGCCCACCACCAGGCGCGGATTCTGGTAGTGGATGGCGCCGCAGTGGTCACAGATATCGCGTTCGCGGTTGTCGCCCTCGGGCACCCGGCGGTTCACCGGCGAGCCACATTGGCTGCAGAAGTTCGCACGGCGTGGCGCGGGGAAATATTCGAGGGGCGATTTGGCGGTCATGGGGTCGATTCTAACGGGTGCGACGCCGGCTGGCGCGCCGGGCCGGGGGCGTCGGTGTCCGACTGCCGAAGCGCGCTTCCAGGTGCTCGACGAACGAGCGCACCTTGGGCGACAGGAAGCGCCGATGGGGGTAGACGGCGTACATGGAAATCGGGGTGTGACCGTAATCCTGCAGCAGCGCCACCAGCCGGCCGGCGCGCACATCGTCGCCCACCAGGAATTCTGGCTGCAGGATCACGCCGTGCCCGGCCAGCGCGGCGGTGCGCAGCACGTCGCCGTTATTGGCGCGCAGCGCGGCATTGACCCGCACCAGGTGGGTGGTGCCGTCTTTCTCGAAATGCCATTCGTTGCCGGTGCTGGCGTAGGCGTAATGCAGGCAGCGATGCTGTTTCAGGTCTTCGGGCGTCTGCGGGGTGCCGTGGCGCTCCAGGTAAGCGGGGGCCGCGCACACCAGCAACTGCTGGGCCGCCAGCGGTCTGGCCACCAGCGACGAATCCTGCAACGGCCCGATGCGCACCGCGACGTCGTAACCGTCCTCGACCAGGTCGACCACCCGGTCGTTCAGGTCCAGGTCGATCACGACTTCCGGATAGCGCAGCAGATACTCGGCGATCGCCGGCCCCAAATGCAGGATCCCGAACGATACCGGTGCGCTGACGCGCAGGCGGCCGCTGGGAGCCTGGCCCTCGGCCTGCAGCGACAGCTCCAGGTCGGCCACTTCCGCCAAGATCGGCCGCACCCGCTCATAGAAGGCGCGACCCGCGTCGGTCATGCTGAGCTTGCGGGTGGTGCGGTTCAGCAGCCGCACGCCGTATTTCTCTTCCAGATAGGCGATCTGCCGCGTGACGACGGAACGGGCCTGGCCCATCTTGTCCGCGGCGGCCGCGAAAGAGCCCAGTTCAACGACCCGGGCGTAAGTCTGCATCGCGGTATGAGTGTCCATGGGGTGTCCAGGATTGTTTCCGATCGGGGAACAATAAGTTGCGATTTTGCATGTTTATCTTTGTTTTTGGAATCGCAAGAATAGCGGCCATGAAGAATCTTCCCGTCCTGGGCGATTCGCTCACGGAGAATGCAATGATCGATACCCGTACCGCACCCTATGCGGCGCTTTTGCTTCGCATCGCGCTGGGCGTGATGTTCCTGGCCCATGGCCTGACCAAGCTGCTGGTGTTCACCCTGCCGGGCACCGCGGAGTTCTTCGCCAAGATCGGCTTTGCCGGCTGGCTGGCCTATCCGGTCACCTTCTTTGAAATCGGCGCCGGCGTTCTGCTGATCCTGGGTATCGTGCCGCGCTGGATCGCCGTCATCGCCACCGTGCAACTGTTCGTCGCGTCCACCGTCCACTTCGGCAACGGCTGGGGCTTTAGCAACCCCAACGGTGGCTGGGAGTACCCGGTGTTCCTGTCGGTCGCGGCCGCCGTGCTGGCGTTGCTGGGTGACGGCAAGTACGCGCTGGTCAAGAGCGGCCGCGGCTGATCGAGCCGCGCATCAGTCTGTCTACCGGATTGGTCGTCGCACCCGGGGCGGCCGGCACCTAGAATGGTCCGGCCGCCCCGGTTTTTTTTTATCTGGAGATTTCATGTCGTTCATCACCCGCGCCCTTGGCGCTGTCTTGCTGGCCGCCGCCTTGTCACCCGCCGTCCAGGCTTCGCCCGAGCAGGAAGCTGCCAACAAGGCGGCCGTGCTGTCCTTCTACGACAAAGGCTTGAACCAGAAAGACGCGGACGCCGCCGTGAAATACCTGGGCGAGCGCTACGTGCAGCACAACCCGAATGCGGCCGACGGAGCCGAAGGCTTCCGCAAATTCGTCGCCTTCTTGCGCGACAAATATCCGCAGTCCAAAAGTGAAATCAAGCAGGTGTTCACCGACGGTGACTACGTGATCTTGCACGTGCACGCGGTGCGAGAGCCCGGCACGCGCGGCAATGCCATCATCGATATCTTCCGGCTTGAAAAAGGCAAGATTGTCGAACACTGGGACGCGGTCCAGCCGATTCCCGAGCAGTCCGCCAATACCAACGGCATGTTCTAAGGCGTGTTGCGCGTCTTGCTTGGCGCGCAGTTCAGAATGAGGCCCGCGAGGCTGGGTATGCCTGACGGAAAGGTGTTCTACGCCGCGGGATTGGCCTGAAAGCCCAGTGTCACTGCCACGTCCGCCTGGTCGATCAACCGCAGCGGCGCGTCGGGGTAGGCGCCGGGCAGTGCGATGCGGATGGTCTGCTCGGGCGCCAAGCCATCCAGCACATCCAGCAGCGGTGCGCCGCTATCGGCGGCGAGCCGGTCCAGCAGGGCCGGCAGGTCGCGGTCCAGCACGATGCCGGGGCCCTGTGGGGTCATTGCGTACAACTGGCCGGCGTCATCCAGCCACCAGCCGCTGACCGTCTCCACGGCCGCGTCGGTATGCGTGACAAGCGTCCTGCTGTCATCGCTCAACCGCAGCACGTAAGGCGCCGCGTCCAGGCGCAGGTACACGCGCTGCGGCCCGTTCTGGAAAAACCAGCGGCCCGCAT
The DNA here is from genome assembly GCA_040396375.1 of Achromobacter xylosoxidans. Taxonomy (GTDB): domain Bacteria; phylum Pseudomonadota; class Gammaproteobacteria; order Burkholderiales; family Burkholderiaceae_B; genus Achromobacter; species Achromobacter xylosoxidans_D. The sequence continues at coordinate 31,274 of JBEBOQ010000053.1, forward strand.
CGTCGTGTTCGTAATTGCGGTTGATGAAACCCAGGATCTGCGCGTTGGTGATCGATTCGCCCGGCCCGCCTTGCGCGGCCAGGCCCTGCGGATGCAGGCGCCAGCGTCCGCGCGCGTCCAGCGACAGCCAGCCAAACACCGCCGGCACGTCGGGCCAGCGGGCAATGGCGTCTTTCACCGAAGGATCCATGGTCAGGGGCGGATGATGATGGGCGGCGGGTTGATGATGATGGCGGGTGCCGGCATCGGCACCACCACCGGCTGGGGTGCGCCATAGCCGTAGCGGTAGTCTTCGCGGCACCGGCGCTTTTCGCGGTAGTCGCCGTTGCGCTTCCACTTGCGCTCGACCTCGCAGGCGCCGTCCCAGTACTTCTCTTTATACTCGCCGCGGCCATGGCCGTGCCGATGATGATGCCGGTCGGAATCCGCTTCAGCTGCCAGCGGCGCCAGCGTCATCAGCGTGGCTGCGGACAGGGCGAGCAGGGTGGAGGGGGCGCGTCGCGGGCTGGGGTTTTTGTGATTGTTGGGCATGGCATCGTCGTCAAATGAAAACGGCGTCACCTTAGCAACCAATCGATTGACCGGGCGTAGGGATGGGTAACGAGATGCAGGGGAAAATGCAGGAGGGAAAATACTGGAGGCGCAAGCCGGAATCGAACCGACGTACACGGATTTGCAATCCGC
>JBEBOQ010000054.1:0-31534 GCA_040396375.1 Achromobacter xylosoxidans
GTTGCCTCACCAGATGGTGAGGATTCATTCGACAGCCAGCGCTCATAGAACGGGCGGCCTAATACGGGTTCAAGACTGCGAACTGTCCAAAATGCGCCACCGCAGCCTTGTTGTACGCGTGCGCAGCTTCCTCCTTCGAGGCGTGCAGTCCGAGGTAGATTTTTCGATACTTGACGTTGATTATTGCGATGTACTTGCCCGTTCGGCGGGAGAAAGAAACGCCTTTTGGCAAGTCCCTGTCGCGTCGTCTTGCGGCCATGTTGTTTTCTTGAACCGTGCAAATCCGCAAGTTCTCGCGCTGGTTGTTCAGAGTGTTGTGATCGATATGATCGACAACAAACGCGGGTCCTGGATTCGCTAGCAACCGGTGCATCGCCTTGGTGCTTTTCTTGCCGTTTACGCCTTTGATGGTGGTTCTTGCATAGAACGGTCGGCCGGGGACCTTGGCTACAGACCAGGCGTATGTGGACAGCCAGCCGAAGTCTGCGTCGTCAACCAAGATCACATCACCTTGGGCGCTGATGATTTCTCGCATGTTGATCTCCTTGCATTCGTCTGCCCCCTGTCACGGACCAGACGGATGCCCCCGCTAAGGGGATCCATGTGTGCCCATCTAGGGCCGGCCTCTCGCGTCGCTGGCTCCGTTTCAACAGTTCGCCAGGTCATCCGGTCACCAAGTTTCAGCCTTGGCTGCATTCCCTTCTCACGGTCTGGGCATCCGGGCTTTGTCTCTCGGCGGGGCCACCGCCTGTACTGCTGCAGCGTCGCGTTGCCGGGCTTGGCCTCTAAGCGGTGCGGTTGCTGCGTTAAAAGAATCTTAGACGACTAAGAATCAGCATGTCAAGAAAAACTTAGATGGCTAAGATCGTGGGGCGTAAAAAACCCGCGCATAGCGGGTCGATGGGTTCAGCGGGTTACCTGAGCCGTGGTGGCAGTGCCGGGACCGCACCACCAAAAATCAGGACGAAACAGCCAAATAGAACTACTAGGATGGTGGCGACCGAGAAAATCTTGGCAATCACCGAAACGTCACCCTTCCCCAGCATGTCCACCATGCGGGTGAGAATGTAGGCTCCGACCATAAGGCCTATTGCTTGAATCATTTGTAGTCTCCATTTTTAACGTAGCTGTTGGGTCGCCTTGATGCGCTGAATTGGCTTAACGGTGTGTCAGTCCACATAAGTGTTAGATGGCTTTGGCTTGTCTACGTGACCGACAAGCTCAGGGGGGAGATCATCTTTGACATTGAAACCGTTGCACAGTGCCTCGTTCGACCCCCACACCGCACCAACGGAGATCCGACGATTAGATTCCTCGCAAGTCATCCACTTATCGGATAGGCCGAGCAAGTAGTCCATTCGCGCCCAGAAGACGTCATAGATGGCGGTGCCGGGTACATTCCCGCCCATTCCTGGTGTAGTGCCCGCTGACATATCACTGCCCGTTGTAGGCATCGGGAGTACAGATCCCGAAGAGGTATTAAGTGCCGCCGAAACGCGCACCGAGCCCTCTTGGTCCTTGGCTCGAATGGTCCAAGCATCTGTGCCCATAGTGGCCGCCAGCACCAAATATATGCTCCATGACCGTGTTGCGATCATCGAATTGTCATCATGGAAAAACCTGAAGTCGTCTCCGTCCGCCAGGCGTAATAGCTTCTCTGCCGCGATGAAGACATCGTCCGCGGATTTACCTGCGTAAGTTCGCTGGGTTACCTTCAGATATTCCTCTCTAGTTAATTGGGGTTGTTTCGCTGCACACCCAGCTAACAGCGCGGCGGCCGACACTGCGGCGACGAGTAGGAGCTTCATCTTCGGTTCCCTAGGCATCCAATAGTTTTCCGATTGTAAGGCTACGCGGTCGGCGCCCAACAAAAAAAGCCACCGGATGGTGGCTTGTTGTGTCCCTAAATATAAGCAGAGCTATTGAATTTCGAATGGATCGGCTATATTCTGGGGCTGCTCTTAGTTGAGCAAGTAAGGCCCCAGCAACTGGGGTTTCGCAGTAGCCGTCGAGGCGGCGTCGTCACCTCCAGGACCACTCCCCACCCCTTTCGATGCATTGTCACGCCTATACGAAACGGAGGGAGCCCTTGTACAGAAAGGAGAAAGCCATGAAACCAGTCAAGAAACTAGAGTACGCGCGTTGGGTTGTCGCGGGCGCTATCTTTGGCGCGGCTGCGGCTGGGGCCTTTCTGGGGAAGTTTGACGTCAATCTGGCGGGCTTGGACATGAACTCGATGGGCGCAATCGTCGGCGGCATCGCCACGGCACTCCTCGTCAAGGTGGTTCATCTCGTCTGATGTCCGAGTTAGTAGACGGTAATTGGGTAGATATGGCCACCATCGCGGTGGCCATTCTCTATGCAGCGTTCCGTTGCTGGCTGGACAAATGCAGGCGCTCGTGGGAGTCCTTTGCCGGCGATGTGAGCTACGGTGTCGTGATCTTTCCGATGCTTCTGCTGTCCCTTACAGCTATCTCTACGAAGGCGCTGCAGATGTTGCTCACCGGGAATAAGATCGTGATTTCCCTGGCAGGATTGTTCTCGCTCATTGTGATTCTGAAGCGAACATTCGAGAAGACCAACGGACAACCTGACAAGCCCAATTAAGCCGCCGTCCCAGGGCGGCTTTTTTGTTTTACGACCGCACCCACTGCCCCGCCTCATCATCCCGCAGCCTGGCGCCAGCCCAGACGACTTGCCCCAGCACGCGCGCGGGGTGACCGTTCTCCAGCGGGATATCGGGATAGGCGGGGTTGAATGACCTCGCCACCCAGCGTCCCGTCAGCTTGTCCTTGGCCACCGTCTTGACGATCATCTTGCCGTCATAGTTGATGGCGTAAACACCACCGCCCGCCAGATCGCGCAGTGTCAGATCCTCGTTTGGAACGACAAGCAGGGCGGCGCCATCTTTGATGACGGGCTCCATGCTGTCGCCTTTGGCATACACCACGCGGGCCTTCCCAGCATCGGCGCCGACGGCGCGCAGGAACGAGCGGCGGAACTGCATCACGCCCGTCTGAGTTTCGTCGTGGTTTTCGATGCCATCACCAGCAGCCAGTAGAACGTCGGCTAGTTCTGGGACTTTCTCGAACTTATCGTTCGCGGCATGCGGCTCACCAGGGCCGACGTTGGCTACAACATCCGACCGCGTGCTAAGGCGTGGCTTGGGTTCACGTTCTGCCTGAGCCGTAGTCCTGCCGCCTTCCCACGGAGCCGGTAGGCCGGGGATTCGCATGGGGAAGGCGTCGTCCGCGAGGTCCATGTCGACCAGGCCTCCAGGCGCATGATTGCGCGGGATTGACGCAGGCGGTGCCGTTGCAGGACGTGGCGCGACCGTTATCCCAATATTCATCTGAGCTATAGCCAGCGCCATTGCTCCCTGCAAAGCGTTCAGCTGCGACGGAGGCAGCTTGCGCACCTGATCTTCTGGGATATCGGGGAAAGGCCACGGTGCAGATGGCGGGATTGCGTCGGCGATCGGCTCACCCTTGTCGTCATTCCTTTTCGGACCAGACCCGTCGTATAGCCATTGCGCGTTGACGCGCAGCACGGGCGCCACCTTCATGCACGTGGCCAGATCCATACCGTTGGATCCATTGAACCAGTGGGTCGCTGCGCCCGATGACGCGCCTGCTGCCTTCCAAACATCGGTCTTCGTCAGGCGTGGCTCGCCCGCGTCCGCGCGTCGGGCCGCTTCTTCATTGAAGGCCTGCGTAATTCTTTCCTGAAAAGTCATCTTAGGATGCTAAACAAAAAACATCTTAGATGGCTTGCATTTAAAGTCTTAGTCATCTAAGATTCAGCTATGGACCAACACATCACCGACGCGCAAATCATCGATGCCCTGGGCGGTACCTCTGAGGTAGCCCGGCTATGTGAAGTCACCCCTGGAGCGGTTTCCCAGTGGCGGACAGAGGGAATTCCGAAGCCTCGTTTGATGTTTTTGAGGCTTGCACGGCCCAAGGTTTTCAAGCAACTGCATCAGCAATTTCGGGCGAATAGTTCCGCCGCTGTTGCTTCGTAGAGACAGAGTTTTGTTGTTGTTTTCCATGCGGTGAATCTTAGTTGTGCGCCGCGCCAAAGAATATGTTCGGAGTCTGTCCCCATGAACACTAAAGATGCCGCTTATCACACCGTCCACGACTATGCAGGCGGCAGTGAATCGTTGGGTCCGCGAGTGGGTATCTCTGCTGCGGTGCTGCGCAACAAGGTCAATCCGAACAACGAGACGCACCACCTGACGCTTGCAGAAGCGCAGCGCATCGTCGATATCACCGACGACGAGCGCATCTTGCGTGCTTGGGCACATGCCCGCGGCCTGCTGCTGATCAAGGCACCCGAGGGTTCCGACTGCGACATGTCCGTTCTGGAAGCGGTTGTGGAAGTCGGCGTTGCGCACGGTCAATGGATGCAGACGATCCATTCCGCCTTGGCCGATGGGAAGGTGGACGCTAATGAAGTGCAGGCCGTAAAGGCTGCTAAGCGTGTGCTGCAAACGGCCGCCGCCACCGCCACTCAGCGCGTTGAAGGCATGGTGGGCTGATGGAAACCCAGGTCTTCTACCTGTCTACCCCCTTGGCTCGTCGCAATGCGGCGCATGCGTGCGCTCATGCGCCCCATGGCTACAAGGTGGAGATCAAGGCGAAGACTCGCTCGAAGTCGCAGAACGCCTTTTCCCACGCCTGGTACGAGGAAATCTCCTTGGCTCTGCCGGAAGACGATGCGCTGGGCTGGAAGTGCTACTGCAAGCTGCACCACGGCGTGCCGATCCTGCGGGCCGAAGACGACGAGTTCCGTGAAGCCTATGACGGCGCCATCAAGGGACTGACCTACGAGCAGAAATTGCTCGTCATGCGCGTGTTCCCCGTCACTTCCCGTATGACAACCAAGCAGCTGACCAAGTACGCCGAAGCCGTGCGCGATGACTTCGCTAGCCGCGGCGTGCATCTGGATTTCCCTCAGGGAGGCCAATGATGTTCCTTAAAGCTACGCCGTGGCGTTGCGTGACGCACCGGAAGAACGTTGCTGCGCTGGCGTGCGTCAACTGCGGCGCAGAAGGAATGACACAGGCCGCGCATCGGAATGAAGGGAAAGGGATGGCGATCAAGGCGTGCGATTCCCAACTGATGGCCCTTTGCTGGCGGTGTCATTCCGCTGTCGACCAAGGCGGCAAATACAGCAAGGCGACTCGCAGGGAGATGGAGCGCGGCTTTGTTGACCTTACCCGAGAACGATTGATTGCCCGCGGCCAATGGCCCGTTGCGGCGGAACGAGCCTACGAAAAGGTTAATGGATGACATACGAACTCCACCCCCTGTGCACATTGTTTCCCCGTCTCACTGGCGCTGAATTCGACGCGTTGCGCGACGACATTAAGGCCAACGGCCTTCGCCAGCCGATCATCCTGCATGAAGGCATGATCCTGGATGGCGGGAACCGCTACCGCGCATGTGTTGAAGCGGGCATCGAGCCGGTTTTCGAAGAACACTGCGGCGGCAACCTGGTGTCTTTTGTGCTGTCTGCGAACCTGCATCGTAGGCACATGACGCCCGGCCAGCAGGCCGCCATCGTGGCCAGTGCGCAGGATTGGGCGAAAGCGCAAACGGTAGGCCGGCCCGAAAAAGGTCAAGTGGTTGACCATTTCGATACGGTTGAGCAGCGTGCGACTGCTGCTGGCGTTAGCCGCGTTACTCAAATGAAGGCTGACAAAGTTGCCAAGGCGGATCCTGCGTTGGCTCGAGAGGTCGCCCAAGGTGCGGTTTCCTTGCCCAAGGCAGTCGAGCAGGTCGAGAAGAGGGCGCCGAAGCCGAAGCGCCGGTTAACCGAAGCCGACGAGGCAAGGCCGTCTGCTAATGATGAATTGGTCGAGGCGCAGCACACCATTACCGATCTGGCCGCCGAAAACGAATCCCTGCGCGACCGGCTCGCCGTCGAGCAGATGGACGCAAGCGAAGAAGGCAAGGCGGAAGCCGCCACCACGATCAGCGAACTGCGCGAGCGAGTCCGCACATTGGAAGCCGAAAACGACGCATTGAAGGCATCGCGAGATACCTACATGCAGAAGGTGTCCGAGATGCAAAAGCAGATCGCGTACTGGCGCAAGCAAGCGGAGAAGGCAGCATGATCGAGCTTCGCGATTATCAGATTGCCATCCTGGACAAGCTGCGCACCGGCTTTGCCGAAGGCCACCGGGCGCAAATGCTGTATTGCCCGACTGGCGGCGGCAAGACCGAAATGGGCATCAGCCTGATGAAAGCTGCTAGCGACAAGTACAACCGTTCGGCAATGGTTCTGGACCGGATCGTGCTTTGCAATCAGACCAGCGAGCGTCTGGATAAGTACAGCATCGACCACGGCGTGTTGCAGTCGGGCCACTGGCGGCATCGTCCGTATGAACGCATCCAGGTTTGCAGTGCGCAGACCCTGGAAAAGCGCGGCTCTCTGCCGGACATGAAACTGCTCATCATCGATGAGGCCCATCAGACCCGCGCGCAAACGATCGAGTTCATCAAAAACAACCCCGGCATCAAGGTAGTGGGGCTTTCTGCGACTCCCTTCACCAAGGGCCTCGGCAGCATCTACACCAATGTGGTGTCAGCGATTACTACCCAGCAATTGGTCGAGCAGGGGAAGTTGGCCCCGTTGCGTGTGTATGTCGGAAAAGAAATCGACATGAACGGCGCCAAGAAGGTGGCTGGAGAATGGTCGTCAAAGGAAGCCGAAACCCGCGGGATCAAGATTACTGGCGATATCGTGGCAGAGTGGGTCAAGAAGACGCACGAGGTTTTTGGTGGCCCGAGGAAGACAATCGTTTTCGCCGCAGGCGTGGCGCACGCGGCGGATCTGGCTCGCCAATTCGGAGAGGCTGGATACAACTTTGTCAGCCTGTCGTATCGCGACGATGACGACTTTAAGGCCGAAGCGATTCGCGAATTCTCCAAGCCGGATACCAGCATTCATGGCTTGATCGCAACTGACATTCTCACGAAGGGCTTTGACGTGCCGGACGTGATGATCGGCGTGAGTGCGCGGCCCTTCTCGAAATCCCTGGCCTCTCATATTCAGCAGTTGGGGCGCGTCATGCGCAGTTCGCCTGGCAAGGAATTCGCCCTGTGGTTGTGCCACTCGGGGAACTACCTTGGCTTCCAGGAAGCGTGGGAAGACGTGTACGCCAACGGCATCGACAAGATGGACGAAGGCAAGGAAAAACCCCGCAAAGAGCCGACCAAGCAGGAAAGAGAGCGCGCTGTATGCCCTCGCTGCGGCACTGTCTGGCTAGGTCGACGTGACGACTGCGCCGCATGTGGCTTTGTTCGCCCGCGCCTGAGCGAAGTGATCGCTACGCCCGGAGAGCTACAGGAACTCAACCCCGGTTCGAATACTGCGGATAAGGAACTCAAGCAGCGCTGGTATAGCGAACTCCTTTCGGTCGCGCACGAGCGTGGCTATAGCGATGGATGGGTTGCGCACAAGTACAAGGAGAAGTTCACCGTCTGGCCGCGTGGTCTGGATAGCGTCGAAGTCCCCGTTTCGGCTGAGGTGGCCAGGTGGGTCAAGTCCCGTCAGATCGCATGGGCGAAGGCGAGGAAGGCAGCATGATGGACTTCGTTCAATTCGCCCGCGCCCACGGCGTGATGCTGGATGGCTTGCCGCCTGAAGGTCGTTGGGTGCGTGTCCGGACTGAGGACAAGCCGCGTAGCCGAAATGGCGCTGTGAAGTGGCTGGGAGACGTCGGCTTCGTGCAGAACTGGGCCACGATGGAAGAGCCAGCAGTGTGGCGTGGCACGACCAGCGACGAGATCCGCCAGCGCACCCGCCAGGTCAATCGCGACGCGATGAAAGAGGCCGAAGAGCAAGCCAAGAAGGCAGCGCAGAAGGCTGCCGATATCTTGGCTGACTGCGAGATAGCCACACATCCCTATTTCGCTTCCAAGGGCTTCCCGGAACTGCAGGTGAACGTCTGGAAGGATGGGCTGGCAGTAGTGCCGATGCGCCGTGGGCGTCAGCTTGTGGGCTGCCAGCTTATCAGCGAAGACGGCGACAAGAAGTACTTGTACGGCCAACGTTCAGGCGGCGCGGAATTTGTCATCGGCCAATCTGGAAAGCACATCGTGTGTGAAGGCTATGCAACGGCTCTATCGGCTCAAGTCGTGCTGCGCAACCTAAAGGCCGCATACGTGCTTCACGTCACCTTCAGCGCCGGGAATATGAAGCGTATCGCGCAGGATCTGCCCGGAGGCATCGTGTTGGCCGATAACGACGCCAGCGGCACGGGTGAGCGTGTGGCGCGTGAGATTGGCTGGCCGTATTGGATGAGCGATGTGGTTGGCGAGGATTTCAACGACGCACACCAGCGCCGCGGATCGTTTGCCATGTCTATGGAACTTGGAGGGCTGCTACGACGACGCGCGTAAGCGGTAAAGCACTGCGCTGGTCGGACATAGCTTAACGACAGCGGCGCAGGAAGAGGCTCCTACTGTGGGATAGATCTGAAACAGGAGCAAGGGCGGCGAAGTTAGCACCCTGTGATCGAAAAGGCTGACGGGTCATGGAACGGCGACGGTTCATGTGAAGGCCCCTCCAGGATAGGCGGGGTCTGTCCAGCTCGGGTTCAGGTGGATGGGTAAGGGGGTTTAGAGATGAAGGGATACAGCAATACAGAAGAACACAGACGGGCGTGCGAGGCGAGGCAAATCCTGGCCTGGCCCTTCGAGAAACGTAGGCCCTACCTGGAATTGGTAGGAAAACGGCGCGGAGAAGCTGCGCAAAGGGAGTTGGAAATGGAAGTGAAACGGCAACATCGACTCATAAAGGCGGCGGCATGAGTTTGGCGGGCGCCCCGCCATTAACTTGATAGGGAACCAATCATGACCAAGCGTAGAGATGCTAAAGGGCTGACGTTGGAAGCACTGCGCCAGCAGAATTACCAAACCATTGCGGATATCGCGGAGAAGACGAAGATCAGTAAGGAGGCTGTACGTCTGGCGCTTAAGCGGCTGATCGAACAGGGCTACGCCCACAAGACTGATCAGGTGCGCCAGTTCGCGAACTATGAGAGCCATATTTTCGCGCTGGGCCAAGGCGATACGGATCACAAGCCAGACGAATCGGTAATGCACATTCGGGAGCGCACGAAGGCAATAGAGGACGCCGCCAGGACCATCCAAGGGCTGCGCAGCTCGTTCATCCCGGGAAGCTTCGACCAATTCCGAGTTCTGTGCGCTCAGGTGTGCCGATGATGTTGGATCGTCTAACCATTCGCCTGCCATGGCCTGACACCAGCCTCATGGCAAACCGCAAGGGCGGAAAGCATTGGGGAGCTACGCATGCGGCCAAGGTGCGCGCGCGTGAGTCTGCGTTCTTTGCCGCCAAGGAAGCTCTAGGCCGGAATGTCCTGGCGGCCGCTGGCCAAGTGCCGGTATCGATCACCTGGGTTGCGCCCAACAAGGTCCGCCGCGACCTGGACGGGCTGCTGTCGGCAGAGAAGCCGCGGCTGGACGGCATTGCCGCGGCGCTGGGGATCGATGACAGCATGTTTCGGCCGCTCACGCTGGACGGCGCGCTGGACGCAGACAAGAAGGGCTTTGTGCTAGTGGAGATCGGGCGATGACGGCGCTATTACCGAAGTGGGCCATGGGAGATCCGGCAAAGGTCTATGAGCGGGTCGAAGAGATGCGAATGCGCCCGACGAAACAGGAACTGGCTGCGCAGAAATTGGAACGACTTTTTAAGGAAGACGAAATGGGTCGAAAGCTTGAAATCCCTGGGCGAGTCACTGCGGCGATGCACCAGTGGGGCGAATGGGCCAACCGTGAGCAGTTCTGGGCCAACCTGAAGATCACACCATTCTGCAAGATAATCGGCATAGGGGCCTTCCGGCCGGTACCGGAGATTCGGCTCGATCCGCAATCACACCAAATCCACAGGCAGTTCCACCGCGTGCAGTGCGAAAAGACCAAGGCAGTGCTGTATGCGTATTACGTTGCCAATATTTTGTGGAGTGAGCGCCAGGCGCTATTCATCAAAGCTGGTATCAGCGAGCCGACGTTCCACAGGCTTTTGAAGTCCGGGAGTGTGCAGGTGTACAACGCTGCTGGCCTTGAAAAGCTTGATGAGGGTATTTCGGTCTGATATGATGCTTTTTAGATAGAGTGCGACATTTGCGCTCACACGCCCCGGACCGAGAAATCGCCGGGGCTTTTTGCTTTGGAGCTGCCATGTTCGGTGGAAATGACCGTGAAGACTCCCCTTTCTATCCCAAGCGTAAGCACGGGCTGGGACCGGCACAGTGAATCCGCCTTCATCCAAGGCCCCGTCACCGCCGCCTGATTGGGATGGACCAAGGCCCACACAGCTTGATCGCATAGAAGCCAAGCTAGACGCTCTTCTAGAAGCTCTGGCAGATGAAGGCGAAGAGACCGAGCAGCGCGAACTCACGCTGGATGGCGAGGCGGTAGGCGGAGACCGGGACGATTCCCAGCCGCTATGACCTGGCCCTTCCGGAAGCAGCCTGTTGTCGCTGGCTCACTGTGGGTTAGCAAGATGACCGGGTACCAGAAGGAAGTGGTAGAGGTGAAGGACGGGCAGGTTCGGTACCGCTTGGTATCGACGTCGCCAATCCCTCAGCCGTCTCAGGTCGCATCGGCTGGCCAGTTCCGCAGTTGGCATAAGCCGCTATGAGATACGGGCAGGGAAGAGGCGGGCGACCCTGGCGCCGTCTGCGAGATCAGATCATGGCCCGCGACGGGTACATGTGCCAGTGCGAGAACTGCAAGGGCGTGAAGCTCATCGCACACGAGGTCGATCACATCAGCAACAAGAGGAATGCAGCGGGAAATCTGAACGATGACCCGAGCAACCTGAGAGCAATGCACCGAGACTGCCACGCCGAGAAGACCAAGCGCGAGGCGAACCAGGGGTACAAGCCCAGGGTCACGGTGGGGGTCGACGGGTGGCCGCAGGGTGGTAGGGTGGGTCGGAAGTCTGACCCCTTTTAGTCGGACACCGGCCGCTCACCTCTTTTTTCATAAACACGTAGAAAAAACCTAAAAAGCAGTACCGGATTATGGGTTCACGAGGCCGCAAGTCGACGTCTGAAATGACCGTCGCGGCCCAAGTTGCGCCCGTTTTCAGCACAGATCGACTGCAAGCGCCGGTGCATATTACGGATGCGGAAAGGTCGGTGTGGCTGGAGGTGGTCAATGACCAACCGGCCAACGCATTCACTCCGACCCACTCGCCATTGCTGGAGCAATACTGCCGGCATGTGGTGCAGGCCCGCCTGATTGCCGACGAGATCATGAGCTTTGACCGCGCATGGTTGGCTGACGATGACGGACTGAAGCGATACGACCGGCTGCTGGCGATGCAAGAGCGGGAAGGCCGGGCTGCATCTTCACTGGCCACGCGCCTTAGAATCACCCGCCAGTCGGTCGTGCATCCTGAGAGCGCTGGGCGCGGCGCCAGGAAGGCCAAGGCAAGGAAGCCGTGGGAACTGGTCGAAGATTGACCCGCGGCGAGCGGAACATCCGCTGGGTTGAGGAGCACTGCCGGATCCCCGAAGGAAAGTTCGTCGGGAGGCCACTGAAGCTGACGCCGGACCAGCGTTCCTGGATACACGAGATTTATGACTCGCCAACGCGCACGTTCATTCTGTCCATGGGGCGGAAGAACGCAAAAACTGCGTTCTCGGCATGTTTGGTGCTGCTCCATTTGGTTGGGCCAGAGGCTACACCCAACAGTCAGTTGTACAGCGCTGCGCAATCCCGCGACCAAGCAGCGGTGCTGTTCGAACTTGCTGCGAAGATGGTTCGAATGTCCGGAACCATGTCCGAGTACGTGGTTATCCGGGACACCGCCAAGGAGCTTCTGTGTGGCGATTTGGGAACGTTCTTCAAGGCGCTCAGTGCTGATGCCGCGACCAAATTTGGTTTGAGTCCAGCGCTGGTTATCCATGACGAACTCGGCCAAGTTAAGGGACCCCGGTCCCAGCTTTTTGAGGCATTGGAAACAGCATCGGCGGCCCAGGAATCACCGCTGACCGTGATAATCAGCACGCAGGCGCCGACCGACGCGGATCTGCTTAGCCTGCTGATTGACGATGCGCTGACCGGGGCTGATCCTCGGACGAAGGTAGTGCTGCATACGGCGCCTCTAGACGCAGATCCGTTCGACGAAGACACGATTCGTGCGGCCAACCCGCACTACGACGTCTTCATGAACAAGGAAGAGGTGCGGCGCCAGGCGGCGGATGCCAAGCGCATGCCGAGCCGTGAGGCTTCGTACCGCAACCTGATCCTGAACCAGCGGGTGGAGGCGAGCAATCCATTTATCTCGCGGACAGTTTGGGAGGAGAACGGCACGCCGCCCGAGAGTTTGGAGGGCAAGACCGTCTATGGCGGCCTGGATCTGTCCAGCGTCTCGGACCTGACTGCACTGGTCCTGGTGTCGGAAGATGGCGACGTCGAGTCGACTTTCTGGCTGCCTAGTGAAGGGCTGGCCGAGAAAGCCCGCAATGACCGGGTGCCATACGACGTCTGGGAAGACGAAGGTCTGTTGCAGACCACGCCTGGCAGGGCAATCGAATATGAGTACATCGCGCATTACTTGCGGGATGTGTTTGACCGGTACGAGATAAGGGCGATTGCCTTTGACCGCTACAACATGCGGTTTCTCAAGCCGTGGCTGGAGCGCGCCGGATTCACCGAAGAAGAACTCGAGCGCTTCGTGGAGTTCGGCCAGGGCTTCGTATCGATGAGCCCGGCTATTCGGGAACTTGAAGCTCGGCTGCTGGCGAAGAAGCTTAGGCACGGAAAGCATCCGGTTTTGACGATGTGCGCGGCAAACGCGGTGGCGGTCTCTGACCCCGCTGGAAACCGGAAATTCAGTAAATCGAAAACGTCCGGCCGGATCGACGGCATGGTGGCGCTCGCCATGGCGGTGGGTGTCATGCCGAACGAGACGGAGGACGACGGCGATTTTGCCGACTTTATCAGGGATCCCATCATCGTATGAAAACCAAGGCAAAGCCCGGTCGAATCAAGGCCGCGCTCTTGAACTGGCTCGGGGTCCCCATCAGCTTGACCGATGAGGCGTTCTGGTCGCAGTGCGGAGTAACTGCGGCAGGCCAGCAGGTCAACGAGAAGACCATTCTGCAGTTGTCGGCCGTCTGGGCATGCGCGCGGCTGGTGGCCGAGACCATTTCGACATTGCCGCTGGGCCTCTACGAACGGACTTCGAACGGACGGGTATCCGCCGAGCGTCACCCGCTGTACAACCTGATCCACTCCCGACCCAGTGCGGACACGACGGCGACGGTGTTCTGGGAGGCCAAGATCGTTTCCATGCTGCTGCGAGGCAATGGTTTTTCGGAGAAGAAGTACATCGGGAACCGCCTAGTAGCCTTGGAATTCCTGATTCCATCCCGGTTGGCGATCTCGAGCGATGCAAACGGCAACGCCCGGTACCGGTACACGGAAAAGAACGGCAGGCAGCGGGAGATACCGGCCAGTCGAATTTTCCGTATCCCGGGTTTCACGCTGGACGGCGATTGGGGACTGAGCGCTATTGAGTACGGCGCCGGGGTATTCGGGTCGGCGCTGGCGGCGTCCACCGCGGCCAATAGCACCTTCGAGAAAGGTCTGGCACCCACGGTGGCTTTCACGGTGGACCGAGTTCTGAAGAAAGAGCAGCGCGAAGAGTTTAGAGAGACCGTTAAGAAAATTAGCGGAGCGCTTAACGCGGGCGAATCCCCCGTGCTTGAGGCCGGGATGGACGCCAAGGCGATCGGCATCAACCCGAACGACGCGCAGTTGCTGGAGTCGCGCAATTTCAGCGTGGAGGAAATCTGCCGCTGGTTCCGTGTCCCCCCGCACATGGTCGGGCACACATCCAACTCAACGAGTTGGGGAACAGGAATCGAGCAGCAGATGATCGGGTTCCTGACGTTCACGCTCCGTCCCTGGCTTACCCGTATTGAACAGGCCATCAACAAGGATCTGCTGTCGCCCGCAGACCAGCTTCGCTACTACGCTGAATTCAGCGTTGAAGGGCTGCTGCGGGCGGACTCTGCCGGCCGTGCTGAGTACGAGTCGAAGATGGTGAACAACGGGATCATGACCCGCGATGAAGTGCGACGTCTGGAGAACCTGCCACCGATGGGTGGGAACGCCGACGTCCTCACGGTGCAGACCGCCCTTGTCCCGATAGATCAACTGGGCAACGCCCAACCCGTCACCCAGGAGTAACCCCCTATGCCCCGTAATCACCTTCCGGCAGCGCCGGAGGGGCGCCCCTGCGCGGGCGTCCGATACGACCTGTCGCCCAAGGCACTTGACCGCTGGAATCCAGGCATTAAAGCAGCGGCCGAGGAAGACAACACGATCAGCGTTTTCGACGTGATCGGTCAGGACTACTGGACTGGCGAAGGTGTAACGGCCCGGCGCATTGCCTCGGCCTTGCGAACGATGGACGGCAAGGACGTCACGGTGAACGTGAATTCTCCTGGCGGCGACATGTTCGAGGGCCTGGCTATCTACAACCTGCTGCGCCAGCACAAAGGCGAGGTGACGGTGCGCGTTCTCGGCGTCGCTGCGTCTGCGGCCTCGATTATCGCCATGGCCGGTGACCGGGTTGAGATCGCCAGGGCCGGCTTTCTCATGATTCACAACTGCTGGGTTATGGCTGTCGGCAACCGGCACGATTTCCGCGAAGTAGCCGACACGATGGAGCCATTTGACCAGGCCATGGCCGATATCTATGCGGCTCGCACTGGCGACACACTGGAGTCGATCCAGTCGTTGATGGACGCGGAATCGTGGATCGGCGGCGCCGACGCTGTATCGCAGGGTTTCGCAGACGCGCTGCTTGCGTCTGACGAGATCACACAAAGCGACCAAAAAGCCAACGCCGCGGCAGTGCGACGAATGGAAGCCGCGTTGCGCTCATCGGGCATGCCCCGAAGTGAAGCGATGCGGCTGATCAGCGACTTCAAGACCAGCCTGCGTGATGCGGCTGGCGGCGGTGGGCGCGATGCCACCGAACGCGGCCTGAGCGATTCAGCCGCTTCTGAAGCAGCCGCACTCGCGGCATCCCTCATCAAATCCCTGTAAGGAAATATCATGTCCCTCGAAAAGGATATCGAAACCATCACCGCCAGTCTGAAGCAGGTCAACGATCAACTGAAGACCAACGCGGAAGCGGCCCAAAAGGAGATCAAGGCTCACGCCCAGATGTCCGAAGAAACCAAGGCGAAGGTCGACCAACTGCTGGTTGCGCAAGGTGAACTGCAAGCGCGTCTGCAAGCAGCGGAACAACTGGTCGTCAAGCTGCAAGACGGCGGCAGTGCCGGCCACCCCGCCTCGATGGGCGAAGAGTTCATCAAGGCGGACGGCTTCGAAGCGTTCGCGATGAAGGCCGCCGGCGGCATGAAGGGCAGCTTCTCGGTGCCTGTCAAAGCGGCCATCACCAGCCTCGACACGTCTGCTGGTGAACTGATCCAGCCGACCCGCGTCGGTCTGATTCAGCCCGTTCAGCAGCGCCTGTTCCTGCGCGACCTGCTGTCGTGGGGCCGCACCAGCTCGAACAGCATCGAGTACGTGCGCGAAACCGGTTTCACCAACAACGCCAATGTGGTGTCGGAGAATCCCACCAATCCCAAGCCGGAATCGGACATCGCGTTCGAACTGGACACGGATCCGGTGGCGACCATCGCTCACTGGGTGCGCGCCTCCCGCCAGGTTCTGTCCGATGCGGCCATGCTGGCCAGCTACATCGACGGGCGCCTGCGCTACGGCCTGAAGCTGAAGGAAGAAGCGCAGCTGCTCAAGGGCTCCGGCGTCGGCCTGAACTTGAACGGCATCTATACCCAAGCCACGAACTACGTCAACCCCGGCGTGACGGTCCAAGCGGAAACCGCCATCGACCGTCTGCGTCTGGCGCTGCTGCAGGTGACTCTGGCCGAATTCGATGCTGACGGCATCGTTCTCAGCCCGATTGACTGGGCAGCGATCGAACTGACCAAGACCACTGACAACGCGTACCTGTTCGCCACTCCCCGCGGCCTGGCCACCCCCGGTCTGTGGGGCCGTCCGGTTGTGCCGACCCAGGCCATGACCGCCAGCGACTTCCTGGTCGGCGCATTCCAGCAGGGCGCCCAGGGCTGGGATCGCGAGGACGTTTCGGTGACGGTTTCGACCGAAGACCGCGACAACTTCGTGAAGAACATGGTCACGATCCTGTGCGAAGAGCGCGTGGGCCTGTCGGTCTACCGTCCGGAATCGTTCGTCAAGGGCGACTTCGACGGGCTGCCGGCCTCGGCCTAAGGCGGCGGGGGCTTCGGCCCCCGTCTTTCTGGAGAACACGATGGTTACGGTTACTGCGCGGCAGTCCTTCGATCACGATGGCAAACGGATGCCGGGTGATCAATTCGAGGTAAGCGACCACCATGCCAAGCAATTGGCCGGTAAAGGGCTGGTCTATTCACCGAACGGCGATACCACTGACCCTCAAGAGGCCGCTGGCGAACCGTCGTCTGCATCGCAAGCGGCCCAAGCCTCACGGCAGACGACTGCGAAGCGGTCCGGGCGTGGAGGTCGGGGTCGAAAGACCGCGGAGTAATCGTCACCAATACTACTTTCCAGATGGCTCCATGGGCTGATGTCCTGTACGCCATGGATCGCGTCTGGTGGAAAGAGTACGGGGAAGAGGCGTTGAGCAGCTTCTCCGGTGAGCTTTGGGCGCCTCTGACCGGGATCCGGGGCGTTCGGAAGGCCTCGTTTGATTACGGTAAGAATTCCGGCTTGGGCGCCATTTCGTTGGCGGCGCACTGGGGCGCGCAGCGGATCATCTTGCTTGGCTACGACTGCAAAAAGACCGATGGTAAGGCGCACTGGCATGCGGACCATCCTAACGGACTTGGCAACGCCGGTGCAGTTGATAAGTGGCCGCAGCAGTTTGCGGACCTGGCCAAGCGTCTTAGCGTTGAGGTTGTGAACGCCTCCAGGGTAACGGCGTTGGAATGCTTCCCGCGGGTCAGCTTGTCTGAGGCCTTGAGGCAGCAGACGAAAACGCCGCTTTTCATCCAGGGGATGCACGGCCTGGGCGACAACTTGCACCAGCGGTCTGTAGTTAGGCAGCTGAGCCTCGATCATGAAATCTGGCTAGAGACACCCTGGCCTTGTCTGTACCACGACATGCCGGCAGTGAATTTGGTTGGGAAGGGTTCGAAGTTGCGGACCCAGGCCAAGAATGCGGCGCGCGAGCGCGATCGGTTTACGGCAAGGCCGGTACCGAGAAGCGCAAAGCGGCTGGAAGTGAAGTATCCGCCGGAAGCTGTGCGTCGGCATGGATCGGTGTTAGCCGCCATGTCGAGCCAGTGTGGTGTGGGGCCGGGAGAGTTCCGGTTACCCATTCCTGAAGCCTGGCGGCTCAGGGCGGACGAACTGGTACGACGTTGGAGCCCGGATCGCCCGTTGATGATCTACCGCCCACTGGTCGAGCGGACAGAGTGGGGCGGCTGCCGGAATCGCAACCCGGATCATGCTGCATATGCCGACCTGCTTAGGAGTGTCCGCGAGTCCTTCTTCGTGGTGAGCGTTGCGGACGTGGCGCCAGGGAAGGAGTGGATCGTGGGCGAAAAGATAGATGCCGACGTCGAGCTGCACGCCGGGGAGTTGGACATTGAGGTGCTTGCCGCGCTGGTTTCGCAGTCCGCCCTCGTATACACCGCCCCAGGTTTTGCAGTCATCCTGGCACAAGCGGTAGGAGTGCCTTCGGTAGCAGTGTTCGGTGGGTATGAGAACTCGCAGTCGTTCTCAGCCGGGGCATCGCAGGCGCCATACCTGGGGATTGATCCCATAAAGCCGTGCAACTGTTTTAGCCATAGCCACAGGTGCGAAAAGCGCATCGACATGGCGGGTGCCAAGCGCCGCCTTTTGGAGTTTGTGAATGCGCATTGTCCGCAACAGGGAATCAGTCCGGCTCTCGCCGCGTAGTTACGAGGCAAAGGGTCTGCCTACCGAGTATTTCAACCCGGGAGAGCTGGATGTTTTGCTGAGCCTGATGGAATCCGTAAATGCCGAGGTCGTCATCGAGTTCGGCGTGAACAGCGGGCGTAACCCCGCGGCGGTATTCCGGAACCTGGCATCGGTGCGCCGCTACGTCGGCGTCGATGTGGCACCGGGCTACCAAACGGTCATGCCGGTCCAGCGTCGGGAAGTACTGCGTAACCCGGGGCACTTGGTCAAGGACGACCCGCGGTTTGAGTTGATTGTCCGGCCAAATGGCAGTTTCGATCTGCGGCCGGGCGACCTGCCGCAGGCTGATGCAATCTTTATCGACGCGGACCACTCTCGCGCCGGAGTGCTGAATGACTACGCGCTGGCGCTGAAAGTGATTCGCCCTGGTGGAATCATCATCTTCCACGATGACAACTGTAGGCCGGTGGTGGAAGTGACGCAGACGCTCAACGAGCTTTGCGACAACGGCGCCGATATTAAGCACGTGGAAGGAACCTGGATCTCCTATGAGCGTCATTGACCTTGAGACCGCCAAGCAGTTTTTGGATGTCATCCATAGCGCGGATGACGCAAAGCTGCAGATGCTGCTGGATGGTGCCGAGCGGGAGGCGCTCGACTTCATGAACAGAAGCGAGTTCGGGGCAGAGGAATGCAGTAGCGAGCCGCCGAGTGACCCCGAGGTTATGCCTGGCAGTGTTCGCCTCGGTGTTTTGCTCCTGCTCCAGGCCGTCTACCAGGCCACGCCAGACGACGCGGCGAAGCTGCGTGCCGCGGCTGAGGTCAAACTGATGCCGTACCGCTGTTACATGGGGGTGTGATGCTGGCCGCACGACTACGCCACCGCGTTACCTTTCAGGAACAGGTGAACAGCCAAGATCCGGTAACGGGCGCTGTGTCGCTTTCGTGGGAGAACGCGTGGCTCGACTCCAGTACGGAGCTGAAGGGCGTGCCAGCCGAGGTCCTGACCGGTCCCGGGCGGGAATGGGTGGGCGCCGCAACGATCAACGCCGAGACGTCCGCCCGCATCAACCTGCGCTGGTTCCCTGGCCTGCGCCAATCCTGGCGCATCCTCTGGGATGGCCGCGTCTACAACATCGAGTCCATGGAAACTGACGCAACTGCCCGGAGGGAATGGCGGCTGCGCTGTGTCGATGGGCCGAGCGAGGGGCTATGAAGGTCGAAGTCAATCTGCGCGGTGTCGATGGCGTGATTGCCACGCTCAAGAGCCTGCCAGCGGAGATTGTGTCGAAGCGCGGTGGTCCGGTGAAGCTTGCGTTGGCAAAGGGCGCCCGGCTGATTCGTGACGAAGCCAAGAAGAACCTGCGCCGCGCTATCGCCATGAACGGTGACGAATCGACCGGGCTGCTGGAGAAGAACGTCATTTCCAGCCGCGGCAAGCCGCCGAGTACCGGCAAAGGCGAGCGGTACCTGGTGCGTGTCCGCCGCAAGACGTATCCGGGGAAGAAGGGCAAGCCCGTGACGACCCGGGCCACGGCAAGTTTTATGGAGTACGGGACTGAAGACCAGCCGGCGACGCCGTGGCTTCGGCCAGCGGTGCGCCAACACGGGGAAGCGGCGATCAACGTCATCACGCAAGACCTGAACAAGCGCATTGAAAAGGTGGTGTCCGAAATGGGTGCCAAGAACCGGAACAAGTGATGCTGCCCCCCGTATTTCAGACCCTTCAGACGTCCGCTGTTTTGGCAATTGTCGGAGGCACGCCCGTTCGCATCTTCCGTCACGGCGCAGCGCCGCAGGATACCGAGAAGCCCTATGTCACGTGGTTCGAAGTGGCCGGGCAGCCGTATGACCAAATCAGCGGCACGCCGTGTGGCGACTTTGACAGCGTGCAGATCGATTGCTGGTCCAAGTCGGATCTGCAAGTTGAGCAACTGGCTTCTGCGGTACGCGATGCGCTGGACTTGGCAGGTATCGCGAATCGCCTCGTCGTGAACTCTCGTGAGCCAGAGACGCGGCTTTACAGGATCGGCTTGGAAGCCGACTACATCACCTCCCGCTAAGCGTAATTTTCTGTTTTGACTGCCCGCCTCGAGCGGGCTTTTTTATGGAGTTTTGAAATGCCGATCCGTTCTCAAGGTACCGAGCTTTTCTATGTTCGCCCCGGCTCCTCGCCGGCCCTGGTCAAGCTGCACTGCCCGACCGGGATTACTGGTCTTGGCGGGGCTGCCGATCAAGTCGAAACCACGTGCCTATCGGACACCGAGGACAAGCAGTACGTCCGTGGCTTGGGCAACCCTGGCCCAGTTTCGGCACCGGTCAACTTCGACCCGCAGCAGGCGAGCCACGAAGACATGTTCGACCTGAAGGCGTCCGGTGAAACCCTTCAATGGATCATCGGTATGTCTGACGGCACGACTCTGCCGACTCTGGACTCCAATGGCGACATCGAGCCGCCCGTGGGCCGTTCCAGCATCCAGTTCACCGGCTACATCGCCGACTGGGGCCTGGACTTCGCCGGCAATGACGTCGTGAAGGGCACGCTGACGATCCAGCGCTCCGGCTCGGTAATCTTCACGCCGAAGGCCTGAGCATGATCGATCAGTCGTTTTTCGCTTCGGATGCTGTGCAGGAAAAAGAAGTCGCCCTGGGTGACGGGAAGCTGCACAAGCTGCACTTTCGCGAGTACAGCGGCGCGGCCTTCAACGCTTATGCCCATGCCATCAAGTCTGATGAGCTGACGGTAAAGGGTAACGCCATGGCGATTCTCATCGCGGACTCGCTCTGCGACGAGAAGGGGGAGCGGCAACTTACGGTCGCGAAGGCCGCCAGTCTAAAGCCACAGGCCATGCAGGCGCTGTTCCGGGCCGTGCTGGAAGTCAACCAGGTCGGCAAAGACGACGCGGGAAACACGTAAAGGCTGGCAGCGACGACTGGCTGTGGGCCGTCCTGGCGCTTCGTCTGGGCGGCCGCACTATCCAGGAATTGCGGCTGGCCATGACCCAGCGCGAGTTCCAGTTCTGGAAAGCGTTCTACGAACGCCATCCATTTGACGACCTGCACATGTTCCATCGACCCGCAGCCCTGATATCTCAAAGCATGGGCGGCGGCGATATGGCCCAAAAGATTGAATGGCTTTCCAGCCCCATCGTGCGAGATCTCTCGGACGCAGACCTTCGCACGCTCAAGGCGTTCGGACTTAAACCCCAAGGATAGATAGATGGCAACCGCAGGAAGCATAGTTGTTGACTTGCTGCTCCGCACGGGTTCGTTCGAAACGGATGCTCAGCGTGCGTCCAAGATCTCCGAAAAGCGCTTCAAGGAGATCGAGAAGCAGGCCAAGGCTACCGCAACGGAAGTCAGCAGCGCATTCGCAGGCCTGTTGAGTGGGGCGCTGCTGGGCGTTGGTGTCGGCACGATCTTCAATAAGTTCATCGAAGAGACGAAGAACGCCCAGAGCGAGCAAGCCCAGCTCGCCGCTGTTCTGAAGTCGACGGGCAACGCTGCAGGGTTCACCGCGGCTGAACTGAACAAGATGGCCAGCGGCATGGCCGGGTTCGTCAGCGAAGGCGACATTAACCGGGCTCAGACCCGGCTGCTGTCCTATACGGGCGTGGTCGGCGAGGAGTTCCCCCGCGCGCTCCAGGCTGCTATCGACATGTCGGTGCGCCTGGGGATGACGGTCGAACAGTCTGCCGAGACGGTCGGTAAGGCACTGGACATTCCTAGCAAGGGGCTTACTGCTCTTTCCAAGCAAGGGTTCCGATTCACCGAAGATCAGAAGAAGCTGGTCGAGTCTCTGGAGGCTACGGGGCGGGTTGCTGAGGCCCAGGACGTCGTACTGAAGGCGCTCGAGTCTTCCTATGGCGGTGCCGCGGAAGCCGCCCGGAATACCTTGGGTGGTGCGCTGCAGGCATTGCAGAATCAGATTGACGACCTGATGACCGGGGACGACGGGAGCGTCAATGGGCTGACCGAGGCTGTCAACGACTTCACGGACTTGCTCGGTTCCTCCGAGACCAAGGCAACCTTTGCCGCTTTCACGAAGTTTCTGGCGGAGGTGGCCACCGGCCTGGTCACCGTCATCAACGAGTTTACTAAGGCTGCTCGTGCGGCGGATAGCTGGATGGAGGCGATCAACGTCAAGGTTGCTGACACCATCTTTGGCGATTCCGACGCGGCCAAAGAAGTCGAGACGATCACTCAGCGGCTGAACGAGAACCGAGAAGCCGTGGAAAAGCTGCGTGCGGCTCAGGCAGCAAACCCATCTGGAAAGTCGACGAACATTTTCGGCTTCGAGCAGAACGAGAACTATCAGCAGCGCATCAACGCCATTCAGGCGGCGATCAAGGCAGGCGAGGCCCGTCTGGTGTTCGCTCAGGGCCGCCTTGGCGCCCAAGATAAAGCTCTCCTAGAGGGATATGCGGGTGTCACTGAGACTGGCGGGGACCCGACCTACGCGCCTGACCCGCCTTCTAGGCCAAAGACAACTGGCGGAGGCGGGGGAGGGTCGTCAAAGGAGAAGGTCGACCAGGGGCAGAAGCTGATCGATCAGATGAACCAGCGTATCGCCCTGATCGGCAAGGAAACCGAGTACGAGAAGCTTCTGGAGCAGGTCCGCGTTGGGTCGGTCACGTTCAAGACGCAAGCCCAGCAGGAT
This sequence comes from Achromobacter xylosoxidans, assembly GCA_040396375.1. Taxonomy (GTDB): domain Bacteria; phylum Pseudomonadota; class Gammaproteobacteria; order Burkholderiales; family Burkholderiaceae_B; genus Achromobacter; species Achromobacter xylosoxidans_D. The sequence continues at coordinate 22,636 of JBEBOQ010000054.1, forward strand.
GAGGCGCTTGCCTCGGCTCAGACGCTGGACTTCATCAACGAGCAAACCAAGGCTTACGAAGAGTCCCAGAAGCAGGCCGCGGCGCTCGCTAAGGTGCTGGACGAACTCTATCCGGATCAGGCAGCGACAAATGACTATCTGTCGAAGCTTACGCTGCTGACCGAAGGGCTGAATAACGGTACGTTGTCCGCCGAACAATACTACGAGGCTGTCGACAAGCTCGAAGAGAAGTTCAATGAAACCACGGACGGGATGACGGAGTTTGCTGTCCAGGCCGCTCGAAACATCCAGGACGCCTTGGGCGACACGCTGGAAGACCTGCTGAGTGGGAACTTCGACAACATCGGTTCCAAGTTCGCAGACATGATCGTAAAGATGGCCGCCAATGCCGCTGCGGCGAATCTGGCTGAAGCGCTCTTTGGAGACTTTGGCCGCTCCGGGCAAATCGGCGGTCTGATCGGGAACGCATTCGCCGGCATCTTCGGTGGCGGGTCCGGGTCGGGACCGGCCCCCACAGCGGCGCAGGTCGGAGCAGCAGGCGATGGGCTTATGTTCTTCGCGGACGGCGGATATACCGGGGCAGGCGGCAAGTACGACCCAAAAGGAATTGTTCATGCTGGCGAGTACGTTATCCCTGCCGACGCGACCAAAAGACTAGGGGTAGGCTTTTTAGACCGCCTCAAGGGTTATGCGGACGGTGGCTATGTCGGCGCTGCGAGTATGCCCGCGACTGCTTCAGGATCAACCCGTGTGGAAATTATCAACAACGGCACCCCGCAGCAAGTCTCTAGCGCTAACCGATCCTTTGATGCGCAAGGTGAAGTGATCCGCATTGTGGTTAGGGATATCCAGCGCAATGGGGATACCGCCCGGGCGATCAAGGGGATGGCATGAGTACGTTTCCTGCCTACGCGAAGATTCTGCTTTCAGGCTTCGCGGAGGATGCCGATTACGGCGTATTACGCACGGAGATGGACAACGGCATTGCTAAGCAGCGGCCGCGGCGCTCGCTTCCCGTTGTTACTCGCACCGTAGTGATTCACGTAGATAGCCTGGCGGACAAGAACGCCTTTGACACGTGGCGCCGGGTCGACCTTTCTGGAAGTGCTGGATGGTTCGATTGGACGGATCCTCTGGATGGCGTGACGAAGCAGACTCGCATTGTGGATGGCAAGCTCCAGTGGACCAGTCCTGGGAAGGTATGGCGCGCCTCAGGCCAGATTGAGACGGTAGGCTGATATGCCAGCTAACTATTCCAGCGACGCTCGCCAAAATCTTCTATCCACGAGCGCGGATGAGCCGTTCCTGGTCGCGATCGAGATCACCCATGAGGATTTGACTATCCCGGCGCGCTTCGTGAATGACAGCCAGAACATTGTCATCCAAGGCCATGAGTTCTTCGCGACGGCGTTCCGCGTGGCACTCCCTGACGATAAGGATCAACAGCTTCCGCAGGCACGCCTCGAGGTAGACAACGTGGGGCGAGAGCTGACGCAATGGCTCGAGTTCAGCCGCGGCGGCAAGGGAGCGCGCTGCCGAATCATTCAGGTGCTGCGCAGCGACCCAAATCTAATTGAGTTCGACATGACTATGGATTTGACGGGGTTGGTCATCGACAACTTGACCGTCAGCGGTCTGCTGGGGTTTCAAAATACGTTGGGCCAAACAGCGGTTGCCGTCCGATTCGATCCGCTAACTTCTCCGGGGCTTTGGTAATGCACTGGTCGGATAAGTACGTTGGTCTGCCGTACGTTCCTGAGACCGGTGATTGTGCGGCACTGGCGGCGATGGTGTCGGCGAAAGAATTCGGCCATGCGCCAGATATCCCCAGCTCTCACGCTTCAACCCTTCGGGATCAGACCGCGCAGATCCTTGCGCACAGGGACGAGTTGGCCGAGCGAATGGAGACGCCATTTGATGGCTGTCCGGCGTTGTTCATCGGACGCGGCCGGCTGTGCCATATCGGGGTGATGTGCTGGCTTGCACACGAATGGTGGGTGCTTCACGCCGACCAGGCTGCCGGCGCGGTCATCAGGCAGCGGCTCCGAGATATGACGCGTATTCATTTCACCCTGGAAGGCTTTTACAAATGGAAGTAGTGGAATCGCAGCCTTCTCTCGTCCACCTGCCGAACCCGATCACGCCGGCCGGTAAGGTCGTCAGCTATGCGGCGTTCCTGCCCGGGGAAACCTTGGAGGAGTACTTGCGCCGAACGGGCGTGCGGGTGGTCGATGCGCCGATGAACGTCTGGCACAACGGTTACCCTGTGCCCGCAAAGTTGTGGAAACGCCTGATCCCTCGGACCGGTGATCAGATCCTCATCCGCGCCAAGATGGAAGGCGGCGGCGGAGGCGGGAAGATTCTGCGTACGGTGGCCATGGTGGCGTTGGTGGTCGCGGGAGCGGTGTACGGCGGTGCGCTGGGAGCAGCATTGGGTTTCACCGGCAAGGTGGCGACCGCAATCGGATCTTCATTGATCATGATCGGTGGTTCGTTGCTCATCAATGCGCTACTCCCCATGCCGATGCCTACAGCGGCAAAGCTCGGCTTCGGGCAAAAGTACGAGTCAAGTCCAACGTACGCAATCCAGGGCGGGAGAAATAGCGCTCGACCCTGGGAGCCGATGCTTCTAATCTTCGGGCGCCACCGGGTGGTACCTGATCTTGGCGCTATCCCCTTCTCGCAACAGCAAGGGGACGACCAGTATCTAAACCAAATTTTCCACTTTGGGATACAGAACTGGCAGCTAGCCTTCGAGGATGTGCGTATTGGCGACACGTCCGCTGTCAATTATTCAGGGGTCCAATTTCAGACGTCGAACATTGACGGGTCATTGCCCCTGATCCCTGGAAATGTTGACACCATCCAGGGGTTCTCGCTTGGCGCTGCAGATGGTTGGCGCAGTCGTACCACCGGGAAGGACGTGACCACAATCACTGTGGAGTTAGCAGCTCGTCTTTTTCGGATAAATGATGACGGCTCGATGGCCGCGCGATCTGTCGATGTTGAGATTCAGTATAGGAATCTGGCGGGCGGGGACTGGGTGCCTCTGGGCTACATTGATGCGGTGTACGCGACCCACTATTGGTCTGCAATAATTTTTCCATCAAGAGTCCAGGTTGAGTACGGATCTACCAACTTCGCTGATCACAAAGACGGCGAGACCTGGGTGAAAGGGGACGAGCAAACCGGCACTGTTCGCACAGGACAATGGCGATGGACGCCTCACCCTTTTCGTCTCGGGCAGCCATGGAATGGCATGGCCCCAGATCCGCTGCTTGCGCCAGGTAAGCCGGGCTACCGGCTCACTGGATCGCGACAAGAGCCAACGAGAAGGGAAGTCACCTGGACGGTTCCATCTGGGCAGTACGAGATAAGAGTCCGCAAGGTGACGGGCGACATTGATAATTCTCGCGAATCTAACGTAACTGCGGTGTCGCAAATTCTCGCCTTCCAACAGGATAGTGCAGATTACCTTGATCAATGCCGCTTCGCGTTGCGGATCAAGGCTACTGGTCAACTGAACGGGCAAGTGGATCAATTCAATGCGGTCGCCATCGCTTATTGTTGGGTTTGGAACGGAGTTCAATGGATCTGGGAGCCAAGCAGCAACCCGGCGTGGTGGTTCCTCTGGTACGCCAAAGGAAAACTTGCTCCGAACGGCTCGCGGCTCTATGGCTGCGGTTTGACGGATTCGCAGATCGATATCGAGGGGATCAAAGCGTGGGGTGCGTGGTGCGATGCTAAGCGCCTCACGTTCAATTACGTCTTAGATCGCAAGATGAGTTCGGCGGATGTGCTGGACATGATTGCTCGAGCCGGTCGTGCAGCGAAGACCCAGCACACAGGCAAGCTGGGGGTCGTGTGGGACGCTGCCGACCTTCCCGAAGTGGCTACATTCGGTCCTTTCAACATCAAAGCCGGCTCTTTCCAGATTGCCTATCTTAACGAAGGGACAGTGGACGAAATCGTCTTGAACTTTGTTAATGCGGATCGAAACTGGACGATGGATGAGGTGCGGGTACGAGTTCCGGGCGCAACGACGAGCTCTAACCCGCTTCAGTTGGATCTGGATGGGTGCACCAATCTTGACATGGCTAGTCGCGAGGCCAATTTGTTGGCCGCTTCTCAGGTCTGGCACCGCCGTCGTGTTGTGTTCGAAACGGACATAGAGGGCTACGTTGCATCGAAGGGCGACGTAATTCGCCTTACCCATGACTTGACCGTGTGGGGATATTCTGGCCGAATGATGCCCGGTAGCAGGGGTGCCGAGGGTGGAATGCTCCCCAGGATTGTGCTGGATACTGCGGTCCCCTCGGGCGGATCAGGCGTGGTCCTCTTGCGCGACCCGAGAGGCAGTATGAAGGTGGTCTCCGTCACGTCTGCAGTGGGCGATGTAACGGAATTGACTATCGTTTCGGATCTCGCAGGATTCGCAATGCCAGGAGACCCCGCATTTGAGGGCGTTAATTCTCTCGATTGGGTGTGGCAGTTTGATCCGCTTCAAACACCTGGACGTCGATTTAAGATCACGGCAGTGGAACCATCTACCGATGGCGTAAAGTTCACGGCAATCGACGACGACCCGGGGTACTACGCCAGCGAGTACAACCCATACCAGTACACGCCGCCTCGGGACGGCGGTCTGCTCAGTGGCGTTGTCTACAACGTGACCTTCTCCGAGGCAATTCGCAGTGTCTCGACCGACGATATTGACGTCCAGATAAGCTGGTCCATTTCTGCAGCGACTAAAGTCCAGGTTAGCGTCACCGTGGCTGGGGTCTCGCTTCAGCCTATCACGACAACTGATCGCAACGTTACGGTTTCTGCGAAGACAGGGAATCTCGTCACAGTCACAGTTCAACCCGTAAGCCTCCTCGGCCTTGGAGAGCCGTTCCAAGGTCAGTACACGGTAACCGGCCTGCTGGCGCCTCTTCCCGCGGTGACGGGTTTGACGAGTGTGTTCCGAGACGGATTGACTACGCTCGTCTGGAACCGTGTGTCGGATGTTCGCAGGCCAGACTACGAGGTCAGGATTGGAACGTCATGGGCCAATTCAAGGACCGTGGGATCTACTCAAGGCGCGGACATGCTGTCTGTTGGAAACGGGCTGTATTTTGTCGCCGCTCGGTTTCGGCTCGGCTCGCAGACCATTTATGGCCCAGCGGACAGCCTTCAAATCTCCGGGGCAGTGCTCGTACGCAACGTTCTTGCAACGATTCACGAAGACGTTAGCTGGAATGGCACGCTTGCCGGTGGGGCATTCATTCATGATGGTGAACTAACGCTGGCAGGAGTTGGCGACATTCTGTCAGCTCAGGATGTTCTGACCCTTGAAGATGTGCTCTGGTTCGGTGGAGTGGTGTCAGGCGGAACTTACACGACAAACGATGCAAACATCGTCGACATAGGCTATTCCACGCCGGTCAGAATTGACTTCGAACTTGATGAGTACGCGCTGAACTTTGGTGAGGACGTCCTATCTTACGAAGATGTTATATCTGTGTCGGACGTATTGAACGACTCGAACCGCCAGCATTACCAAGTTAAGCCACAGATACAGTTCGCTCACAACGATGGTTTGTATGGAGCGTGGCAGGACTACGTTCCCGGGACGATCAATGCTCGCTACTTCCGGGTTCGTCTAGTTCTGCAAACGGAAGATCCGCTGATTGTCCCCTTTGTTCGGCATTTTTCTTGGACGGTCGATGTCCCTGACTTGGTACAGGTGGGTACGGGAGTAATGATTCCCGGAGGTGGGCGTCGTATCAACTATCCGAAGAACTTCCACGCGACTCCAAACCTTCAGCTAACGGTTCTCGATGCGCTCGATGGAGACCGGGCCGTCGTTCGACAGGACGTTGATCCCATGCTTGGGTTCAACGTGCAGATTCTTAACAATTCAACTCCCGTGGAACGGGTGATCAATTGGCTTGCACAAGGGTATTGATATGACGCAACAAAACATCGCAGTTTCAACAACGCCGCCACTGCCGGGCTTGCAAATGGTGCAGCAAGTTAACGGAGCATTGGAGACGATTGCTACGGACTTTGCCGGCAGCACGGATCCTGCAGCCTTTGCTGGGGCTTACATGACCTGGGCAGACACAGCGAATCAAGTTTTGAAGCGCCGGAATGCGGCCAACACCGCATGGGTGGTGATCGGGAATCTCGAACCCGTTGCGTCCCAAGCCGAGGTGGATGCTGGAATCAATGATGACAAGTTCGTCACTCCGCTGAAGCTCAGATTCGGATTCGCAATTTCAATTGACTCGGGAAATGGATTCATTGTTTTTCCCTCCTGGCTTGGCGGCTTCAAGATTCAGTGGGGGTCGATCCTAAACAACAACATTGGCTTTGCGCCGTGGACCTTTCCGGTCGCATATGTATCTATGCCAATCGTGGTGGCGGCGCCTTCGGTTGGCACAGGCCCGGCGAACATGCATGTGACGATTCAGGATCTCACGACTGTTTATGTGAACGCGTCCTGTTGGGCAGGCGATGTGCAGATAGGTACTGCCGGGCAGATTAGCTGCCGGTATCTCGCTATAGGAAGATGATATGAAAGTTTTCTATTCAAACTCGAAGAAGGGCTTTTTCATTGATGGAGAGCAGCCTCCAGATAGCATTTTGTTGGCGCCAGGAGAACATGCGCGGGCTATGGCCTGGAACAGTAACGGCGGGGTGATCGCTGGGGTCGATGAACAAGGTTTGATGATTCTGGCCTCCTTTGACGCGCCGACATTGGACCAGGTCAAAAAAAAGAAGATGGCGCAAATATCAGATCGATGTCTGATAGCCATTGATTCTGGCTTCGTCCACGGCGGTAGGCGCTTCGACTCGGATCTGATCAGCCGCACGAACATCATTGGTACAGCCGCAGGAGTGCAAGCAGGGGTGCCGTTGCCTGAAGGCTTCACTTGGAGGACATCCGACAATGAGAACGTCCCAATGGATGGTTCCGGCGTCATTGCATTGGGCGCGGCTCTTCTGCAACACGTCAACCAAAGTTACGCGGCATCGTGGCAACTGAAAGAGCAGATCGAGGCGGCAACCACCCCAGAAGAGGTCGAGGCCATTAATTGGCCGACAGCGCCCTAGCAGCCCACTTCGGTGGGCTTTTTTACGTCCAAAGGAACGTGTATGGAAACAAGCCCACTTGAAGGACGTGTATCTGCGCTCGAGCGGGAAATGGTGGGGCTAAAGGCAACAATTCGCGCTGCCCTCGCCGTGATGATCTTCATGGGCGGTGGCTATTGGTGGTATGCCGGCAAGAGCGACAACAAGCTTGAGCAGGTAGTTATCAGCGTCAGTTCTATCCAGACAGATGTGTTGCTCATCAAGAAGGACAATGAGCGCAAAGACTGGGAGCGCCGTTTGATCACGCAGATGGTGAAAAAAGGGGGGGCACCCGATGTATCAAAAACTCTCAACGATGAGTAGGTGTAGGCGATGAAGCTCGTACCTGAATGGCGCTCTTGGTGGCGCATGTCTTCCACTTGGTTCCAGGCTGCCGCGGCAGCTTTTTTTTCGTACCTAACGGCGGTGCCAGATGCAGCGATTCAACTTTGGAGCATTCTTCCGGTCGATATTCGGGAATCCTTCCCGCCCGGCTACGTCAAGTGGTTCGGGGTTTCCCTCATCGCCCTTGGGATCTTCGCCCGGCTCGTTCACCAACCCACGCTCGATAAGCGAAAGCGGTCTGACGGTTCTTAAGCACTACGAGGGCTGCGAACTCAAGGCGTATCAAGATTCGGTGGGTGTCTGGACTATCGGCTACGGCGACACAGAGAACGTCATCCCGGGAATGGTAATCACCCGGGAAGAGGCTGAAGACAGGCTAGAGCGTAGGCTTGGCCGCGATTTCGAGCCTGGAGTGCGGAATGCGATCACCGCCGGGATGCGTCAAGAGCAATTCGACGCGATGGTATGCCTTGCATACAGCATTGGCGTATCGGCGTTCACCAGCTCCACGCTGGTAAAGCTGTTCAACGCTGGAGATATCCAACTGGCTGCAGATCAGTTCCTGCGCTGGGACAAGGCCGGCGGGAGGTCTCTCAAGGGTCTACGCCGCCGTCGTGCTGCCGAACGGGCGCTATTCCTCGGGACTAACGCTGCCTATGCGATTGCTGCGGGAGACAAGACACCATGAGCATGCTGATAGCCGAATTCTGGCCGTATATCGCGGGAGGCATTGCCGTCGTTCTGGCGTACTTCGGCGTGCGCATGAAAGGCAAATCGGACGGTCGGCAAGAAGTGCGCGACCAGATCAACAAGCAGGCGGTAGAAGCCGCCAAGGAGGCCCGAGATGTGCAATCTAAGGTCAATCGGATGGATGACGGCGCTGCTGTTGCTGAGCTTAACCGTAGGTGGGTGCGCGACAAGGGAACTGGTGGGCGCTGAGTTCTGCATGGTGTCCATGCCGATATTCATCAGCCAGCATGACGTGCTGACTGACGGTACGGCTAGGCAGATCCTGACCCACAACGAGCTAGGCGCTAAGCTCTGCGACTGGCCGGGGATGGACGACTAGTCTCCTTGCGGGCCGCGATCCTTAGCCAGCCAGATTTCATCATCTGCTCCTACTTCACGCTCCCATGACCCGCAGCCCTCATCCGGTAAGGAGGGGGCAATTTTGTATGCAGGTTCCAGACGGCAGTATGGCCTGCGTCCCTGGTCGGTTGTTTCCCCGTGCCAGTAGGTACAGGTCCAGCAGCCTCCGGGGCGCTCGGATAGGGGGATGAAGTAGGACATGACTGTATGAATGTACAGTCTTCTGCGTTTGAATGGCAGAATTTCCCCATACAGCCCCAGCAAAGAAAAAGGCCCGCATCGCTGCGAGCCTTGAGAATACTGGAGGCGCAAGCCGGAATCGAACCGACGTACACGGATTTGCAAT
>JBEBOQ010000055.1:0-31483 GCA_040396375.1 Achromobacter xylosoxidans
ATAGCGAGTGCCGGTTTCATATATTGGACATATGCAGGGGAAAAGTCTACCTTGAATGCACGGGCGATTGCCCGGCGTTTTCGAGAATTCCGATGTCCACCCCCTCCGCTTCATCCGGCTCCGCTACAAGCACGACACCCGCCCCGGGCGCTACGCCGTCCGACTATCTGGCGCGTGGCACGCCCGCCCTGCGCCGGGCGCAGTGGGCGTTGTTCGCCGCGGGCTTTTCCACCTTTTCGTTGCTGTATTGCGTGCAGCCGCTGATGCCGCTGTTCACCCACGCGTTCGACGTGTCTCCGGCGCAGAGCAGCCTGGTGTTGTCGTTGTGCACCGGCTTGCTGGCGGTGGCGATTTTCCTGGTGGGCTTGTTTTCGCAGGCGCTGCCGCGCAAGCGCATCATGGCGCTGTCGCTGTTTGCCTCGGCCGTGCTGGGTACCGTGGCGGCGGTGGCGCCCGACTGGCACAGCCTGCTGGTGCTGCGCGCCTTGCAGGGCGTGGCGATGGGCGGGGTGCCGGCGGTGGCCATGGCCTACCTGGCCGAAGAGGTCGAACCCGATACGCTGGGCTTTGTCATGGGCCTGTACATCAGCGGCAGCGCCTTCGGCGGGTTGTCCGGCCGCGTGATCACGGGCCTGGTGTCCGACCATTTCGGCTGGCGCGCGGCCATGGGCACGCTGGGCCTGCTGGGCATCGTGGCGGCCGTGCTGTTCGTGTGGCTGCTGCCGCCTTCGCGCCGTTTCGCGCCGCAGCGCGCGCGGGGCTGGGCCGGCGTGGTCGCCGACGTGCGCGCAGGCATAGGCGCGCATCTGAAGAACGGCCCGCTGTGCGGCCTGTTCGCCCTGGGCGGCCTGCTGATGGGCGCGTTCGTCACGGTCTACAACTATGTGGGCTTCCGCTTGCTGGCGCCGCCGTTCTCGCTGAGCCAGACCTTCATCGGCTTCATTTTCGTGGTGTATCTGGTGGGCATTTTCGCGTCCACCTACTTTGGCCGCCTGGCCGACCGGCATGGTCGCGGCGCGATGCTGGCGGCTGCCACCAGCTTGGCGCTGGCCGGGCTGCTGCTGACGCTGTCCGATGCCTTGCCCGTGTTGATCGCCGGCATCGTCGTGTTCACCTTCGGGTTCTTCGCGGCGCATGCGGTGGCCAGCGGTTGGGTGGGCCAGATGTCGCGCGGCTTCAAGGCGTTGGCGGCGTCGCTGTACCTGCTGGTGTACTACGTGGGCTCCAGTGTGCTGGGCTCGCTGGGCGGCCAGTTCTGGACCGGCGGCGGCTGGCCCGGCGTGGCCGCGATGGCGGGCAGCCTGCTGGCCGCCGCGCTGTGCATCAGCGCCGGACTCTACTGGCGCACGACGCGCGCGCCGCAAGCGGCCGCGGTGGAGCGCGGGGCGTCATAATCGAACGCTTGATCCGCGGCGCTGAGCCGCGGCTGGCCTGGGCCGCGCCCCGTCGCGGCTCTCCACCCCACAAGGGCTTTCCATGTTCTCGCACGTTTGCCTGGGCGTCGGTGATTTCGACCGCGCGTACGACTTTTATTCCGCCCTGGCCGATGCGCTGGGCCTGGCGCCGCGCTTTGTCGACCGCGACCGGCCCTGGGCGGCTTGGCAGCCGGCGGGCGGCGGCCGGCCGTTGCTGGTGATCAACTCGCCGCACGATGGCCAGCCGGCAACGCCGGGCAATGGCCAGATGACCGCTTTTCTGGCCGCGGACCGCGCCATCGTGGATCGTTGTCACGCGTTGGCGCTGGCGCAGGGCGGCCAGTGCGAAGGGCCGCCTGGGCTGCGCGCGCACTATCACGAGCATTACTACGGCGCGTATTTCCGCGACCCCGACGGCAACAAGCTGTGCGTGGTCTGCCACGACGCGCCGTAAGCGCCGGCGGGGTTCCGTATCGCCAGGGCAGGGCGGTCCAATACCGGCCCCAGGGGCCAGTAGGCGCTACACCGCGTCAAGCCGGCGCGCGGCTGGGGACTTCGGCTTGCAGCGTGGCATCCATGCCCTGGCTCAACGCCGCCAGGAGCCGGTGCGGCGCCAGGTCGAGTTGCGCCAGCAGCACGCTGCATTTGGCCAGGCGGGTCAGGTCTTCATGTTTCAGGCCCACGAGCCACTGACTGGCCTCGACCGATATCTGCAGGCCTGCAAGCGCCTGCAAGTTGCCGGTGCGGGCCAACCGCTGCAAGAGCAGCAGATACATCAGATTGGTTTCGTGGATATCGCGCAGAAGCTCGGCGGATCTCTGCATCGGGCGCCCCTTCCTTCGTTGAATCCGCGGTCCGGCGGTTGCACGGACCAGGAACAAGCAAAGCAACAAGCTGGGCGCGAGGCGTCCTAGGGAGGACGTCTAATCAAGCCCGCGAAGGCTTGCGTGCCGATATGGTCTGTCGATCATATTTAAGCGATCTGGCGGCGTCAGTAATGGATTTCCCTGTGCCTCCGATGCCATATATTGATATAAATTAAAAACGACTCATTCTCATTTATAATGCCCGGCAAGTCGGACGGCGCTGGCGTGTGCCCGCCGTGTTGTACTCACCGAACCCGAGGCCCGTGATGACGTTATCTTTCCAGGCGCCCAATTCTCTGCAGCGCGAACATGCGGCATTGCTAGCCGCTTACGGGCAGGCGCAGGCGCGCTGCAGCCGCTTGTTGAGCGCGCAGGCCCAACGCATCCAGCACCTGGAAGCCGAGGCCATGCGCTTGCGGGCCGCGGTGATCCAGCGCGACACCGCGCTGGCTTGGGCCCGCGAAGACCGCGCCGCGCTCGAGGGGGCGATTCCCGGCTTGCCCAAGCGCGTGGCGCTGGCGCGCCGCGTGACGCAATTGATGGAGCGGGTGCAGAGCCTGATGCGCGAGCGCCTGGCCTGGCAGGACCGCGCCGCCCAGGCGCGGCAACGTCCGCTGGATAGCGCGGCGGAACCGGCGGCGCGGCCGGCGGTGATCGCGGCGGCGACGCTGCGTGAAAAGTCCGTGCTGTGCGTGGGCGAGGACGCGATGGCCTTGATGCTGACGCGCAAGGTCGTGGAAATGGCCGGCGGGCGCTACCTGGGCCACTGCGGCGGCGAAAGCGCCGACGGCGACTCGTTGGAAGCCAGCCTGGTCGCCGCCGACCTGGTCATTTGCCAGACCGGTTGCGTCAGCCACGGCGCCTATTGGCGCGTGAAGGACCATTGCACCCGCACGGGCAAGCAATGCGTGCTGGTGGACAAACCCGAGGCGTTGACGGCGCTGGAACTGGCGCGCGATAGCGCGGAAATGACGCGCTAGCGTCCTGCGCCGCGTCCGCGGCTGGGCGGCGACCGCGCGCCGAGGCCACGCTGTTGCGTCGAGTTACCTAGGGTTTCCGCTGCGGGCCCCGTCCCGCAATACAGTCGGGGGATCCCCACGGAGAACTCATGCTGACCCAGCGAGACCGCGTATCGCACCCCTGGACCGACACGCTTGCGCGGTTGGAAGACGAACGGATCATGCTGCAGCGCATTGTCGCGGGCGTGCCGTTGGCCGAGGTGCTGGCGCATGTGCTGCACCTGATCGAAGCGCAGTCCAGCGTGGAACTGCGCGCGTCGATCGCGCTGATCGACGAAACCGGCCGCTTGCTGTTGCACGGCGCCGCGCCGAGCCTGCCATCGGCCTTCAACGCCGCGGTCGACCGCGCGACGATCGGTCCGCACTCGGCGTCGTGGGGGCAGGCCGCCCACACCGGCAGTCCGGTATACGTGGAAGATATCGCCACGCACCCGGGCTGGGAAGGGTGGCGCGATCAGGCATTGGCGCATGGGCTGCGGTCGTGCTGGTCCACGCCGATCAAATCACCCGACGGCCGCCTGCTGGGCGTGTTCTCCAACTACTACGGCATACCGCGGTCGCCGTCGGCGCACGACATCGACGCGATCGCGGTCGTGACGCGCAGCGCCGCATTGGCGATCGAGCGCTACCTGACCGAATCGGCCCTGCGGCGCAGCGGCGAACGCTGGCGCGCCATGTTCGAGGGCATGCAAGAGGCCTTTTTCCTGAGCGAGGCGTTGCGCGATGAACAAGGTCGTATCGTCGATTTTCGCTTTATCGAGGTCAATCCGGCCTTCGAACGCCAGAGCGGCATGAAAGAAGGCGACACGCTGGGCCACACACTGCGCGAGATGATCCCCGGCGTGCCCGGCCGGATCATGGACGCCTTCGCGCAGGTGGTCGAATCCGGCGAACCCGCGCAGTTTGAATTCGCGGTGCCCGGTCCGCGCCCGGCCTGGTACGAGGCGCGGGTCCGCAAAGAGGGTGCGGACCGCATGATGGCGCTGTTCCTGGACGTCACCGCGCGCAAGACAGCCGAGGCCGAGCTGTGGGAAGGCCAGCACCGCAAGAATTTCCTGATGGCGCTGGGCGACCGGCTGCGTGAACTGCCGCTGCAGCCGGCCATCGAGCAGACCGCCTGCGAAAGCCTGGGCCAGCATCTGGCGCTGGGCCTGGCGGCGGTGGTGGACTGGCCGGACGAGAGCGCCGAACCGGTGGTGTCGACCTGCTGGCGGCGCGATGTGGCCCGCGACGCCGCCCACGCGGGCCTGGGCCCCGACCTGTACACCGATGCGTTCTACGAAGCGCTGCGTACGGGGCGCACCACTTTTCTGGAGCCGCTGCTGGCGCAGGAGGATGGCGACATCCTGCCGTCCGCGATCGTCGTGCCCACCGCCCGCTGGGGCCGCCATGGCGGCGCGCTGGTGGTCCGGCCCGCCGCCGACAGCCGTTTCAAACGCGGCGACGTGGCCTGCATCGAAGAGGTGGCCGAGCGCATGTGCGGCGCGGTGGAACGCTCGCAGTATGCGCGCATGCTGGAGCAGCGTGTCGAGCACGCCATCGCCGAACGCGACCGTATCTGGCGCCTGTCGCCGGAACTGCTGGCGGTGATCGATGCGCAAGGCCGCTACGTCAGCGTCAATCCGGCGGTTGGGCCGATTCTGGGGTGGACGCAGGCGCAATTCCTGGCCATGGGGCTGCGCCAGCTGATCCATCCGAATGACTACGAAGCCACGCGCAATGCGCTGGCGCAGGCGCGCCGCACTGACGGGCCGCAGGGCGTGCGGCACCTGGAGAACCGGGTGCTCAAGCGCGATGGCGGCTACGCCTGGATCACCTGGAGCATGTCCTGGGCGCAAGACAGCCTCTATATGACAGGCCGGGACGACAGCGACATGAAGCTGCAGGCCGAGACGCTGCTGGAAACCGAGAACGCGCTGCGCCAGGCGCAGAAGATGGAGGCGGTGGGCCGCTTGACCGGCGGCATCGCCCACGATTTCAACAACATGCTGCAAGGCATCACCGGGGCGCTGTACCTGATCCAGCGCAAGCTGGCGGCCGGCACGCCGGAACAGGCGGTGCGCTTCATCACGGTGGCCATGGAGTCGGCCAACCGCGCGGCCCACCTCACGCAGCGGCTGTTGACGTTCTCGCGGCGTCAACCGATCGATCCGCAGCCATTCCGCGTGGCGCCGACCCTGCAGTCGATGGCCGACCTGTTCCACCGCTATACCGGAGAAGGCGTGTCGCTGGCGTTCGATCTGGAGCCGAGCCTGTGGCCGGTGCGCTGCGACCGCAATCAGTTCGAGAACGCGCTGCTGAACCTGGTGATCAATGCCTGCGATGCCATGCCGGACGGCGGCGTGGTGACGGTGGCCGCGCTGAACACGCGGCTGGACGCGACGTTTCTGCGGCCTTATGCGGGCGTGCAGGCGGGGCCCTTCGTGGAAGTGTGCGTGACGGACATCGGCTGTGGCATGTCGCCCGACGTGTTGGCGCACGCCTTCGACCCGTTCTTCACCACCAAGCCGCTCGGCCAAGGCACGGGGCTGGGCCTGTCGATGATCTATGGTTTTGCCAAGCAGGCCGGCGGCATCGTGACGCTGGACAGCAAGGTCAACCTGGGCACCTCGGTCCGGATATTCCTGCCGCGCTACGACGGCGCGCCGGCGGATGCGGTGGAGTCCTTGCCGGTGGCCAGCCCGCCGGCGGACCGGGAGCGCCAAGCGCTGGTCGTGCTCGTCGAAGATGATGTCAATGTGCGCGAGATGGTGCGCGAGTGCCTGGTGGAACTGGGCATGCGGGTCGTGACCGCCTGCGACGGCGACGCCGGACTGGAACTGGTGCGCGCCACCTCCGGCATCGACCTGCTGGTGACTGATGTGGGCTTGCCCGGACTGAACGGGCGGCAACTGGCCGACGCGGCGCGCGCCGCGCATCCGGGCCTGAAGGTCTTGCTGATGACCGGCTACGCTGAAAGCGCCGCACGCAGCTCGGGTTTTCTGGACAGCGGCATGGAGCTGATCGTCAAGCCGTTCGCGCTCGATGTGTTGGCGGCGCGGGTGCAGCGCATGCTGGAATCCGCGGGCGGGGAATCTGGGGCAGGCCATCCTGGGGCCGGCCATCCCGTAGTCGTTCATGCGCCGGTCACACCGGCGGCCCCACACAGGTAACCAGGCTTCAAGCACCGGTAAAAATTGCCTGTCGGGGCGGGCGGGCAGGGGCGCAGCCCATCTGGGCATGGGGATTGCTGTAAGGACAGGGCAACCCAAAAGGAGTCTATCCATGAAGATCCGTGCCTTGACCTATGCATTCGTAATGGCCGCCAGCCTGGGCGCTTCCGGCGCCGCCTTGGCGCAGTCCGCCAACCCGACCACCCCGTCCAGCACTCCCAACGACGGTACCGCCGTCCAGCCGAACCGGCCCGTGCCGGCAGGCGAGATGGCGCCCGCGCCGAATGCCACGACCAACCAGTCCACCATGCCGCCCAACGTGGACAAGAGCAGCACGACCTCGTCGGACAAACGTGCCGGTGAGACGCCCAAACGCCCTCGCGAGGCCAACGACAACGTGCCACGCACGCCGGCCGCCGGCGCCGCGCCGCCTCCGGGATACCCGAATTCGGGCGGTAGTAAGTAGTTGAGCCCCCACGCCGCGCGCGCTTCGCGCGCTTGCTGCCCCCCCGAGGGGGCTGCCCGGCCTTCGGGCGGCCGGGCGGCCGGGCGGCTGTTTTTGCGGGGGGCTGCGCGGCTTCGGTAGAGCGTTTGTCTTGCTTTGAGGGTGTCTCGCTGCTCGGCTTTGGTGAAGTTGGGTGGTTGGCCCGCAGATGAAAAAGTGCCCCTTGGGGCACTTTTTTTTGCGCGGCGGCTCGTCCTTTTGGGGGCGGCCTCGGGTCCTAGTGCTGGCGGCGTAGTTCGGCGGGGGGGAGGCGGAGTTGGCCTCGGTACTTGGAGACGGTGCGGCGGGCCAGGACGATGCCGCTGGTGGCCAGTTGCTGGGTCAGGGCAACGTCGGACAGGGGCATGGCGGGGTCTTCGGCGTCGATGAGTTCCTTGATCAGCGCGCGGACGGCGGCGGCCGAGCAGGTGCCGCCGGAATCGGTGGGTAGTTCGCGCGAGAAGAAGTGGCGGAATTCGAAGACGCCGCGCGGGGTCACCATGTATTTGCTGACGGTGGCGCGCGAGACGGTCGATTCGTGCATGTCCAGGTCGTCGGCCACTTCCTTGAGCATCAGCGGGCGCAAGGCGACTTCGCCGTATTCGAAGAAGGTCTGCTGGCGCTTGACGATGGCTTCGGCCACGCGCTGGATGGTGGTGTAGCGCTGCTCCACATTGCGCACCAGCCAGCGGGCTTCCTGCAGTTCCTGCGCCATGGGGCTGCGGTCGTCCAGCCGCGCATGGCGGAACAGGTCCGCATAGACGCGGTGCAGCCTCGCCTGCGGCATGGCGCTGCGGTTGGGCACCACGCGCCAGCGCGAATGCCATTTGTCCACGAACACGTCGGGCACGACATAGGCCGGCGCCTGCACGTCGTAGCGGCGGCCGGGCTTGGGGTCCAGGCCGCGGATCAGCGCACACGCCTCGCGCAGCGCGTCTTCCGAACAGTTCAACGCGCGGCGCAAGCCGGTGGCGTCGTTCTTGGCCAGTCGCTCGATCTGCTCGCAGACGATGCGCAACGCCAGTTCGCGCAGCGGCGCGCTGACACCGGGCATGGCATCCAACTGCAACGACAGGCATTCCTGCAGGTCGCGGGCGCCCAGGCCAGGCGCGTCCAACTGCTGCACCAGGCGCAGGGCGGCAAGCCATTCGCTTTCGTCGGGCGGCGGCGCGAAGTCGGGGCTGAGCGCATTGCACAGGTTGGCCAGCGGAGTCCGCAGGTAGCCGTCCTCGTCGAGCGAATCGATGATGAACTCGGCTAGCAGCCGACCGCGCGGCTCCAGCCGGTAATTGCCCAGGTCCAACGACAATTTCTCGCGCATCGACACCGGCGCGCTGGCCCATTGGCCCAGGTCGTGGTCTTCGCCGTCGGCCCGGCTGGGGGTGGGGTAGTCGCCCGAGTATTCCGGGGCGGCCGGCACATCGGCGGCGCCTTCCGCATCGGGGGGATCGCCGGTGTTGGCCGCTGACGCTTCGGGTTCGGAGTCGGCATGGGGCTGAGGCGGTGCACCGCCGCCCTCGGCTTCACTCGGGGTTGGGTCCGCTGCTTGCTCATCGCCATCCTCAAGGAACGGATTGGTGGCCATGGCGAGTTCGACCGCGGTCGTGAATTCCAGCGCCGACATCTGCAACAGCTTGACGGATTGCTGCAGCCTGGGCGCTAACGTCATTTGCTGGCGCAGGCGCAGTTCTTGCATGGGATGTCCCAATCTCGTCTCCTGGAGCGGGCGCCGCCGAAAGGCGGCTCATCCTTCTATCCATGCAAAAACCATGCCCGCTTTCCGAGCGGGCGGCGGCGCGCTGGCGCGCGGCGCTTGCCCGTTCAGGTTTACAAGGGGACGGTAAAAACTGCGCTGCGCGAAATGACCAGGTCAGGCGGCAGCCGGGCCGCCTTGTTCCTTTTCGTAGACATCCAGACGGTTGTAGAGCGTCTTCAGGCTCACGCCCAAGGTCTCGGCTGCCAGCCGCTTGTCGCCGCCGTGGTGGGCCAGCGTGGCCAGGATGAAGTCGCGCTGCGCATTGCCCAGCGCGGTACCTACCGGCACGTTCAGGGCGCCGTCCTTGAACTCGGCGCGTTGCGCCACGCGCGGGCGCGGCAACGCGATGTCCAGGACGTCGTCGCACAGGATGTAGGCGCGCTGGACGGCATTGCGCAATTCGCGCACATTGCCGGGCCAGTCGTGTTGCGCAACCGCATCCAGCATCGATTTGGCGAAGGTCTTGCGGGTGCCGTACTGGCGGTTCTGCGCATCCAGGAAACGCTGCGCCAGGATCAACGCGTCGCCGGTGCGTTCGCGCAGTGGCGGCACGCGCAGGGGAATGACCAGCAGGCGATGCAGGAAGTCCTGCCGCAGTCGCCCGTCGGCCACCGACGCCGCCGGGTCGCGGTTGCTGGCGCAGATGATGCGCACATTGGCCCGCAGCAGGTCGGCGCCGCCGACGCGCTGATAGGTGCCCACTTCCAGCACGCGCAGAAAATGCACCTGCATGTCGGGCGGCATTTCGGTGACTTCGTCCAGGAACAGCGTGCCGCCGCTGGCATATTCAAAATAGCCCGCGTTTTGCGCGACCGCGCCGGTGAAACTGCCTTTCTCGTGGCCGAACAGCTCGGCGTGCGCGAGCGACCCGCTGATGGCGCCGCAATTGACTGCCACGAAGGGGCGATCACGGCGTTCACTGCTGTCGTGGATGGCGCGCGCCACTACTTCCTTGCCGGCGCCGCTTTCGCCCACGATGAATACGCTGGCGTCGGTGCCAGCCGCCAGCCGCAATTGCGTGGCCAGCTTTTGCATGATGGGGGACAGTCCGGAGACGTCCATGGCAGCGGAATCCGGGATCGCGGTCACTCCGCGGTCGCCGGCGGAGCGATCAGGCATGCGTTTTTCCTCGGCCCGTCTGGGGGCGTGGGTTACAGGTCGATGGTAGAGGGTGCGGACGAGGGCGGATGCGACCAGTTGCAAGCATTAGAAAACTTTAGTGGATCGTATCGAATATTTACGTCCGTCCGCCGCAGACTGGCTATGCTCGAATTTGGTTGGAAATGGCTCGCGCGCCGCCCGAGCTGTCTTGCCATGGAGCCTTCATGCCTCACTTGTTGATCGTCGAAGACGACGACGCCATCCGCGAAACGTTGGCCGAGATCGGTCGCGACAGCGGTTTCACCGTGGCCTTGGCCGCCAGCGTGAAAGACGCGCTGATCCAGCTCGAGCGCCAGGCGCCCGATCTGGTGTTGACCGACGTGCGCCTGCCGGGGGGCAGCGGCATGGACATCTTCAAGAATGTGGCGGTGGCCAGCGCCGAAGTGGTGGTGATGACGGGCCACGGCACGGTCGACAATGCCGTCGAGGCCCTGCGCCTGGGCGCTACCGACTACCTGGTCAAACCGATCTGCATGGAGCGCCTGAACGAGATCCTGGCGCGCATCATGGCCAATTCGGGTGGCGAGTTGCCCGGCACCCCCTTCGAAGAGGCCGGGCGTTTCGGCAAGATGTACGGCGCCTCGGCGCCCATGCGCGAGCTGTACCGCCAGATCGGGCGCGTTGCGCCGACCAACGTCACGGTGATGCTGATCGGCGAAAGCGGCACGGGCAAGGAACTGGCGGCGCATGCCATCCACGAATTGAGCACGCGTCGCCAACGGCCTTTCATTGCGGTCAACTGCGGCGCGATCTCGCCGCACCTGATCGAAAGCGAAATGTTTGGGCACGAGCGCGGCAGCTTCACCGGCGCCGACCGCCAGCACAAAGGCTATTTCGAACGCGCCGATGGCGGCACGCTGTTCCTGGACGAAGTCACCGAAATGCCGCTGGATCTTCAGGTCAAGCTGCTGCGGGTGCTGGAAACCGGCCAGTTCATGCGGGTGGGCACCAACCGCGAAATCGGCTGCGACATCCGCATCATCGCCGCGACCAACCGCAACCCCGAGCAAGCGGTGCAAGAAGGCAAGCTGCGCGAAGACCTGTATTACCGCCTGAGCGTCTTCCCGCTGGAACTGCCGGCGCTGCGCGAGCGCGGCGAAGACATCGCGTTCCTGGCCGACCGCTTCCTGCAGGCACAGAATCAGGAAATGGGCAGCACCAAAGCGTTTTCGGCGCGAGCCTTGGCAGCGCTGGCGCAATACGAATGGCCCGGCAACGTGCGCGAGCTGAAGAACTTCGTGCGGCGGGCGTTCATCATGGCCGAAGGCGATGAACTGGATGTAGACCTGCTGGCGCCGCAGGTGTCGCCCAGCGGCGAAATGAGCGGCGGACAGGTCAGCGTGCCGGTGGGTGAAACCCTGGCCGAGGCCGACCGCCGGCTGATCCTGGCCACGCTGGAGCGCTGCAAGGGCGTCAAGAAGCAGGCCGCGGCGGTATTGGGCATCAGCCCCAAGACGCTCTACAACCGCCTTGAGGAATACGCGGCGGCAGGCTACCCGCTGCCGGGCGAGCAGTCGCCGTCGTCCACCGCCTCGCGCTGACGCCCGCCTGCGAGCGGGCGGCGCGCGGGCTTACTTGCCGTAGCGCGTCTTCAGGTCGGCCACGCAAGCATCCTTGGCGTTGCCCGACATGGCATCGCACTTTTCCTTGCCGACCTTGTAGTCGGCATCGTTGCGCACCTTGGCCGCATCATGGTTGGCTTCGGCCTTTTCCTTGCCGGCCTTGGCGTCGGCCTTGGCCTTGTCGCGCGTGGCTTCGGCTTGCTGCTGGCAGACGTCCTTGGGGTTGCCCTTCATGGCGTCGCACTGCTTCTTGTCCATCTTGTATTGATTGTCGATCTGTTCGCTGCTGCGCACTTGCGCGGTTTGCGCGGACGCCGGCAGCGCCAGAAAAGACAGGCACAGGGCCGCGGCGGGGATGAGCGTGGTGGACAGACGGGTCTTGGACAGATTCATGGATGACTCCTTTGGATGAGGGCGGCCGGATGGTTGGTCGCCCCTCCTTGGACCTTTAGCAAGCGGCGTGCCCACGGTTGCCGGGCACGCCACTTGCGCTCCAAGGGCTTGGGCGCCGGCCGGATCGGGCCGGGCGCAGCGCAAGGAGAGCCAAATGAGCAACACGCATGAAAAAAAGGCAGACGCCACCAAGCCAGACGCCAAGACGGAGGGCGGCAAGGCCAATACGCCGCAGGACCCCACGGACGCCGCCAGTCGCAGCGGTCAGTTTGGCTCGGACAAGCCGGGGTCGGACAAGGCGTCCGCGCCGGCGCGGGGCGCCGACAAGAAGCCGCATCCCAACGGGCCGGAATATGAAGAAGGAGGCCAGTATCCAGGCACCCGCAAGTCGGGGGCAGGGACCTGAATGCGGGGGGGCGCAACAGCGCCGCCCCGTCGCGGTCAATCGGTTTCCGCACCCAAGCGGAACAACAACACGACGCAATGCAGCGCCGCCAGGCCGACTAGGCCGTAGGCGACGCGCGCCGCCATGGCCGAGGGCAACACCCGCGCGAACACGTCCAGGTTGACGGCGGCGATCAGGCCGCAATTGACGCCGCCGACCACCAGGGCGATCAACGCGATCCAATCCAGCGGCCCCAGGCCGCGACGCCCGCCGGCATCGCGCAAGGCGGCCTCGCCCTGGGCGACAGGCGCTTCGTTGTCTTCGCCATATGCGTACATGTTCTGTTCCTTTGCCGGCGGCGGCAGTGCATTCCTACTGGGCCGGATGCATCTTTCGTGTTGCCGGTAAGCCGCCTCAGCAAGTGCCGTGCCGCGGGCAAGCGGTGGGCATGGCAGTTGCTGCCTGTGGGTATGGCCGATGGCGGGCCTGCTGACAGGAGATTGCCATGTCCCTGATCGTTGCTGCACGCTTTCAGACCTTCGATGACGCGAGCCAGGCTGCCCAGCGGCTGCGTGCCGAAGGATTTTCTGAAGACAATTTCCATACGTTCTATATCAACTCGGCCGGCGAGCACGCGCGCTATGCCATCGGCGGCGATCGGGCGGCCGATCCCGACGCGCGGGGGGCACACCTGGGCGCCCTGGCCGGCGCGGCCGGCCTGGGACTGGTATTTGCCCTGATCGGCGGCCTGGCCGCGCATTGGCTGGGCGCGGCCACGCTGATCGTGATCGCCGCGGCGGGCGCGGGCGCCTATCTGGGCGCGCTGGGCGGCGCCTTGTGGGTGGCGGGGCGCGACAAGCGTTCGCCGCGCACCGGGGCACAGGTGCCCGGCATGCATCCGACCGTGCGCGCGGCAGGCGTCATGCTGGCCCTGCCGGTGTCGCCCGACCAGGAAGCCTTGGCGCGGCGCGTGTTGCGAGAGGCGGGCGGTCACGACATCGAGCGCGCGCAAGGGCGTTGGCTCGATGGCAAATGGCAGGATTTCGATCCTTTGACGCCGCCACGCCATGTAGAGGCGCCCACTCTGGAGCAATGAGTGCAGGCCAGGGCGGTACCCGCCAACCCCTGGGCACGGCACTTGCTGCAAGGACGCCGCGCACGCCGTCCGGCGTCGACGCTCTATCCACGCAATGAGGAAACAGCCATGAACAAGGACCAGGTGAAGGGCCGAGTCAATGAGGCCGCGGGCAAGGTGAAGGAAGTGGCCGGCAAGGCCACGGGCAGCACGTCGACCGAAATCAAGGGCGCGGCCCAGAAGGTGGCGGGCAAAACCCAGGCCGCTTATGGCGACGCCAAGGATAAGGCGCGCAAGTAAAAAGAAGGCGTGCAGGCAAGACGCCGTGCAATGGGCCGCGCCCTGATGGGCGCGGCCCATTGCTTATTGCTGCCGGCCCACGATGACGCCGAACAGGAAGGCAGCGCCGGCCACCAGGCCGACCGCCTGCCAGGGGCGCGTGTGGATGTAATGTTCAGTGCAGTCGAGCGTTTCCCGCACGATGTCGTGCGCCGTATCGGATGCGTCGCGCAGGCTGCTGCGGGTGTCGCGCAGCTGGTCCGCCAGACGCAGTTTCAGTGCCTCGAGATCGGTGGAGGAGGCGTCGCTGAGCGTGGCTTCCAGATCGTCGATCCAGCTTTCCGGATGGCGGCGGCGGCGGCGCGCGCCGCGATCGTCGGGGCCGTGCTCGGGGAAATCAGAGGGCTGCGGAAGAGAAGTATGGGCCATCGATAGCTCCTGGGTTGGCATGGGGGGTTGGCAGGGGACCACGTAACGCTGGCGCCGGTCTGGCGTACAGCGCCTACCTGACAGGCTGGCATGGATCCGCTTGTCGCGGGTCTTGCATTGCATCTTGTTGTGAATGTTCTTTTTACCCAGCAAGCGCCGCGCCTGCGCGCGCGGCCACATCCGCTTGCAATTTGGGCTGCCGCCGGCCAACACGGCGCCCACTTGCGCCGTAGGATGGAAAACAATGCAATCAACGGGAGCGTCCACGTGAAATCTGCCAAGACCCCTCAAAATAGCGCCGTCAATCCTCAGGCCTCCGATCCGGCTGCGCCCGAAAAGGTCGCCAGGGCAACGACCGTCAAGCAAGAGCAATCCGAGAAAGACGTTGCCAACAGAGCGGATGGTTCTACCCCCCAGGAGGCTGGTGCAGACCGCGTCAAGGTTCTGCCGCCCCTGGCGCCCGTTGACGTCCCCCGACAGCCGGCCAAGCCCACCGCGTCGACGCCTGACGAGGCGGCGCGCGACACGCGCCGGCAAGTCGAAGACGAAACCGAGTCCAATTGGGCCGACGGCGCCGCCCCTCAACCGCGGGCCAAGAACGCGCGGTCGTCCATCTTGTAGCGCTGCTCCTTGCAACGCGGCTCCGGTCGGCGCTGATCCCTTTGGCGCTCGCCGACTTGCGCGGCCGTCGTGGACCGTGACGCGGGCCGCCCCGTCAGGTCTTGCCTAGAAAGGCCAGCAACCGGCGTTCATCGGCGCTCAAGCCGCGCGGGCCGGCCGGCGCCGCACCGTGCGGCGGCAGTTGCCCCGCCAGATAGGTGTCGATGATCGACGGGTGCACGTAGCACGCCCGGCACACGGCCGGCGTATTGGCCAGGCGCTGCGCTACTTCCTTGATGACGTCCACCACGTCCTGCTTGGCCTGGCGTTCATCGACGTAGGGCCGGCGCTGCAGCGCCGCGTAGGCCAGCACCGAACCCGCCCAGGTGCGGTAATGCTTGGCGGTGAAATCGGCCGCGCCGGCTTCGCGCAGATACGCGTTCACCAACTCGGAATCCACGCCGTGGGGGTCGCCGTTTTCGTCCAGATATTGGAAAAGCTGCTGGCCGGGAATGTCCATGCAACGTTTGATCACGCGGGCAATGCGCCTGTCGGTCACCGTGACATCGTGCTCGACGCCGCTCTTGCCGCGGAAGCGAAAGCGCAGCCGGTCGCCGCTGACCGTGGCATGGCGCCGGGTGAGGGTGGTCAGGCCATAGGAGCGGTTGGCGCGCGCGTATTCGCGGGCGCCGATGCGGATCAGTGTGTCTTCCAGCAGTTGCACCACCACCGCGATCATCTTGGCCTGCACCAGCCCTTGGGCTTGCAGATCGCGTTGCACTCGGCTGCGGATGCGCGGCAGGCGGGCGCCGAATTCAGTCAGGCTCTGGTATTTGTCGGCGTCGCGCAGCCGGGCCCAGGCCGCGTGGTAGCGGTATTGCTTGCGGCCGCGCGCATCGCGTCCGGTGGCCTGCAGATGGCCATGGGCCACCGGGCAGATCCATACCGCTTCATAGGCGGGCGGAATCGCCAGGGCGCGGATGCGCTCCAGTTCATCCTCTCGGGTAATGCGTTTGCCTGACGTATCCAGGTAGTGGAAGGTCGCGGCGTTGACGCGCACGCGGGTGTAGCCCGGCCGGGTGTCATCCATATAGACCAGCTTGCCGTCGGCGGCGGGCGCCTGCGGTTTGACTTGCCTGCGGTCTGCCATCACGCCCTCCTGAAAGTCGCGGCTGGCCCAGCAAGCGCCGTGCCTGCGTCATGCCGTCCCGCTTGGGCACGGCGCTTGCTGATAGGGATGCCTAGGCAATACAGGAGCTTTGCATGGCGAAACTACAGGATTTCAATGTGGCCATCCTGGTGGTGGACGGCTTTGAACAGGTGGAACTGACCGGACCGCGCGATGCGCTGCACGAGCAAGGTGCGCGCACCGTCATCGTGTCGGCCAAGCGTGGCCCTGTGCAGGGCATGAATCATCACGACAAGGGCGATGGCTTCGAGGCGGACCTGATCTTCGCCGAGGCGCGCGAAGAGGCGTTCGACGCGGTGCTGCTGCCCGGCGGCGTGGTCAATGCGGATGAAATCCGGCTGCACCCCAAGGCGCGCGAGTTCGTGCATGCCATGCACGAAGCCGGCAAACCGCTGGCCGTGATCTGCCATGGTGCCTGGCTGCTGATTTCGGCAGGCTTGGTCAAGGACCGGAAGATGACCAGTTGGCCTTCGCTGGCCGATGACCTGCGCAACGCGGGCGCCGACTGGGTGGACGAAGAGGTGGTGGTGGACGGCCGCTGGGTCAGCAGCCGCAAGCCGGACGATATCCCCGCCTTCAACCGGGAACTATTGCGCGTATTTGCGCTGGCGCGCCGTTGAGTGCCGGCGCGGTGCCGAGTTCGCGGGGCCGGAGGTTTCCGGTCGCGCAAAAAGCAGCACCTTTACAGGAGAGTGCCATGTCAGCCGAGATGTTCTTACATGTTCCGCCCAAGCCGGACCCGATTCCGCCGGGCTCGCCGCCCGGCGATCTGCCGGTCGATCCCGATACCGATGAGCCGGAGGTGGATCTGCCGCCGCTCGAGCCGCCGGTGAAGGAAAAATTTTCGCGGGCCCATTGATCCGGGCCTGCCGCATCGACAAATCAACCAAGAAGAAAGGGTGAAATCATGTCCACCATTTTGCTGATCATTCTGATATTGCTGCTGGTAGGCGCCGTGCCGGCCTGGCCGCACAGCCGCAGCTGGGGCTACTACCCCAGCGGCCTGCTGGGGATCGTTGTCATCGTGCTGATTGTGCTGCTGCTGATGGGACGGATATAGCGCCCGCGCGGCGCCAGGCACGGCGGCCCGGAGGGCGCCTCAGGCGCGCCGGGCCGCCGGCCTGGGCGCCTGCGCGGCTGCCTGCCGCCCGCGGTGCTTGAGCCGCCGGCGGCTGATCCAGATCACCAGTCCGGTCACGAAGAACAGTAACGGTAGCAGTCCCAGGACTGCGGTCAGGATGCGCGTGGGCAGCCCGAAGAGACTGCCTGAATGCAGGGGGAACATCAGCGCCAGGAAGCGTTGGCCGGGCGTGCCCGACAGGGGATCGGCCACCGATAGGCGTTCGCCGCTGCGCATGTCGATGAACAGGCGCAGCGTGCCAACGGGCTGCCAATCATCGGCGCGCCGCACGCGGGCCTGATAGACGCCGCGCGCCGCGTCGCGTCGCAGCATCACCAGTGTGGCGGTCGGCGGCGCGAATTCGCGTGCCTTGGCGGCCGCGCCATCCCACCCTAATTCCGGTTCGTCCGCGGCCAGCGGCGGCAATGCCGCCGCGCGCGCGTCCACCGGCACGGTGGCCACGCTGGCCACCAGTTGCCGCCCCAACTGCGGCAATCCCATGAAAAAGCCGCTGCCGGCAACCACCAGCAAGAACACCGCCGAGAGCAGCCCCGCCGCGCGATGCAGTTCATAGCTGGTGCGAAACGCGCCAACCCCGCGCGTGACCGACACAGACCGGCGCCAATGACCGGGCCGCGGCCACGCCAGGTACACGCCTGCCAGCAGCAGCGCGATCCAGGCCACGGCCAGCCAGCCGAGCACCTCGCGCCCGGTCTTGCCTTGCAGCAGCGTCATGTGCCAGCGCAGCAGTAGCGGCATGATGTGGGCCCGGTCCAGCGACACCGCATCGCGGTTGCGGCTGGCCAATAACTGGCCCGAGCAGGCATCCACGCCGGCTTCGTTGTCGTGGGTCGATGCTTGCTTGAACTGCACCCGATAGCTGTCGGCGGGCGCTTCGGGCAACGTGATGGCATTGACGGTGGCGCCCGGCCAGGCCTGTTGCACCGCGCGGGCGGCGGCCGAAGGCGGCAGCGGTGCAGCGCAGACGCCAGTGGTGTTGCGCAGCATGGCCGAATTCAGCCAACCGTCAAGTTCATGGTCGAACGCGAGCAAGCTGCCGGTCAGGCCGGCCAGCACCAGCACCACCCCCAGGATCAAGCCCAGCCATCGGTGCAACGTGGACAGGGTAGTGCGCAGGGATTTGCGAAGCTTGGCTTTCATGACGCGTTCAAGGGCGGGACAGTCGGGTGGCGGGCAATTGTACCGAGGCGTAAGATTTGCGCCCGCACTTCCTCCCGCAGCGACATGAAGATCCCCCTCCTGATACTGATAGAAAGCGTGCACGATTTCCTGCCCGCGATCGAAGACCGCGGCTTTCGCTGCATCCTGGCCACTACCGCCGAAAAGCGCGCCCAAGCGATCCGCGAGCACGCCGACGAGATCCGCGTGGTGTTGACCCGCGGCGCCACCGGTTTCCATGCGGACGAAATGGCCGCGCTGCCCAAGCTGGAGCTTGTCTGTTCGCTGGGCGTGGGGTTTGAAAACATCGACGTGGCCGCGGCCCGCGCGCGCGGCTTGCGCGTCACGCACGGCCCAGGCGCCAACGCCACGTCGGTCGCGGACCACGCCATGGCCTTGTTGCTGGGCTCGGCTCGCCACTTGCCGCAGGCCGACGCCTGGGTACGCCAGGGCCACTGGAACGGGTTCATGGGGCCGCAGGTGTCCGGCAAGCGGCTGGGCGTCCTGGGGTTGGGCACCATCGGCCTTGAAATCGCCAAGCGTGGCGCCAACGGCTTTGGCATGACGGTGGGTTATTACAACCGTCGGCCGCGTCCGGAAAGCGGCTACACCTATTACGACAGTCCGCTGGCGCTGGCCGCGGCGTCCGACTTCCTGGTGGTGGCCACGCCGGGCGGCGCCGACACGCGTCACCTGGTCGATGCCGCCGTGCTGGACGCATTGGGTCCGCAAGGCTATCTGGTCAATATCGCGCGCGGCAGCGTGGTCGATACCAGCGCGCTGATCGCGGCGCTGGCCGAACGCCGCATCGCCGGCGCGGGGCTGGACGTGGTCGAAGGCGAGCCGGTGGTGCCGCAGGCGTTGCTGAAACTGGGCAACGTGGTGCTGACGCCGCACAGTGCGGGCCGTTCGCCCGAGGCGGTCTCGGCGACGGTGGCGCTGTTCCTGGAGAACGCCACCGCGCACTTCGCCGGCAAGCCGGTGCTGACTCCGGTGCCGGGGTCGTTGGGCTGACCCGTTTGCAGGGCTAGTGCGAGAACATGATCGGCACGGTCATGCTCTTCAAGATCGACGCCGTGGCGCCGCCCATCGCCCATTCGCGGAACTTGCTGTGGCCATAGGCGCCCATCACGATCAGGTCGGCACTGTGGTCCGCGGCCGCGTTCAGGATGGTGCTGCCCACGCCTACGCCCTTGATGTCGCGGCGCACGTGGTCGGGCGCCGGCATGCCTTGGGCGATGCAATAGGTGGCCAGGTCTTCGAACGGCACGGCTTCGTCCTTGCGCGTTGCGGCGCCTTCGTCCATGGTCAGCACCACCAGGTGCGAAGCCGAGCGCAGCAACGGCGCCGCGTCGGCCAGCGCACGGGCGGCCTCGCGGCTGCGGTCCCAGCAGTACAGCACGCGGTCGCCCACCACCGGGAAATCGCCGCTGGACGGCACCACGAGCACGGGGCGGCCGGCGGTCAGCAGCGTCTGTTCGACGAACTCGGTTTCGTGCGCGGCCTCGACGTCTTCGCGGTTTTGCTGGCTGACGATGATCAGGTCGCTGGTGCGGCCAAACAGCGCCACGCTGGCGCTGGGCGTGCTGTCGCCGGCCCGTACGACTGCCGGCACATCGGCCTTGGCTGCGGCTTCCAGGAAGGCGTTCTGCACCGCGCCGCGGTTCTGGGCCTGCAGGTCGCGCATCACGCTCAAGGTCTTGGACATCAGCACCGATTCGCCGTAGTAGTACTGCGGCGGCGCGGAGCTGGCGTAGATGCCGACCAGCTCGGCCTTGTGGCGCTTGGCCAGGGCCAGCGCCACCTGGGTGCGGCGTTGGCAATCGAACCCGTGGTCCAGGTGTACGGAAATGCGGCGATACATGGCGGCCTCCTTTTCAGCGCGACAGCCTTTATCGTTGCGCGTTCCGGGCAGACCGCCTTTGATAAGCGTCAAGCCGTTGGCAATTTGACGGGGTCGACGCAAGCGTGGGCCTGAAAAAAGCCCGCCAGGCAGCGGGCTTTTTTTCAGGCTTGCTGCACCCGTTCGCGCAGTTGCTTGACCTGGCGCGCCTGCTGCGCGATGCGGTCCAGCGGCCCGGCCAGGGCCGGGGCGGCGGCGGCCAGCGCGGCGGGTACCGCCAACTGCCGGATGCCCACGGGGGGCGCGGGCTCCTGCGGGTGCAGGGCATGCGCCAGCACCAGGCCATACTCCCCCAAGGCCGAGGCGGCGGGACTGTCCGGCGGTAGCGCGGGCTGGATCTCCAACACGGTACCGGCCGCGGTGACCCGGCGCATCGCATTCAATAGATTCACGGCCGTATCGACATTGCGGTCGCGGTGTACCGGGTTTTGCTGCAGCCGCTGCAGCGACGCCTCGGCGTTGTCGGCCGACAGGCAGGCCAGGCGGCGCAGGCCGACGATGTCCTGACCGGCGGCGGCGCCGCTTTTGTCCTGCGCCAGCGCCAAGGTGTAGGCGGCGTGGCGTTCCAACGCGCGGCTGAGCGCGCCCGCCAGTTGCCGCGGCTCTTTCTCGGGCCACACCAGAAAGCCCACCAGCAGTGCCAGTACACCGCCCAGCACGCTGTTGAAGGCGCGCAGCGCCGCCAGCATGGGTTCGTAGATGTCGGGTTGCTGGATATGGCTGACCAGTACGAACTGCGAGGTCAGGAAGAAGGTGAACAGCGCGTAGTGGATGGTGCGGGCGGCGAAGGTGCCGAGGGCGATAGGCAGCACCGCCAGCGCCACCGACAGCGGTGTGCTCAGAAACAGCCCGAGCAATGATGCGCCCACGGCGCCGGCTACGCTGCCGATGACGCGTTCAACGGTGCGCTGCCAGGTGGTGGCGAAATACGGCTGCAGGATGAACACCAGCGTCAGCGACATCCAGTAGCCGTGGTTGACGGCAAAGGTCTTGGACAGCGCCACCGCGATGGTGGCGCCGATGCCCACCCGCAGCGCGTGGCGGAAGGCGTCGGACTCAAAGCGCAGGTTCTGGCGCAGGCTGCGCCAGGCGGCCCGCGCGGGCGATTCGGCGCGCGCGGCCAGCGCAGGCGCGTCCGGCGCGCCGTCCTGGTCGAACAGCGCCTGCATCACGGACTGGGCGTTTTGCTGCATCCGGTCCAGTACCGGCACCATGGTCGCCAGGTCCGGGGCATAGGCCATGGCCGCGCCGCGCAACTCATGCAGGCCCGCGCCGAAGTGCGCCAACCGTTCGCGCAGGCACTCGGCCTGCTTGGCGTCGGTGACGTCCGAGGTGCTGGCAATGGCGTTGGCCACGCTGGCGTAACGGTGCAACGCGTGCGACAGGTTTGCGCCGGCGCCCCGGCCGAGCCAACGCGGCGCGTTTGATTCCAGCAGGTCCGCCGCCGCCACCAGCGCAATGAAGCTGTCTTCGGCGCTATCGAGCAGGTAGAACAATTGCTGCGCCCGAGCCCGTCGCGACGGCCGCGCATCCTGTACTTCGCGGGTGCGGCCGCGGGCGGCTTCCAGCGCGGCGCGCAGGCTGCCGCGTTGGGCCCGGGTGACGGCGCTCCAGGCCTGCGGGCCGCCAGCCGGCGCCAGGCCGGAATACATGCGCGCCAAGGCGTCGGCGAAATCGGCCAGGCCGCGGTAGCAATGCGCCACGGCGTGCGTCGCGTCTTTCCAGGGACGGCGGCGCCAGACCAGCGCCGTCATCAAAATGGCCCACAACGCGCCCGCCACGAAAAACAGCGTGTACGACAGGCTAGCCGCCAGGGTGGGCGCGGGCAGCTCAGCCGCCACGACGAAGCCGGCCGACAGCAGGGTGCCGACAATGGCGGCCGCCGGCCCCAGCACGCGCAGCAGCCCGCCGAAGGTGCAACACAGGAAGGTCAGGGGCAGCAGCAGCCACAGGTGGCCGGCGCTGATACTGGCCAGAAAGCAGAACAGGGCGCCGATCAGGCCCAGCGCCAACATGGATCCGGCGCGTTGTCGCAGCGGTCCGCCGGGGTCGCCGAAGCAGGCCCAGAACGCGGCGATGGCGGTCCAGCCCAGGCGGGGTTCGTGCGCCAGGACGGCCAGGATGACGGGCGCGGCACTGATGGCCGCGGCTTGCAGGGCGTCCAGCCACAGGACGTTGCGCAGGGAATTGCGCCAGCGGGAGAGCAGGGTAGTCACTCGGAAAACAAGGCCGAAGTTAAGCCGAATCGGCGGAAAAGACGCAACGCTACCATGTCGACAAGACAAAAAAATAATGAATTTTCAGAGCGTCCGGTTATTGAGATTTTCGTGAATGATGAGTGAAAAATACCGCTGGTTACATATGTGTGACTTTAGCGCCGCAAGGGCGCACAATTACCTGGAATAAATATTCGAAATCGCATAAAAAACAATGGCGTTCGAATGTGAAAGCGCTTGGTACATAACGCCAGGCAGTAAGAATATCCAGGCCAATGTGAATACTCATGTCCAATGTGCCTCGGTCTGCGCCCGGACAGCGCAGGCCGTACTCCGGGGCACTTCAGGAGCGAACATGATGCCAAATCACGAGGCTTCCACAAGCTCGGTGGTCAGCGACGAAGAAGTCGCTGCCATGATTACCGGCAAAGAAGGCCTGAGGGTGCTGCTGCAACCCCAGGTCGATTTATTGACCGGCCGTATCGTATCGGCCGAAGCGCTGGCGCGCTGGCAACATCCCCGGTTGGGTATCGTGATGCCTGCCGAGTTCATCCCTACCGTTAATCGGCTGGGGCTGGATCGCACCTTGTTCGAACGGGTAGCGCAGCGGGTCATCGACATGCTGCAGACCATGCGCCGTACCGGTATGGCCATACCGGTGGCCATTAATGCGCCCGCATCCACTTTGTCTGACGAACGCTCGGTCGATTTTCTGCTGGGCCGTATTCATGCGGCGGAATTACCCGCATCGCTCTTGCGCGTGGAACTGACCGAAGACCAGCCCATCAAGGAACTTGAAGTCCTGCGCGCCACCTTGGCCCGATTGGAAGATGCGGGTTGCGAGGTCAGTCTGGACGATTTCGGCACCGGTCATGCGTCCCTCAAGCTGCTGTCCGCGATTCCGCTGTCCGAGGTCAAGATCGACCAGTATTTCGTGACCCGCATGCGCCGCAGCGCGGTTGCATTCGAGGTGCTGCGCACCGCCGCCGAACTGGCGACCCGGATGGGGTGGCGCGTCGTGGCCGAAGGCGTCGAGAACGTGGCCGACATTCCCGCCTTGCGGGCGGCCGGTTGCCGCTACGGCCAGGGCTATGCACTCGGCCGCCCGATGCCGCTGGACGACCTCATGACGCGCCTGCGCGTGCAGCGCGACCGCGGCGAGCCGCTATCGGCCCCGGCGAGCTACGCCTCGGCCTGGCTGGATGCCTTCGATCCGCAAGACGCCGAAACCGGGTTGCCGGCGCACGTCACCACCCAATAAGGGCCGGGCCATCGCACCCATGCGGTAGGCGCACACCCGGCCGTTATTTCTACTCGCCATCTCCCGAAATTACCGGGGCCGGATCGGTCCCCTGGGATCGGCTTGCGCCGTTCACCCAGGCGGCAGCGCGGTTGGGCACGGCAGTTGCTCTTCTACGATCGGCGGAATGGTTCCGCCTACTAGGAGACTTGCAATGGCAAACCCGAATCAGCCCGACCAGCAAAAGCAGCCGCAAAAGCAGCAAACCCAGGAAAGCCCGAAAGACGGCAATAAGTCTCCGGGCCAGCAACAGCCCGGTCAGGGCGGCCAGCATATGGACAAGGACGGCAAGCCGGGCCAGCAGCCCGGACAAACCGGCCAGCGTTCGCAAACGCAGCGTTGATGCGGTAGCGCTATCCGATTGAGCCCGCGTGTCGGCGCCTAGCCGGCTTTGCGCAGGGTGAGTGGCGGTGATGCCCGCGTGGATTTCCCGCGCGGGCATCGCCGCATCCGAGATTCCGATCTTTATCGTGCTGGTGGCCCCGCACTGGTGATGCCGCAAGCCTTGCGCCCTGGCGGGGGCATCGGTAAGGTGCCAGGGAGGGCCGCTTGCGCCCTGCGGGGCGCAGTCGCGGCCCGGTTACCGCAACAGGATCTTCAATGGGTACGAACCTCGCTACCGTGCGCCGCCGCTCGCCTTTGGGCATGGCCCTGGCCATCATTGTGCTGACGGCAGCCGTGTTGGCGGTGCTGGCGCTGGCGGGTACCCGCCTCGTCGAGTTGCGCATCGCCAATATGCTTGGCCCGCGAGCCCAGGTGGGCAATGTCCAGGTCGGTTTCAAGCAGGTGGTGCTGACCGACGTGAAGATCACGGGCAACGCGGGCGCCGCGCCGGCCAGCGCGCGCCGCGTGGTGGCCGAACCCGAATGGATGTCGTTTCTGCAGCACGAGGCCGTGTTCCGCAAAGTGACCATCGAGGGCTTCGATTTCGCGGTGCTGCGCGAACCCGACGGTGATATGCAGATATCCCCGGCGTTGCAGGCGGCGTTGCGCGAGGCCGATGGCGGCAACGGCCAGTCGCGCCGCAAGGACCCCATTCGCGTTGACGAGATTGTCTTGACGGATGGGCGGCTGGATTTCCTGGACGGCGCCATTGCCAAGCCGCCGCATCGCATTCCCTTCAATAATGTGTCGGCGCGCCTGTCGCCGCTGGTGATGCCGGCCGAGGGCCAGCGCAGCGACATGGAATTCAAGGGCTCGATCGAAAACAACCGCAATGGCGCGGCCACGGTCACCGCCACCGGGTCGCTTGAAATCGGCGGCACCGATGCCGATATCAAAGTGGCGGTGCGCAATATGGATATCCGCTATGCCGCGCCGTACCTGGCCGAAAACGGCGCGGGGTCGCTCACGGGCGGCGCCATGGACCTGGACATGCAGACCACCATCGCCAAGCGCCAACTGAAGGCGTCCGGCGTGGTGGCCTTGCGCGACCTGAAATTCAGCGGCGACGGCTCGTTGTTTTCACTGCCGCGCAAAGCGGTGCTGGCGGCCATGCAAGACCGCAGCGGCGCGCTGCGCATGGAATTCAGCCTGTCCGGTAGCCTGGACAATCCGAAGTTCTCGGCCTCGCGCGGGTTCGCGGCCCAGATCGCGCGCGGCGTCGGCCACGTGATCGGCGTGGGGGCCGAAGGCGCGGCCGGTGGCGTCGCCGGCGCGGTCAAGGATGTCGGCGACGCAATCTCCGATCTGTTCTCGTCAGGCAATCAGAAGCGATAGTTCGCGCTCAGTTCCACCCGGCGTCCTTCGCCCAGCAGCCACTGCGTTTGGTTGTAGTAGGCGGTTTCGGCGTATTGGCGGTCAAACACGTTGAACGCTCGTAGCGCCAGCGTCAGGTCGCGGCGCGGCTCCCATTGCAAGGCCAGGTTGGTGGTGGTGTAGCCCGCCATCTCCAGCCGATTGGCCGCGTCCGCGTAGCGGCGGCCCACGTAACGCACCCCGGCGCTGGCAGTCCATTGCGGCGCGAACTTCCAGCTGACCCAGGCATTGGCCACGCGCTCGGGCACGTCGGTGGGCACGTTGCCGGCGCGCGAGACGGCCACGCCATTGACCGATTCGCTGAAGTCGTCATAACGTGCCCGCAGTACTGCGGCGTTCAGGTCCACCCGCCAGGCCGGCGTCAATTCGACCCCCAGCGTGGCTTCCAGCCCGCGCGAGGATTGCTCGCCCACCTGGATGCGCAGCGACGGGTCGTTGGGGTCGCGCGTCACCAGGTTGTTCTTGCGGATATGGTAGGCCGCCAGGGTCCATTGGCCCTTGTTGTCCCAGAACGTCTGCTTGACGCCCACCTCGACCTGCCGGCCCTTGGACAGCTCGAAGTCCTTGTTCGCGGGCGACAGCAGCAGCAGGCTGCCGATCGGGTCGGCGGCCTCGGCGTATTGGCCGTAGACGGACAGCGTGGGCAACACGTCATAGACCGTGCCGATGCGCCAGCCGACATTATTGAAGGTGGTGTCAAACGCCGTCTGGCCGGCCACCAAGTCGCGCCGCTTCAGGTCGATGTGGTCGTAGCGCAGGCCGCCCAGCACCGACCAGCGCTCGGTCAGCATCAGCCGGTTTTCGGCGAACAGGGCGTACTGGTCGGCCGTGTTGCGATAGCGCGGCGTCGTTCCGGCCACGTTGATGAAGCGACCGTGGTCCACGTCGTACGGGTCCACCAGCGAGGTGCCTGAATAGGGCGAGTTGTTGGTGTGCTTGAGCGAGGCCCGGTTCACTTCAAAACCCACCGCCACCTTGTTGGCCAGGCCGAACAGGTGGCCGTCAAAGCTGGCGTCGGTGACGGTGCCGACTTGTTCCTGGTCGTGGCGGATGTCGGTGTAGCTGCTGCGCTGGATCAGGCCGCTGGCAGGCTGCCAGGTGTAGTTTTCGGCGTCGCGGTAGTCGCGGTCGCTGCCGATGTAATAGACGCGGCTGCGCACCCGGGTGGCCGGATTGGGCGTCCATTCGGCCTTCAGTTCCGTGCGGCTGTCGCGGTAGATGATCTTGCTGTCGGCCACGTTGTAGTTCTTGCCGCGCAGGCTGTAGTCGATGTCGCCGTTGACCAGCGGGGTGCCGAAGTAGCGCGTCGGTTCCTGCCAGGCGTAGGCCTGGGTCAGGGTGAAATTCAGCTCGGGCGACACGTCCAGGCGTAGCGCGGCGGTGACCGCGAAGTCGCGCGAATCGCCCAGGCTGATGCCCGAATCGCTGTGGTTGCCGCTGATGTCCAGCCGGTACGACCATTTGTCGTCCAGCGCGCCGCCGCTGCCAAAGCCCAGGCGCTGCGTGTCGTGGGTGCCGACGGTGGTCTGGATTTCGTTTTCGATGGGGCCGCGCGTGGGCTTCTTGGGGATCACGTTGACCACGCCGCCGATCGCGCCTTCGCCGTACAGCACCGACGCCGGGCCGCGCAGCACTTCGATGCGGTCCACCGCCCAGGGGTCGTAAATGAACGTCTGGCCGACACCGCCGAACTGTCGCACGCCGTCGTACAGCTGCGCCACGGAATTCGAATCGGTGAAGCCACGCGAGGACAGCGACGAGCCGCCGTTGCCGGGGTGGCGCATGGCGCTGATGCCGGCCGCCTGGGTGATCGCGTCGGTCACGTTGACCGCGCCGCGTTCACGCAGTTGCTCGTTGCTGATGACGTCGATGCTGGCCGGGGTGTCGAACGGGGTCAGGCCCAGGAGCGTGCCGGTGCTGGCTTGTTCCAGCAACGTGGCGGACGGTGCGTCGCCGGAGACGGAGATGGCGGGCAGCGTGGCGACGCCGCGGGTCGAGGTAGCGGGCGTGGCGGCGGCCGGTGTGGCGGGCGCGGTCTGCGCGTGCAGCGCGGGCGTGAAGGCGAGCGCGGTCCAGACGGCCACGTGTCGTTTCAGGACGCGGGGCGTCCTGGCGGAAGAAAAAGACATGGGAACTCTCGGTAAGCCAATAGAGCCGCAAGATGTGCGGCGAAGCGACTAGCTGAAAACCGAGAAAAAAGGTGGGGCGCGGGCGCCCAGTGGCGGGCCGGGGGGGGACCCTTCGGCTACGAGCGGCGGGGCGCGCGCGGCCAGCGGGTGGGTCATGATGCCGCTTGCCGCCAGCAGCGGCGCGGGCGAGGGCGGCAACGCCACCGCCGCCAGCATGGCGCCCATGGGGCAGGTGGCGGCCTGGGCCGCGTGACGCTCGTCGGGGGCGTCGCCATGCTTGGCGGGGCCGGCCACCCAGATGGTGCCGGCGGCCGAGCACAGCTGGATCAGCGTGCCTTGCTGAGCCGCGGGCATGAAGCCCTGCGGCACCAGCGCCTTCAGTGCGAACAGCGCCAGCACCAACCACAAGGTGGCGGCGTTGCGGGCGAGAGGCAGGAACGGGCGGCGCATGATCGGCGCCCATTCTAGAAGGTTTTGCGGGCGCCGTCGCGCTTGCGGCAGGCCGCAGTGTGCGACGCATCGCCGCAGGCGACGGCGCCTGGACCGGCCGTCGGATCCGATGCAGGCGTCACACCGTGCGCGCTGCCCAGAACGCGGTGCGCACTCCGGGCGCGGCCGCGATGCGGGCGGCGACGCGGTCCAGGTCCAGCTCGTCCACCGACGCTTCGCTCAATGCCGCTTCGATCTCGACCTCGTTTTCGCCGAACTGGTCGATCTTCAATTCGGACAGGGGCAACTGTTCGTCTTCCAGCACGTCTTCCAGTACCGTCATGGCCGCCTGACGCTGGTCCACGTGGGCGATGACGTGGATGACGGTGGTGACTTCCGTGGTCTGCGCGTCCACCGGCTGGCGGTTGACGTAGCTGACCACCGGCCGCAGCAGCGTGTTGGCCGCCAGCACGAAGGCGGTGGCCGCCACCGCTTCGAGCATCAGCGACGCGCCGGCGCAGGCGCCGATGGCGGCCGAGCCCCACAGCGTGGCGGCCGTGTTCAGGCCGCGGATGCTGCCGCCTTCGCGCATGATGGCGCCGGCGCCCAAAAAGCCCACGCCGGACACGACATACGACACCACGCGCGCGCCACCATCGGGGCCGCCGATACGGAAGGCCATGTCCACGAAAATGGCCGCGCCCACCGCCACCAGGGCGTTGGTGCGCAGGCCGGCGGTGCGCTGGCGGACCTGGCGCTCAAAGCCCACGATGGACCCCAGCACAAAGGCCGTGGCCAGGCTGATGAGGGTATTGGCCAGCGTCAGCAGCTGGATGTTTTCAAAGTTCTTCATCTTGTTGTTCTCGAATGCAGCGTGTTGGGGAACCTTGCCGGGCCCGTCACGGGCCGGCAGCGCTCAGGGCAGTTGCCAGACGGATAGGGCCGTCAGCACGAAAGCCAGCAGCCAGATCAACAGCAAAGCCGCCACCCGGGCGACGAGGAGGCATTTGTACGGGTCTTTCATGACAGTCTTCTTTCCGTCACTCAGTTCCGCCAATCAGGCCGGCAGCACGGCGATGCTGGCGCCGGCCTCGCTTTCCCAATGGACCCGGCGCACGTCGGGGCTTTGGCCCAGGCGCAGCGCGACTGCATTGAGCAGGCCGCGCAGTTGCGGGGGGCATTGCAGGGTGACCGTGGTGCTGGCCAGTTGACCGGCGTCCTGGCGCGAGATGCGCACGTTCAGCACGCGCAGGTCCAGCGCCTGCAGCTCGAAGTACAGCTGCTTGCGCAGCGCGTTGAGCGTGTCGGCGAGGCTGACGATGGTGAATTGATAGGTCGGAGTGGCGGTGCGGGCGGCGGCCACGGCGGTGGGGGCGGCACCGCGCACGGTGGCGGCGCCATCCAGGAAGGGGAGGAATTTCTTGATGCGCATAATCGTCTCCAGGGGAGTACGGTGGAAAGTCCACATGCATGCGCCACTTGCCCGCCACGATGGGGGCGCAACAAAGCCCGCGTATCGCGTTGGTAAAGAGGGGTCTTAGGGGGAGGGCTGCGGCCTGGGCAGTGCGTGCATCACACGCGGGGGCTGTCCGGGGCCGAAAGGCCGTGTCCTGGCTTTACGCAGGACTCGGCAGAAATTTCTGCGGATCCTGCGTCAAGCGGCGCTAGCAGTCGTGTATCGACTACATCCGTCGTTGTCCACATTGATCTCGGGGTGGTTGAAAGTGCTGCGATTATAAGTAGGCATTAGGGAAAACACCAAGAAAAAAGTGACGGCCGGGCCAAGGAGACGGCTGGCCGCCGCGACGAGGCGAGGCGCTCGGGCATCGGCATCAAGACACGGGCCCCGCGAACGGGGCCCGTTGTGGAATGCCGATGGGTGCCGGTTCAGCGCGCCCCGGCGTAGTACTGGCCCAACGCATC
This sequence comes from Achromobacter xylosoxidans, assembly GCA_040396375.1. Classification (GTDB taxonomy): domain Bacteria; phylum Pseudomonadota; class Gammaproteobacteria; order Burkholderiales; family Burkholderiaceae_B; genus Achromobacter; species Achromobacter xylosoxidans_D. The sequence goes on from JBEBOQ010000055.1 coordinate 29,723, forward strand.
GACCTCGGCGTCGGTCAGGCGCTGCGCGAACGCCCGCATCACACCCACGTCGTCGTTCTGGCGCGAGCCGTTGCGAAAGGCGTTGATCTGGTCGGCGAAATACTCCTTGGACTGGCCCGCCAATCGCGGCAGCAGCGGCCCTTCGCCCATGCCGCGCAGGCCATGGCAGTTGGCGCAGGCGGGCAGGGCGCGCGCGCCGTCACCCACTTGGTCCAGCTTGCGCGCCGCCTCGCCACCGGCTTCGCCGACGTGCAGGGGCGGGCCGGCCAGGGTGCCGTAATAGGCCGCCAATTGGCCGATTTCCTGCTCGGTCAGGGCTTGGGCGATGGTGTTCATCAGCGGCTGCTTGCGAGTGCCCTGGCGGAAGTCGGCCAATTGCTTGGCGACGTATTCCGGGGTCAGGCCGGCCAGGTTGGGAAAGATGCCGCCGGTAGGCGTGATGCCGGCCTGCCCATGACAGGCCACGCAGGCCTGCACGCCCGCAGCGGGTTTGCCGGCCGCGGCCAGTTGCTTGCCCGCCGCCGGGTCTGCACCTTGCAGATAGCCTTCCCAGGCGGGCCGCGAGGCGCTGAAATCCAGCGCGCTGCGTCCGGGGACCGGCGTGGGCGGGGGGGCTGTGGCAGGCGGAGCCGAGGCGCCCGCGGCCGCCGAGGGGCCGGGCGCCGCGGGCGTCGCAGCGGACGGGGCGGGCGCTCCCGTCGTGCCCGAGGCCGTTGCCGTCGCCCCGGACGCGGGCGGCGGCGTTGCTGCCGCGCCAGGCGCCGCCGCAGCGGGCGTGGGCGCCACCTGCACCGCGGACGCGCGGATCGGGCCGTCGCCGCCGGTGCCATACATCTGGTGCAGCGTGGCCACCACGGTGATGGCGGGCACGCCGACCATCAGCGCGACCGCGAAGAGGATGCCGTTGCGATGTTCGATCATAGTTACACCAGCCGCCCCGGCGAACGTAGATAGTCCGCCTTGATTTTCTCGACGATCCAGTAGGCGGTGGCGCCTACCGTGCCCGTGGGGTTGTAGCCCGAGTTCTGCGGGAACAACGCGGCCCCCGTGACGAACACGTTGGGCACGTCCCAGCTCTGCCCATACCGATTGACTGCGCTGGTGGCCGGGTCGTTGCCCATGGCCGCGCCGCCGGTCAGGTGGGTGGACTGGTACGCGGTGGCCGAGAACGGCCGCTTGCGCGGGCCGGGTTCGGTGCGCGTCACGCCCTTCATGGCGCGGCCGATTTCGTCGCCGCGTTCGGTCAGGAACGCCGACATGCGGATGTCGTTGTCGGGAAAGTCGTAAGTCACCCGCAATAGCGGCAGGCCCCAGGCATCCTTGTAGGTCGGGTCCAGGCTCAGGTAGCCGCCGCGCCATGGCTGGGCCGAGCCGGTGATGGTGATGTTGGCGGAATGGTTGTAGTAGCGCTTGACCGCCTTCTTCCATTCCGCGCCCCAGCCCGGCGTGCCTTTGGGGGTGGGGTGGTAGCCGATGGGCGCGCCGCTGACCACCTGGATCTGCAGGTAGCCGCCGCCCACGAAGCCATGCGGTCCGTGGTCGAAGTTGTCGGCGCTGAAGTCGTCCATGGTGACGGCTACCGCACCGGCGCCCATGAACGGGTTGATGTTCACCGACTCGTCAAAGAACAGGTTCACGCCCGAGGTGGTCTGGTGCGTGTAGTTGCGCCCGACCACGCCGGTGTCGGTGGCCGGATCGTAAGGTTTGCCGATGCCGGACAGCAGCAGCAGGCGCACGTTGTTGATGCCGAAGGCGCACAGC
>JBEBOQ010000056.1:0-30937 GCA_040396375.1 Achromobacter xylosoxidans
AAGGTTTTGCTCATCATTTTTAGACTCCTGTAGATGACGACTCTTGAAACCCCGTTAGGGGAAACCAGAATTCAGGCTACAGGAAGCCGTCAGGGATGCGAGTGTGAAAATTAAAGAGGTCGCATCCCAACGGCAACAAACCTTTCCGCAAGGTGTGATGTCTTTCCTTATGTGACCCGATCCACAGACCTCATTGCGTTCTGTGCGAAACGGATACGCGCAGGTGTCTGGATACTACGAGGCCACGTAATGGATCCAGCCCGAATCCAGCCAATCCGCCAAGCACGAGCGCGCTTCATCAGACAAGCGCGCGCAGGCGGGGTCGGCGCAATCCAGGCTGCGCGCGTCGGCCAGCTTGCACAGCGCGGCCGACGCCGGCGTCATGGCGGTTTCGCCATTGATGAACAGCTGCTTGCCGCGATAGAGCATGCGGCTGCGGCGATCCAACACCAGTTTGCCGGTGGTGGGCCAGTCTTCTTCCAGGTCCACGTCCAGGCCTTCGGGGCCGTCGAAGACGCTGAGGTTGCTGGGCTCGGTCAGCCAGCAGCCCAGAAAGCGCGAGGCCAGCGCGTCGTCAAAGCGCAGTTTCTGCACCGTTTCCAGCGTGGCCTCGACCAGCGCGTCTGGTACCTGCGCGGGCGTGGTGACGGCGGGCTGGGCCGGGTCGCGGTACACGGCGGACAGCTTGGGGCCGGGCAGTGCCGGTTCGCCGTAGGGGCCGCCCAGCAGGCCGACCCGCGCCATCACTTGGTCGGCTGCGGCTTCCAGCAGGCCACGCGCCAACGTCGCTTGCGTGGGGGCGCGGAAACCGATGGAGATGGTCATGCAGCCATCGCCCGCGGCGATGCCGTCGTGCGCGGCCTGCGGGGGCAGGTAAAGCATATCGCCCGGCGCCAGCACGGCTTGCGCCTCGGGCTCGAAACGGCTCAGGATCTTCAGCGGCAGATCGGGTTCCAGCGACAGGTCTTTCTGGCGCCCGTAACGCCATTCGCGTTCACCAGCCGCTTGCAGCAGGAACACGTCGTAGCTGTCGAAGTGCGGGCCCACGCCACCGCCATGGCTGGCGATGCTGATCATCACGTCGTCCAGTCGCGCGTCGGGGATGAAACGGAATTGCTGCAGGAGTTCGGACGCGGCGTCGCTGTGCAGGTCCACGCTTTGCACCAGCAGGGTCCAGTCGCCTTCGTTGTCTTTCGGCAGCCGCGCGAAGGGGCCGCTTTCCATCTGCCATTCGCCATTCTCGCGCCAGATCAGGCGCGACTCGACGTCATCGCGGCGGGCCAGCTTCTTGATGGCGGCGATGGTGATCGGCGGTTTGAAGCCGGGGATGGCCTGGCGGATCAGCAGCGGCTTCTTTTGCCAGTAGCGGCGCATGAAGTCATTGGGGCTTTGATCGCCAAGCAGCGGCAGGGGGTGATCGAGGTTCATTGCAGGTGCTTTTTCAGGCGGTAGAGGGCGTCCAGCGCTTCGCGCGGGGTCAGGCTGTCGGGGTCGATGCCGGCGAGTTCGTCGCGCAGCGAGTCCAGCGCCTCGATGGCGCCGGCGCGGTCGGCTTCGGCATAGGCTTGCGCGTCGGCATCCGCCGCTGCCGAGAACAGGCCCAGCTGCGGCGTGGGCGCGCCTTGTGCTTCCAGGCGTTCGAGTTCGCGGGTGGCCTGGCGGATCACGGCGGCGGGCACGCCCGCGCGCTGCGCCACCTGGATCCCGTAGCTGCGGCTGGCGGGGCCTTCGCGCACTTCGTGCAGGAAGACGATGCCGCCGGCAGACTCGGCGGCAGCCAGGTGCACGTTGGCCGAGGCGGGTTGCTCGGCCGGCAGGCGCGTCAGTTCGAAATAGTGCGTGGCGAACAGCGTCAGCGCGCGGTTGTGCGCCAGCAGGCGGCAGGCGATGGCCCAGGCCAGCGCCAGGCCGTCGTAGGTGGACGTGCCGCGGCCGATCTCGTCCATCAGCACCAGGCTGTTGGGCGTGCTGGCCGATAGGATGGCGGCCGCCTCGGTCATTTCCATCATGAAGGTCGAGCGTCCGCCCGCCAGGTCATCGGCCGCGCCGATGCGGGTGAAGATGCGGTCGATCTTGCCGATACGAGCGCGCGCTGCAGGCACGAAGCTGCCGATGCGCGCCAGCAGCACAATCAGCGCCACCTGCCGCATATAAGTCGACTTACCGCCCATGTTCGGGCCGGTGATCAACAGCATGCGGCGCGCCGGGTCCAGTCGGCAGCCGTTGGGCGTGAAGCGCTCGATCGCGTGCTCGACCACCGGATGGCGCCCCGCGTCGATGTCGATGTCGGCCTGCTCGGACAATTCAGGCGCGATCCAGTCGTGCCGTCGCGCGTGTTCGGCCAGCGCAGCCAGCGTGTCCAGCTCGGCCAGCGCGCCGGCGCAGTCGGACAGCGGGCGCACATGTTCGGCCAGCACGTCCAGCAGTTGCTCGAACAGCCATTTTTCGCGCGCCAGCGAACGGTCTTGCGCCGACAGCACCTTGTCTTCCCAGGTCTTGAGTTCCGGGGTGATATAGCGTTCGGCATTCTTGAGCGTCTGGCGGCGGCGGTAGTCTTCCGGCACCTTGGCTGTCTGGCCCTTGGTCACTTCAATGTAGAAACCATGCACGCGGTTGAATTCAACGCGCAGGTTGCTGATGCCCGTGCGCTCGCGTTCGCGCGCTTCCAATTGGACCAGGAAGTCGCCGCCGTCCGCGGCCAGGCCGCGCAGCTCGTCCAGTTCGGCGTCAAAGCCCGTGGCCAGCACGCCGCCATCGCGGATCGCCACCGACGGCTCGGCGGCGATGCTGCGCACCAGCAGGGCGGCCAGCGCCGGGTCCACCGACAGGTGCGAGATCAGTTGGCCCAGGCGCGGCGAATCGGCCATGGGCTCCACCAGGTCCCGTAACGCGGGCAGGGCTTGCAGCGCATCGCGCAGGCTGGCCAGTTCGCGCGGACGCACCGAACGCAGCGCCAGCCGCGCGGCGATGCGCTCGATGTCGGGAAACGCATTGAGCGCGCTGCGCAGCGCTTCGAGCAGGCCGGCCGAGCCGAAGGTCTGCTCGACGTCCATGCGGCCGGCCAGCAGCGCCGAAATGGCTTGCTGGCGGGCGTGGGCCTGTTCGTTCTCGCGCAGCGGATGATGCAGCCAGCGGCGCAGCAGGCGGCTGCCCATCGGCGTGCGGCAGCCGTCCAGCAACGAAAACAGCGTGGGCGCGTCTTCACCGGACAGCGTCTGCGTCAGTTCCAGGTTGCGACGCGTCACCGGGTCCAGCAGCACGAACTGGCCCGGGCGTTCCGCCGACAGGCTCTGCACGTGCGCCAGCGCCTGCGACTGCGTACGCGCTGCGTAGCGCAGCAGGGCGCCCGCCGCGCAGATGCCCGCGGGCATGTCTTCAATGTCGAAGCCGGCCAGCGTGTCGGTCTTGAAATGCGTCAGCAAGTGCGCGCGCGCGCCGTCGCTTTCGAAGTGCCAGTCGGGCACGCGCGAGCGGGCGCCTTCGAACGGGAAATCGAATTCGGCGGTGTCGGCGCAGATGATCTCGGCCGGCGCGATGCGGTGCAGTTCGGATTCCAGCTGCGCCGGCGCGCATTCGGTCACGCGGAAATCGCCGCTGGCCAGGTTCAACCACGCCAGCCCGGCGCGCGGCGCACGGGCGTTGCCGGACACGAACACCGCCGCCAGCGCGCGGTCGGCCTTGGCCGGCAGCAACGCGTCGTCGGTCAATGTGCCGGGCGTCACGATGCGCACGATGCGGCGCTCGACGGGGCCCTTGGAGGCCGCCGGATCACCGATCTGTTCGCAGATGGCGACCGATTCGCCCGCTGCTACCAGCCGCGCCAGGTACTGCTCCATCGCATGCACCGGCAGGCCGGCCATGGGGATGGGCGTGCCATTGGACGAGCCGCGCTTGGTCAACGTCAGGTTAAGCAGCCGCGCGCCGCGCTCGGCGTCTTCGTAGAACATTTCATAGAAGTCGCCCATGCGATAGAACAGCAGCAACGGGCCTGCCTCCGCTTTGAGGCGGAGGTATTGCTGCATCATGGGGGTGTGGCCCGTGTGGGCCTCGGCGGCGGAGTGTTGTGTTGCTGAATTCATGCCCGTGATTGTATCGGGCTGGGGCGGGCGATGTGGTCGGGGTGGGGGGCTGTAGGGCGGGTTGAACGAAAAAGTTCAGGTCAGCAATACCCGCCCGATCGGGCAAGGACCGCGGTGGCCTGTGACCGTGCTTTACATCGAAGGAGGCGGCGTGGCAGGGGCCACAGGGGCTGGTACGGCTTGCGCTTGTGCGGGCGGATACGCATAAACCAGCGGAGAGGCTGCCGGTGGCATGCGTTGAAGGCCGAAGTAAATGGCCCCAATCACAGCGATGATGCTGACGATCCACTTGTAAATGTCGGTGTGGGCCTTCTCGACTGAGGCGCGAATGCTTCCAATATCCAGCTTCGCGTCAATGCTTGCGAGGGTGGTCTTGACGGCAATCACATCGCCCTTGAGCGTATTGACATCGCCCTTGAGAATATTGACATCGCTCTTGAGCGTGTCGACATCCTTCTCGATTCGGCCAAGTCGACCGTCGATAACATCCACGCGCTTTTCAAGGTGTGCCAGGCGATTCATTCGCCCATTATCGCTGCCATGGGTCCCTGTGCCAAACGATGGCCCGCGCCCCCCCTTGATGGATGCGCGTGATGGATCCTTAAGTGTCAGTTCATCCTGCTTCACTGCTGTTCCGCTGTTTCAGTCAACCGAAACAGAATAATCAAAACCGTTCGTTCAGACTGCAAAAGCGCCCGCTTATAGGACGAGCTCGCATCCTTGACTGCCTATCAGGTGAGCAGAGGTCGAAAGGGTTTTGAGGATGGCAACGCAGGCTGCCTTGATTCCTGCCACTCGTCCAGGCGTAGATCGCTGGTGGGGGGTGGTCATTGTCGGCCCGGCTGTGGATGCCAGACGCGTTCTACGATCTTTCCGCCAAGGGCGGATTCAACAGCCGATTTTCGTATCCTGACCGTAACCGAACGGCCAGCGGCGGCGGGTGGGTTCGGGCTTGGTGGTGTCTTCTTGCATGGTTTTCTCCTTATCGTGCATTCCCGGGGGGATTCTATTTCGCCGGATGTAACAGCATTGCAAGTGATCGTTAGCACTCTACCGGCCAGGGCCGAACACGGTTCCGGCTGCTCAATCCGCCGCGAACAGCGTGACCTGGCGTTCCAGGGCGTAGGTGGCGCGGTAGCTCGCGGGGGTGGCGGCACGGTCGATCAGCAGCAGGCCTTCGCGTTCGGCGGCAGCCAGGACCTCGCGCAGCTTTTGGCCGCCGTCCAGGCCGGTGGCTTCCTGCAGGCGGCCCAGGGGCAGGTAGTCGCCGTTCTTGACACCAGCCAGGTGCGGAAAGGCGCTAAGCCAGATGCTGCGCGGAGGCGGGGAGTTGATCAGACTGGTCATGGGTGGGGCTCCAATGCGATCCAAATACTGTATGAATAACCAGTATATCCGATCGGTCCTACTTCACTAGACGGCGATGTCGCATCAGTCCGATTTTGCGGGGGTATGCGCAGGCAGGCGGCTGGTTGTCAGATCAGTCCGATATCGCGACGCTGTGGCCAGGCAGGCGACTCGCAGCTAGACCACGTCAATCTGACTTCCCGCCCGTATGCGCCAGCAGGCAGGCAACCAGCGCATCAAACACGGCCTTGCAGCGCGGGCTGGCGCGCAGGTCTTCGTGCATGGTGATCCAGGTTTCCAGGGGGAATGCGACCTCGTCAGGCAGCACGCGCACCAGCGCCTTGTCGCGCCGCGCGAGCGCGGCTTGGCAGGTGCCGATGCCGGCGCCCGCGCGGATCAGGGCCAGTTGCGCCAGGTCGCTGTCGGCGCGCAAGGCGAAGGCATCGCGATTCCAGGAAGGGATCGGGAAGCGTTTGCTGGCGTTGCGCAGGAAAGGCGTTTCGGTGTCGTAGCCGATCAGCGCATGGCCGGCCAGGTCGGCAGGCGTGGCCGGTGTGCCGTGGCGGCGCAGATAGTCTTTGTGGGCGTACAGGCCGATGTCGACGGCGCCCACCGAGCGGGCGATCAGTTGTTCCTGTTTGGGCGGGGCCATGCGCACGGCGATGTCGGCTTCGCGCAGCAGCAGGTTTTGCACGCGGTTGGTGGGCGCCAGTTCGATGGTCAGGCGGGGGTGTGCGCGGCGCAATTGCGCCAGGGCCGGGGGCAGCACTTCGATGCCGATGACTTCGCTTGCCGAGACGCGCACGGTGCCGGCAATGCCTGGCCCGTGGCCGGCTGCCGCGCGCTCCAGCGCGGCGGCGTTGCTTTGCATGGCTTCGGCGTAGCCGCGCAGCGCCCGGGCGGCGTCGGTGGCAAGCAGGCCGGTCTGCGAGCGCGTGAACAGCACCTGGCCCAGGGCGCTTTCCAGGGCCGCGATGTGGCGGCCCGCCGTGGGTTGGGTGATGCCCAGGGCCCGCGCGGCGCTGGACAACGAGCCCTCGTCGAGCACGGCGAGAAAGCTGCGGTAGAGTTCCCAGCCGATTTTGTTGATCATGCATAAATGTATAGCTGCGCGTCTGAGTTCGGCAATTTATTTATGAATGGCGCCACGCGAGAATGATTGCCATGGACGACAGGAGCAAGACCATGACGACGATCGATGCGTGCCGGCCGGGCACGGCCTTGGTGTTGGGCGCCACCGGCGGGGTGGGCGGCGAGGCCGCGCGGCAACTGCGCGACGCCGGCTGGGGCATACGCGCCTTGGCGCGTGGGCTGGAAACGGAAACGGCGCGACGCGACGGCATGACATGGCTGCGCGGTGATGCCATGAACCGCCAGGACGTGGCGCGGGCCGCGCTGGGATGCGAGGTGATCGTGCATGCCGTGAATCCGCCGGGCTACCGCCGCTGGGGCGAGCTGGTGCTACCGATGATCGACAACACGATCGCGGTGGCGGCGGCGCAGGGCGCCACTATCGTGCTGCCGGGCACGATCTACAACTACGGGCCGGACGCGTTTCCGGTGCTGACTGAAACGTCGCCGCAGCATCCACTGACGCGCAAGGGCGCGATCCGGGTGGAACTGGAACATCGCCTGCGTGTGGCCAGCGAGCGTGGGACGCGCGTGATCGTGCTGCGGGCAGGCGATTTCTTCGGGCCGCGCGCGGGCAACAATTGGTTCTCGCAGGGGCTGGTCAAGCCGGGGCAGCCCGTGACGGCGGTGCAGGCGCCGGGGGCGCGCGGCGTGGGGCATCAGTGGAGCTATCTGCCGGACGTGGCGCGCACGCTGGTGCAGCTATTGGCGCGCCGCGATGCGTTGCCGCCGTTCGCGGCTTTTCATATGGCAGGGCATTGGGATCCGGACGGGACCCACATGGCCGCGGCGATTGTGCGCGTGGCGCGTCGCCATGGGATGGACCCGCGGGTGCGGGCGTTTCCGTGGTGGCTGTTGCGGGTGGCGGCCCCGTTTGCGCCGACGCTGCGCGAGCTGATGGAAATGCGCTATCTGTGGCGCCAGCCGCTGCGCATGGATAACGCGCGGCTGGTTGAACTGCTGGGTTCGGAGCCGCATACGCCGCTGGACGAGGCGGTAGCGGCCACGCTGCAGGGCCTGGGCTGCCTGCCCCGATCGTCGAAGGATGCCGCGGTGCCGGCCTGAACAGGCGGACCTGCGCGCCTGGGAGCATGGCTTTCGCGCATGCGCGACTTCCTGCTGCTGGCTTGTTGCCGTTGGAGATCGGTTCGGGGATGGCGGCAGCGCCTGGCCGCCCGGCTTGCTGCGGGCGGACCCGGCCATGCACAATGGCGCCACGCGGCCGTTGCAGCGCCGCGGGAGCACCCGATGTCCGAGATTTATTTTCCCGCCACGCTGGATGCCAGCGAGCGGGTGACAATTGCCTATGGTTCCCACCGCGCCGAGTTCGCGCCGAACGCCGGCGGGCGCCTGACGCGCCTTGCTACCGGCGCGCACGAGTGGATCGTGCCGTTGACCGATATGGCTTGGCCGCCAGCAAAGTGGCCGCGCGCGGGCTCCTATCCGCTGGCGCCGTATTCCAATCGGGTGCGCGAAGGAATTTTCACTTTCAATGGCGCGCGCCACGCGCTGCAGTCGCTGCCCGGCCGGCCGCAGGCGATTCACGGCAGCGGCCTGTATCAGGCCTGGCAGGTGCGCCATCATGCCGACGATGCGGTGGATCTGGTGCTCGAGCAACCGGCCGGTGTGCTGGGTTGGCCCTGGGCGTTTGAATGCGTGCAGCGCTATCGACTGGATTCGCGCGGTCTGTCGCTGACGTTGCTGATGATCAACCACAGCGGTGCGCCGATGCCGTTCGGCTGTGGCATCCATCCATATTTCACCGCCGAGCGGGTGGCCCTGCATGCGCGCCGTACCTGGCCGGCGGACCCGGACGGCTTGCCTGCCGCCAGCCAGACGACGCATGTGCGTGAACTGGGCCGCTCGGCCGCGGGTTGCGACACCTATCTGTCGCAATGGGGCGGGCGCGCCACGTTGCATTGGTCGGACGGACATGAGTTGGCCTTGCACGCCGATCCGGCGTTTGCGCACCTGGTGGTCTACACCGCGCCGGGCTCGGCGTTCCTGTGCGTGGAGCCGGTGACCAACGTGGCCGATGCCTTCAACCTGGCGGCGGCGGGCGATACGCGCACGGGCCTGCAGGTGCTGGAGCCGGGCGCGCGTTTCAGCGCCACGCTACTGCTGGCGCTGCAGCCGCCGCGTGCGGGCCGTTGATTCGAAATGTCCACTGGCAAGCGTGCGCCCCTGCGGCGATAATCCGGCAAAACCCAGTCTAGGAGTCGTTACGTGAAAAAGCTCAGCACCGAACAATTGCAGGCCGCGGCCGAGACGCTGCGCCGGGTGCAGGCCAAGCTGGCCCGCGCCGGCAACCTGCCGCTTGAGCCGACGATCTACGCCAGCGCCAAGGGCTTTCGGCGCAATGTGCCCGACTATGTCTGGTCGTGGCTGTCGGGCCTGCTGGCGCCGCACAAGAGCTTGTCTGCCTGGATGGATGCGCACCAGCCGGGCTGGCGCGAAGGCAAGACGCCGTCCGCGGTGGTGTATGCGCGTACCGAGAATGGCTGGTTTGATTGGCTGATCGCCGAATTGGACGCTGAAATCAGCGATCCGCACGCCCGCGCCAAGCGCGAAGGCCACGCCTGATCGATGGCTGGCGCGGTGTGGCGGCACAGCCCGATCGCCTTGCGGCAGGGCGCGTCGGCCTGACCATGCCCCGTCTACTTCACCACGATGGCGCGGCCCTCGACGAACTGGGCGGAGACATCGCTGCGGGAGGCTTGCCGGGCGTGCCTATCGTAGGTGGTGGTGGTGTTCACGCCCGTGACACGCGCACCGTTGCCGGTCAGCAGCACGCCGTTGGCGCCCAGGCTGGCAGCCTGCTTCTTCAATTCCTCGATGGCGTATTCCATCGATTCCTGGGCGCTGATGCCGGCCGAGCTTTCGGCTTTGACCAGCCCCACGACTTCATATTGCGCATGCGGCGGGTCGGAATAGAGCCGTACCGCGGATGCCTGCGACGGCGCATAGCGGTTGCCGGTGGGAATGGCGGTGCCGTCGGCGCAGCCGGCGCATAGGGCCGCCAGGGACATGAGCACGGCGGCTCTGGCTGATTTCATGAGGCGATCTCCGGAAAGGGAGTCCGCGGCCGTCGGGCGGCCGGACATGCCGCATTGTGGCGCGGGTGTCGCGGCTTTCTTTATGCGAATTGATCGAGCTCTGTGAAGAAGCTTGTAGCGTCGCCCACAGGATGTAACGGCGGGGCGGCCCGGATCGGCACGCGGTGCGCCGCCCGCCCGCGGTTACGCCCGGGAACGCGCGGCGCGCAGACGCCGCAGCAGTTGGAACAGTCCCTCGAGCACGGCCGCCGCCAGCAGCGCGGCCAGGATGGACCCCATGACCAGTGCGTCCCACAGGCGCGGCGGGCCAACCCGAAACTGGATGGTGTCGAACACCAGCCCGGCGGTGACGCCCGCGACGATGACGGCTCGCCACCCTTGCAGGGGAACCAGCCGCAGCATCAGCAAGGCGAACGCCACCATGCCCCAAAGCATGGGTTCGAGCGCTTGATCAAACAGGTGGCAAATCAGAACGAACTCCCGAAAGCGCGGCGTCGGGCTGAAGGCCCGCAGCGCGCAGTCGAGTTTGTACCTCTTTCTTTACGCTAATGCGAGACGCCCGTCCTATTTTTCACCTGGACGGGCCGACCTCGTTCAAAAGCCTTCCAGTACGACCTTGCCCTGGGCCTTGCCGCTTTCGATAAAGGCGTGTGCGCGGCGCAGGTTGTCGGCGTTGATCTTGCCGTAGTGCTCGCCCAGCGTGGTGCGCAGGGTGCCGTTGTCGATCAGGCGCGCGGCCTGGTTCAGCAGTTCGTGTTGGGCGATCAGGTCGGGCGTGCCGTGCAACGGCCGCGCAAACATGAATTCCCAGTGCAATGAGGCCGACTTGCCCTTGAGCAGCCGCACGTCGATGGCGGCCGGGTCGTCGATCAGGGCGATCTTGCCTTGCGGCGCGATGGCCTCGGCCATTTGCGCGAAGTGCTTGTCGGTCTGGTTCAGGCCAGCGATGAAACCTACTTGCGGATAGCCGATGCGCTTGAGTTCTTCGGTCAGGGGCTTGCTGTGGTCGATCACATGGTGGGCGCCCAGTTCGCGCACCCAGGCCTGGGTCTCGGGCCGCGAGGCGGTGCCGATGACGGTCAGGCCGGTCAGTTGGCGCGCCAACTGAACCAGGATGGAACCGACGCCGCCCGCCGCGCCGATGACCAGCAAGGTGCCTTGGCTGGGAGCGGCGTTGTCCAGCACGCGCAGGCGGTCGAACAGCAGTTCCCAAGCCGTGATGGTGGTCAGCGGCAGGGCGGCGGCCTGGGCGAAGTCCAGGCTTTGCGGCATACGGCCGACAATACGCTCGTCCACCACGTGCAATTCGCTGTTGGCGCCGGGGCGCGTCAGGGCGCCGGCGTACCAGACGCGGTCGCCGGGCTGGAACAGGCTGGTCTTGGCGCCGACCGAGCGCACGATGCCGGCGGCGTCCCAGCCGATGATCTCGGGCTGGCCGTCCTTGGACTTGCGGTTGGCGCGGATTTTCACATCCACCGGATTGACGGAAATGGCTTTGACCTCGACCAAGAGGTCGTGGTCGCCGGGCACGGGGTCGGCCACGGTGATGTCCTGCAGCGCTTGGGGATCGTTGGCGGGCAGGTTCTGGAAGTAGGCGATGGCTTTCATGAAGGGACTCGAAGAAGAGAAAAGAGGCTCGGGATGTCAGGCGATGGTGCGCACCACGCCGCCGTCGACGCGCAGCGCGGCGCCGTTGGTGGCCGCGGCTTGTTTGGAGCAGGCGTACACGACCATGTTGGCCGCTTCTTCCACGGTTGCCAGCCGGCGCAGCAGCGAGGTGGGGCGGTGCTGGGCGATGAAGTCGCGTTCCATCTGCTCCTGCGGGATACCTTGTTCCTTGGCCATTTCGGCAAAGAAGTCGGCCACGCCTTCTGATCGGGTGGGACCGGGCAGCACGGCATTGACGGTGACGCCGGTGCCGGCGGTCAGTTCGGCCAGGCCGCGCGACACGCCCAGCATCGCGGTCTTGCTGACGCCGTAGTGGATCATCTCGGCGGGAATCTGCAGCGCTGATTCGCTGGAGATGAACACAATGCGGCCCCAGTTGGCGGCCAGCATGCGCGGCAAGTAGTAGCGCGACAGGCGCACGCCGCTCATGACGTTGGTGTCCAGCATGACCTGCCAGTCGTCGTCGGTGATCTCGGTGAACGACTTGGGCGCGAAGTAGCCGGCGTTGTTGACCAGGATGTCGATGTCGGGGTGCGCGGCGCAGATCGAGGCGGCGCCGTCTGCGGTGGCGATGTCGGCCTGCACGGTGCTGACCTGCGCGTCGGGGTGCTGCCGGACGATGGCGTCGGCGGCGTGCTTGAGCTTGTCGGCGTTGCGGCCATGCAGCACGACGGCCGCGCCGGCTTCGGCCAACCCTTGGGCGATGGCCAGGCCGATGCCGCCGGACGATCCGGTAACCAGGGCCTTCTTGCCGTTCAGTTCGATTTTCATGGGGGACTCCGTTGCATGGTGGGGGGTGTTGCCATGATTACCCAGCCGCGAGCGATGAAAAACCGGCTAGCATCGGACTCAGTTTCAATAATTTTTTGAAAATGAGCCCATCATGGTTCGGTTTGAAGACCTGCGGATCTTTGTGGCGGCGGCGGATCACGGCGGCTTTTCCGCCGCGGCCCGCGAGTTGGACCTGACGCCCGCCGTGGCCAGCGCGGCACTCAAGCGACTGGAGCTGACGCTGGAGACGCGCCTGTTCGTGCGGTCCACCCGCAGCCTGCGGCTGACGAGCGACGGCGAGCGCTACCTGGAATATGCGCGCGCCGCACTGTCGACCCTGCAGGCGGGGCAGAACGCGCTGGCGCGCGACAAGACCGCGATTTCCGGCAGCCTGTCGGTGTCGATCCCGTCGGACCTGGGCCGCCATGTGCTGCTGCCTTGGCTGGACGAATTCCAGCTGCGCCATCCCCGCGTCAGCTTCCAGGTGCGCATCAGCGACCGCCTGGCCGATTTGTACCGCCAGCCCGTCGACATTGCGTTGCGATACGGCACGCCCAACGACTCCAGCCTGGTGGCGTTGCCGCTGGGCGAGCACAACCGCCGGGTGGTGTGCGCATCGCCTGCGTATTTCGCGCGCCACGGCACGCCCCAGGCGCCGGCCGACCTGCGCCGCCACAACTGCTTGTGCTTCGTGCTGGGCGAGTCGCTGCACGACCGTTGGTCGTTCGAACGCGCGGGCGCCAGCCAGACCGTGCCGGTCAAGGGCGATCGGGTGGGCGACGATGGTGACCTGGTGCGGCGCTGGGCGCTGGCTGGGCATGGCGTGGCCTATAAGTCGCGCTACGACGTGCTGAGCGACCTGCGCGCCGGCAGGCTGGTCGAGGCGCTGTCCGACTACACCAGCGAGCCGTCGCCGCTGTACCTGTTGTGCGTGCATCGCATGCTGCTGTCGCCCACGGTCAAGCGGCTGCGTGAATTCCTGCAGACCCGCTTGCGCGAGTTCGAAGCGGGCACTGAACCCCCGCGGTGAGACGCCGGCCGGCGATGCTGGGGGCGCGGATGCGCAAGGCCAGGACGCCGCCTTCCACAATGCCTGGGCGCGCAACGCGCCGGTCAATGATGCGCGGCCGCGCGCGCGTTCGCCGCCCGGGTGCGCGCCGCTTTTTTGGCAGCGGCCGAGCGTCCGGCGGCGCCCTTGGTGGCGGCGGCCTTCTTCGCAGCGGCCGAGCGGTCTGCCGCCGTGCGCGTGGCAGCCGCCTTGGATGCGTGGCGCGACAACGCGGACTTGGATGCAGGCTTGGTGCTTTCCTGCTTCAGGGCGCCGGTGGTGGCGCGGGCGCGCGTGGCGGACTTGGCGTGGCCGTCATGGGCGGCCTGGCTGTCCTGCTCGGCCTTGCGACGCGTGGCTGCACTGGCCTTCTTGGGGGCGGGCAGATCGACGCCGGCGCGGCGCGCTTGGGACAAGCCGATGGCGATGGCCTGCTTGGTTGAGCGCACACCATGCTTGCCTTGGCGCACGCGGTCGATTTCGTCGCGGACGAATTCGCCGGCTTGGGTGGATGCGGACTTGCCTTGCTGCTTGTCGCGCTGGGCGCGTTGCAGGGTTTTTCGTTCAGGCATGACGAGACCTCCTTGCTTGCGGTTGCGAGATCGGATTGCGCGTCGCGACCGAGGCCACAACGACGGAACTCGTAACACCACCATAGCGCCCAGCGGGTATCCTGTGTGTTCGAATGGATTGCCGGTCGTAAGCGCCGGAACACCGCGCCCGCCCGACGATTCGCGACTCACCCCCTATAGCGGAGACGAGCTATGTCGAATCATGTCTACAAGCAGATCGAATTGGTGGGCTCTTCCACCAAGTCCACCGACGACGCCATCGCCCAGGCCATCGCCCGAGCATCCGATACCTTGCGCAACCTGGATTGGTTCGAAGTCACCGAAGTGCGCGGCCACATCAAGGACGGCAAGGTGGCTCACTGGCAGGTGGGCCTGAAAATCGGCATGCGGCTGGAAGGCAACGAATAGATCACGCTGGTCATTTTTTGACCGCGCCTTCCAAGTGATTGTCGGATAACGGGTTTTTCGACTTGTTGTGCGACTGTTCATAGGCTTGTCCACATTCGATGGGGACAAGCCTGGTGGCTTTTTTTGTGTGGCGCCTGGGGGTAGGCCGAGCCTGCCGCCAGGCTTGCCGATGAGCGTTCTTTGCCCGCTCCCTGCAAGTCATTGGTCCATAAGCGTTTTCTAGGTCTACGCGCAGGCTGTCCTCAGGCTTATCCACATTTGACGGGGACAACCCGGGTCCCTGAAACGGGTGATTGCGCCTTTCTTGCCCACCCCTTGCAGGGCATTGATATGAAAAGGGATTTTCGACCTGCCCTCTAGCTGTCCTCATGCTTGCCCACAGAATGCTGGGACAAATCCACACGAGATAGCCGGACGGCCGAATCGCTGGTCATGCATCCAGCGCTTGTGTGAATAAGTGCGTTGAAACTCATCCATAAGGATGATTGCGCAGTTTTTGACCGCTACCCGCAAGTGCTTGGCAGGGCAGGGGATTTTGACTGTCCCCCCAAGCTGTCCTCAGTGTTTTCCACAGTTATCGGGGGTAAGTGTCGATGGGGCGCGCGGACATGCACAACCCCATCGGTCGTGGCGGCGTCAGCCGGCGTGCTCACGCACGTGCCGCACCACCTCGGCATGGGTGGCGATCCAGGCGCCCTTGGCTTGCGCCAGGCGGATGATTTCTTCCAGGATCCAGATGCGCGAACGCGCGCTGATGATGTGCGGGTGCATCGTCAGTTGGAAGATGCCGCCGTCGGCTTCGGCGCCTGCCATTTCGCGCACGAAGATGTCCAGCACGTCCTTGGGCGGGGTATAAGGCCGCAGCGATTGGAAGCGATGCATCATGAAGTACACCGCGTCGTCGCGCACCCATTCGACAGGCAGTTCGATTACGCCGGTGGGCTGGCCATCGAGCAGCAGCTCGTAGCAGTCTTCGTCGGCCATCAGCGACGAGTCGTATTCCAGACCCATCTCCACGGCAATGCGCAGCGTGTGCGGGCTGAAGTCCCAGGACGGCGTGCGCATGCCGACGGGGCGCGTCTTGGTGATCTGCGTGAGCGTGTCCGATGCGCGCAGCAGCAGGTCACGTTCGGCCTCGTAAGGCAGCACGGAATTCAATTCGTGGATCCAGCCATGCAGGCCGATTTCGTGGCCGGCGGCCGTCAGGCGTTGCTGTTCTTCGGGATAGAGCAACGCGGCCACGGCCGGCACATAGAAGCTGGCACGCACGTCGTAGCGTTGCAGCAGCCGTTCAATGCGCGGAATGCCGACACGCGGACCGTACTGGCCCCAGCTCAAGCGGTTGATGGACTTGCCGCCGTCGCGCAGTTCATTGGTTTCGTGGTCGCTGTCGAAGGACAGGGCTACGGCGAACGGCGCGCCGCCCGGCCAAGTGGCCGGATGCAGGGTGCGCCCGGCGCGCACGCCGTTGACCACCTTGCGCCAGTGCGCATCGGGCCATTGCCAGGGTTCTTCAGGGATAGGTGTCGTCATGATCTTCGCTTCGATAAAAAAGAGGTGGCGGCTACTTGCCGCCGTCGACGGAAATGATCTGGCCGTTGACCATGGCGGCCCAGTCCGAGGCCAGCCATAACGCCACGTTGGCGATGTCTTGCGGGCGGGCCAGCCGGCGCAGCGCGATGCCGCGCAGCAATGCGGCCTGCCCATCCGCGCCCATGGCGTCCCATTGGCGCTGGGTCGCGGCGTTGGTGATGACAAAGCCTGGGGCGATTGCGTTGACGCGCACGCCGTGCGGGCCCAGTTCGTGCGCCAGTTGACGTGTCAGCCCCAGCACTGCGTGCTTGCTGGCGCAGTACGCCTGCACGCCGGTCAACGACGCTTGCAGCGCGGCGCCCGAACTGATGTTGACGATGCAGCCGGACGTGCGCGCTTTCATGCCCGCCGCGACGGCGCGGCTAAGTGTGAAAGAGGTGCCCAGGTTGATGTCGATGACGCGGTTCCAATCTGCGTCGCTGACCGTTTCGATGGGAGCGTGCGCTTGTCCGGCCACGCCCCCCGCGTTATTGATCAGCACGGCGATGCCGTCGGGCGAGTCGGCGTCGATATCCTGTACCCAGTGCGTGGCGGCGGTGCGATCCAGCAGGTCAAATTGCTGGCCTTCGATGGCATGCGCGCTATCGCCGGCAAACGTCATGGGATGCAGGTCGCAGGCATGCACGCGTGCGCCCAGCGCGGCGAATTGCTCGGCAATGGCTTTGCCGAAGCCTAGCGCCGCGCCGGTCACGACGACGGTCTTTCCGGTGAAGTCGATGGCGTTCATGGGCGTGCCAGCTCAAGCAGATTGTCGTCATGCAGGGCGCGTTGACCGTCTTCAATGCTGTGGATCAGGCGTGTCAGCTTGTCCAGCTTTGGGCAGGCGATGCCGTGCGTGCGGCCGATATCGACAATGCCGGCCATCATGTCGACTTCAGTGCGGCGCTTGCGCACCGCCAGATCGCGCCAGACGCCCGAATGGGTCTTGGGATTGGGCCGATTGAAGGCCACCATCGCCGCGACGCTGGCGCGCGCTTGGTCCTCGGTTGCGCCGGCTTGAAAGGCCGTGGGATCAAAGCCGTTGAACCCGCGCAGCGTCACCCCTTCGGCAGCGGCCACATCGATCGTTTCGCGCGCCATCTGGCGCCATAGGGGCAGCAGTTCCTGGCGGGCCAGGCAGTCGGCAATGCCGGATTGGCCGATGGCCTGGGCAAAGAGCAGCGAGCCATAAGCGAGCTTGCCCCACAGGTATTCCCAGATGTTGTCGCTGAGCAGCGCGTCGGGTTCGAAATGCAGCAGGTCGCGATGCAGCGTCTTGACGCGTTCGCTGAGGTGACCGTCGAGCTCGCCCACGACGACGGCGGCGCGGTTGGAATACAGGATTTCGCCGGGGCCCATCCAGTCGGCGCCGAAGTTCACGAACGCGCCTACCGTGCGCTCGCGTCCGGCGATGGTCTCGATCTGGCGTTCGCACAGGCCGTTCTGCAGAGACAACACGTAGCCGTCCGCAGCCAGATGCGGCAACAGCTGGCGGCACGCTTCCTGCGTGTGTTGGGCCTTGACCGCCAGGAACACGCGGCGCCAAGTGCCTTGCAGCGCATCGGGGGTGAACGCGGGCGCGTGCGCGGTGAAGGTGTCGATCGTGCCCGTGATGTGCAAGCCGCGGGCCGGGTCTCGGATCGCCTTGACGTGGTCAGGTTCCACATCCACGAAGGTGACGTCGTAGCCGGCACGCGCCAGGTACGCGCCGATCGTTCCGCCGATGGCGCCGGCGCCCCAAACAAGTATGTCTTTCTGCATGGTTGTGCTGCTCATTTCAAGTGTTCGTGCGCGGTTTCGCGCAGGCCAAGAATGACGAGACCGGAAACGATGCCCGCGCCAATCAGGTAGAAGGTGGGCGAGATGGGGGAGCCCGTGGATTCAATCAGCGCCGTGGCGATAAAGGGCGCGAAGCCGCCGAATATGGCGGTGGCCAGGCTGTACCCGATGGACAGCAGCATCGTGCGCGAATGGGTGGGAAATATCTCGCACAGGGCCGACGGTGCGGCGCCGGAGAAGGCGGCAATGAAGATGTTGAAGACGATCTGAATGGCCACGATCGTTTCGAACGACGGCTTGCTGAGCACCACGCTGAACAGTGGATAGGCCAGCACGATGAAGCCCGCGCAGCAGGCCAGCAGCAGGGGACGTCGGCCGATGCGATCGGACAGCCAGCCAAACAGCGGCGTGGCCAGCACCAGCACCACCAGCGCGATCGAGTTGGACTTCAGCGCCTGGGCTTGTGTCAGGCCCACGTATTTGGTCAGGAACGTGGGCATGTACGACAGCATGATGTAGTAGGACACGGTCCAGATGATGGTGAAGCCGAAGGCGCGGCCCATCATCTTGGCCGCGTCGGCCTTGGCCAAGGGCGGACGTTGGTCGGCTTGCTCGCGGGATTCGGTGAAGGCGGGCGTTTCGACCAGATTGCGCCGCATATAGATGCCCACCGGCAGCAGCAGGCCACCAATCAGGAAGGGAATGCGCCACGCCCAATCGTCCATTTGCTGAGTGCTGAACAGGCCGACCACCGCGGCGACGACCAGGCTGGACAGCAGGTTGGACGAGGCGATGGACGCCTGGCCAAAACCGCCGTACAGCCCTCGCTTGCCTGCGGGTGCGGATTCGATGATCAGCGCCGTGGCGCTGCCCCATTCGCCGCCGGCCGCCAGCCCCTGTATCAGGCGCAAGGCCACCAGCAGTACGGGTGCGGCCAAGCCGATCGTGTCGTAGGTGGGCAGGAGCCCGATGCCGACGGTGCCCAGCGCCATGCCGAAGATGGTCACTTGCAGGGCGAGCCGGCGGCCATGCGTGTCGGCCAGCCGCCCGATCAGCGCGCCGCCCAGGGGCCGCGCCAGGAAGCCCACGCCGAACGTCGCGAAGCTGGCCAGCAGGCCCGCGACTTCATCGCCCTGGAAGAACTTTCTGGCGATGGTGGACGCCAGGAAGGCGTAAACGATGAAGTCGTAGTACTCGAGCACGTTGCCGATCATGGCCGCCGCCAGTTGCCGCTTGGGTTGCGGTGCGGCGATGTCAGGGGATGAGGGGGATCGGGGTAGAGCCGTCGTGGAAGAGGAGGTTGCGGTGGTCATGGTCGCATTCGGTGAGGTCTAAGGGCGCCGGGTGGAATCTGTTCCGCTATCGTTCACATATATGAACGACATTCACATACAAGAATATGATGCAGGCCGCCGGTTGCAGCGTCGATAGGGGGAATCACTGATGAAGGGCGCTGGACGACCCACGGGGATGCGTGCGCGAACAGCGGCGCGCCTGCCCTGCGTCAACACGCAGGCAGGCGCCAGGGGAGCGAGGTCAAAGGGGAAAAGGCAGGGGGAGGCGCAGCGCGCGTGCAGGCGTGTCAGCCATGCGCACATGGCCGCGGAGTGCAGCCGAAGCGCCAGGAAGGGGGCAGGGGTGGCAAGCGCGGGCCTTTGCCCGGCTGCCGATCAGCTCAAGGCGGTGTGAATGAAGGCGACGCGTTGGCGCAGGGCCTGTACCGCCTGTTCACGTTTGGCGGCAAAACGCGCCGAAATGAAGGCCACATTCAGCGCGGCGATGGGCTGGCCGTCCTTGCCCAGAATCGCCATGGCCAGGCCGGTGCCGCCCAGCTCGCATTCTTCTTCGACCACGCAATAGCCCGCATGCGCGGCCTGCGCGATGCGTTCGTGGACTTCCGCCAAGTCGGTGCGTGTGTAGGGCGTGAGCGCGACACGTGGATGGCGCTCAAGCAGCGCGTCGCGTTGCGCGGGCGCAGTATTGGCCAGGATGATGCGGCCCATGGCCGAGCAGTACACCGGGAAGGTGTGCCCCGGCTTGGCTTCGTAGCGGATGGCTTGATGCGACAGGGCTTGTTCCAGGATTTTCACGTGGCCGCTTTCCTGCAAGGCGCCCAGGCTGATGCTCTCGCCCAGCTCGGCGGCCATTTCGGCCATCACTGGCGCGGCGATCGCCACCAGGTGTGCCAGCGTGTCACCACCCCAACCAAATCCATGCTGGCGAAAATACGCATTCAAGGTGTACTGGCCCTGCTCGTCACGCACGACATAGCCGCGCGAACAGAGCGTGCGCAGCAGGCCCAAGGCGCTGCTTTTGGGCAGGTTGAAGCGGCCGGCGATGTCGGCCAGCGAGAAGCTGTTTCCAGACGCCGAGAAGTACTCAAGCAAATCCAGCACGCGCGCGGCGGACCGTACAACGTCGCTCATTCTGTTCTTTTCCTGTTTTCTGCCCTGAAGCCGACGCCTGCGCATCGGTGGCGCGGCCGCGGGCTTCCTGGGGTGACCAGTATATATATTGCCAGGCGTAACTCGGCCGCCGCCGGCCGGCGCCTGTCGAAGGGCCGGCGCGGGGATAAAAAAGCCCCCCGACGTATCGGGGGGCTTGATCGCCCGGAGGTAAGCGGGCGATCTGTGCCGGGCGGGGAGGCGCCCCGGATCCGGCAACGGCGGCGATCAGGCGTTGAACTTCTTGATCCAGTCGACGTAGCGGTCGATCCAGCCTTGCAGGAATTTGCGCGTGCCTTCGTTGGTGATGTTGTATTGGTCGTCGACCAGGCCGTCGGTGTACTGCAGGAAGACTTCGGGCGTGGTCAGCGCGGCGGCGCCTTCGGCGGCCAGGATGTTGCGCAGGTGCTGCTGCATCAGCGCGGTGCCCGCGGCGCTGGGCGAGGCGCCCACGATGCCGACGGCTTTGCCGGTCCAGGAATTCTGGCCCCAGGGGCGCGAGCCCCAGTCGATCGCGTTCTTGACGGCGGCGGGCAACGAGCGGTTGTGCTCGGGCGAAACGAACAGGATGCCCTGGGCGTCCTGGATCTGCTGCTTCAGCTTGGCGGCGGGGGCGGGCAGGTTGTTCTCGTTGTCCTGGTTGTACAGCGGTACATCGCCCAGGCTGACGTAGTCGAACTTGAAGTCCGCGGGTACCAGTTTTTCCAATGCACGGGCCAGGCGCAGGTTGATCGACGCGGCGCGCAGGCTGCCAACGAAAACAGCGATCTTGTAGGTGCTCATGGGGCGGGCTCCAGGGGACTTGAGGAAAGCCCAGTGTAGACCTGTCCTCATGACGGCTCAATGGCGATCGGCCAATAAGGTTATGGCGCCATTGATGTGTGGCAAGCGCTGTTCGGCCAGTCATCCCGCCATCAGGCTGACGTGCGCCGACACCACCCGCCAGCCTTCCGGCGTGCGCATCCAGGTCTGGCTCTGGCGGCCGATGCGGTCGCTGCCGTCGCGTTGGAATTCGATGTTGGTGGTGGCGAAATCGCGCCCGTAGGTGGTGATCGCCGTGCGCAGCACGCGGCGCGCCAGGCCTTGCGGCGAGCGGCCGGCGCGAAAGTCGCGGATGGCGTCGTAGCCATACAGGTTTTCGCCGGCGCCATAGCGCAGGGTATGCGGGCTGTTCCAGAACAACTCGTCCAGCACCTCGACCTGGTTATTGACCAGGGCGGTCTCGTAGCGCGCAAAGGCTGCAGTGACTTCCGCTACGACGTCGGGCAGGTTGATGTTCATCGATATCCTTGTTGTCCAGTTGTGTGCACCGGTGTGGTGCGTAATCTAGGGTAATCACCAATATGGTGTCTGCTGCGGTGCGCAAATTGCGCCGAAGTGCCGCCCGCTGGCCCCAAGCACGGGGCGCATGCTGCGCTGCAAGGCTGGCACGCCGTTTGCTAGGGTAAACACTGCATAACACGCTGTACGCTGCCCCAGGAGTTCCGCCATGTCCAGTTCCGCTGTTTCCGCCCCGGTCACCATGCTGGTCACCCGCCACATCACGCCCGAACGCTACGGCGATTTCCTGTCCTGGATGCGCCAGGGCGAAATCCTGGCCGCCGGCTTTCCCGGTTTCCTCGGGTCGGGCGTGTTGCAGCCGCCCGAGGGCGGGGACCAATACCAGATCGTGCTGCGCTTTAACGACGAGGCCAGCTTGAACCGCTGGGAAAAGTCCCTGCCGCGCCGCATGTGGCTCGAACGCGGCGCCAATCTCGTGCGCGCCAGCCACGCGCGCCGCGTCAGCGGCATGGACAGCTGGTTCGGTCCGCAAACCAGCAGCACGCCGCCGCGTTGGAAGCAGGCCGTCAGCATCTGGCTGGCGTATTTTCCGGTGCTGCTGGCGTTTTCGTTGTTGGTCAGCGAACACCTGACCGTCCTGCCGGTGTTCTGGCGCGCGCTGATCACCAGCGTGGCGATGACGCCGGTGATGGTGTTCGTTTGCATTCCATTCGTCACGCGCCGGCTGAGTCGCTGGCTGCAGCCGCGCTGACATTGCATGACGCCGCGCCGCGTAAGGCCGGCACACGTCTGTCTGCGCGGCGCAAACGGCCATGCGCGTTCCTAGGCCGCCTGCGCGCGGCGGGTGGCGTATAGGCGGTGCAGCGTGATCTTGCGCACGGCGGCCTGGCTGTCGCCGATATGCGCCTGCAACAGCGCGGTCGCGCCGTCGGCGTCGCGTTGCAGGATGGCCGTGAGGATCGCGCCGTGTTCCGCATAGGTCCGGGCGATGCGCTCGGGCTGCGTGAAATCCAGCCGTCGCACGATGCGGATGCGTTCGGTGGCCGCGCGGTGCACGCGGGCGATTTCGGGGTTGCCGGCCACGGTGACCAGATCCATGTGAAAGCGTTCGTCCAGGTCGGCCAGCCATTCTCCGTCTTGCGAGTAGTCGCCGGGGGCCACCAGCCAGGTGTCCGTCAGTGGCTGCAATGCGCGTCGCGGGTCAGGCACCTGGCTGGGTGCGCACAGGGCGCGCACGGCCGCGGTTTCGAGCACGCAGCGCAGTTCATAGAAATGGTCCAGCGTGTCGAAGTCCAGCGGTTTGACCAGCCAGCCGTTGCGCTGGCGGACCTCCAGGTAGCCTTCGCGTTCCAGCCGGAACAGGGCCTCGCGCACCGGCGTGCGGCTGACCCGCAGGCGGTCGGCGATTTCGGTTTCGGTGAAACGGTCGCCGGGCGCCAGCCGGAAATCCAGAATGTCGCGCTTGAGCGCGCCGTAGGCGGCATCTGCCAGGTTGCGGGGCGTGTCTAGGACGGCGAAGGGAGAGTCCATGTCTGGGCCTGGGTGACGGTCGGTGGGCGGTCAATGAGCGGTCGGGTCTATCGGGGCGCGCGCGAGCCGGCTGCGCCGGCCTGTTCGAGCCGGTGTGCGGCCAGCAGGCAGTCGGCCTCGCGCCACGGGGCGGCTATCAACTGCACACCCAGCGGCAGATGCGCGTCTGGCCCGATGGCTGGCCACACGGGCGCCGCGCAGACGGGCAGGCCCAGGCACGAGATGGGCTGCGTCAACAGCCCCATGCTGGCGCGCGCGGGCAATTGACGGCCAGCCAGCGTCAGGGTGTCAGTGCCTATCGCGGTGGCGGATACCGGTGTAGCGGGGGCGATCAGGACGTCGTAGTGCTGGAACAGCGCGAGCGCTTCGAGGTAGACGCGCTGGCGGATGCGCTGCGCCTGCTGCACCCAGGTGGCGGGCACCAGGCTGCCCGCCACCAGGCGGGCGCGCGAGTGGGGCTCGTAGTCGTCGTATTGCGTGGTGAGCCGGCGGCGGTGCAGAGCGCCGCCTTCGGCCGCGGTGATGATGAACGCCGCGGCGCGCGCTTGTTCGGCGCCTGCCAGTTCGGCGGTATCGGCCGCGCCCAGCGCGCGTGCCGCGATGTCCACCGCCAGGCGGGCCTCGGGGCCGGCCCAGTGGGCGAAATAGCCGCTCAGCACGGCTACCCGCAACGGGCGGTCCGACGTCAGGGGGGGCAGTGTCGGTTCGACCGCGCGCTGCGCGCAGGCGTTGTCGTCCGCGTCCGGCCCTTGCAGGGCGTCATAGATCGCGGCCAGGTCGGCCGCGTTGGCGGCGAAGGGGCCCAGGTGGTCCAGGCTGCCGACGAAGGGGTACGAACCCGTGCGCGGCAGGCGGCCGAAGGTGGGTTTCAAGCCAAACACGCCGCACAGCGATGCGGGCACGCGGATCGAGCCGTTGGTGTCCGAGCCCAGCGTCAGCGGCACGAGGCCGCCCGCCACCGCGGCGGCGCTGCCGCCCGACGAGCCGCCCGCGATGCGAGTGACGTCGTGGGGATTGCGGCAGGCGCCGTAATGGGTGTTTTCAGTGGTGAAGCCGTAGGCGTGCTCGTCCATGTTGAGCGCGCCCACCAAGACGGCGCCGGCCTCGCGCAGGCGCGTCACCAGGGTCGCATCGCGCGGCGCGGGTGGGTCGTCGGCATTGACCCGGCCGCCGGCCAGCGTCGTCTCGCCTGCGGTGTCGAACAGGTTCTTGACCGCGTACGGCACGCCGGCCAGCGGCGGCAGGGATTCGCCGCGCGCGCGCCGGGCGTCGATGGCGGCGGCTTCCTGGCGCGCCCGGGTTTCGGTGACGGCGGTAAAGCAGTTGTAGCGCGGGCCGAGTTCGCGCACCTGCGCCAGCGTGGCCTGCAGCACTGCCACGGCGCTGCGTTCGCCGCTGCGCACCTGCCGTGCGATTTCCAGGACGGCGCCGCTCACGGACGGAACACCGATGCCGACTCCAGCTCCACCGGCAACGCTTCGTCGATGAAGGTCGAGGCGATGTCGTGAATGCGCGAGAACTGCTGGGCCACGTCGGCGGCGTCCGCGTCGCGCAGCGCATAGCCCGACAGCGCCAGCGCGTTGCGCACGTATTGGTCGATGGTTTCCTGGGTCATGGCGGATTCTCCCGAAGGAAGGTGGGTGGGGTAGAAGCTATCGGCGCACTTCGCGCTGGAAAATGTCCAGGCTCAGTTTCTTCATGCCGATGAAGCTGGGTTCGGACAGGGTGTCGACCGTGCGCGGACGGGCATCGCCATAGTCCAGGATCTCGGCCACGCGGGTCGGGCGCTTGGTCAGGAGCAGCACCTGGTCGGCCAGGTAAACCGCTTCTTCCAGGTCGTGCGACACCAGCAGCATGGTGGTGCCCGTCTGCATGAAGACCTCTTGCAGCTTTTCGCGGATGAACAGCGTCATCTCGAAATCCAGCGCGGAAAAGGGCTCATCCAGGAACAGCACCTCCGGCCCGGGGGCCAGCGCGCGCATGATCGATGCGGTTTGCTGCTGTCCGCCGGACAGCTCGTAGGGATAGCGCTTGAGGTCGAACTTGACGTCGAACGACGCCACCAATTCCTCCACCCGCGCGTTGACCTCGGCCTTGCTGCGGCCTTCCAGCCGCAGCGGATAGGCGATGTTGTCGATGGTGCGCAGCCACGGGAACATGGCTTCGCGATAGTTCTGGAAGACGTAGCCGATCTTGGTCTGCGCCAGCGATTTGCCGTCGAACAGGATCTCGCCGGCATCGATGGGGATCAGCCCCGCGATCATGTTGATCAGCGTGGACTTGCCGCAGCCGTTGGGGCCGAACACCGAGACGATCTTGCCCTTGGGGATGTCGAGGTTGAAGTCCTCGTACAGCGGCCAGCCGGCGAAATACTTGGTCAGGCCGCGGATGGTGATGTGGGTGCCGGCCGGGCCCGGCCGGAACGGCGCGGGCGTGGGGGCGGGGGCGATGACGGGGTTGATGACGGTGGACATGATTATCGGCCGCTCCAGTGGACCACGCGCTTTTCCAGCACCAGGAAAAGGATGTTGAGAACGTAGCCGAGCGCGCCGGCGGCCAGGATCGAGGCATACATGTCGCGCACGTTCAGCACCTGCTGCGCATTGATGATGCGGTTGCCCAGCCCGCTGTCGGCGCCGATGAACATCTCGGCCACGATCACGATGACCAGCGCCATCGAGACGCCGCTGCGCAGGCCCACGAAGGTGGGTTGCAGGCTTTCCCAGATCAGTACGTCCTTGAAGATCTGCCAGCGCGAGGCCCCCATGACCCGCGCCGCCATCACGCGCTGCTTGCGGGCGTTGATGACGCCATAGGCGCTGTTGAACAGGATCACCAGCACGGCCGCGAAGGCGGCGATGGCGACCTTGTTCATGTCGGTCACGCCGAAGATCATCAGGAACAGCGGGATCAGCGCGGACGACGGGGTGGAGCGGAAAAAGTCCACTAGGAATTCCACGCTGCGGTAGGCCTTTTCGTTACTGCCCAGCAGCACGCCCAGCGGCACGCCGATCACGCCGGCAATCAGGAAAGCCTGCAGCGTGCGGCTGACGGACGCCAGGAAATCGCCCAGCAGCGGCCCGCCCGCCATGCCCTTGGCCAATGCCACCAGCGTGGCGCCGGGCGTGGGCAGCAGGACGGGGCTGACCAGTTGCAGCCGCACCACCAGGTCCCACACTACGTACAGCGCCAGCGGGCCGATCAGCGGCAAGAAGCGCGCAGCGTTCCATTTGCGCGGGGGACGCGAGGCTTGCGCGGCGCCGGCCATCGCGCTTGACGTGCCCGCCGCGGCCGCTGCCTGCGCGTTCGCCGCTGGGCTTGCGTTGGTCGCGTCCATGGCTCAGCCCTTGTACAGCATGGAGGCGACGTCGACCTTCTGCGCGAAGATGCCCTTGTCGGCGAACAGGTCGAAGAATTTCTGGAAGTACTGGATGTCGCTGGGGGTGAACTCGTTGTAGAGCGTGTAGGCGGCCAGCGGCACGGCTTCGGTCATGGGACCTTCGATGGCGGTGTAGCCCTTCATGAAGGGGCGCGCCTCGTCGGGTTTGCTGCGGATCAGCTCGATGCCGCGGGCGTAGGCGGCGATGAATTTCCTGCTTTCCTCGGGATGCTTCTTCAGGAACGCGGTGGTCAGCGAGGCCGAGCCGCCGAACCACGGCGCCATCGGGTCGCCCAGCACGTATTTGGCGATCACGCCCGCCTCGAGTACGCGGGTGGTGCCGTTCAGGCGCCCGACCGTGCCGGTGGGCTCGAGCGTGTAGCACGCGTCCAACTGGCCGGCGGCGACCGCGGCGACGTGCTGGCTGATCGCCAGCTCGACCACGGTCGCCCCGGTTGCGCCGGCGCGCTCCAGCACTGCTTTGGCCAGCGTGGCATTCTGGATGCCGGGTCCAGAACCGACCTTTTTCCCCTTGAGGTCTGCGATGGATTGGATGGGACTGTCTTTCGCGACAATGAACTCGTCCAGCACGTTCCTGGCGTTGCTGGGATTGGAGGCGAAAATCTTGAACAGGCCGGGCGAGGCGATCTCGCCGATGGCCAGGTTGGCCGAGCCGGTGCCGTTGGCGCTGCCGTCGGCGCGGCCCGCCAGCATGGCTTCCATGACCTGCTGCGCGCCGGCGAACTTGAGCGCCTCGACGTTCAGGCCGGCTTCCTTGAAGTAACCCTTTTCGATGGCGGCGTAGAACGGCAGGCCGGCCGCGACCGGCCAGTAGCCGATGCGGATGACCGGGCCCGACTGCGCCCGCACCAGGGCCGGCGCGGCCAGCGTGGCGGCGCCCAGCGCGGCGCCTTGCATCAGCCGGCGGCGGGTGGCATTGAAAGCGAAGGGCGCGGGGCGGTCGGTCATGCGGGACTCCTGGTCGGAAAAGTGACGGGTGCTTGTAGACAAGCTTGCATACCAGTCATCAAGCAAGACCCGTGCCAACCGCCTTTTGCCCGGTTTTCGCGCCCCGCGGCGCCATCCGGGCGCGGCGCATGAACCATGCTGGTGCACGCGGCACCGCGAGAGGGCGTGCGTTGCATCATGGCGCGAGCGGCGCGCCAGGCGTTAGGATGTGAACAGGCCGGGGCCTGCCGCCCCGCCGTTCCTGAAAAGGGCGCGTCGCCAGGCGCGCCATGGCGTGGATATGAATACCCGTTTTGTCGAAGCATTCCTGTGGTCCGCCCGCCTGGGCAGTTTTCGCGCCGCCAGCGACCGCCTGCACATCACTCAGGCCGCGGTGGCCAACCGCATCGCCTCGCTCGAGGAGGACATCGGCGCGCGCCTGTTCGAGCGCGATGCCAAGGAGCTGCGGCTCACGGCGGTGGGCACGCGCCTGCTGGATTACGGCGAGCGCCTGCTGCAGCTGCGCCAGCAGATCCTGTCGCTGGGCCGCACCGGCGACGAGGTGTTCGGGCTGGTGCGCATCGGCGCCATCGAGACGGTGGTGCACACCTGGCTGATCGGTTTCCTGACGAACCTGCGCTCGACCTATCCGGGCATCGAGGTGCAGCTGACCTCGGAGACCACCCGCGCCCTGCATCGTGGCCTGCGCGAAGGCACGCTCGATATTGCCTTCCAGACCGATCTGCTGACCGACACCGGCGTCATCAGCACGCCCTGCCTGCCGATGGAAATGGGCTGGGTGGGGCCGGCCGGGGACGAGGAAACGCTGACGGTGCAGCAACTGCTCAGCGAACCCGTGCTGACCATGAGCCCCGGCTCGCAGCCGCACGAGGCCCTGAAGGGCCTGTTCCGCGAAGCCGGCATTCCACTGGGCAAGGTGCACTGCGTCAGCTCGATCTCGGCGTTGGCGCGGTTGGTGCGCAGCGGCTTCGGCCGCGCGCTGGTGCCGCTGCCTCCGGTTTACGAATACGTGGCGCGGGGCGAATTGCAGGTGATCCGCTGCGATATGCCGGTGCCGCCGCAACTGCTGGTGGTGAGCTACCTGGAAGGCGCGGGGTCCGATGCCATCCGTTTGGTGGCGGAATTGGCCAGCCGCGCCTCTGACCAGTACACGGCATCGGTCGCGTCGCCCAAATTCGGTTCCGCGCAATAGAGTTATCCCTTAGTGGGCTTTCAGTAATTCTGTTGTTGCCGCGAAGAATTACTCGTTTGGCTTGGCCGGGCCTGTAGGCCGAAGATGACCCCCTTCTGCAACCGAAGGGTTTTTCGTCTTTCCATGAGCCAAGCCACCACCGCCGCCACGCCGCTGTCCAATGGGATGTTGTTCGTCGCCTGCGACGTCGATCCCGCGTTCGAAACCGATTTCAACCGCTGGTACGACCGCGAGCACGTGGAAGAGCGCGTGCGCATTCCGGGCTTTTTGTCGGGTGCGCGCTACTTCTCGCTGTCGGGCGGGCGCAAGTACCTGGGCCTGTACCGCACGGAATCGCTGGGCGCCTTCACTACCGCCGACTATCGCGCCGCATTTGAACGCCAGACCCCGTGGTCGGTGACCAACCTGGACCGCATGCGCGATCCGATGCGCCGCGTCTGCGCCGTGCAAGCCGTGACCGGCTTCGGCACCGGCAGCCATATCGCGGTGCTGCCGCTGGTGTTCGGCGGCGATGCCGCCGCGCTGACCTCGCGCGCTGCGGAAACGGGCGCCGCGCTGGCGCGGACCGACGGCTTCGTGCAGTCGTACCTGCTGGCGCCGGACGCCGCCCTGAGCGGCCCGCTACCGCGCGAATCCACTGAAAACCGTCGCCTGGATCCCCTGTTCGTCGTCGAGGCCAGTTCGGCCGACGCGGCGCGGGCGCTGGGCGAACAGGCTGCCGCCGCGCTTGGTGCGCGCGCTGCCGACACCTGGCTGCTTGAACTGGGCTGGAAGCTGGCAACGGCCGACCTGCGCTGATCCGCAGCGCAATCCACACACCACAACATGGGGAAACACAATGGCTGAAAACACGCTGCATCCGCCCGCGTCCGCCCACCCGGCGGCGTCACCGGACAAGATGAAACGCCTGGCCATGGCCAGCTCGGTCGGCACCACGCTGGAATGGTACGACTTCACGATCTACAACCTGATGGCGGCGTTGGTCTTCAACGCCATCTTCTTTCCGTCGTTCGATCCGCTGACGGGCACCATCCTGGCGTTCTCGACCTACGCGGTCGGGTACATCTCGCGGCCGCTGGGCGGCTTCGTGTTCGGCCACCTGGGTGACCGCCTGGGCCGCAAGTTCGTGCTGGTCGCCACCTTGGTGATCATGGGCATCTCGACCGGCCTGATGGGCATGCTGCCCACCTACGCCAGTTGGGGCGTGTGGGCGCCGGTGGCGCTGGTGGCATTGCGCTTCATCCAGGGCGTGGCGCTGGGCGGCGAATGGGCTGGCGCGGTGTTGCTGTCGATGGAGCACGGCAAACCCAATCAGCGCGGCCGCAATGCGTCGTTCACGCAGGTCGGGCCGTCGTGCGGCACGCTGATCGGCACGGGCTTCATTGCCGTGATCTCGGCCTGGCTCAGCCCCGAGGAATTCCAGGCCTGGGGCTGGCGCGTGCCGTTCATCTCCAGCGTGGCGCTGGTGCTGTTCGGCCTGTGGCTGCGTCGTGGCGTGGAAGAAACGCCCGTGTTCCTGGAAATGGAGCAAAAGCGCGAAACCGCCAGCACGCCGATCAAGGAAGTGTTGAGCCAGTACTGGCGCCAGCTGCTGGTGGCCGGCGGTTCGCGTATCGGGTCGGACGTGCTGTACGCGCTGGTGGTGGTGTTCACGCTGACCTACGTCACGACGGTGCTGCATCTGTCGCGGCCCATGGCGCTGACGGCGACCATGCTGGGCGCGGCGCTGAACGCGGTGACCGTGCCGCTGTTCGGGCATCTGTCGGACAAGATCGGACGCCGTCCGGTGTATCTGGCGGGCGCGGTGCTGGGGATGATCTGGGCGTTCGTCTTCTTTACGCTGATGGATACCGCACACCCCATCGCCATCTGCGCCGCCGTGGTGGTGGGGCTGCTGATCCACGCGATGATGTACGGCCCACAAGCCGCGTTCATCACCGAGCAGTTCCCGGGCCGGGTGCGCTACGCCGGATCGTCGCTGGCCTACACGCTGGCCGGCATCGTGGGCGGGGGCTTCGCGCCGCTGATCATTGCCAGCCTGTTCAAGTCGTGGAACTCCACCGTGGCGATTTCCCTGTATGTCGTCGCCGCGCTGGTGGTGACTGCCTTGTCGGTGCTGGCCGCCAAGGAAACGGCCAAGTCGCCGCTGCAACGCTGATCGGGCGCGGGGCGGCAACGCCCCGGTCGCCAAAGCAGGGTCCGGGTTTGCGCCCGGGCCCTTTTTTTTTGCGCGGCGGGCTGCGAAGTTAGCGGATTTTGTTCGGCAAAACGTCAGGTATCTGACTTTTCGCTGAACATCAAACGAAAATTGTTTACACTCGCATCCACAAAATTCAAGTCTGAACGGGGCCGCCGCGGGGCGGAACCCTGTTCGAGTTACGGGAGAAAGTCGATGCGCAAGTTGTTGTTGGGAGCGGTGCTGGCTGCCGCGGTGTTCGGGGGAACGGCACACGCCGCGGTGCAGCCCAAGGCCGTGGTCGCCACCTATTCGGACCTGGCGCTGGCGGGCTACGAAGATTCGTTGACCTCTGCCAAGACGCTGCGCGACGCCATCAATGCGCTGGTATCCAAGCCCAGCGAGCAAACGCTCAAGGCCGCCCGCGAAGCGTGGCTGGCTGCGCGTGTGCCCTACCAACAGACCGAGGCCTATCGCTTTGGCAACCCCATCGTCGACGACTGGGAAGGCCGCGTGAACGCCTGGCCGCTGGACG
>JBEBOQ010000057.1:0-30925 GCA_040396375.1 Achromobacter xylosoxidans
GCGCCGGCCATCTTCACCGGCGTCTACCTGGCGCTGATCTATTCCTGGCTGGCCACCATCGGCGCCGAGTACCTGCTGGTGGCGGGCGTCGGTATCGGCAACCTGTTGATCGAAGGCAGCGAACATTTCCAGATGGACCTGGTGATCTTCGGCATGTTCGTGGTGGGCCTGGTGGGCTGGCTCATGAATGCCCTGGCCCGCCTGGCCGAACGCCGGCTTGCGCGCTTGCGCGGCCAGGACCAATAACCGCGGGAAACCTCAAGCATGGCTCAAGACATTTCGCTGGACCTGGCATTGCAGTCCGTCGGCAAGCGCTATCCCAGCGCCCAGGCCGAGGGCGGCGTGCTGCAAGTGCTGACGGGCGTGGACCTGACCATTGCCGCCGGCCAGTTCGTATCCATCGTGGGCGCCAGCGGCTGCGGCAAGTCCACCCTGCTGCGCCTGATCCTGGGGCTGGACGACAGCTACGAAGGCGCCATCACCCTGGGCGGTGAACCGGTGCGCGGCACCAGCCCGGAACGCGGCATCGTGTTCCAGGACCACCGCCTGTTCCCGTGGCTGAACGTGGCGCAGAACATCGGCGTGGGCTTGCGCAACGCCGACCTGCCGGCCAAGGAAAAGCGCGACCGCGTGGCCGAGCACATCGCCCTGGTCGGGCTGGAAGGCTTTGAACAATCCTATCCGCACCAGATTTCCGGCGGCATGGCGCAGCGCGTGGCCATCGCCCGCGGCCTGGTCAACCGGCCGCGCGTACTGCTGCTGGACGAACCCTTTGGCGCGCTGGATGCCCTGACCCGCGCCCGCCTGCAAACCGAGCTGCAGCGCATCTGGCAGAAAGAACGCATCACCATGATCCTGGTGACCCACGACGTCGAAGAAGCCGTCTACCTGGGCGACCGGGTGGTCATCATGCAGCCGCGCCCGGGCCGCATCCGCCGCATCGTCGACGTGCCCCTGCCGCACGCCCGCAACCGCAGCGACCCGCGCTTCATCCGGCTGCGCGATGACGTGCTGTCCGACTTCCTGGAACCCGACGGCGCGCCCGCCGACGCCAGCCCGCCGCTAGGCGTGGACGCCAACGCCGGGGTGCCGGCGCTGCCGTCCCTGGCCTCGCTGCGCATGGCCTGGTAGCGCCATTCCCCTTCTATTTGGAGTTCCCCCGATGCCCCGCCCTCTTCGCCAGATCAAGCTAGGCGCGTTCCTGATGCAGACCGGCCACCACATCGCCGCCTGGCGTCACCCGGACGCCCAGGCCGATGCGCCCATCAACTTTCGCCACTACGCCGACCTGGCCCGGCGCGCCGAGGCCGCCAAGTTCGACGCCGTGTTCCTGGCCGACTCGGTAGGCGTGCGCAACACCGACCTGCCGTCGCTGTCGCGCACCGCCCGCAGCGACCACTTCGAACCGCTGACGCTGCTGTCGGCGCTGGCCGCCGTTACCGAGAAAATCGGCCTGATCGCCACCGTCTCCACCACCTATAACGAGCCTTACCACGTGGCGCGCAAGTTCGCGTCGCTGGACCACATCAGCGGCGGGCGCTCGGGCTGGAACCTGGTTACCTCCAGCGGCCAGGGCGAGGCGCAGAACTTCAACCTGGACGAACACGTCGAACACGCCCGCCGCTACGCCCGGGCCGCCGAATTCCATGATGTGGTGCTGGGCCTGTGGGACAGCTGGGAAGACGACGCTTTCCTGCGCGACAAGGCCAGCGGCGAGTATTTCGACCCCGCCAAGCTGCACCCGCTGAATCACCGCGGCGAGCATTTCTCGGTGCGCGGGCCGCTTAACGTGTCGCGCTCGCCGCAAGGCCGCCCGGTCGTGGTGCAGGCCGGCGCGTCGCCCGCCGGCCGCGACCTGGCCGCGCGCACCGCCGAAGTGATCTTCGTGGCCCACCAGACCTTCGACGAGGCGCAGACGTTCTACCGCGACATCAAGGGCCGCGCCGCGGACTACGGCCGCGACCCGGACGACATCAAGATCATGCCCGGCATTTTCCCCGTCATCGGCCGCACCCAGGCCGAGGCCGAGGAAAAATTCGCCCGCTTGCAAGACCTGATCCACCCCGTGGTGGGCGTGCAATTGCTGTCCAACATGATCGGCGGCTTTGACCTGTCGCGCTATCCCGTGGACGGCCCGCTGCCCGAGATTCCCGAAACCAACGGCGGCAAGAGCCGCCAGCAGTTGCTGGTGGACCTGGCCCGCCGCGACGGCCTGACGATCCGCCAGCTGTACCTGCGCATCGCCGGGGCCCGTGGCCACCAACAGGTGGTGGGCACCCCGCAAAGCGTGGCGGACCAGTTGCAGCAGTGGTTCGAAGAAGACGGCGCCGACGGCTTCAACATCATGTCGCCGTGGCTGCCGGGCGGACTGGACGACTTCATCGAACTGGCGCTGCCACAATTGCGCCGCCGCGGCCTGTTCCGCACGGAATACGAGGGCAATACGTTGCGCCAGAACCTGGGCCTGGCACGGCCGGCGCACGCACGGCGGGCAACGTCCCCCGTGCCCGCCGCTCGGACCGCCTGATCGCAGGCCGCCTGAGGTAGTGGCGAACGCGGTGGCATTTTCAGAATGTTCCAATGCTCAGCGGGCTGGCAGTACGCAAAGATGAAGCATTCAGCAATGCCAATCCGCCAGCTGGATACATCGCCAAAAGCGTTAATACGTCCCCATTTTCATCATCAGGGTTTTTCGGGTGGCATCGGCGTGTCCAAGGTTGGCCTAGGAGCCTCCTATGCGTATCGCCCTCAATCCCATCATGGTTGGACTTATCACCGCCGCGCTGCCCGCAATCCCCACTGCGCTATTGGCCGCCGAACGCGCGCCCATCGTGATCGACGATCCCACCGGGCACACTCAGGTCACCCTGGACGACGGCGATACGATCACCAGCAACGGCTGGCCCATCTCGGCGGCCATTCAAGTCTCCGGCGACGGCAATGCCGTGCACGGCAACGGCATCACCGCCACCATCACCGGCAGCCATAAACCGCTCGAAGGGAATGCCGGCGTGCGCGCGCAGGACGGCGGACTCATCACGCTGAGCAACAGCGTCATCAACACAGTGGGGTCGGGACTCGAAACCCGTGGCGTTCTCGCCATTGGCGCGAATAGTCGAGTCATCTTGCGCGATAGCCAAATCACGACGAACTCGGACAGTGCGTTTTCCATCAAAGCCGAGGCGGGTGGGCGCGTCAACATTGACGGCGGATCCGTCGAGACAGTCGGCCTCAATACCATCGCCATGTTTGCCTACCAAGCCGGATCCGCCATCACGGCCAACGATGTGGCCATTTTCGCTCATGATGGAGCCGGGGTAATAGCCAATGAGGGCGCCGAGATCACGCTCACGGGCGGCTCCGTCCAGACAACAGGCCGCAGTACCGCCATCTCGGTTCAAGATGCCGTTGTCACGGCCAACAATGTGGCCATTACCGCTACAGTCGGCTCAGGCGTACGCGCGGACCAAGGCGGTACGGCTACCGCTGACGGGCGGCAGCGTCGACGTGGCGGGTAACGGCGCTTTCGGTCTGGTCGCTAACGACCTCGGCGCGACGCTGGTGGCCACCAATCTCGACGTCTGAAGCGCGGTGGATGCCGCAGGCGGTGTGCGTATCAACGACCGCGCCAGTGTTACGTTGGACAATACCCGCATCTACGCCCAAGGCACGGCCACCGATGGCATCTCGAGCGTCTTGCAACAGAGTGGCCAGACCAACACGGTGACCGTGCGCAACGGCAGCCTGGTCGACACTCGCAACGGCACCGGCCTGCTGGCGCTTGGCGGCAACCATACCTTCATCGTGTCGGATTCCACCATCACCGCGCGCACAAGCGCCGCCGCCGATACCGGCATCCTGCTGGACGCGAACTACAACGACATCTCCAGCAGCGGCCTGGGCACCCTTCTCAACGCGGAACACATTACGCTGGACGCCACGCATGCGTTACTGACCGGCGACGTCCTGGCTAACGATGGCGCCGTGGATGTCTCCCTCACACGCGGCTCCGTGCTCACCGGCGCGCTGGTGCAGCGGGCCACCGGCAAGATCAACCGCCTGGACCTGGACGCTTCCAGCACCTGGAATGTGCGCAATGATTCCACGCTGGCTACGCTGAACAACGCCGGCACGGTCGCGTTCGTGGCGCCCTCGGGCGCCACGGGCTTCAAGACATTGACGGTCAACAACTATGTGGGCGGCGGTACGCTGGTGCTCAATACCCAACTGGGCAACGACGCCTCGGCCACCGACAAGCTGGTCATCGATGGCGGCGCCGCCACGGGCAACACCGCCCTGCGCGTGATCAATACCGGCGGAGCGGGCGGCAATACCGCCACGGGCATCCGCCTGGTGCAGACGCTGAACGGCGGCACCACCGCGCCCGATGCTTTCCATCTGGACGCCGGCTCGACCGGCTACCGCGCAAGCAGCAGCACGCTGGCCTTGAACGGCTACGAATACAGCCTGGTGCGCGGGGGCAATGGCGGCGCTACACCCGATTGGTACCTGACCTCGGGCAATTCAGGCACCGCCCCGCTGCCAAGCCCTGCCCTCCACATCGGTCCCTTGATCCCCGTCGGCCCCGTCGCTCCGCCTGCCAAACCCGCCTTGCGCAACGTTTCACCCGAAAGCGGCGCCTACCTGGGCAACCGGCTGGCCAGCGCGCAGTTCTTCACCCATGGCTTGCGTGATCGGACGCCGTCGTACGGCAGCGGTGATACCACCACCGCCGACACGCCGGCCATCAGCGCCGGCCGTGGTCTCTGGACCCGCGTCGAAGGCCGCCAGGACAGCGGCCTGCGCATGGCCCAGGGTCACGTCAATGTCGACGCCGACAGCGCCGTCCTGCAACTGGGCGGCGACCTGATCAAGGCCCCGCTCGGCCAACGCGGCGCGGTCTATGCCGGCCTGATGGGCGGCTATGCCGACGCGCGCACCACCGCCACCTCGACGCTGATGCTGCCTGGCGGCCAGACCGTGCAGGCCCGCACCCGCGGCAAGGTGTCCGGCTATTCGGTCGGCATGTACGGCACCGTCTACCAGAACGACGCCACCCATCTGGGAGCCTATGCCGATACCTGGCTGCAATACGGCCGCTTTTCCAACCAGATCAACAGCGAACTCGGTTCCGCCCGCTACCACGCCACCGTCTGGAGCGCTTCCCTCGAAGCCGGCTATGCCGTCAAACCGTTCGCCGACACGTCGGTCTTGGGTCCGCTTGTGATCGAACCGCATGCGCAGTTCGTGTACAGCCGCTACGCCGCGCAAGACGCCTCCCTGCAAGGCACCCGCATGCGCAGCGGCAACGACAACGCATTGACCTCGCGTATCGGCGCTCGTGTGTACCCGCAGGCCACCGCCCACGCGCCCGCTGTGCGCCCCTTCCTGGAAGCCAACTGGCTGCACCGTTTCGGCAACCCTTCTGTCCAGATGGGCGCCAACACCCTGGATGCGGCCTTGTCCCGCAACAGCCTGGAACTGAAGCTGGGCGCTGAAGGCCGCGTCAGCCGTGCCGTGCAGCTATCCGGCCATGTATTCGGCCAGGCCGGCAACAACAGCCAGCGCGGCTATGGCGGCATGTTGAATGTGGCGTATCGCTGGTAGCCGGCTACGCCATTCGCCCCTCAGGGTTCACCGCAAGTGCAATAAGAACGTTTCTCATTATAATGTGCGGCTGTTTTCCCTGACCTCTCCTGCCCCGCATGACCGCCATGATGCTTGCCGAGACCGTTGTCGCCCATTACCGCGAACTGGTCGACTTCCTGTCGCGCCGCACCGGCTCGCGGGATGCGGCGCAGGATTGCGCACAGGAAACCTGGATCAAGCTGGCCGGTGCGCGCAAGCTGAAGGCGCCGGTCGACAACCTGCGCGCCTATGTGTTCCAGGTGGCGGCCAACCTGGCGATTGATTTCCAGCGCCGCGACAGCGCCGAGCTGCGCAAGCAAGCCGTCTACGCCCAGTCGCGCGTACCCGACCAGGCGGCGCCCGATACGCTGGACGTGGCTGCCATGCGCCAGACCATCGCCCGGCTCGAGGCCGCCATCATGCGCCAGCCGGTGCGCACCCGGCAGATCTTCCTGATGCACAAGATCGACGGCGACAGCTATGGCGACATCGCCCAGTCGCTGACCGTCAGCGTCAAGACCGTGGAAAAACACATGACCCGCGTGCTGCTGGCCTGCCGCCAGGCGCTGGCGGACCACTGAGATGGACGCGGTGGAACAAGACGCCGCGCGTTGGGTGGTGCGGCGCAATGGCGCCGCACCCGACG
Organism: Achromobacter xylosoxidans; assembly: GCA_040396375.1. Lineage (GTDB taxonomy): Bacteria > Pseudomonadota > Gammaproteobacteria > Burkholderiales > Burkholderiaceae_B > Achromobacter > Achromobacter xylosoxidans_D. Next base: position 6,275 of record JBEBOQ010000057.1, read on the forward strand.
CCCTGCCCGACGCCCGCTTCGCCAAATGGTATGACGCCGACGCGCGCCACGCCCAGTGCTACGACAACGTGGCCGCGCTATGGCGGCAGATGAACCAGGTGGATGGCGAAGCGCTGCGCCAGGGCCTGGGGCGCGACCTGCAACGCCGCAAGCGGCGCGGCAAGATCGCCGCGGCCGTCAGCTGTAGCCTGGCGTTCTGCGGCCTGTTCCTGTGGCACAGCGGCGCCTGGTGGCGCTGGCAGGCCGACGCCGCCACGGCCGCGGGCGAGATCCGCGAAGTGGTGCTGGCCGACGGCAGCCGGGTATTGCTGGACGCCGAGTCGGCCATCCGCAGCGACATGACCCCGGGCGAACGCCGCATTACGCTGCTGCGCGGCCGGGCGCTGTTCACGGTGGCGCGCGATCCGCAGCGGCCGTTCGTCGTGTCCACCCCCGAAGCCCGCGCCACCGCGTTGGGCACGCGTTACGAGGTCAGCCGCCTGCAGCCCAACGCCACCGACGTGTCCGTACTGGAAAGCCAGGTGCGCGTGGAATGCGCGGTCTGCGCGCCCGGGACCGAGGCGCAGGTGCTGTCGCCCGACCAGCATGCGGGCGTCAAGGCCACCGGCATCACCGTGACCTCCGGGGACGCCAATGCCGCCGCGGCCTGGGCCGAACGCAAGCTGCTGCTGCGCGACGTGCCGCTGGCCGACGCCGTGGCGCAGTTGAACCGCTATACCGGCATGACCACGTGGGTCGAAGACGCAGCCGGCAAACGGCGGATCTCGTCGGTGGTGGCGGTGGACAACCCCGATGCGCTGGCAGCCCTGGCCGCCGCCGCCGGGGTCACGGTGCGCCGCTGGGGTTCCTGGGCCTGGATCGGCGACGGCCAATAATTTCAAAACGGGGGTAGGGTCGCGCGCCGTTGGGGGCGTCTTACTAGGAAATCCCCACTTCAAAGCACCGAGACCCGACCTCCATGTCTGCACGCACGCCCCTGTCCCGCCACCTGCTGTCCCGCGCCTCGCTTGCCCTTGCCGACCTGTCCGGCCCCGCCCTGTCGGGCACCAACGTGTCCAGCGCCCTGCCTGCGCGGACCTCGCCATCCCACGCCCTGCGGCGGCATACCTATAGCGCGCCCCTGGCATTGGTATTGACCTTGGCGTTCGCCGCGGCGGCCCACGCCCAGACTGCCCCGGCCGCCAGTCAAAGCGCCGCCGCCCGCGCCGTCAGCGTGCGCAGCCAGCCGCTGGATGCCGCGCTGCTGGACCTGGGCCGCCAGTTGGGGCTGCAGATCAGCTTTCCCGCCGCGCTGACGCAAGGCAAGACGGCCGCCCCGCTGAGCGGCACGCTGGCTCCGGCCGACGCGCTTGACCGGGTGCTGGCCGGCACCGGACTGGCCTGGCGCTATACCGGCGCCGACACCGTGCTGATCGAACAGGGCCCCGCGGTCCCCGCCGCGCCGCCCGCCGCTGCCAGCACGATGGATACGGTGGTGGTCGTGGGCGGCTACACCCCCACCAGCATCAGCGAGCTGCCGAGCACCGTCTGGTACCTGGACAGCCAGCAGATCGAGGAACAGGCCAACGCCGGCGCCTCGCTGTCTGAAATCCTGGGCAGCCTGGTGCCCAGCCTGGACCTGGGCTCGCAAAGCCGTACCAATTACTCGCAGAACATGCGCGGGCGCAGCGCCCAGATCATGATCGACGGCGTGTCGCTCAATTCCATGCGCAGCATCAGCCGCCAGTTCGACTCGATTTCACCGTTCAACATCGAGCGGGTCGAAGTGCTGTCCGGCGCCAGCTCGGTCTACGGCGGCGGCGCCACGGGCGGCATCATCAATATCGTGACCAAGCGCGGCGCGCCCGGCCCGGCCTCGTTCACCAGCGAAGTCGCCGCCCGCAGCGGTTTCAACGACAGCGACGACCACGACTGGCGCGTCGCCCAATCGGTCAGCGGCGGTTCGGAAAAAGTCTTCGGCCGGCTCGCGGTGGCCTATTCACAGAACGGCGCCGCCTACGACGCCAGCGGCAAGCAGATCACCCCCGACACCACCCAGACCGACCTGCAATACAACCGCTCGCTGGACCTGTCCGGCACGCTGGACGTGCAGTTGGCCGAAAACCAGAAGCTCAAGCTGCTGGGCCAGTTCTACAACTCGGAATTCAATCCCGGCAAGGCGCTCTACCTGGGCAACGGCCTGCGCGGCGGGCTGGCCCTGACGGGGCCTGCCGACCCCAGCCAGCTGGACATCCGCAACGGCTTCGAGTCCGACGTCAAGCCCGCCACCGAACGCAGCATGCTGGCAGCCGACTACTCGGCCAGCAACATCCTGGGCGGACAAGACCTGTACGCCCAAGCCTATTGGCGCCGCGAGAAGCTGGACTTCTATCCGTTCCCCAACCAGTTCACCTACAACGACGGCACCTGCGCCAGCGCCGCCGCGTGCAAGCGCGGCTATTACTACGGCGCCTCGCAGCAGAACACCGACGCCTGGGGCCTGAAAGCCGCCCTGACCAAAGACTGGGAAGCGCTCAAGCTGACCTACGGCGTGGAATACGCCCACGAGAAATTCAACGGCGGCTCGGCCTATTTCGATTGGAACAAGGCCGTGTCGTCCGGCGGCCTGAAGTTCGACAAGCTGTACGACATGCAGCGCTACCCCGACTACCAGGCGCAGACCTGGGCCGCCTTCCTGCAAGGCGACTGGCGCGTAACGCGCACCGTCACCCTGAGCGGCGGCGTGCGCCAGCAGCGCAACAAGGTCGAACTGGGCGACTTCGTGCCCGTGCCGCAGCAGATCCTGGTCAACAGCGGCGTGGGCCGCAGCGCAGACAACATCCCGGGCGGCACCAACGCCTACAACACCACCCTGTTCAACGCCGGCGTGCTCTGGAAGGTCGACGACAGCCAGCAGACCTGGCTGAACTACTCCGAAGGTTTTGACCTGGTGGACGTGGCCAAGTACTACGGCAATGGCAGCTACCGCCTGCAAGGCGGCAACTGGAACCTGCTGAACGCAGTCACCATCAATGGCTCGGAGCTGGCCAACATCAAGACCCGCCAGGTTGAACTGGGCTGGCGCGGCGACTACGGTAACTGGCGCCTGCAGACGGCGGCCTTCTACGCGTGGTCCGACAAGGCGCTGGCGATCCAGCCGATCTCGCTGTCCATCGGGCTGGAAGAGCGCAAGGTGCGCAACTACGGCATCGAAGGCCAACTGGCCTACGACTTCAACCCGCACTGGAGCGCGGGTGTGAACTGGCTGGCGATCCGCTCTGAACAGCAGCAGACCGACGGCGGCTGGGCCAAGCAGACCATCACGCTGGCCAGCCCGTCCAAGGCGTCTGTGTTCGGCGCCTGGCGCTCGGGCCCCACCGCGCTGCGCTTGCAAGCCAACCGCAACTTCGACCTGACCGACGGCCAAGGCAACCGCATGGAAGGCTACTTGACGTTCGATCTCTTGGGCAGCTACGACATGAAGCGCTACGGCACTCTCAGCTTCGGCGTTCAGAACCTGTTCGACCGCAGCTACCAGACCACGTGGAGCCAACGCGCCCAGGTGCTCTACGCCGGCCTGATGACGCCCGAGTCGCTGCAGTTCAACGGCCGCGGCCGCACCTTTGGGCTGGCCTATACCGTGAAGTACTGACGCCGGCGCACGCCGCCACGACGGTGGCGGCGTCGCCACCGCCCCGTGCCGTCACGACCGTGATGGCGCAGGGCCTGCTCCCTGTGTCGGCATCCCATGGGGCGGCGATATCAATGTGGCTCATAGCAGATAGGCTGTTTTTCATATTGATGAATGAGCGCGGCCGGTTCATCATTGCGCTCGGCCCGCCCGGGCCGCCGTCCCTGATCTCGCCACCGCCATGACCGACAGACCCCTGGCCATCCTGCAAATGGGCCGCCCGCCCGAAGACCTGCGCGCCACGCATGGCGAACAGGCCGACTGGGTCACGGCCGCGCTGGCCGGCATCGACGTGCCGTTGACGGTCGTTTATCCCGCCGACACCGACGCCCTGCCCGACCCCGCCCGCCTGCGCGGCGCCGTGCTGACCGGGTCGTGGGCCATGGTTACCGATCGCGAACCATGGAGCGAGCGCACCGCGCAATGGCTGCGCGATGCCCTGCGCGCGCAATTGCCGCTGCTGGGTATCTGCTATGGCCACCAGTTGATGGCCCATGCCTTTGGCGGCGTGGTCGACTACCACCCGCAAGGCCGCGAAATCGGCCAGCACACCGTGCAGCGCGTACCGGCCTCGGCGGACGATCCCCTGTTGACCGGCCTGCCCGAGCGCTTTGTCGCCAACCTGACCCACGAACAAAGCGTGCTGCAACCGCCCGCGTCGGCCGTGGTGCTGGCCGGCACCGCCCACGATCCACACCAGATCCTGCGCTACGGCCCGCACGCGCTGTCAGTGCAGTTCCACCCCGAATTCACGCCAGCCGTCATGGACGCCTGCCTGGCGCGGCGCCACGATTTCCTTGCCACGGAAGGCCATGACGTCGCCGCCTTGCGCGCCGCGCTGGCGCCCACCCCGCATGCCCAACACATCCTGCGTGGCTTTGCCACGGCCTGCGCCCCATGATGCCGGGCACGCGTGCAACGCGTTGCCGTGAATATGCGTCGGCGCTGCCGCCCGCTTCCCCACTCCGAACCGCCCCATGACGTACCTGCTCTGGTCCCTGCCCGCCCTGATCGTCATTGGCGCCATCGCCAGCGGCCGCCTCAACACCACGTTGGCCGCCGTGCTGGGGCTGCTGGCGGCCCTGCCCGTGGCGCTGTTCGCGGCGCCTGGCGCGTTCGGCGCGGGCCAATTAGGCCAGGCACTGACGCGCGGGCTGTGGATCGGCGGCATCATCACGCCCTACATCCTGGGCGGCCTGCTGTTCTGGCAGATGGCCGCTCGCGGCGCGCCGGGACAACCGGCCGCGACAGAATCCCTTCCGCCGGCCGATGCACTGGCGCGCCGCCGCCTGCTGTTCTTCGCCTGCTTCCTGGTTGGCCCCTTCGCCGAAGCCGCCACCGGCTTTGGCGTCGGCATGCTGGGCACGGTGCTGCTCATCCGTCCGCTGGGCTTCAAGCCGCGTGAGCTGATGGTGTTCGCCCTGCTCAGCCAGACGCTGATTCCCTGGGGCGCCATGGGCAGCGGCACCCTGTTGGCCTCGGCCTACGCCCGCGTGCCGCCGGCGCAACTGGCCCTGTACGGCATGGTGCCCGTGGCCCTCTTGATGGTCGTCTGGATGGCGTTGTTCTGGTTTACCGCCAAGCGCGCCGGCGTCCCCGCGGCCGCCGCCGAACGCGCACGCGAAGCCGGCTGGATGCTGGCCAGCCTGGCGCTGCTGACCGCCGCCACCGCCCTGCTCGGCCCCGAAACCGCACTGCTGGCGGCCTATGGTCCGCTGATCGTGCTGCGTTTCGTGCTGGATCGCCGCCCCGGCCGCGCCCAGATGCACGACGCCGCGCGCGGCGCGCTGCCCTACATCGTGCTGATCGCCTGCCTGGTCGCCACCCGCCTCATGCCCAGCCTGAACCAAGGCCTGGCGGGCCTTGCCCGCTTCAGCCCCTACGCCGACCTGCCCAGCTGGACGCCGTTCCTGCACGCCGGCAGTTGGCTCATCGGCGGCGCGCTGATCATGGCGGCCGTGCGCCGCCAGCCCGGGCTGCTGGGCACCAATGCGCGCCACGCCTGGACCACCGGCAGACACGCCGTGATGTCGGTGTTCCTGTTCGCGATGATGGCCGAAGTCCTGGCCGGCGCCGGCATCTCGCAAGCCTTTGCCGACGGCCTGTTCCGCACGATGCAGGACTGGACCTTGCTGATGACGCCGCTCATGGCCGGCGCCTTTGGCATCCTGGCCAACAGCGGCAACGCGCCCAACAGCCTGTTCATGCCGTCACAACTGTCGCTGGCGCTGCATGCCGGCCTGAGCGTGCCCGCTGCCGCCGCGCTGCTGCATGTGTCCGGCACCTCGATGGGGTTTTTCTCGCCGGTACGCATGTCCATCGCCGCGGGTCTGGCGCACGGCCGCGGACAGGAACGCGCGGTCTATGCGCAGTTGCTGCCCTTTGCGCTGGCGGCCTTCGCGATATTGCTGGCGCTGGCGTTGCTGCTGGTGCTGGCGGGGTAAGGCCCGCCGCGCATTACAACGGCGACATCAGCCCCAGAAAGCCCACGGCCAGCAGCACCGCCGCGCCCAGCGCCAGCTCCACGATCGTATTGCGGCGTATCGCCTGCAAGGCATCCGCCCGCTGCGTGCGAATGCGCGGAATCCAGCGGTAGCGGTTCACGATCGCCAAGCCCGCCATGACCAACGCCAGTACGATTTTCACCAGCAACAGGCGCTGATAATCCGATCCGGGGTCCACACTGCCGGCTCCCAGGATCAACGCCGCATTGCCGGCGCCGCTCAGCAGCAACGCCGCCACCGCGACATGCCCCCACCTGGAAAACCGCAACAACGCGCGCGTCGCTTCGGCCCGATTGCCCGGACGCCGCCAGGCCGCCAGCCACAGCAGGAACACCGGCAGCGACCCCAACCAGAACGCCGCGGACAGCGCATGCAGAAAGTCGTTTGCCGCATGCGCCACGCCCAGCCAGCCTTCGTGCATCGCGGCATGGCCGCTCAGGCTCAGCGGCGCCAAGGCCAGTCCCGCCACCCAGGCCAACACCCAGGGCCGGCCCGGACGAACCCACAGCACCACGGCCAGCGCCAGCCCCGCGCCCAGCACGCGCGGCATCCAGGCCTGGCCGTAGCGGGTTTGCAGCGCCACCGTGTCCAGCATGTCCGTGTCCCACAGCGCGCCCCAGTCACCGGCGATGCTGGCGGTCTGCAGCGGCAGCAGGCACAGCGTGGCAAGCAGCCCGATCGCCGCGGCCCCGCGCAGCGTGCGCCGCAACGCGGTTTCCGCGTCCAGCGCCAAGCGCGGCGAGCCGCCCAGGGCCAGCATCGCGCCGGCCCCGAACAGCAACACCGCCGCCGCCACGCTCAGGGCCCGGCACAGCGCAAACGCGGCGAACAGGCTGCTCATCTCAAGGCTTGACCGTGAAGGTCCAGGTGCCGTCGGTCTTGTGGCCATCCTTGGACAGCGCCTGCCATTTCACCGTATAGGCGCCGGCCGGCAAGTCTTTGGGCACGGGCAGCACCAACGTCTTGTCATCGCCCGGCGCGGGCGCCGCCTTGGCGGTGGCGGCCGGCTTGCCGGCGGCGTCCAGCAGGGTCAGCGACGAAAACGCGGGCTCCAGCCCTTCGGAGAAACTCGCGGTCACCGACGCCGGCGCGGTGGCCACCACCGCCTTGTCGGCCGGGGCGGCCTGCTTCAGGTGGGCATGGGCCCAAGCGAATTGCGGGGCCAGGGCCAGCGTGGCGGCGGCGATCAGTGCGGGCTTGAACATAGTGGGAACTCCTGATGAATCGGCGGCGCAGAAGCCGCGGAATAGGTCACGAACAAGGATGTCGAACCGCGCGACCCGGCAGCCCGCAGCAGCCGCGCAAATGCGGGCTGGGGACACGAATCGCTGCGAATGGATCAGGCGGCGCGAGGCGGCGCGCGCGATTGCTGCGGCCGCCAGGCCGGCGCACTGCGCCATCGCGGCGTCGCATCCCCGACAGGCGCCGACAGCGCCGGGCCGATGGCAGGCAAGCGCCAGGCCAGGCCGGCTGGCGTGGGCGGGCAGGCCCCGCCGAGCATCGCGCAGGTGGACGCGCAGCAGTGCGGCAGCGTGCCACCCGCCGTGTCCCATCCGGAAGGCGTGTGGGCGGCCGAGCCGGCCGGCGCCGCGTCCAACACCATCACTCGCGGCCCGCTGGCCGTGCACAGGATGACGGCCGCGCCCTGGCCGCCGGCCGCATGCAGCGGGGCGCCAAACGCCGCCGACGCGACTAGGGACTGGAAAACCAGCAACGTCACCGCCAGCAGCGCCACCCCCCGCCTGACGGCGGCGGATAGACGCATAAACGTAACAGACGGGTGCAGTTTCATGGTGCCAAGGAGCTTACGACGCCCGTTGGACCCCCGCAACTTCAATCTGGCGGGTAACAACTGTTATGCTCCTGCTTTCAACATTAGAACGTGCTGCACACACTATGGGTCTAGAACAGCTAGCCGCCATCCGAGGACTGCTTATCAAGCAAGCCCCCGAAGAAACGGCTTCCACCAAACCTCCGCGTCCCGCCGCCGCCAAAGGCGAAGGCAAGCGCGACGAAAAGCGCGGCGGCAACCGGAACGGCAAGCGTGAAGGACAGCGCGACGGGCAGCAGGCTGGCCAGCGTCAGGCGCCGCGCGAAAAGCGCGACACCGACGTCGACCCGGTCCTGATCGCCATTTCGCGACTGCAACGCCAGTTCCCCAAGGCATTCCCCAAGAAGCCGGCCGCCAAGGTGCCGCTCAAGCTGGGCGTACTTGAAGACCTGCAGCAGCACGCCCAGGCCTTGCAGCTTAGCGCCGACGAAATCAAGGTCGCCGTCAAGACCTGGTGCGACGGCCGTCGTTACTGGGACAGCATGGTCGAAGCCGCCGCACGCGTCGACCTGAACGGCGAACCCGCCGGCGCCGTCACCGCCAACGAAGCCCAGCACGCCAAGCGCATGGCCTCGCGCCGCCACGGCAAGGGCCCGGGCGCCCGCGGTGGCAAGGGCAACGCCAACAAGGCCAAGCCGCAAGCTGATGCCGCCTCGACGGACGCCGCTGCGAAGGACGTCACGGCAGCGCCGGTACCGGCCGATGCAGCCGCACCCGCGGCGGACGACCACGTGAAAACGTCGGCCGCCGCGCCGGAGCAAGCAGCGTCCGAGGCATCGACCGCCCAGGCGCCGGAGCAAACGCCGGATCAAGCGCAGGCCGATACGCAAGCCAAAGACTGATCCCTGCTTGAAAAAAACCGCGGACCGTTCAGTGCCTTGCCAGGCGCTGCGCGGTCCGCGGTTTTTTATAGCCGCCGCCTGGGCGACCTCAGGCGGCCCAGGTGGCGCTTTACCCCTCGTTCGACACCGCGGTGCCCGGCGCTGCGTCTCGTGCTTGCACCTCGGATTGCAGCACCAGGACGCGATAGCAGACCGACATGCTCGTCACGGTGATCAGGCTGCCTACAAGCATGGAAATGGCGTTATAGACATAGAAGCCGGGGCTGAGCGTACGCGGCATCTGCAGCAGGTAAATCCTGACTAGCTCCAACAGCAGCAGTATCGGTATCGGCAACAGCCCCACCACCACGAAACGCAGCTTGTTGCCCCGGGTCATGGCATGGATGCGGCGCAGGTTCACTTTGCCCGTCAACGCGGCTTCGGGCAACGCCAGAAACAGGTGGCCAATGAAATAGAGCGGCACTAGCCACAGCCCTAGCGCCAACAGTTTGCCCAGCGAACTCGTGCCCTCAGGGCCCGTCGTCAACACATAGACGAACAGCTGCAGCGTCGCCAGCACAAACAAGCCCACCGACGTGGCCACAGCCAGCAGGAAGTACATGCGTTCCGGCTTGCCGGCCGCGAAGCCGGCGCGCGGGGTTTCGTTGAGCAAGATACGGCGGTGCCAGCCGACCGCCGCCAGCACCGGTGCGGCCACAACCACCAGCCAACCCGCCGCGTCAAGCAACATGCTGTGCTCAACCAGCGCCAAATGACTCAGGTACATCGACAGGCAGGTGCCGGCGAACATCAGCGCCAGCAGTTGAGGCGCCTGCGCGAGCATCTGCCCGCCATGATCGCCCAAGGTGTCGAAGGTTTGCCGGATGACCCGGAGTAGCGGAAGTTTTTGCTGCACACATTGCTCCGTTGTTTGCCCGGCGTTGTGCCGAGGCTCCCGCGCGCCGCAGCGCGAGGGGTTCATACAAACAACGACAGTATGCAACAAAAATTAAATATACCGCCGGCAGGTGGCGCCCGCGATGGTTAATCCAGTCTTATATCCGCGCTAGCCACCACCTTGGCCCAACGTGCGCGCTCGCTGCCGAAGAACTGGGCCAGTTCCGCCGGGTTGCGCACCACGATCTCGGCGCCTTGCTCGTTCAGTTGCGACTTCACATCGGGCTGGTTGACGATCTGCCCCATCAGCGTCGCCAACAGGTTCGCGGTCTTGCCCGTGGTGGTTACCGGCGCCATCACGCCCTGCCAGGTACCTGATTCGAACCCCGCCACGCCCTGTTCGGAAATCGTGGGGATGTCGGCGACCAATTGCATGCGCTCTTTCTTCGAGATCGCAATCGCGCGCAGCTTGCCGCCCTTGATATGCGGCAACGTCGCCAACAAGCCGTTCATGATGACCTGCGTCTGCCCGCCGATGGTATCGGTGACCGCCTGCGAACCGCCCTTGTACGGCACGTATTCCCATTGCGCACCCGTCGCCTGCTGCACGGCCACCGCGGCCAGGTGCGGCGCGCTGCCGATGGCGGTCACGGCGAAATTCAGCCGCTGCTTCTTGGACAGCGCCACCAGTTCGGGCACGGTCTTGGCCGGCACGTCCGGATGCACCGCCAGCACGTGCGGCGAATACGCCAGCATGCCGACCGAGCGCAGGTCCTTGGACGGATCGAACGACAGCTTGGTATAGACCGACGGGCTGATGGCCAGCGCGCCCACGTCGCACAGCAGTACGGTGTGGCCTTCCTGTGCCGACTGCACCACGATGCCCGCGCCCAGGTTGCCGTTGGCGCCGGGCTTGTTCTCCACCACCACGGTCTGCTTAAGCGCCTCGGCCAGCCGCGGCGCGATGACGCGCGCGATGATGTCCGACGAGCCGCCGGGCGGGTACGGCACCACGATGCGCACCGGGCGGGTCGGCCAGGCGTCGGCCTGGGCCCAGGCCGGCGTGATCCGCGCCAGGCCCAGCGCGGCGGCGCCGGCCAGCAGATGCCTTCTGTTTGAATCCATGTTGTCTCCGTTGTCGTTGTAGATAAAGGCCCGGGCCTCATTGGGCCGGTGCCGGGTGGTGTCAGGATTGCCTGCAGGCAACCCCGCTGAAATCAGGTCGGCTCGCCACGAACCTCGCGGCCTGGCGACCGCAGGACTGGCCCATCACGTCACCGGCCCCGGGTTGAACAGCGCCAGTGCGTTATGCAGTTTGAGCTTTTCCGCACAGGTCTGGCGCCGGCCGCTGGCCACCTCCAGCATCATGCGAAACAGCTCCCAGCCCACGTCTTCGATGCTGGCCTGGCCAGTGGCAATGCGGCCGGCGTCCACATCCATCAGGTCGTGCCAGCGCCGCGCCAGGTCGCTGCGGGTCGCGACCTTGATAACCGGCACCTGCGCCAGTCCGTAGGGCGTGCCGCGGCCGGTGGTGAAGATGTGCAGGTTCATGCCCGCCGCCAGTTGCAGCGTGCCGCAGATGAAATCGCTGGCCGGCGTGGCCGCGAAGATCAGGCCCTTGCGCGTCAACCGGTCGCCGGGCGACAGCACGCCGTCGATATTGGACGAGCCGGATTTCACGATCGACCCCATCGCCTTTTCAACGATGTTGGACAGACCGCCCTTCTTGTTGCCCGGACTGGTGTTGGCGCTGCGGTCGGCGCTACCGCGTTGCAGGTAATCGTCGTACCAGGCCATCTCGCGCACCAGCGCCTCTGCCACTTCCGGCGTGGCGGCGCGCGCGGTCAGCTGGTCGATGCCGTCGCGCACTTCGGTGTTTTCCGAGAACATCACCGTGGCGCCCGCGCGCACCAGCAGATCGGCCGCAAAGCCCACCGCCGGATTGGCCGTCACGCCTGAAAACGCATCGCTGCCGCCGCACTGCACGCCCACCACCAGGTCGGACGCCGGACAGGTCTCGCGACGCCGCTGGTTCAGCTTTTCCAGGTGCCGTTCAGCGGTGCGCATGATGTTGTCGATCATGGATTCAAAGCCCACGTGCTCGTCGTCCTGCAGCACGATGGTGTCCACGCCGTTGCCGGCCACGCCGTCCATGCCCTGGCCCGCGCGGATCGGGATCGCGCCCGGCGCCAGCAAGCGTTCGGGTTGCAGCTTTTCGCAGCCCAGGCTGACCACCATGGTCGTGCCGCCAAAATTGGGATTGCGGGCAATGTTGTGCAGCGTGCGCACCGGAATCGCTGCGCCCGGCGCATCGATCGCCACGCCGCAGCCATAGGTGTGTTCCAGCCCCACTACCTCGTCCACGTTGGGATAGCGCGGCAGCAGCTCGCGGCGGATCCGCGCCACCGCGTGTTCGACCACGCCCTGCACGCATTGCACGGTGGTGCTGATGGCCAGAATATTGCGCGTGCCCACGGTGCCATCCGCGTTGCGATAGCCCTGGAACGTATAGCCGTCCAGCGGCGGCAACGGCGCGACGCGGCGCGTCCCCACCGGCAGGTCTTGCAAGGTGCGGGCCGCGGGCATCGTGGTGACGCGCTCGTTGACCCAACTGCCACGTGCCAGCGCCTGCGCCGCATATCCAACCACCACGTTGTAGCGCCGCACCGCCTCGCCCTGCGCCAGGTCGTGCAGCGCCACCTTGTGTCCTTGCGGCACCGCTTCGACCAGCATCAGGCCGTCCGGTAGCGTAGTCCCCGCCGGCAAGCCGCCGTCGTTGGCCACGATGGCGACGTTGTCCTGCGGGTGGATCTTGATAAGCACGGGCGCTTGGCCTGCCGCGAGCTGCATGGGGGCTCCTGAAATGGATGGACACCGTAAGAGTCGGCATCCGGTACGTTATCGTACAACCAAGAGAATATCTGCTACCGAAGGCTTCGATGAATTGCGGATTTCCCCAAGTTGCCTAGGCCGCTCATAGGAGAACGACGCTTGAGCACGCTCAAATCATGTTGTACGATGACGTACCTATTCACCGCGACCGGCACGGCAGACTGCCCGCCTGCGGGTCGCCCGCCACAGAGGAAACCCCGCCCATGACCACGCCGCAGGAGCTCAAGGAAATCGTCTCGGAAGGCCTGCTGTCCTTCCCCGTCACCGATTTCGACCGGAATGGCGACTTCAACGCCAAGACCTACGCCCAGCGCCTGGAATGGCTGGCGCCCTACGGCGCCACCGCCCTGTTCGCCGCCGGCGGCACGGGCGAATTCTTCTCCTTGGCCCCGTCCGAGTATTCCGACGTCATCCGCACCGCCGTCAACACCTGCGCTGGCAAGGTGCCGATCCTGGCCGGCGCCGGCGGCCCGACGCGCGTGGCCATCGCCTATGCGCAAGAAGCCGAACGCCTGGGCGCCAAGGGCGTCTTGCTGCTGCCCCACTACCTGACCGAAGCCTCGCAACAAGGCATCGTCGACCACGTCGAACAGGTCTGCAAATCCGTCAAGATCGGCGTCATCGTCTACAACCGCGCGCAATCGCGTTTGTCCGCCGACAGCCTGGCCCAGTTGGCCGAACGCTGCCCCAACCTGGTCGGCTTCAAGGACGGTATCGGTGATATCGAAGCCATGGTCCGCATCCGCCGCAAAATGGGCGACCGCTTCTCGTACCTGGGCGGCCTGCCCACCGCCGAGGTCTACGCTGCCGCCTACAAGGCGCTGGGCGTACCCGTCTACTCGTCGGCCGTTTTCAACTTCGTGCCCAAGACCGCGATGGACTTCTACCGCGCCGTCGCCGCCCACGACCACGACACCACCAACCGGTTGCTGGATGACTTCTTCCTGCCCTACCTGGAAATCCGCAACCGCTGCGCCGGTTATGCGGTCAGCATCGTCAAGGCCGGCGCCAAGCTGGTCGGCCACGACGCTGGCCCCGTGCGTGCGCCGCTGACGGATCTGAAGCGCGAAGAAATGGACATGCTCGACGCCCTGATCCGCAAGCTTGGGCCCCAATAAGCCCGCCTTGCAGCACCGCCTGCTCGCCCCCCATCCGGGGGCGTTTTTATTCGGAGAATTACGCATGACTTTGACCGGCAACATGTTGATCGGCGCCAGCGCCGTGAAAGGCAGCGGCGCCCCGCAACACGCCATCAATCCCGCCAACGGCCAGCCCCTGGAGCCCGGCTTTAACGCCGGCACCGCCCAGGACGTGGCGCGCGCCGCCGAACTGGCCCAGGCCGCCTTCGACCCCTACCGCGCCGCGCCCCTGGAAACCCGCGCCCAGTTCCTGGAAAGCATCGCCGAAGGCATCCTGCAGTTGGGTGACGCGCTGATCGAGCGCACCCACCTGGAAAGCGGCTTGCCCCTGGCCCGCCTGCAAGGCGAGCGCGGCCGCACGGTGGGCCAGTTGCGCCTGTTCGCCCGCGTCGTGCGCGACGGCTATTTCCTGGACGCCACCATCGACCCGGCCCAACCCGAGCGCCAGCCGCTGCCGCGCGCCGACCTGCGCCTGGCCAACGTGCCGTTGGGGCCGGTCGCCGTGTTCGGCGCCAGCAATTTCCCGCTGGCGTTCTCGGTCGCCGGCGGCGACACGGCATCGGCCCTGGCAGCCGGCTGCCCGGTCATCGTCAAGGCCCACAACGCCCACCCCGGCACCTCGGAAATGGTGGGCCGCGTGATCCAGCAAGCGGTGGCCAAGCACGGCCTGCCGGAAGGCACCTTCTCGCTGCTGTTCGGCGCCGGCAATGAAATCGGCACCGCCCTGGCGACCCACCCGGCCATCAAGGCCGTCGGCTTCACGGGCTCGCGCCGCGGTGGCCTGGCCCTGGTCGCGGCCGCCAACGCCCGCCCCGTGCCGATTCCCGTATACGCCGAGATGTCCAGCATCAATCCGGTGTTCCTCCTGCCCGCCGCCCTGGAAGCGCGCGGCGAAGCCATCGCCAAGGGCTTTGTCGACTCGCTGGTCATGGGCGTGGGCCAGTTCTGCACCAACCCCGGCCTGGTCATCGGCATCGAAGGCCCCGCGCTGGACCGCTTCCGTCAGGCAGCCGGCCAGGCGGTAGAGGCCAAAGGCGCGGCCACCATGCTGACCCCCGGCATCTTCTCGGCCTACACGCAGGGCGAACAAGCCCTGGCCGCCCACGCCAGCGTCGCTACGCTGGGCCGTGGCGAGGCCTCCAAGCCCGCCGCCAACGCCGCCGGCCCCGCCGTCTTCGGCACCGACGCCGCGCGCTTTTTGGCTTCGCCTGAGCTGGAAGCCGAAGTGTTCGGCCCCGCCTCGCTGGTGGTCGCCTGCCGTGACGCCGCTGAAATGCGCAGCGTCGCCGAACACCTGGAAGGCCAGCTCACCGCCACGCTGTTCGTGGACGACGCCGACGCTGACCTGGCGCGCAGCCTCTTGCCGGTGCTGGAACGCAAGGCTGGCCGCATCCTGGCCAACGGCTACCCCACCGGCGTCGAAGTCAGCCACGCCATGGTCCACGGCGGCCCCTTCCCGGCCACGTCGAACCCCGCGTCGACCTCGGTAGGCGCCACCGCCATCCGCCGCTTCCTGCGCCCGGTCTGCTACCAGGACTTGCCTGATGCGCTGCTGCCCGACGGCATCATGCGCGCCAATCCGTTGGGGCTGCCCCGCATGACGGACGGCGTGCTCGCCGTCTGACGCCGCACGCGTCCAGCCACGACGGGCGGCGATATGCCGCCCGTTTTTTTTGAATTCCCGCTCTGAGTCGCGTCACCACCACCCTGTCAGGCGCCGCATTTATATCGCGCCCTTTTTATGTTGTACGACAACATCAGCCTGCTATCTTTCTCCGTTGCCCGCACATCCTGTATGTTGTACGATGACATACATCTACTGGATTTCTATCCCAGCCGCCCTCGCCCATGCCTTGGCGGCTTCCCTTTAAGCAATCACGGACTCAGGTATGACCACTCCCCAGGAACTCAAGGCGATCGTCTCGGAAGGCTTGCTCTCCTTCCCCGTTACCGACTTCGACCAGAACGGCGACTTCAACGCCAAGACCTACGCCCAGCGCCTGGAATGGCTGGCGCCCTACGGCGCCACCGCCCTGTTCGCCGCCGGCGGCACGGGCGAATTCTTCTCCTTGGCCCCGTCCGAGTATTCCGACGTCATCCGCACCGCCGTCAACACCTGCGCTGGCAAGGTGCCGATCCTGGCCGGCGCCGGCGGCCCGACGCGCGTGGCCATCGCCTATGCGCAAGAAGCCGAACGCCTGGGCGCCAAGGGCGTCTTGCTGCTGCCCCACTACCTGACCGAAGCCTCGCAACAAGGCATCGTCGACCACGTCGAACAGGTCTGCAAATCCGTCAAGATCGGCGTCATCGTCTACAACCGCGCGCAATCGCGTTTGTCCGCCGACAGCCTGGCCCAGTTGGCCGAACGCTGCCCCAACCTGGTCGGCTTCAAGGACGGTATCGGTGATATCGAAGCCATGGTCCGCATCCGCCGCAAAATGGGCGACCGCTTCTCGTACCTGGGCGGCCTGCCCACCGCCGAGGTCTACGCTGCCGCCTACAAGGCGCTGGGCGTACCCGTCTACTCGTCGGCCGTTTTCAACTTCGTGCCCAAGACCGCGATGGACTTCTACCGCGCCGTCGCCGCCCACGACCACGACACCACCAACCGGTTGCTGGATGACTTCTTCCTGCCCTACCTGGAAATCCGCAACCGCTGCGCCGGTTATGCGGTCAGCATCGTCAAGGCCGGCGCCAAGCTGGTCGGCCACGACGCTGGCCCCGTGCGTGCGCCGCTGACGGATCTGAAGCGCGAAGAAATGGACATGCTCAACGCGCTGATCCAGAAGCTGGGACCGCAGTAAAAAGCGAATCGCCTGCCGGGCAAGTCAGATGCCCGGCAGGCGCCGTCAGCCAGCCAAAGCGCCCTGCCCCAGGCACGCTTGCGCGGCCGCGGTGGTGCGATGAATGGCGCGCGCCAGGCTGTCGGCAGTCAACCCATAGGCCGGTAGCCGGCGCCATAGCACCATGCCGCCGGTTTGCGGATCGATGCCGGCCGCCGCCCCGCTCAGGTGCTGCCCAAGATAAGCATCGCCCAACAATTGCAGCGCCGCATCGCCGTCCAGCGCGATCGGCACCGCGCCAACCGGCGCGAGCAGCAGCACCTCTTGCTCGATGTCGTCCCAGGCCAGAATGGCGGCCTGGTCGGGTTCGGGCATCAGTACGCAATGATCCGCGTCGAACTGCGCGGGCGGCAGACCGGTCCGCGCGCAATAGTCGTTGACCAGAGCCTGAAAAGTATCGATGTTCAACATGGCGTCCTACCGGTCAGGCAAAGGTGCCGGGTGCGAACGTCAATTCGCTGGCGGGCGCCATGGCCTCGACCGCAGCGGCGGCCCCCCGTCGTAGCCCCAGGCGGGCCGCCCAATTCAGCGCGGCATCCGTGTACGCATACAGCCGCTGCGCCAGCGCCTGGTCATCCAGCGTGGTCACGTCCAGGCGCAGCATCAGCAAGGCGTTGTGGGTCGATTCATCCAGGGCCAGCGCGCCGCCGCCGACATCGCGCCAGGACACGTTAGCGGCAAGCATCGTCGCGTAGACGCGGGCGCGGGCCTCGGGCGCAACGGTGCCCAGTTCGGCGGCCACGACCAGAACCTGCACCCCGGCCTCCTCAAAGCCCTGCAGGACCAGGGTCGTGCCCTCAATGCGCAACGTAGCCTGGCCCTGCTCGTCAAATAGGGATGCCTCGTGGCCGAGCGCACGGGCGATGGCGGTCAACTTGGCGGACGGAAAAGCGGACATGATGGTCTCCGGATTGCTATTGGCCGACGGCCGGGTGTTTGTGGTTCGCGATGGACGCGGCGCTCAATCTTGCGCCGATGCCGGGCAGCAAAGCGGTCGGCATGGTCAGGGTCAAGGTGCGGCCCTTGGTGCCGCTGCGTTCCAGCGTGGCGCCCTGTCCGCCCTGCCCAAGAAAGTCAGCGATATCCCGCTGCATCTTGGTGGTTTCCTTGGACGTGCCGGTAAAGGTGAATGTCACGTTCAGGCTTTGTGGATCCTGGGCGATGTGCCATTCCTTGCGCTTGGACGGGTCTGAAATCTGGGGGTGGACAAGCCTGATGCCGCTTTGGGTCTGCAGCGTCGTCTCGGATGTGAACTTTTCCAGCCCCTCCAGCAGGTTGAGCGCCACGTCGCGATAGGCGCCATGGGCAGCAGGATTGCCCGCCTGCCCGAAATCAAAGTTGTCAACGGCCAGCCGTTCCTGGAACACCGCGAGAATATCGTCGCGGCGGCCTTCATACAGGCGCTGCATGTTGCCGATGCGGTCGCTGAAATTTGCCGCATCGGGCTGGCCCTGACCGAACTGTGCGGCATACAACGCAAAGAGCTGCGTGTCCGCCCCGGATTCCTTCAAGTGGGCGATCTGGCGCACGCCCTCCATCTTCTCGGACAGCGAGCTTTGGTCGAACATGCTGAAATTCTTGTAGCCCCGCGCGGCAAAGATACTGGGCTGCTCGAACGAAAAATCGCTGCGGACGTCCCCCCGCCTGGCCAGCAGGCTGGTTTCAAGCGCATGCCCCGGATCGATGCCGACGAAGGTATCGCCCACATAACCCTTGTTGCCGCCCCGTGAGCCCAGCGCATCGCGGTCGGCCATCAGCAGCATCAGGATCTTGTTGCGGCCCAGCTCCTGGATCGTGAGGTCCAGGGTGGGCGGACCATTAAAGACATGCGCGGGGTCGCCCTGCCGATGCGCATTGCGCACGATGACGCCATCCTTGAGGTAGCGGTCGCCATCTACCGGGGTGCCATCGAAATCATGGAAGCCCAGCGTGGTCACGCCATCACGCGCCAGTTGGCCGCGCACGTGCGTGCCGTCCAGCATCAGCTTGGGCGTGCCGTCCTGGTGCACGCCTTCCACGATTTTCAGCTTCTGGGTCTCGACCCCCAAGGCGCGCATCAGGTCGTTGGCCAGGGCCTCGCGCACGGCGCCTTCGTTGCGGTCACGGGCCGACGCGCCTGTCGCCAGCCTGTGGATGACCCCCTTAGCCTTGTCGGCCGGAATCTGGTATTTGCCGGCGAACTTGTCTTCTTCGTAGTAATCCAGCTTGATGTAGTGCTTCTGCGTGAACTTCGCCTCGGTCTCCATGATGCTCGCCCGCAGCGCATCCGACACCGTGGCCGCAGCGCCGGCCAGATCGCCACCCAGGTTCGGCGCGCGCTGGGTTTCGGCCTGCCGGATCACGGCGGCGGCGAGCTTTTGCACGAAGGCCGCGTCGTTCATCGACTTGTCGCGACTCAGGGTTTGCAGCAGGTCGGCATCGTCGTCCGACTGATGCGAGGCCAAGGTGGTCGTGCTGTCGATCACCCCGCCCAGCATCTGGCGCGTCGGCGGCTCTATCGTCGGATCGCCCATCGACGACGATGACGCGTCCAGCTCCTGTCCGCCGCCAAGCAGCCGTTTGGCGTTTTGCGCCTGTTCCAAATCGTCGGCCTGGGCAACCGACTCCAGCGCGGCCCGCAGCACCGCATTCAAGGCGGCGCCATCAGGGCGACTATCGAGCTGCCCCGGCCGCAACCACCGCTCGATCAGGTCCTGCGCCCGGACGTTGAACTTGTGCCCGGTCTGCTGACCGTCGCCTGCATCCAGCAGCTTCTGGGAATCGCCCGGCGTCCAGTCCCGCTTGGCGATAAAGCCCGGCTCCACGCCTTTTGCCTTGTCCCCCAGCACCCGGTATCCCGCCACTTGCGCCACCACCGCATTGCCCTGCACCGGGCCGTAGCGCGTACCGAATTGCGGCGCCGGTCCGCCTTGGACATTCGCCATGACGCGGCTCAGGCCGCGTCCGATCGCCGCCGCGAAGGCCTGCACCGAATTGCCCATCCGGCCCAGCAGATCCGTTTGGCGCGCACCCGCGGCGCCCTGAACTTGAGTCACCATGACAGTTTCCTTGTAGAGACCCCCTCGGCGGCGGGCACTCGGCCGTCACGCCATGCCAGCGGGTCTACGGGCTGAGTAACAGACCGCGTCCTAAAGGTTCCCAGCTGCGACCGAACCGTTGCGCTCCTGTATGCTGTCATACGGCCGCAGCCGTTTTATCATTAAGGCTTCGTCCCCCGGCACCGCAACCACAAAAGAGACAATGGAAACTCCCCGGCCCCGCCAGCGTTCGCGCTTGACCGACGTCGTGATCGACGAACTGACCAAGCGGCTGGACGCAAGGCAGTACCGTTCCGGCGACAAGCTGCCGTCCGAACACGCGCTATGCGCCGAGTTCGATGTCAGCCGCACCGTCATCCGCGAGGCCGTGGCCTCGATGCGCTTGAGCGGGCGGCTGGTCAGCAAGGCCGGCATCGGCGTGTTCGTCACCGAAGACCGCGAAAAGCCCATCGACTTCGTCGTGGCTCCCGCCACCGACCCGCGCTGGGCCCTGCACATCATGGAATTGCGCGCCGGCCTTGAGGTCGAGGCCTGTGGCCTGGCGGCCGAACGCCGCAGCGCCGCCGATCTCAGTGGCATCGTCGAGGCCTTTGACGCCTTCAACCGCGCCACCCGCGACATGGAAGCGGCCGTCAAGGCCGACTACGAATTCCACCTGTCCATCGCCCGCGCGTCCAACAACCCGCACTTTCCCGCGCTGCTGCAGGCGGCGGTGCGCGACGTGATGCTGGACCTGAACATCAAGCACGGCGGCAAGACGCCCGACGAGCTCGAAACCTACGAAACGCGCAACGTGCAAGAGCACGAGGCCATCCTGACGGCCATCATGCGCCGCGACCCCGGCGCCGCGCGCGCCGCCATGGCCCGCCACTTGGGTGACAGCATCGCCCGCTACCGCAAGCTGCTGTCGCACCCGCCAGCCTGACGCCCCAGGCAGCCGCCCGCCTTCGGGCGGCTGCCACCGCCATATAACGGATCGGCCAGTTGCAAATTACGGGAATCCCCTTACTTGCTCACTTGTATGATGGCTGCCATCATACGTCTCATGAGTTAGTGAAACCCGTTAGTGATAGCCACTGCACGGGATCAGTTACGCAAGACCAGCCGTCCAAGTGCCGCCGATGACCACGTTGCCTGCCCTACGCCCGACTTTCCAACGCTACGCCACCCGTATCCACCGGTAGCCGCCCGTCTGGAAAGCTGCTGTCGCGACCGCGCCGCATCTCTCGCACCGCCTCCGCTTTCCCCTCCCCGTCCGTACAAGCGCACACCGCCGCCTCTGCTTCGCAGACGCGGGGAGCGTTGCCGCGCGTCCGGTCTTTGCCCCTTTGCTGCTTCCTACCCTCCCTGGAGAACACTTTCATGCGTAAGTTCCTGACCACCGCCGTCGCGGCGACCCTGCTGTGCGTGGCGTCCGGCGCGCAAGCCGGCGTCACCTTCGAAGCCGTCAAGAAAAAAGGCTTCCTGCAATGCGGCTTTGCCGGCATCCCCGGCTTTTCGGTGCTGGACAGCAAGGGCGAATGGACCGGCCTGGACGTGGACATGTGCCGCGCCGTGGCCGCCGCGATGTTCGGCGACGCCTCCAAGGTCAAGGGCAATGTCCTGACCGCCCAGGCCAAGTTCACCGCGCTGCAATCGGGCGAGATCGACATGCTGTCGCGCAACACCACCCAGACCCTGACGCGCGACACCACGCTGGGCCTGATCGGCGTGGGCGTCAATTTCTATGACGCCCAGGGCCTGATCGTGAAGAAGTCCATGAACGTCAAGACGGTCAAGGAACTGGACGGCGCCACGGTCTGCGTGCAGCCCGGCACCACCACCGAACTGAACCTGGCCGACTACTTCCGCGCCCGCGGCATCACCTTCAAGCCGGTGCTGGTCGAGAACTACGACGAAAACTTCCGTCTGCTGGAATCGGGTCGCTGCGACGCCTATACCAACGACAAGTCCAACACCGCCGCCAACATGCGCACGCGCCTGGCCAAGCCGGACGACTGGGAAATCCTGCCGGAAAACCTGTCCAAGGAACCGCTGGGCCCCATGGTGCGCCAGGGCGACGAGCAGTGGTTCAACGTGGTGCGCTGGTCGCTGAACGCCATGCTGGAAGCCGAGGAATACGGCATCACGTCCAAGAACGTCGATGACATGCTCAAGAGCACCAACCCCAACGTGCAGCGCATCCTGGGCGTGACGCCCGGCATGGGCAAGAACCTGGGGCTGGACGACAAGTGGGCCTACAACATCATCAAGCAAGTGGGCAACTACGGCGAAAGCTACGACCGCGCCATGGGCAAGGAAAGCCCCCTGAAGCTGGAGCGCGGCCTGAACAAGCTGTGGACCCAGGGCGGCCTGATGTACGGCTGGCCGGTGCGCTAAGCCACCACGGCCCGCAGACGCCCATGCGCGTCTGCGGGCCTACGCGCGGCCTGGCCGGATCCGTCCGCCAGGCCGCGGCAAACGTTTTCCCCTGATTTCCGCGGGGCCGGCGGGTGTGCCGGCCTCCGCCCTTTTTTTAAAGCAGTCACCATGAACAGCATCGTCAACGCCCGTCTCAAGCAGATCAAACCCTCCCCCAGCATGGCCGCCAAGATCGTCGTCGACGAACTGCGCCGCGCCGGCCGCGAGATCGCCGACTTCACCCTGGGCGAGCCCGACATGCCCACGCCCGCGCACATCGCGCGCGCCGGCCAGGCCGCCATCGCTGGCGGCGACATCCGCTACACCAGCCCCAACGGCACCCCCGGCCTGCGCCGCGCCATCGCCAACAGCCTGGAACTGACGCTGGGGGCCAAGTACGGCCTGGACCAGATCGCCGTGGGCGCCGGCGCCAAGCAGATCATCAGCGCGGCCCTGACCGCCAGCCTGGAACCGGGCGACGAAGTGATCGTCTGCGCGCCGTACTGGGTGTCGTACCCCGACATGGTGCTGCTCAACGAAGGCAAGCCCGTCGTCGCCGCCGGCCCCGAGTCGCAAGGCTTCAAGCTGGACGCGGCCACCCTGGAAGCCGCCATCACGCCGCGCACCCGCTGGCTGATCCTGAATTCCCCCAGCAACCCCAGCGGCGCCGTGTACAGCCGCGCTGAAATGCGCGCCCTGACCGATGTGCTGCTGCGCCATCCGCGCGTCTGGATTCTTAGCGACGAAATCTACGCCCCGTTCTGCTACGGCGCGGAACCCCACGTGTCGCCCGTGCAGATCGAGCCGCAACTGGCCGACCGCACCCTGATCGTCAACGGCATGTCCAAGTCGTACGCCATGACCGGCTGGCGCGTCGGCTACGGCGCGGGCCCCGCCGACCTGATCAAGGCCATGAGCACCGTGATGTCGCAAAGCACGAGCTGCCCCAGCGCCATCTCGCAGGCCGCCGCCCAGGCCGCCCTGGAAGGCGACCAATCCAGCGTCACGGACATGGTTGCCATCTTCAAGGCCCGCCGCGACCTGATCGTGCGCCGCCTGAACGCCATCCCCGGCATCTCTTGCGCTACGCCTGACGGCGCCTTCTACGTGTACGCCAACGTCAGCGGCCTGATCGGCCGCAGCGGCCCCGACGGTGAACTGAAGACCGACCTGGACGTCAGCCTGTTCTTCCTGCGCCAGGCCGGCGTGGCGGTGATCGACGGCGGCTCGTACGGCCTGTCGCCCTACGTGCGCTTCTCGTTCGCCACGGCCACCGAGGTGATCGAGCAAGGCATGGACCGCCTGGCCGTCGCGGTCAACGCGCTGATGGCGGGCTGAACCGTGGGCAAAGAGAGCACCGCCACCGCGCGGCGCCCGCCGCGCCGCTGGGCCTGGAGCGATCCCGCCACCCGCGCCCTGGCCTACCAGGCCCTGGCGCTGGCCCTGGCGGGGTCGGCCATCTGGTTCCTGGTCCACAACACCCTGCAGAACCTGGCACTACGCAACATCGCCACGGGCTTTGGCTTTTTGTCGCGCGAAGCGGGCTTCGCCATCGGTGAATCGCCCATCGCCTACGGGCCGGCCGACACCTACGGCCGCGCCATCATGGTCGGCATCCTGAACACGCTGCGCGTCGGCCTGATCGCACTGGTCGCGGCCACCGTGCTGGGCGTGCTGATCGGCGTGGGCCGGCTGTCCAAGAACTGGCTGATTGCACGTCTGGCCTCGATCTACGTCGAGGTCATGCGCAATGTGCCGCTGCTACTGCAGTTGTTCTTCTGGTACGCGCTGATCACCGAGAACATGCCCGGCCCGCGCCAGGCGCACAACCCCCTGCCGGGCGTCTTCATTTCCAACCGCGGCCTGAAGGTGCCGGGGCTGGAAGGCGCGTCACTTGACGGGGTGCTGGCCGGACTGGGCCTGGCCATCGTGGCCATCCTGTTCCTGGGGCATTGGGGCAAGCAGCGCCAGGAAGCCACGGGACGGCCGTTTCCGCTGGGCCGTGTGGCGGTGGGTCTGCTGATCGCCCTGCCGGTCGTGGGTTGGCTGGTCAGCGGTGCATCCCTGACGCTGGACATGCCGGAACTGAGGGGCTTTAACTTCACTGGCGGCCTGACCTTGACGCCCGAGTTCGCCGCCCTGCTGCTGGGGCTGGTGATCTACACCGCGGCCTTCATCGCCGAAGTGGTGCGTTCGGGCATCCAGGCGGTCGGCAACGGCCAATGGGAAGCGGCTGGTGCGCTGGGGTTGCGTCGGCCCCTGGCGCTGCGCCTGGTGGTACTGCCCCAAGCACTGCGCGTCATCATCCCGCCCATGACCAGCCAATACCTGAACCTGCTGAAAAACAGCTCGATGGCGGTCGCCATCGGCTATCCGGACATCGTGTCGGTGGTGAACACCACGCTGAACCAGACGGGCCAGGCCATCGAGGGCATTCTCATCATCATGGGCGCCTACCTCACGGTCAGCCTGTCGATCTCGATATTCATGAACTGGTACAACAAGCGCATCGCGCTGGTGGAGCGTTGATATGAGCAATCATATGAGCCACGCCGCGCAACTCCCCACCGAAGGGCTGCCGCCGCCCAAGACCCACGTTGGCGCCTGGGCCTGGGT
>JBEBOQ010000058.1:0-30450 GCA_040396375.1 Achromobacter xylosoxidans
TCGCAATACGGTGGCGGCATCACCTCGATCATGCTGAACCTGCCGGGCACCGCCTCGCACGCGGTGGCTTGCCTGGACGGCAATCCGCTGGCGCGCAACGGCAAAGCGGGCTCGGCGCTGTTCATGCTGATGTTCTCGTCGTTCTGCGGCGCATCGGTGGGCATCCTGGCGATGATCCTGTTCTCGCCGTTGCTGGTGGACGTGGCCTTCAAGTTCGGCCCGGCCGAGTACTTCTCGATGATGATGCTGGGCCTGCTGGCCGGCGCCACGCTGGCCAAGGGCTCGGCGATCAAGGGCGTGGCGATGGTGGTGGTCGGCCTGTTGCTCGGCGTGATCGGCACCGACGTCAACACCGGCACCATGCGCTTTCACTTCGGCATCCTCGAACTGAGCGACGGCCTGCAGATCGTGGCGCTGGCGATGGGCCTGTTCGGCGTGGCCGACTTCCTGAAGAACATCAACCAGATCGGCGGCGACACCAAGATCACCAGCGGCAAGATCAGCATGAAGTCGATGCGTCCTGAGGCCGGCGACATCAAGCAGTCGCGCGGCGCCCTGGTGCGCGGCACCGCCATCGGCGCGGCATTCGGCATCCTGCCGGGCACCGGCCCGACCATCGCCTCGTTCATCTCGTACGCGGTGGAAAAGAAAGTGGCGCGCGAGCCGCGCCGCTTCGGCCGCGGCGCCATCGAGGGCATCGCCGGCCCCGAGGCCGCCACCAGCGCCTCGACCCAGACCAGCTTCATCCCCACCATGAGCCTGGGCATCCCCGGCGACCCGGTGATGGCGCTGATGCTGGGCGCGCTGATCATCCACGGCATCCAGCCCGGTCCGCAGATGATGGTCGAGCACGCCGACATGTTCTGGGGGCTGATCGCCAGCTTCTGGGTCGGCAACGTGCTGCTGTTGCTGCTGAACCTGCCGCTGATCGGCATGTGGGTGCGGCTGTTGACGGTCCCGTTCCGCTATCTGTTCCCGGCCGCGCTGTTCTTTGTCTGCGTCGGGGTCTACAGCACCAACAACAACCTGTTCGACGTGGGCATGGTGACGCTGTTCGGGGCCGCGGGCTACGCGCTGATCCGTTTGCGCTTCGAACCGGCGCCGTTGCTCCTGGGCTTCGTGCTGGGGCCGATGGTGGAAGAGAACTTCCGCCGCGCCCTGCTGCTGTCGCGCGGCGAGCTGTCCATCTTCGTGACGCGTCCGATCAGCCTGGGCTTCGTGCTGGCTTGCGTGCTGCTCGTCGCACTGCTGCTGGTGTCGGCGGTGCGCCAACGCAACAAGGCACGCCTGGCCTTGGAGACCTCCAGTTCGGCGGCCTGATACGGCCATCGGAAGGCAAAACAGCCGCACTTGTGCGGCTGTTTTTTTTTACCCGACAGGGACGGTGGGCGGGCGACCGCCAGCCCCAACGGGACTCGCGCCTCAGGCGTCGGGCTCGGCCTGGGCCGGCGCGGCCTTGTGGCCGTCGATATGCCCCAGCGGCCTGCCCGGATCGAGCCGGTCGCGCACGCGCTGCTTGAGGATCTTGGCTTCCGGAAAGCCGCCGTCGCGCTTGCGGTCCCAGAGCAGGTCGCCGTCGTAGGTGATCTGGAACACGCCGCCGGTGCCGGGCTGCAGCGCCACTTCGCCCAGGTCGGTCGAAAAGGTGGACAGCAATTCCTGCGCCATCCAGCCGGCGCGCAGCAGCCACTGGCACTGCGTGCAATAGAGGATGACGATGCGGGGACGCGCGGTGGTCGCGGCGGCGACCGTGGCGGTGGGGATGTTGGCTGTACTCATCGGGCGGAACTCAGGGGACGAAACTCATGGGGCGAAACTCATGAAGCGGCACGCATGGACCTGTGCTGGCGGGCGGTATGCATGACGCGGATCATTCTACGCCCGCCGCATTCGCGTCGGCGCGCCGTTGTCGTGGATAATGTCAGGTTTTCCCGGGCGTGCAACGCGCCCAGAGTCTGCCATGAAGTCTGCATTATCGCCCCGAGGCCAACGCTGGCTGATCGGCCTGTTGATGGGCCTGGTCACCCTGACGCCGATGGGCATCGACATCTATCTGCCTTCCTTGCCCGCCATGGCCACGGGCTTTGGCCAACCGGTGAGCGCGCTGCAAGCCAGCATCACTCTCTTCATTTTCTCGGTGGGCGTGGGCCAGATCCTGATCGGGCCGCTGGCCGACCGCTATGGCCGCCGGCCGGTGGCGCTGGGCGGCGCGGCCGCCTATCTGCTGGGGTCCGTGCTGGGCGCGGCCGCGACGTCGCTGGACCTGTTCTACACCGCCCGCGTGATCCAGGGCCTGGGCGCCTGCTCGGCGTCGCTGGTCGCGTTTGCCGCGGTGCGCGACTGCTTCAGCCCCAGCGTCGGTGCGCGGGTGTACAGCTATCTGAACGGCGCGCTGTGCACCGTGCCGGCGCTGGCGCCGATGCTGGGCGGCGCGCTGGCCGTGCATGCAGGCTGGCGCAGCACCTTCGTGTTCATGGCGCTGTTCGCGCTGGCGCTGGCCGCGCTCTTGGCCAGCCGCTTCGAGGAAACGCGGGCCGCGCCCCCGCCCGCCGGCGCCGCGCTCTACAGCCTGCGGCGCTATGCGCCCATCATCGCCAGCGGCCGCTTCCTGTATTTCGCCGTCTACGGCATGGCCGGCATGGCGATGATCCTGGTATTCGTGTCGGCAGCGCCCGTGGTGCTGGTGCAGCAACTCGGCTATTCCGAGCTGGGCTTTTCCGCCTGGTTCGGCGGCAACGCGGTCATCAATATCGCGGCCTTCTTCTTGGCGCCCGTCTTCATTTCGCGCTTTGGCCGCTACGCCATGCTGCGGGTCGGCATGGTGGCGCTGTTGCTGGCCGGCCTGATGCACCTGGCCGCCTGGCGCTGGGCGCCGGCCGCCGCGTGGATCTTCATGTTGCCGGTGGCGGTGCTGACGGTGGGCTTCTCGCTGGCGCTGGGGTCCGCGCTGAGCCTGGCGCTGGAACCCTTCGGTGACCGCGCCGGCACCGCCGCCGCGGTCTATGGCCTGTTCCAGATGAGCGGATCGGCCGTCATCGCCACCGTGCTGCTGGACAGCGGCGTGGCGCCGCAATTGGCCATGGGGCTGATTGGCGTGGTGATCGTGGGCCCGCTGCTGTGCCTGTCCGGCGCCATGGCGCGGCGCGTGGCGGCCAAGCAGCCTGGGCAGCGGTGATGCCGGCCAGCCATCAACCCGTCGTGCGCGGCGTGTTCGACAAGTGCATCAGCAGCGCGCCGCCCGCGATCAAGGCCGCGCCCGTCAGACGGCCCGGATTCAACGCGCTGCCGACAAACCCCACCAGCGCATAGCGGTCCAGCAGCAATGCGGCCAGCATCTGGCCGGCGATCACCGCCGCCAGGAAGGCGCCCGCGCCCAACCGCGGCGCCAGCATCAGCGCGGCAGTGATGTAGAACACGCCGGCCAGCCCGCCCGTCCAGCCCCACCATGGCAACTGGCCGATTTCCGAAAAGCTGGGCGCCGGCACCCGCATCAGCGCCATCACCGCCATGGCCGCAATGGCGCTGATGGCCAGCGACGCCATCGTGGCCCACAAGGGGTGGCCCAGATGGCGGCCCAGCGCGGCGTTGGCGCCGGCCTGGAACGGCACCATCACACCGGCAAGGACGGCGGCGGGAATGGCGATAAGAGAGGTCGAGTTCATGGCAAGGGTCCAATCAAAGAGGGATTGGCGCTATTCTCTTATTCACCAACCGCACAATCCAATTCGATATTTATCTATTGAATATGCAGCCAGTGAATAATCCAACCCAGCCGCCGGGGAACAATCTGCGGGCGGTGGACCTGAACCTGCTCGTGGTGCTGGACGCGCTGCTGCATGAGCGCCACCTGACCCGCGCCGCCGCCCGGCTGCCGATGAGCCAACCGGCCGTCAGCCATGCCCTGGCGCGCCTGCGCGCGCTGCTGGGCGATCCGCTGTTTCATCGCACCCGTGGCGGCCTGCGGCCCACGCCGCACGCGCTGGCGCTGGAAGCGCCGCTGCGCGATGTGCTGGCGCAGGTGCGCCGCCTGCTGGCCGGGGCCGTGTTCGACCCGGCGGCCAGCAGGCGCGCCTTTCGCCTGGCCATGTCCGATTACGGCGCCAGCGTGGTGCTGCCGCCGCTCTTGCGGCGTCTGCGCCGCGACGCGCCAGGCATCGATCTGGAAATCAGCTACACCAGCCGCGGCGGCATGATCGCCGGGGTGGTCGATGGCCAATTGGACCTGGCCCTGGCGGTGTTCGGTGAAACGCCGGCCGAGATCCGCCGCGCAGTGCTGTTCCAGGAGCCGTTCGTCTGCGTCACGGACGCCGCCAATCCCCTGGACCCGCTGACGCTGCAGGCCTATCTGGCGCGGCCCCACGTGCTGGTGGCGGCCAGCCAGGACCAGCGTTCGGGGGAAGTGGATGCGGCCTTGGCCCGTATCGGCCAGACGCGCCGCGTGGCGTTGCGGCTGCCGCATTGGACAGCCGCGCCCGCCGTGCTGGCGGGCACCGACCTGGTATTGACGGTGGCGCGGCGCACGGTAGACCCGGCGCCATCGGGGCTGGCGGTAGGCCCCGTGCCGTTTACGGTCGACCCGCTGGGCTTTGAAATGCTGTGGCACGAGCGCGCCGACGCCGATGCCGGGCTGCGTTGGCTGCGCGACTTATTGGCTACGCTGCTGGCCTAGGCCTCAACGAAAACAGGCGGGCGATGTGCCCGCCTTGCCTGTGCGCTCCTGGCCGGCGCGCCGGCCATCGGCCCGCCCGCCTATTCGCGGGCCCGCGGCGCCATGAACTCCGGCCCGACCGGGTCCAGGATGTTCTTTTCCAGCAGTTCGTTGATCTCGACCATCTCCGAGTCGGTCAACTGCCAGCCGAACGCATCGTCCACGCCTTCCAGTTGGTCCGGCCGGCGCGCGCCCCACAGGGCAATCGTCGGCCCGCTATCGAGCACCCAGCGTATCGCCAGCGCCAGCACCGATTTGTCGTGGCGGATGCGGGCGAAGGCGGCGAGTTCCTTGGTGGCGCGCACGTACTGGTCAAAGCGCGGCCGACGGAACTTCGGGTCGCCCGAGCGCAGATCGTCGGACCCGAAGGTCGTGTCCACCGTCATGCGGCCCGACAACAGGCCGCGGCACAAGGCGCCGTAGGCCAGCACCGCCAGCTTGTGGCGGCGCGCATACGGCAGCACGTCGCCTTCGATGGCGCGTTCGAACAGGTTGTAGGGCGGCTGCACCGACGCCAGCGGCAGCACGGCGCGGAACTCGTCCATCTGCGCCGGCGAATAGTTGCTGACGCCCACCGCCAGGATCTTGCCTTCGCGCTGCAGGTCCTGCAGCGTGCGGGCCGTGTCTTCGATCGGCACCAGCGGGTCGGGCCAATGAATCTGGTACAGGTCGATGCGGTCGGTGCGCAGGCGGCGCAGCGAATCTTCCACTTCGCGGCGGATGCGCGCGGGGGTGGAATTGCGGCGCACGCCCTCGCCCGCCCATTCCAGGCCCGCCTTGGTGGCGATCACAGCCTGGTCGCGGATGCCGTGCAGGGCCTGTCCGACCATTTCTTCGGCGTGGCCGAAACCGTACACCGGCGCGGTGTCGATCAGGTTGATGCCGCGCTCGATCGCGCCGCGCAGCGTCGCCACGGAAGCCGCGTCGTCGGCGCCGCCCCACATCCAGCCGCCAATTGCCCAAGTGCCCAGGCCGATTCTGGACACAGGCGTTGGGATTCCTTCGATACGCATGGTCTCGATCAGCATGCTTGGTTCTCCTACACAAAAAGTTTGATGAGTGTAGGTCAGGTATTATTGAATCGGATTCAACGATCTATTCATTTCCGCAGAGCCATTCGATGCCTTCCTATAGCCGCCATGACCTGGCCGATCTCAGCGCCTTCGCGGCCATCTGCCGGCGCGGCAGCTTCCGCCTGGCGGCCAGCGAACTGGGCGTATCCACCTCGGCGCTCAGCCACGCCCTGCGCAATCTGGAAGACCGGCTGGGCGTCAAGCTGCTGAACCGCACTACCCGCTCGGTGGCCCCCACCGAGGCCGGTGGCAAGCTGGCGGCGCAGTTGGACCAGAGCTTCGGTGAAATCGGCGAAGCCTTGTCTGAACTGGGCCACTACCGCGCAGGCCCCTTGGGCGGCCTGCGTATCAATGTGCCGCGCGATGCCTCGCGGCTGCTGCTCAGCCCGGTGCTGGCCCGCTACCTGGGCGAGTGCCCGGGCGTGAAGATCGAAGTGGTGGTCGACAACAACATGGTGGACATCGTCAAGGCGGGGTTTGACGCCGGCATCCGCTTTGGCGACACCGTGCCCCAGGACATGGTCTGCACGCCGCTGACGCCGCCGCTGAAGTGGGTAGTGGTGGCCACGCCCGCTTATCTGGGGCGCCACGGCACGCCCAAGATACCCGACGACCTGCTGCGTCACGCCTGCATCCGGCTGCGCCTGGGCGACCAGACCATGTACCGCTGGGAACTGGGCCAAGGCCCCGACGCCTGCGAAATCGACGCGCCGGGCGCGCTGATCGTCAACGACACCGACATGGCCGTGGACGCCGCACTGGAAGGCCTGGGCCTGGCCTATTGCCTGGAACGCTACGCCGAGCCGCATCTGCGCGCCGGCCGCCTGCGGCGCGTGCTCGAGGACTGGTCGCCTGCCGGCGCGCCGCTGGTCATGTATTACCCCAGCCGGCGGCAATTGGCGCCCGCGCTGAGCCGCCTGATCCAGGCCATCCGCGCGGCCAACGGACTGCCGGGTGCGATCGACGGCTAAGACCGCCCCCGACCCGCCTTGGGCCCGCCACGCCCACGGTGGTCCGGCGGTCCAGTGACTGGCCTACTATTCCAGGAAACCTACATTCCTGGAGACATCATGGCCCCCGCTTCCCCCGCGCAATCCGAGTCCCCCGCCCCGCTGCTGCTGCGCACGATGCAAGACGGCATCGCCACGTTGCGGTTGAATCGGCCGGCGCAGTTCAACGCCCTGTCCGAAGGGCTGCTCGGCGCGCTGGGCGCGGAAATCGACGCGCTGGCTGGTGATGCGTCGCTGCGCTGCGTGGTGCTGGAATCGGCCGGCCGCGCGTTCTGCGCCGGCCACGACCTGCGCGAAATGCGCAGCCAGCCGGCGTTCGACTACTACCGGGCGCTGTTTGGCCAATGCAGCCGCGTGATGCAGGGCTTGCAGGCGCTGCCCGTCCCGGTGATCGCCAAGGTCCGCGGCATCGCCACCGCGGCCGGCTGCCAACTGGTCGCCAGCTGCGACCTGGCGGTAGCGGCCGACACCGCCACCTTTGCCGTGTCGGGCATCAACGCGGGGCTGTTCTGCTCAACGCCGGCCGTGGCGCTGAGCCGCAACGTGTCGACCAAGCGCGCCTTCGAAATGCTGGTCACCGCCCGCTTCATCAGCGCGTCCCAGGCGCAGGACTGGGGCCTGTTGAACGACATCGCGCCCGACGACGAACTGGATGCGCGGGTGCAGGCGCTGGCCGATGTCATCGCCGCCAAGAGCCCCGCCGCGATCCGCTACGGCAAGCGCATGTTCTACGCACAGCGCCAGATGCCGCTGGCCGACGCCTACGACTACGCCGCCGACGTCATGGCGCGCAACATGATGGAAGAGGACGCCGCGGAAGGCATCGACGCCTTCCTGCAAAAACGCGCGCCACGCTGGCGCGATTGATCGTTGCCGGCAGCCCGGGATGCCGCCCGGGCTTGCCGGCCCGCAGCTACGCCAGCCAGCCCAGCGCCCATCCGCCCGCCGCAGCCGCCAGCACCACCCAGACGGGCGACCAGCGCGCATACACCAGCAGCCCGAACAACGCCAACGCCAGGCCGAAGTCGGCCTTGGTCAGGATCGCGCCCAGCCACACCGGGTCGTACAGCGCGGACAGCAGGATGCCCACCACGGCGGCGTTGACCCCCGCCACCATGTTGCGCACGCCGGGCCGGCGCCGCAAGCTTTCCCAGAACGGCAACGCGGCCGCCAGCAGCAGCGCGCCGGGCAGGAAAATGGCCACCAGCAACGCCAGCCCGCCGCCCCAGCCAGACAAGGGGCCGGACCCAGCCGCGCCCAGGAATGCGGCGAAGGTGAACAGCGGTCCCGGCATGGCCTGCGCCACGCCATAGCCGGCCAGGAAATCGGCATTGGACACCATGCCGCCGCCCACCGCGGCGGTTTCCAGCAACGGCAGCACCACGTGGCCGCCGCCGAACACCAGGGCGCCAGCGCGGTAGAACCCGGCAATCTGAGCCGCCAGCGGCGTGCCCGACCAGGCGGCCCATAGCGGCAAGGCCGCCAGCAAGGCCATGAACAGCCCCAGGCACAGGTAGCCCGCGCGCCGCGACACGCCAAGCGCGCGATTGGCCAGCAGCGGCCGGGGCGGCACTTGCAGCAGTACGGCACCCGCCACCGCGCCCAGCGCAATCGCGCCGACCTGGCCCAGCGTGGTCGGCAGCGCCACCGTGATAAGCGCGGCGGCCACCGCCAGGCCGGCGCGCGGCCGGTCCGGACAGAGCGAGCGGCCCATGCCCCACACCGCCTGGGCGATAACGGCCACCGCGGCCACCTTCAGGCCGTGCACGGCCGCCATGCCGGACAGTCCGCCGATCCGCGCCAGCCCCATGCCCAGCAGCATCATCACCAGGGCGGACGGCAACGTAAATGCCATCCACGCGGCCAACATGCCGGCCCACCCAGCCCGTCGCAAACCCAGGGCCATGCCGACCTGGCTGCTGGCCGGGCCGGGCAAGAATTGGCATAGCGCCACCAGATCGGAAAAGGCGTAGTCGTCCAGCCAGCGGCGGCGGTCGACGAATTCCTCGCGGAAATAGGCCAGATGGGCCACCGGTCCGCCAAACGCGGTCAGCCCCAGCCGCAGGAACGCCAGGAATACTTCCAGACAGGAACCGTGCTCGGCCTGCGCGGCCTCGTGCGCCGCCGGTTTGCTGGCGACGCGTTCATCGGGGATAGGCGGCTGCGGCGACATGGGTCGTGGCACTCTGACACGGACGGGGCCCTCGGATCGCGGCCCCTGTTCCATGCTTATAGCCGGGCCACGCCGCCGTTTCAATCGCATCGCGCCGCCGCCTCGTGCAAACAGCTTCATGAATCTTCACAATTTCCACACAAACGCGGGCGGATTACCCTGCCGCCGCCCCTGTAGCATTTCGCAGCCCATGGCGATGGATCGACGCGCCCGGGCGGATGATGCGCGGCCGTTGCGCCCACAGGAGTTTCTCTATGCTTAAGTTTACGATCCGCATCTTCGTGGTTGCCGCAATCGCCTACATCGCCGCGTCCCAGTTGGTGAACCGCAGCCTGGGCTATCTGCTGGATTCGGTCAGCGCGGATCTGTCCTACCAGGCGGTGCGCGGGCAAATGTACGCCCTGCACAAAGACCTGGACCCCATCGAACCCGAATCGCGGGCGGCCTTCATCCGCGACACCTTGCGGCCCCATTACGGCCTGGAACTGAAGCTGGTGACGCCCGAACGCATCGAGGCGACCGACCAGGAAAAGCAGGATCTGGCCACGCGCGGCTTCATCATGCGCGACGAATACAACACCTATCTGGCACCTTTACCCGGCGAACCCCGGCAATGGCTGGAAATGCGCCTGCCCGGCGAACCGACGCTGGAAAAATGGATCACCTGGGGCGCCTGGCTGGCGCTGAGCATCGTGCTGGCGGCCGTGTTGCTGCTGCTGTGGGCGCTGCCGGTGTGGCGCGACCTGGATTCCCTGCGCAACGCCACGTTGCGCATGGGCCAGGGCGACCTGAGCGTGCGCGCCCGCCTATCGCATTTTTCCGGCATCCGCCACGTGGGCGAAAGCTTCAACCAGATGGCCGAGCGCATCGCTGCATTGGTCGAAAACCAGCGCAGCCTGACCAATGCCGTGTCGCACGAACTGCGCACGCCGCTGGCCCGCCTGTCGTTCGAGGTCGACATGCTGGGGCAAGACAAATTCCAGGCCAAGCGCGACCAGATCCTGCACGACATGCGCACCGACATCTCGGAACTCGAGGCGATGGTGGACGAACTGCTGGTGTACGCCCGCCTGGAGCGCCCCACCGAAGACATCGTCAAACAGGAAACCGTGGACGTGCGCGACTGGCTGGGCGAAGCCCTGGCCCAGGTGGCGCACCAGGCCGATTCGCGCGGCGTGCGTTGCACTATCCGCGACGACGGCCTGCCGGCCCACGTGCAACTGCACCCGCGCTACATGAGCCGGGCCCTGCTCAACCTGGTGCAGAACGCCGTGCGCTACGCCAATGCGCGCATCGAGATCTCGCTGACCGACTGCCCCGCCGGCGGCTATGAACTGATCGTGGACGACGACGGCCCCGGTGTGCCGCCCGCCGACCGCGAACGCATCTTCGACCCCTTCGTCCGGCTGGATGAAAGCCGCGACCGCGGCACCGGCGGCGCGGGCCTGGGCCTGGCCATCGTCAAGCGCGTGGCGGCCAGCCACAAGGGCACGGTCGAGGTCCAGCAAAGCCCCTTGGGCGGCGCGCGCTTCGTCTTGCGTTGGATGTCGCCGCGCGCGGCAATCGATTAGCGCCCGTCATGCCGTGCTACCGCGCCCCACCCGCCAGGAACCAGCGGAAATAGGGATTGTCGCCATCATCGCGGGCCAGTTGGGAGATTTCCCTGCCCCATCGTTCGCGGTCGCCTTCGTAGGCCGCCAGCCCGGCGCGGTAAAAGGCATCGAGCCGCGCCCGTTCCAGCTGCATATCCTCGGCCAAGGCCGCCCGCAGCGCGTCCGATCCGCCTTGCAACGGCGGATCGCTGCGCAGCGCCAGCAGTTGCGGCAACACCCGGGTCAGTTCGCGCGGCCGCACCCAGGTGGCGTATTCGATGCCGGGGCGGTCGTCCGTCACTGCGGGCGTGGCGCCGGCAAAGCGCGCCAGCCCGTCGCGGTCCGTCACCCAGGTCGCCAGCAAGGCGCCCGCCGACCCGACGCCAACCTGGCGCAGGGCTTCGGCCGTGGC
This sequence comes from Achromobacter xylosoxidans, assembly GCA_040396375.1. Classification (GTDB taxonomy): domain Bacteria; phylum Pseudomonadota; class Gammaproteobacteria; order Burkholderiales; family Burkholderiaceae_B; genus Achromobacter; species Achromobacter xylosoxidans_D. Next base: position 10,969 of record JBEBOQ010000058.1, read on the forward strand.
CGGCTGCGTCATGCGTGCCTGGATGCGCTCGGCGTCCAGGGACAGCGGTTCGAGCGAACCGACCAGCAGCATTTCATGCAGCTCGCTGGTCCACAGCGAGGCGTGTGGAAACACCTGGATGAAGCTGGCCACCAGCGCCCGCGTGTCGTCTTCGTTCTGCGTGGGCAGCGGCAACCATTGCGCCACGATGCCCTGCGGCGCCAGGCGCGAGGCCGCCAGGCGGTAGAAATCGCGCGAATACAGGTTCACCACGCCCGCCGCGGACGGTGGCGGCGGCTCCAGCGTGATCAGGTCCCAGCGTTCCTGGCTACTTTGCAGCGCCCGCCGGCCGTCCTGCAGCCGCTTTTCCAGCGCGGGGTCGCTAATGGCCTGGAACGTGCCTTGGAAACGCGAGCCGGCCCGCAACACCGCCGGGAGCAATTCGGCCACCACCTTCTTTTCCAATGGCCGGTATTGCGACAACGCACCCGCCGTGATGCCGGTGCCATAGCCCACCACCAGGGCCGAGCGCGGCTCGCCGTTGTGCACGATCAGCGGCAGCAGCGCCTGCAGCCGCATGTAGCGCAGCGAGGGCATGGCATCGCCTGAATTGGACACGCCCTGGATATACAGGCGGCTGAAGCGGTTGCCCTTGCCGCCGCGCTCCACCACCGCCACGGTGCCGCCGTGGCTTTCTTCGTAGAACACCAAACCGTTGCCGGCTGCCCCAGGCAACAGGCGCGCAAACTGATCGACCGGCATCGACGCCGCCACCGCCAGCGTGGCCAGCCCGACCACGCCTACGCCACCATAGCGCCAGGGGCCGGCGGCGCGGCCACGCCACGCCGCAATCCCGCCGATGACCGCCGCCACCGCGGCCAGCACCGCCAGCGTGCGCACCAGCCCCAACGCCGGCAACAGCACAAAGCCCGTCAGCAGCGTCCCCACGATGCCGCCCAGCGTATTGCAGGCCAACACCGCACCCACTTCGCGGCCCACGCGTTGGTCGCCCACGGCGATGCGCAGCACGGCCGGAAAGGCCGCGCCCAGCAGCAGTGTCGGCAGTAGCACGAAGCTGCCGGCCGCCACCGCAAAGCGCGCGCACATGCCCACCAGCGCGCTGCCGGTCCATTGGCGCACCGCGGCTTCGGCCCCGGTCTGCGCCAGCACCAGCCAGTCGCCCAGCCATGCCACTTGCACCACGGCCACCAGTCCGGCGCCGGCGATCAATGCGCCGAACACCGGCCAGGGGTTGCGCACCCGCGGTCCAAAACGGGCAAACACCGCGGCGCCGATGGCCAGCCCGGCCAGATACGTCGCCAGCACAATCGCGAAGGCAAAGGCGCGCGTGCTCATGAAAGGCACGATCATCTGCGACCACACGACCTCGTAGCCCAGCGCCACGCCGCCGGCGACGGCATACAGCGCCACCGCCAGACGCGCGTCGGCCGACAGCCGCTGCGCCGGCCCGGCAGCGGGCAACGGCGCCAGCACGGCGCGGCGACCCAGCGCCCAGGCGCCCGCGGCCGCCACGAGGTTCAAGGACGCCGCGGCCAGCGCCGCGCCCTGCACGCCAAAACGGGGGATCAGGAAAAACGCAGGCAGCAAGGCCCCCAGGATCGCGCCGCAGGTATTGGCGGCATACAGCACGCCGCCACGCCGGCTGGCGCCGCCATCCTGGCGGGTTACCGCCCGCAGCAGCACCGGCAAGGTGCCGCCCATCAAAAACGAAGGTATGGCCAACAGCGCGCCGATCATCAGCCACGCGGCCACGCCGCTGTACGCCTCGATCGCGACGAACGGCGCCGCGCTGTGCGCCAGCGCCCAGGTCACCGCCACGCAGGCGAACCCCGCGCCCAATTCCAGCAAGGCGTAAAAACGGACCGGCTGCGCCAACTTGTCGGCCCGCCGTCCCAGTAACCAGCCGCCCAGCGCCAGGCCGAGAAAAAACGCGCTGACCGCACCGGCGATGGCGCTGACTTCCACGCCCACCACCAGCGATAACTGCTTGATCCATAGCACCTGGAACACCAGCGCCGACCCGCCCGACAGAAACAACAGGGCCGCCGGCCAGGCCGTCGCGTCCATGCGGCCGCGTTGCGCGCCGCTTTGCGGTTCCGCCTGCGATGCGTCTGCGCCTTCCATTACCCTCACCTCTGCTGCCGTCATGCTCATTACGCGGTTGCTCCAGCATGTTGCCGGACGGCGCACCATGCGCCGTCCGGACCGGCCTGGCGCCCCTGCGGCGCCAGGCGAACCTGCCTTACTTGGCCTTCTGCTTCTCAAGCTCCTGGAAGTGCGCTTCCATCGACTTGCGCACCTTTTCCTGCACTTGGTCCACGCTGAAGCTGGCCGGCCGTTGGCTGGGCGGGTACGTCACGAACGTTTCCAGGAACGCGGACGCCTTCATCGTCGCGATACCGGTCAGGTAGACGTTTTCGATCAGCCACTTGTTGTACTCGTCGGACGTGATGTCTGCGCGCTCGTACGGGTCCATCCGCAGATTGAAGATCTTCGGCACGCGCAGGCAAACGAACGGGTCCTGCCAGATCGCCAGGTTGCCGGGTGCGCGCTGTTCGCAGAACACCGCCTTCCAGTCGCCAAAGCGCATGCCCACCAGCAGGCCGTCGTCGTTGAAGTAGTAGAAGTCGTCCCGGGCGCTCTTGTCCGACTTGCCAGTCAGATACGGCAACTGGTTATAGCCGTCCAGGTGCACCTTGAACTTGGTTGCGCCCGCCGTGGGCGACCAGCCGTCCAGCAGTTTCTGCTTGACGCCATCGTCGCCCGCCACGGCCATCAGTGTCGGGAACCAGTCCATCCCCGAAACGATGCCGCGTTTGACGGTGCCCGGCTCGATCTTGCCCGGCCAGCGCGCCATGGCCGGCACCCGGAACGCGCCTTCCCAGTTCGAGTCCTTCTCGCTGCGGAATGGCGTGGTGGCGGCATCCGGCCAGGTGAACGCGTTGGGGCCGTTGTCGGTGGTGTAGACCACGATGGTGTTGTCGGCAATGCCCATGTCGTCCAGCTTCTTCAAGAGCTTGCCCACGTCCTGGTCATGCTCCCACATGCCATCCGCGTAGTCGTTGCCGGGCATGCCGCCCTTGCCCTTGTATTCCGGACGGATATGGGTGAACACGTGCATGCGGGTAGTGTTCATCCACACGAAGAACGGCTTGTCGCTCTTGCCGTGCTTATCGATGTAGTCGATCGCCGCGCCCACCGTTTCATCGTCGATGGTCTCCATCCGCTTGGCGGTAAGAGCGCCGGTATCCTCCACCTTGCCGTCAGCCGTGGCCTTGATGACGCCGCGCGGTGAAAAGTTCTTCACGTACGGATCGTTGGGGTCCTTGGGCCAATACGGACGTTCGGGTTCTTCTTCGGCATTCAAGTGGTACAGGTTGCCGAAGAATTCGTCGAAGCCGTGGTTGGTCGGCAGGTACTCGTCCTTGTCGCCCAGGTGGTTCTTGCCGAATTGCGCCGTGGTATAGCCCTGGGACTTCAAGGCTTGGGCCAGCGTGATGTCGCCCTTTTGCAGGCCCACCGGGGCGCCAGGGGCACCCACCTTGGACAAGCCGGTGCGCAGCGGCGACTGCCCGGTGATGAAGGAAGACCGGCCGGCCGTGCAACTGTTCTCGGCGTAGTAGTCCGTGAACAGCACGCCCTCCTTCGCGATGCGGTCGATGTTGGGCGTTTCATAGCCCACCACGCCGCGCGCGTAGGCGCTGATGTTGGCCTGCCCGATGTCGTCGCCGAAGATCACCAGGATGTTCGGCTTTTTGCCGGACGCCTGGTTCGAAGCCGCGGGTTGCGACTGCGTGGGCGGCGGCGTCTGGGTCTGCGCTTGCGCGCTGCCCAGGGCCGCCAACCCCGTTGCGGCGAAAAGCGCCGCGCTCAACAGTTTTCTTGCGTTCATCGTTTCCTCTCCTTGTCCTGACGGACAAAATCCACTCGCGTAAACGAATCACTGCCTATTAATCACTGCGTATGAATCACTGTCTGGAATTCACTCCTGTCTATCACTGCCCTTCGAATGCATACACGCGCTTCCACTCCTTTGCCATGTCCACCACCACCCAGCCGCGGGCCTGCGCCTCGTCCCACGCCTTGTCCAGCTTGCCGATCTTGGACTGGCGGTCGTAGGCCCATTCGCGCTTGGCGTCCGTGTGGTGCACCAGGCCCGCAAAACGCCGGCCATCGCCCGCCATCGTCCACTGCAGCATCTGCAGGTCGCCATCGGAGTTGCCAAAGGCGAAGATGGGCCGGCGCCCGATGAATTTATTGATCGACTCCGGTTTGCCCGGCCCGTCGTCGTTGTGGTCCAGTTTGGGCGTGCGCATCAGCACCGGCTTGCCGTCCTGCACCGTGAAGGTGGTGACGAAGGTGGTGCCGATGACCTGTTCGGGCGGGATGCCGTAGGCGTCCTGGGTCCAGGCGCGCATGAACTCGACTTCGCCGCCAGACACGATGTAGGTCTTGAAGCCGTTGCCGCGCAAGTAGTCCAGCAGCTCACGCATGGGTGCATAGGTCAGGCTGGTATAGGGCTGCTTGAAGCGCGGATGGCGCGCCGTCTTGACCCATTGCCGTACCTCGTCGGAAAACGCCTCGGTGGTCATGCCGGTATGGGTCACGCCGATGATCTTCTCCAAACCTCCCATGCCAGCTGCCGCCAGCGCCTGGTGGTCGCCTTCGATCGCCGCCTTGTAGGGCTGCTCGGTGCTCCATTCGGGATGCTTGGGCGCCATCACCTTGACCTGGTCCAGCGCGAAGATCAGCTGGAAATACAGCGGCTGCTCGCTCCACAGCGTGCCGTCGTTGTCGAACACCGCGATGCGGTCGGCGGGTGCGACGTAATCCTTGCCACCCTCTTGCGTCACGGCGGCGACGAACTCCACGATGGCCTGGCGCGATGGCCCGTCATTCCACGACGGCAGAGGCGTCTGCGCGACAGCGGGCACGGTCAGCGCGCATAGCCACAGCAGGACAAAGCCGAGCATGGCGCGGGCGTAACGAGGCAATAGCGTCATCTGCGTTCTCCAGGTGGAAATCATTCGCCGCCTCCGTGCGTGTTGCGCGGATTGAGCGGCGCCAGGCGGTGCGCGCCCGGCTTGGTGCCCTTGTGGCGCCAGGCGCGACGCCAAGATGGCACGGCCTGGCGCAATGTGTCGAAAGCACGGCGGCTGTCGGCCGCCCTGCCATAGCCTTCGGTCAGCGCCTGGCGGGCGGGCTGTTGCAGCCCTTGCGCCAGGCCAGCGGTGGCTTGCGCCAAGGTGTCCGCACCGCGGATCCGCGCCAGCCAGCGATACAGCGGATCCAGGCGGCCTTGCGGATGCGCCAGTTCGCGCCGCAGCGCCCACGCGGCATGCGGCTCGGATTCGCGCCAGCGCTGGCGGACCGCCTGCGCACGCACTCTCAGGTCGCGCCAGGCCCGCCGGAGCCAGGGCCGCAGCAGCGCCACGGCCACCGCCAATAACGCCACGCCGGCGGCCAGCGCCAGCCAGCCGCCCGGAATTCGCACCTGCACCTGGCGGCCCATATCGCGCAGGTCCTGTTCCACCGAGAACGGCCCCTGGTACGCCGGCCCGGCCTGCGCGGTGAACGTCACCGCGGGCAACGCTGCCTGTTCTTCCTTGGCCGTGGCCACGTTCCACCAGCGCAATGTCACAGCCGGCAGCACATAGGCGCCAGGCTGCTTCACCACATACTCGATCCGCGTCACCTGCCGCCCGCCCAGAAAGCCGCCGCGGCTATCCGACAATGGCGACAGCGCCGGATCCGCGCCGTAGGCCTTCAGCCCCGCCACCGTGGCCACCACCGGCGGTGGAATCAGCATGGCCATTGCGCCCTGGGCCTCGACCGTCACGACGCGGCTGATCCGGTCGCCCACCTTGGGCGGGTCCGCGGAATAGCTGACCTGCTGGGTCAGGCGCACCGCGCTCGCGGCCAGCAAATCCCCCCTGCCTGCCGGCGGCCCCGCCGCGTTCAGCGCCAGCGGCCGGCTGCTGGCCGTCAACGGTGCTGCGGCCTGGCCCAATTGCGCCGTCACGCGGATGGCCGGCACCTGCAAGCCGCCGGCGGCCACCGGGCTGACCAGATACGCGAAGCGCAGGCCGCTGTAGTTCACGCCGTCGATGCTGCGGCGGATCAACGCGGCCTGCCCCGACGGCCCCGACACCCGCGCACCCGGAATATCCAGCGCCGGCAACTCAGGCGGCTGGGTGAACCAGGTGGTGGTCAGCACATCGATCTGCAGCGTGCTGGTAGCGCCCGCGGTCAAGGCCGGGTCGGGCGCCATGCTGGCCTCGATCCGCAACTGCGGCGCGGGATCGGTCGGTTGGGCCCGCAGGCCCGGCGAGGCCAGGCCCAACAGCGTCAGCACCGCAATGCGCAGGGCCGCCGCCAACCGCTTCATGGTCGGCCTCCCGGCGCCGCCTGCCGCGCGTCTTCGACGGCGAACTTCTGCCGCAGGAAGCCGCCGGGCGACAGGCTCAGGTTGCGCAGCCAGACATCGTCGGACGGCGCCTGGGCAACGGTGACCGCCTTCATATCGCCGCCGCCCTTCTTCTTGTCGGTCACGGTGTCGTCAGGCTTCTCGTTCGGGTCATCCTCCGCTTCGGACTGCATCGCCGCCAGCATCCTGGCCAAAAGGTCGCGGTTGAAGTGCGCCTCGGGGAAATCCGGCCGCTTGCGCAGGGCCTCGTCGAACGCCGCCAACGCCTGGTCATAGCTACGCAGCCGCGCCTGGGTGTTGCCCAGGTAGAAATAGCCCTCGGGCGTGTCGACCTGCGCAAACGCGCCCAGCGCGGTCTTGTAGTCGCCCGCGTCGTAGGCGGCCCGGCCCTTCCAGTAGGGGTCGTGGAACTTGTCGGCCGCGACGTCGAAATGCCGGTGTTCATAGGCCCAGCGCCCCTGCTGGTCGGCGGTGAAAAAGGCATTGGTGACGGCATCCACGAATCCGGCCGCCTGCACCGGCGGTGGCGCCACCCCCAGGCCCAGGCCCCAGGCCAGGGCCAGCCCAGCCGTCCAGTTCACGTTCCAGCCCCGTCGCAGGCAGGCCAGCGCCAGCAACGCCAGCGGCCAGCACAGCCAGTAGCCGGCGTCCTTCCAATGCACCGGCCCGCTGGCGTCCTGCACCGCCTGGAAATGGCGCTGCGCATGCTGTTCGACCCACTCCAGGTCATCGTCCTTGACGCTCAGGCTGCCCAGGGGCGCTCTCGCGGCCTGCGCCAGCTGACGCAGCGCGTCGGCATCGAAGCTGCCCAGCAGCGGCCGGCCCAGGGCGTCGGCGCGAGGCTGGCCACGCGCATCGCGCAGCACCCCGGTGTCGCGCACCCCCGCCGCCCACACCAGCACCTGGAAATCGCCCTGCTTGGCCACCTGCTCCACCTGGGCCAATTGGCGCGTATCGGCGCCGTCCGTCACCAGCAGCACCGTGCCGCCCGCCTGCGCCTGGGTGAACAGCGTGGCCGCCGTGCGCAGCGCGCCCGCGGCGTCCTTGCCTGGCGCTGCGATCAGGTCGGTGGCCAACGCCTGGATGAACAGGTCCAACAAGGCCGGATCGTCCGTCGGCGGCAGCACCACGTGCGCGCTGCCGGCATAGGCCACCAGGCCCGTCTTGGCCCCGGCGCGACGCGCCAGCAGGTCGTGCAGCTTGGCCTTGACCACCTGCAAACGGCTGGGCGGCAGGTCCGGCGCATCCATCGACGGCGACAGGTCCACGGCGATGATCAACGGCGCCTGGTTGTCCAGGAACGCCGGCCGATCCCGCTCCCAGGCCGGCCCGGCCGCCGCGATGGCGCCCACGGCCAAGAGCGCGGCCAGCGCGAGCACCGGGCGCGGCCCGCGGCTGCCCGCCGCGTCCACGATCAAATACGGCAGCAACTTGGGCGAAATAGAGCTGCGCCAGCCCAGCCGGCCGCCTTCCGCGCGCCGCAGCCAGGGCAACAGCACGGCCAGCGGCAACAGCAGCAACCACGCTGGCCGCAGAAAGTGGAAGTCGGCGAAGGACAGCGCTAGGTCCATGCGCCCTCCTTCACGCTGCGCCGCGCCGCCGCCCACCCGCGCAACGCGGCCAGCAAGTGCGTCGCCGCCAAGAGCAGCAACGCCGCGCCCAGCGGCACCCAGAAGAGATCCTGCCGCGGCTGGTGCCGCAGTTCGCGCACCTCATGCGGGGTGATCTGGTCCAGCGTCGCGTAGACCTGTCCCAGCGCGTACTGATCCTGCGCGGCGAAGAAACGCCCGCCCGTCGCCGCGGCAATGTCGCGCAACGCGTCGAAATCCACCTTGTCTTCGCCCTGCGCCTTGGGATCGCCGATGCCCACCGTATGCACCACGATATGCCGACCGGCCGCCATGGCCGCCGCGCGGGCAGGCGGCACCGCGCTGCCGGTATCGTTGCCGTCGGTCAGCAGGATCAGCACCTTGTCCTGCTCCGGCGCATGCTCGAACTGCTTGATCGCCATGCCGATGGCGTCGCCGATGGCGGTATTGGGGCCCGCCATGCCCACGCCGATCTGCCCCAGCAGCAGGCTCAGCGTCGCGTGGTCCTGCGTCAACGGCGCCTGCGGATAGGCCGCCGTGCCAAACACGATCAGCCCCAGCCGGTCGTCCTTGCGGCGCGCGATGAAATCGGCCACCACCGCTTTCACTGCCGTCAGCCGGTCGACACGCTTGCCCGTGGGGTCCAGGAAATCCTCGGTTTCCATCGACTGCGAGATATCCAGCGCCAGCATCAGGTCGCGCACCGGCTGGCGATGCTCAAGCGGCGGCTCGACCCGCTCCGGCCGCGCCAGCGCCAGCACCAGCAGGGCCCAGACCAGCGCGTTCAGCAAGGTTTGCACACGGTCGCGGCGCACGCCGGGGCGCTGCGGCGACTGCCCCACCGTGCGCGCCACCGCTTCGAAGAATGGCACCCGCACGGCGCCGCGCCGCTGCACATACGCCGGCAAGAGGCGCCAGGCCAACCAGCCCAGCGGCAGCAACGCCAGCAGCCAGGGATATTCAAGCCGCCACATGATGCCGCTCCACCCAACGCCGGCTGGCGGCAAACAGCGCGTCCAGCCGCGCCGGCCCGATGGCTTGTATTGCCTGCGGCGGCGCATACGCCAACACCGCCAGCAGGTCGGAATCGCCCGGCGCCAATGCGCCGTCGCCCTGCGCCAGGAACGCCTGCCACTCGGCTCCCCCCATCGCAGCCACCTGCGCCCGCCGCTCCGCCGACACGGCGGACAAGCCCACGCGCTTGAGCAGTTCCGGCAACGCCCGCGCCGCCAACGGATCCGCTTGCGCCGCCTGCTGGATGCGCGCCAGCCGCAGCAGGCCTTCGCGCCGGTATTGATTGCGGCGCCAGCGGTGCAGCGCCGCCCATGAGGCCCAGGCGACCGCCACCAGCAGCACGGCAGCCAGCACCGCCCAGCCCCAGGTCTGCGGCCAATAGCTGACAGGCGGCGGCAACGGCAATTGCCGCAGCTGGTCCAGCGAGGCCGGCAGTTCGGTGCTCATCCGCGCCTCCCCGTACCCTGGCGCCCCAGTTCGCGGCGCACCTGCGCCAACGTGTCCTCGGCCGTGTCCACCGACAGCAGCGGCACCCGGCTGCGGCGCAGCATCTCGGCCACGCTTTGCAAACGGCCCGCGAAGAAGTCCGCCAGCGGCTGGCGCTTGGCGGGCAGCTCGACCTGCAGTTCGCCCTGCGTCACCACCATCCGGCCCGCCAACGGCACGCGCAGCGCCAGCGGGTCGTACACCAGCGTGGCGATCACATCGTTATGCGCGGCCAATGTACGCAGCAGCCGCAGGGTCGTGTCGTCGGCGCCGTCGAAATCGCTGATCACGCAGACCAGGCAATCGTGCGGCGCATGCGTCAGCGCGCCTTGCAGCGCCTGGTTCAGCCGGCCGCTTGCGTCCACGTCCGGCCGGTCTGCGGCCAGCGCCTGATTGCGCCGCGCGATCGCCGCGAACAACGCCTGCACCCGTTCACGGCTGCGCAAGGGCCGCACGTTGTCGATGCCGTCATCGCTGAACACCAGGCCGCCCACCCGGTCCCCGGCCAGATACGCCATCCACGCCGACAGCGCCGCCACCCTGGCCGCCACCACCGATTTGAAGCTGCTGACCGACCCGAAGAACATGCTCATCCGCTGGTCCACCACCACCAGCGCCGGGCGATCGCGCTCTTCGCGGTAGGTGCGCACATAGGGCTTGCCCAGCCGTTGCGATGCGCGCCAATCCAGTTGGCGCAAGTCGTCGCCGGACACATAGCGGCGCAATTCCTCGAAATCCAAGCCGCGCCCGCGCAGCCGCGAGCCGTGCTGGCCCGCCAGGATGCTTTGCACCGGTTGACGCGACCACGCGCCCAGGCCGCGCGCCGCCGGCTCCAGCGCCATCAGGTCAGCGATGCGGGCATAGACGTCAGAGGAGGTTTCGGTGGCGAGCATGGCGCACTCATACCGGAATGGCGACCACGTCCAGCAGCCGCCCGATCACCTGATCCGGGCCGATGCCGTCCGCCACCGCGTCGTAGCTCAGGTGCAGCCGGTGCCGCAGCACGGGCCGCACCGCGCTGCGCACGTCGTCCGGCGACGCGAAATCCTGCCCCGCCAGCCACGCGTTGGCGCGCGCCACCTTGTCCAGCGCAATGGCGCCGCGCGGACTGGCGCCCACCTGGATCCAGCGCGCCAGATCCGGGTCGTAGTCGGCCGGGTGACGGGTCGCGTTCACCAGATCGACCAGATAGCGGTCCAGCGCCGCCGACACGTGTATCTGATTGACGGCGGCGCGGCAGGCGAACAGGGTTTCCTGCGCCAGGCGCAGCGGTTCGGTGGGTGCATTGACCGGGGCATCGGCCAGTGATGCGACAGACGTCGCGGCCTGCGCCTCCCCCTGCTCCGCCCCGCGCGCCTCGCCGCGCAACAGCGCCAGCATGCGGGTTTCGCTGTCCGCATCCGGATAGTCCAGCACGATCTTCATCAAAAACCGGTCCATCTGCGCCTCGGGCAGCGGATAAGTGCCTTCCTGCTCGATCGGATTCTGCGTCGCCAGCACCATGAACAGCCCAGGCATGCGATGCGTCGTGCCGGCCACGGTGATCTGCCGCTCTTCCATGGCCTCCAGCAACGCCGCCTGCACCTTGGCCGGCGCACGGTTGATTTCATCGGCCAGGATCAGGTTGCCGAACAACGGCCCGCGCTGGAAGGCGATGCGGCTGGCGCCCTGCGCATCCTGCTGCAGCACCTCGGCGCCGGTGATGTCCGACGGCAACAGGTCCGGCGTGAACTGGATGCGGCTCATGTCCGCGGCCAGGTGCGCCGCCAACGCCTTGACGGTGCGGGTCTTGGCCAGCCCGGGCAGGCTTTCCAGCAGCACATGGCCGTCGGCCAGCAAGCCCAGCAACACCTCGCGCATCACCGCGTCCTGCCCCAGCACCGCCTGGGTCATGGCGCGTTCCAACTCCAGAATGCGGTCGCGATCGGACATGGATTCTCCTGTAGGCGCCACACGCCGGTCAGCGGCTGGCCACGCCGTTCTGATGCGCCTTGGCCAACTTCCATTGCTGCGGCGTCATTACCGTGCGAAAGCCCAGGTGCGACATGCCGTTCATCGGGTCCGTGCCGCGCCGCGCGCTGGTGCGGTAGCTGATGCAATAGGTGTCGCTGCACAGGAACGACCCGCCGCGCGTCACGCGCTTGGGTGCGTTCGTCGGCACGATGCCGTCGTCCGGGTCGAAGCTGTCGGCCGGGCCGGCCGGGTCCACCGGCGCCTGGCGATATTGCGCCTGGATCTTGAAGGCGTCGGCGCGATACCAGTCGGCCGTCCATTGCCAGACGTTGCCGGCCATGTCGTACAGGCCATAGCCGTTGGGCGAATAGCTGCCCACCGGCAGCGTGCCGACCTGCACCTTTTCATCCTTGACCACCGGAAACGGCTGCTGCTGGCGGGTATCCCAGATATTGGCCATGGGCCGCCCCTGCGGCAGCAGTTCCTCGCCCCAGGCGTAGGTGGCCTGCTCCAGGCCGCCGCGCGCGGCCATTTCCCATTCGGATTCCGTCGGCAGGCGTTTGCCGGCCCACTTGGCGTAGGCCGCCGCGTCCTCATACGACACCTGCACCACCGGATGGTCGTCCTTGCCCTCGATCGAGCTGCCCGGCCCCTGCGGATGACGCCAACTGGCGCCCGGCACATAGCGCCACCAGCGCGAATAATCACGCAGCGACACCTCGCTCTCGGTGCCCACGAAGACCATGCCGCCCGGCACCAGCAGGCTGTCGTCCGGACGGGGCGTCCCGGGCGGCAACTGCACCTTCAGGTCTTCCCAGCGCGGCTTCTGCTCGGCGGTGGTCACGTAACCCGTCGCTTCGACGAAACGGCGGAACTGCGCGTTGGTCACGTCGTTCACATCCATCCAGAAGCCGCCGACCGCGACCTTGTGCGCCGGCATCTCGTTCGGCTGGGCCAGCTTGTGGCTGCTGCCCATCATGAATTCGCGGCCCGGCACCCAGGCCATGCCGGCCGGTCCGCTCTTGCCGTCGCCCAGCACCACCTTGACCGGCTCGGGGCCGCTTGTGGCCGAAGCCAGATAGGCGGAACCCGCCACCAGGCCCACGGCGATGCCGCCAGCCACCAGCAACAGCGCGTAGCGCCGCATTCCCATTGTTTGCTTTGCCATGTCGTTCATCTCCAAGCGCTGCCCATTTGTACGTAAAACGCGTTCTGGTCCTTGCTATTCGCCAAGTCGCGGTTGCAAAACAAAGCCGCGGGCGCAGTAGACGTCGAAAGGCCGAGAACCGCCAAAGCAGGAGCGCGTGCACTGCGCGGCACGACGCTGCGCATACACGACTCCCGCGGCGATTCGGCAAGTGGGCGCGGCGGCATGGAGGTCCATGGCGCGGCCCCTCACATTCAGAACACCAGCGTGGCCGAAGCCATGAAGGTACTGCTGCTGTCCAGGCGGTTGGTGCTGCTGATGGTCGGCACCCAGCGCAGGCCCAACGACAACGAGCGCTTGTCGGCCAGCTTGCGGTCGTAGGTCAGGATCGGGCCCAGCGCCCAGTCGCGGCCCTTGAAGCCGTTCAGGCGGTCGGCAGTGGGGCCGCTGTCGCTGCCCAGTTGCTGCTGCGTGCCCAGGATCAGCCCCACGGCCAGGCCGTTGGAGAACATCTTGCGTCCCATCACATCCATCCCGAAGATCGGCGCGTTGCGATAGTCGGTGTCCTGGTTGCGCGTGTAGAACTGCACGCTCGCCACCGTATCGAGCTGGAAGCCCGACTCGGGAAAGATCTTGGTGTAGGCCACCTGCGGGATGAAGGTCCAGTTGTTCAGGCTGGGATTGGCTAAGGCATTGGCGTCATATTTGCCGGTAGGCGCCCACACATTCAGGCTCAACGCCATGTGCGAGGTCTCCGAAAAATGGTAGCCGGCGATGATGGGCGAAAAATACAGGTCGAACAGGTTCGACGCCGTATCGCTTTGCCCGGCCGAGCGGCCCAGCGGGCCGGTCACCTTGGCGTTCACCTTGGTCCACAGATAGGGCAAGGTCACACTGGACGCGAAGTTCCAGCGGCCCGGCCCCGTGTCCCAGGTCTTGAGCAGCGTGGCCAGCGTAAAGGCCACCTTGCCCTCCACCCCGGCGGTCGCCTGCTTGCCCAACGGCACCTCGCGGTTGCCGCCCACCTTGCCGTCCAGATAGATCTCGGCGAAGTTCACGGCCCAGATCGGCTCGGGCGAGACGATCCCGGCGTTGGCCTGCACGCTGGTGCCGGTGACTTGGCGGCCCAGCGCGCCTTCGGTGGCGTGGGCCGCCAGCGGCGTGGCCAGCATTGCCAAGGCCAACCAGGGCAGCGCGCCCAAACCCCGGCGGTTGTTGCACTTAACCATCGACATCGTTGTTCCCCTTACCCCTGATGCGGCGGCCGCCTATCCGCAGGCTGCCGAACCGCTCTTTCCTTCGATCCGATACTTGCCGCGCCGTCAGGGCGCGGGCTCCGCCTTGGGCAGCTTCCACGTGCCGTCCAGCACCGCGGGCTTGGGCCCGTAAAAGCGCGCCACGATGTTGAAGCGTCCCTCTGGCGCGGGCAGCCAATTCGATTCCTTATCCTTGGATGGCCGTTCGTGCTGCACATACAGCGTCAGCGAGCCGTCCTTGCCGCGCTTCAGGCCCGGCGTCCGGTCACCGATGGCGTAGCGGTGGATCGGGTTTTCGACCAGGTGACGACCCGGCAGGTCGTACATCGTCATCGACCAGAAGAACTGCACGGGCGGCAACTGGCCCGGCTCGAAGCGGATGGTGTAGGCGTGCGAGCCGTCCATCGGCTTGCCCTGGGCATCTTCCTCGTAGCCCAGATAGACGGCCTCTTCCTTGGAATTGCCGTAGATGCCCATCGCGGCGGCGACCGCGCGCTTGGTGTAGTCGTCGCCCAGATCAGCGCGCGAACCGAATAGCCCGATCGACGAGCGCGTCTGCTTTTCCGCCTGCAACAGGGCCGCCTTGCCGTCGGCCACGCCTTGCTCGATTGCCTGGCGCGTGGCCGGGTCCAGCTTGGAGGCATCAAACGGCTTGCCCGGTGCGATGCCGATGGTGGCAAAGCGCCGCATCATGTCCTGCTCGCCGGCCGGCTGCGGCTGGGTGAAGGCCAGCAACTGGTTCAGGTAGGCGATGAAATCCACCGACGTCGCGCGCGATTCATCCCAGGGCAGCCAATCCACGGCCGGCGCCGGCGGTGGCGCGGTTTGCCGCGCAAAGGCGGACAGCGGCCGCAACTGGTACTTGGCCTGCAACGCCTGCACGTTCTTGACGTCCTGCGGCCCGTTCAGGCTGGTGCGACCCAGAATGCCGACGAAGTCGGTCTCGGACCGCAGCACCTTGGTAATGCCCTTGGGCGTCTCGCCGTTCCAGTGCGGACCCGCGATCAGGTAATTCCCCGCGCCGAACCCCGTGCTGCGCACCCCGGCATAGGCGAAGTTGTAGGTATACATGTCGACCATCTGGAAGACGTTGTAGCGACTCTTCGGTGTAGCCGGCAGGCTCAGCACCCAAGGTTGCGCGCGCAGGTCCAGCCAAGCCCACGAATACGGCGTGTCATTGTTGGGCGTGACGATCTCGCGATTTTCCGGGGTATAGGGGCGCGAATAATGACGGAACTTGCCGAATCCGCCGACATAGGCGTCGCCGCCCGGCTGGATCGCCTGCACATACATGGTCTTGTAGTTGTAGAGCATTGGGTAGGCATACAGATAGGCCTCTTTGGCGATCGCGCGCGGCCCCGCGCGCCCCTCCCGCTCGGCGGCGGGCCGGACGTCCTGGCCGGCGCAACCCGCCAGCGCCAACAGGCCGGCCAAGGTGCCCGCCGCGCCCCAACGCATCATCCACGTCGACATGAATCCCTCTCCCGAAAGCGTCAAGCAACAAACAGCGGATCAGCGGCCGAACGTGAGATTGACGCCGGCGAATACGGTGAACTGCGGCAGGCCTTCGCCCTTGTGCGCCACGGTCCACTGCGGCTCGACAAAGACGTTCAAGATGTTCTTGCCCACCCGCCAGGCCTTGCCCGCGCCCAGCCCCACCGGGATGTAGTAGTCGTTCTTCTGCAGGTCGAACGTCCAGGTGGCCGTGGACCGCACGTACCAGCCCTGCGGCAGGTTGCGGATCACGAAAGGCTGGAAGGTGGCGGTATGGACCGTGTCGCGCCCGCTCTGGCCGGCAAACGAATGCTGCCATTGCACCAGACCGCCCAGCAGGCCTTCCTTGCTGGGATGCACCGCCACCGCCGCCAGGCCGCCGGACCATTTGCCCGCGCCCAGTTCAGGGCTCGTGGCGGTCGGCATGGTCAGCATCGGCCCCACGCCCAGGTCCACGCTGCCCTGGCTGAGCAGGAAGATATCGAACAGGTTCAGATCGCCCAGGCCGGTCTTGTAGCTGCCATCCAGCGTGGGACGGGTGCTGACCGGCGCGGTCATGCGCAATATCTGCGGCACGCCAATCCAGTCGCCCGGCGCGATCGGAATCGTGGGCCGGACCAGGAAATCATTGGTATGCGCGTTGGTGCCAAAGAGTTTTGGCGTGTAGTAATTCTGGAAATTGAGCGACGGCGCGAGATTCAGCGGGTTATTGCTCTGGTTGGCGTCGTCGGCCGATTGCGCCAGCGCTTGCGCGCACAGCAATAGCGATGCACACCCGCCCAACCTTGCAAACCTCCATCCCCTGCTTCCAAGCCTTCCTGCAGACCGCGTAATGCCCATGCGCTGCTCCCCGTTACTGGATCACATCTTGCAAAGACAAGCATCGTGCTGGTGCTGATTTACGTCTTTTCTGGCTGGCGAATAATAATTATTGAAAGAGTGAAATCTTGGGCAATATTGGCACAGAGTTTTCGAATTACCAACAATGCGATTAGATTTTTGATGCTCACATTGCAACAAATGCAGACGCTCTACCGCGCGTAATAAATAGCGGGAATACCCCGCTAAGGGTATTCCCGCAAATACGTGAAGCCGCCCGAATCAGGCGTCGGTGGCGGCGTCCTGCCCGGCCTTGCGGGCATGCACCTGGTCGATCCGCAAGCCGTCACGGCGCGTGATTTCAAAGCGCCAACCGCCCCAGGGGATCACGTCGCCCGTTTCCGGGATACGCCCTTCCGCCCGCAGCAGACACCCGGCCAGCGTGGCATCGCCATGGTCGTCGGCCAGCTCGGCCGCGTCCAGCAGGCGGGCCGCTTCGGCCAGGGCCAGACGGCCGTCCAGCAACCACGAACCGTCGGATAATTGCAACGCATCGGGCGCTTCCTCGCTGTGCTCGGGCAAGTCGCCCGCCACCGCCGTCAGCACGTCCATCGGCGTCACCAGGCCTTCACACACGCCGTGCTCGTCCACCACGATCAACATGTGGTCGCGCGAGGCGCGCAGCTCTTCCAGCACGCGCAGCACCGGCGTGGTCTCCATCACATAGCGCGGCTCGCGGGCCAGCTCCACCAGGTCGATGGGGCCGGGGTTCTGCAACAGCGGCAGCAGATCCTTGAAGTGCAGCACGCCCAACACGTTGGCCGGGTCGCCCGCGCACAGCGGCAGGCGCGAGTGACCCGACGCGAACTTGCGCACGATGACATCGGGCGCATCGGCCACGTCCAGCCAGACCATGTCGCCGCGCGCCACCATGATGGCGCGCACGTCGTGCGAGCCCATGGCCAGCACGCGTTCGATCATGGAGCTTTCTTCGGGCGCGAACGCGGACTCGTCGCCCGCGCTGTCCACCAGCGCCACCACGTCATCGGCCTGCTGCGAGGGCTGGCCGCTGGGGCCCGCACGCAACAGGCGCAGCACCGCCTGCGCGGTGCGCTGGCGTCGGCCCAGGGCGTGCGCCCCGCGCGCACGGTTGCGGCGCGCCAACTGGTTGCACAGCTCGATCAGGATCGAAAAGCCGATGGCCGCGTACAGATAACCCTTGGGCACATGAAAGCCCAGGCCTTCTGCCACCAAGCTGAAGCCGATCATCAGCAACAGGCCCAGGCACAGGATCACCACGGTCGGGTGGCGCGCCACAAAGCCCATCAGCGGACGGCTGGCCAGCATCATCACCGCCATGGCCAGGACCACGGCGATCATCATGATGCTCAGGTCGTCCACCATGCCGACGGCGGTGATCACAGAATCCAGCGAGAACACTGCATCCAGCACCACGATCTGCAGGATCACCTGCCAGAAAATGGCGTGCTGCGGCTTTTGGCCCCCGTCGTGGCCGGCACTGCCTTCCACCCGTTCATGCAGTTCCATGGTGCCCTTGAACAGCAGGAACAGGCCGCCCAGGATCAGGATCAGGTCGCGTCCCGAGATCTCGGCGCCCAGCACCGTGAACAATGGCGCGGTCAGCGTCACCACCCAGGCAATGCTGGCCAAGAGGCCCAGGCGCATCACCATGGCCAGCGTCAGGCCGATCATGCGGGCGCGGTTGCGCTGCGCCGGCGGCAGTTTGTCGGCCAGGATGGCGATGAACACCAGGTTGTCGATACCCAGCACGATTTCAAGAATGACCAGCGTCGCCAGGCCAAGCCAGGCGGTCGGGTCGGACATCCAGTCGAAGATCATCAACGTTCCACGAAAATCAGAAAGGGGCGCGCGCACGCGCCCGGCAGGCCGGGGCCGTCGCAAGGGACAAGCTTAAGCGGGAAGACGTTGGGGCGCGGGCCCCTGACGCGGCACGGGAGCGCGCGGGCGGCGCACGGCCGCCGATGCGGGGCGTGGGCGCTGTGCGAAGCGGCGACGCAAGAACGTCAACGCTGCGAGGGGCCGGCTTGGCGTAGCCGGATGCCGGAAACCGGCTGGGAGGGGGTGCCGGGCGCCGCGTTGCAAGCGGCGCCCTACTAGGAGGCTCGTCGGTCATAAATGGCAAAACCGTGCGCGCTTGCCGGGCAAGCGCAGGCCAAAGGTTTTGCCGTGCTCTCGTTCTTTCAGGAACCTGAATATTAGCTGAAATGCCACGACGAGAAAAATCCGGGGAGACCCGCACGCGGCGCTTGTCGGCGCGGCGTAATTAGTGACAAACTCAGCGCACGTACACATAAGCTGTCGCGGGATCCCTTTCACTCGGGAGCCGAACGCTCCGGAGGTCGCCACCTCGCGGGCCTGCGCGCCGGAGGTATCGCCCCGGCCGCTGGCTCCGCTGCTGGAGCGATGAATGGACGATCAACCTGTTTCCGGACGGCGCGGGCTGCTCAAGGCCCTGGCCGTGGGTGTCCCCGGCGCCGCCTGGGCGCCCAAGACCCTGGCCGCGCCCGACCACCCGGCCACGCCGGCCGGCCAAGCGGCCCAAGCCGCCTCTGCCGCCCCTGCCCCGAACCGCAGCCTGAAATTCCTGAACGCCCAGGAAGCCCTGGCGATGGACGCCATCGCCGCGCGGCTGATCCCGGCCGACGAACTCGGCCCGGGCGCCAAGGAAGCGGGCGTGACCCAGTTCCTGGACGGCCAATTGGCCGGGGCCTGGGGCGCGGGCGAACAGTTCTACCGCCAGGGCCCGTTCGAAAAAGGCACGCCGGAACAGGGCTATCAACTGTCATTCACGCCCGCCGAGATGTTCCGGCGCGGCCTGGCCGCGTTGGACGCCGCCACGCGCAAGCAGGACGGCAAGCCCTTTGCCGAACTGGATGCGGCGCGGCAGGACGCCTGGCTGCACGACATGCAGGCCGGCAAGCCGGACTTCTCGCCGCTGCCATCGGACGTGTTCTTCCAGGCGTTGCTGGACGCCACGATCGAAGGCTTCTTTTCCGACCCGCTCTACGGCGGCAACGTCGACATGGTGGGCTGGAAGCTGGTGGGGTTTCCGGGCGCCTTCGCCTCGTTTTCCAACGATATCGAACGCCATGGCGTGATCTGGGCCGGCAAGCCGGTGTCCATCGCCAATGCCCAAGGCCACACGATGAAGCCGGGAGGCGAACATGGCTAAAACGTTACCCGCAGTGGATGTGGCGATTGTCGGCGGCGGCTGGACCGGCGCCATCATCGGCAAGGAGCTGGCGGCCGTCGGCC
>JBEBOQ010000059.1:0-30434 GCA_040396375.1 Achromobacter xylosoxidans
CGAATTGCTGTACCTTGTACTTGCCGTTGCTGGACGCCTCGATCGACTTGGCCAGGGCGTCGGCGCCGGCGCCATAGTGCGACGACGTGGACAGGGCATAGGCCATCTTCAATTGAGTCTGTGCCGAGGCAGCCAGGGGGGCGGCAGCCGTGCAGGCGGCAAGAATCGTGGCCGCGAGCCAGGATTTACGCATTGTCTTCTCCAGGGTTTTGGGTATTTTTATGCAGCTTGGTGTGCGGCGCCTCAGGGCGCTTCGCGCATGATAGCGGGATTCGGCCCCCATTTCGGCCGTTGGTTAACATTGGCAGATGATGGATTTCCCTGATGTCTCGCGGGCCCGGCGCCCCGGTTTCTGGACCACCCTGGCGCTGGGCGCCCGCATGATGATGCGCGATGCGCGCGCTGGCGAACTGCGGCTGCTGGTGCTGGCCCTGGTGGTGGCGGTGGCCGCCGTGACCAGCGTCGGCTTCCTGGCCGATCGTGTCAGCCGGGCGCTGGAGCGCGACGCCGGCCAGATGCTGGGCGCCGACCTGCTGCTGGACGCCGACGAGCCGGTGCCGCAGGCCTTCATGGACCAGGCGCGCGAACGCGGCCTGCAGGTGTCCAGCTCTTGGCAGTTTCCGTCCATGGTCAGCGCCGGCGACGGCGCGCAACTGGCTGCGCTCAAAGCCGTCGAACCGGGCTATCCGCTGCGCGGCGCCCTGCGGGTGACTGACGCGCCGTTCAGTCCCGATGCGCCAACCCGCGATATCCCGCCCGAGGGCGCGGTATGGGTCGACGCCCAACTGCTGTCGCTGCTGAGCCTGAAAGTGGGCGATACCCTGAACGTGGGCGACGCCCATCTGCGCATTGACCGGGTGATCACCTATGAACCCGACCGCGGCATGCAGTTTGTGAATGTGGCGCCGCGGGTGCTGCTGCGCGCCAGCGACCTGCCGGCCACCGGCCTGATCGCGCCGGGCAGCCGCATCGGCTATGCGCTGCTGGCCGCAGGCCAGCCGGACGCGGTGGCGGGGTATTCCGCCTGGCTCAACCAGAACCTGAAGCGGGGCCAGAAGGTGGCCACGCTGGAATCGGGCCGGCCCGAAGTGCGCCGCACGCTGGACCGGGCGCAGCGCTTCCTGTCGCTGGTGGCATTGTTGGCCGTGCTGATTTCCGCCGTGGCGGTGGCGCTGGCGGCCGGCCGCTACATGACCCGGCACCGGGACGGTATCGCCGTCATGCGTTGCCTGGGGGCGGTGCAGTCGCAGGTGGCGCGCATGTTGACCCTGGAGTTCGCGCTGGTCGGCCTGTTCGCCTCGGCCGCCGGCTGCCTCTTGGGCTACGCCGTGCACCAGGTGCTGGTGATGGTGCTGGCCTCCTTGATCGACACCGCGTTGCCGGCGCCGTCGGCCATTCCGGCGTTGCAGGGCCTGTTGACCGGCCTGCTGTTGTTGCTGGGCTTTGCCTTGCCCGCGCTGGCGCAATTGCGCCACGTCCCGCCGGCCCGGGTGCTGCGGCGCGATGCCGATACGCTTAGCGTCCGCAGCGCCACCGGTTATGTCGTGGGCGCCGTGGGGTTCGCGCTGCTGATCTGGTGGTTCGCCGGCGACGCCAAGCTGGGCGGCGTCGTGGCGGGTGGTTTCCTGGGTGCGTTCGCGGTGTTCGCGCTGGTGGCCTGGCTGTGCATCCTGGGCCTGGCGCGGCTGCGCGGCCTGGCGGCTGGCCTGCCGGCCCTGCGTTTCGCGCTGGCCGGGGTGGTGCGGCGGCGCGCCGCCACCATCACGCAGGTCTGCGCGCTGGCGGTGGGCCTGATGGCCTTGCTGCTGTTGGCCATGACGCGCACCGACCTGATCCAGGGTTGGCAGCGCACGCTGCCCCCGGACGCACCGAACCGTTTCCTGATCAACGTGCAGCCCGACCAGCGCCAGGCCGTGACCGACGCGCTGACTCGCGAGGGATTGGGCAGCATCGTGCTGTCGCCGATGGTGCGGGGCCGCCTCATCGCCGTCAACGGCAAGTCGGTGGGCCCGGACGACTACGAAGAGCCGCGCGCCAAGCGGTTGGTGGATCGCGAGTTCAACCTGTCCTACGGCGAAGACATGCCTTCGTCCAACCGGATCGAGCAGGGCCACTGGCTGACGCCGGGGTCGGCCGAGGTGTCGCTGGAGTCGGGCCTGGCCAAGACCCTGGGCATCAAGCTGGGGGACAAGATGACTTTTGACGTGGCCGGCCAGCAGGTGGAAGTAGCCGTGTCCAGCACCCGGCGGGTGGATTGGGATACGATGCGCGTCAATTTTTTCGCCATCCTGACGCCCGCGTCCCTGGCCGACATGCCGCAAAGCTGGATCACGTCCTTCTATCTGCCGCCCGACAAGGCGCAGGTCCTGCCCGCCCTGGTGCGGCAGTTTCCCAACCTGACGGTGTTCGATGTGGGTGCTATCCTGCAGCAGTTGCAGTCCGTGCTGAACGAAGTGGGCCGGGCAGTGCAATTGCTGTTCCTGTTCACGCTGGCCGCCGGCGTGCTGGTGCTGTCGGCCGCGCTGACGGCCACCCGCGACGAGCGCATGCGCGAAGCCGCGGTGCTGCGCGCGCTGGGGGCCACCCGCCGCCAACTGGCGCGCTCTCAGCGCATTGAGCTGTGGGCCGTGGGCGGCCTGGCCGGCCTGCTGGCGGCGGCCGGCGCCACCGCGATCGCTTGGGTTTTATCAACCCAGGTGTTCGATTTCACCATTACCCTCAGCCTCTGGCCCTGGCTGGTCGGGGTTGGCGCGGGTATGCTCGGCGCCTGGGCCGGCGGCGCGCTGGCGCTGCGCGGCGTGCTGCGCACCCCGCCCCTGGTCACCCTGAGAGAAACCTGATGAGTTCCCGCGTGCAAATCATTACCGAACCCGTGGATATTTCCCGCAGCATTTTTGATCTTCTGGGCGGCGAGCCCGGCGTGCGCGCTCTGGTCGACCGCTTCTACGACCTGATGGACATCGAGCCCGACCTGAAGGAGTTGCGCGCGGCGCACGGCCCCAGTCTGGACGAGGCCCGCGACAAGCTGTTCTGGTTCCTGTGCGGCTACTTTGGCGGCCCGGATCACTATATAGAGCGCTTCGGTCATCCGCGGCTGCGTGCCCGCCACCTGCCGTTCTCGATCGGCATTGTTGAACGCGATCAATGGGTTGCGTGCATGGGCCGGGCGATGCAGGACGAGGGAATCGACCCCGCCCTGGTCGAACGCCTTTTGCAGTCGTTCTTCGGCGTGGCCGACTGGATGCGCAACCGTGAAGGCTAAGCCGGACCCCTCGGGCGCTCGGCGCCAGGCCTGGCCCGCGCCGCTGGCCGGCGCCATGCTCAGCGACGCCCGTCTGGGCGAGTCCGGTCCTGACATCTTCAACCCGTCCCATTACGGCGACCGCGCCCGGCCGGTGGATGCCGGCGGCCGCCAGGCGGCGTGGTTCGTGCAAGGGCAGGGCTGGCAGGGCGTCTTGCGACGCTACCGGCGCGGTGGCCTGATCGCCAAGATCAGCCGCGACACTTACCTGTGGGCCGGCGAAGACCGCAGCCGCAGCTTCCGCGAATTCCGTTTGCTGGCGGCCATGCGCGCGCAGGGCCTGCCGGTGCCCGCGCCGCTCGCTGCGGCCTATTGGCGCCAGGGGCCGACCTACCGCGCGGCCATCGTGGTGGAACGCATCCCGGGTGTGCGGCCGCTGGCCCAGGCCCTGGCCGAGCCCCTCTGGCAGCCGGTGGCCGACGCCATCGTGCGGATGCACCGGGCCGGCGTCTGGCATGCCGACCTGAACGCCTTCAATATCCTGATCGGTTCAGACAGCCGCGTCTGGCTGATCGACTTCGACCGTGGCACCCAGGGCGGGCTGTCCGATCGCCAGCGCCAGGGCAACCTGGACCGGCTGCGCCGTTCACTGGTCAAGGTGGCCGGCGAAGACGGCGAGCGCTTCTGGCTCAAATTGCGCGACAGCTACTGGACGGCCTGGGGCGTCGGCGTGCAGCCGTAAGCCGATGATGGCCCGTCGCAATCCGGGTCTAATTGCGGCAAATTCGGCTAAATCTGCCGGTAAAGTTGGTCAGGTCCTCGCTAAAAAGCTTTATGATTTCGCCTTTTGGTACTCCTGTAACTTACGGCGGATAGCTGGGGGCTGGTAATGAAACTAAGGGCGGGAATGCGCTGGGCGCTAGGCACGATGCTGGTCACGGCAGCCACGTCGGCCGCGGTGGCGCAGAACAAGGTCGTCAACGTCTACAACTGGGCCGAATACACGGCGCCGGACACGATTCCGGGTTTCGAAAAAGAAACCGGCATCAAGGTCCGCTACGACGTCTACGACAGCAACGACACCCTGCAGGCCAAGCTCCTGGCCGGCAAATCGGGTTACGACGTCGTTGTCCCGTCCACGCACTACGCCTCGCGCCAGATCGAGGCCGGCCTGTTCCAGAAGCTGGACAAGTCCAAGCTCCCCAACCTGAAATACCTGGACCCCGACGTGATGGCGCTGGTCGCCTCGGTCGACCCCGGCAATGAATACGCCGTGCCGTGGGGCTACGGCACCAATGGCCTGGGCTACAACGTCACCAAGGTCAAGCAGATCATGGGCGACAACGTCGACCTGGCCAACTGGGACATGATCTTCAAGCCCGAGAACGCCGCCAAGCTCAAGGAATGCGGCATCTCGATGCTGGACGAGGCCGCGCAGGTGTTCCCGGCCGTGCTCAAGTACCTGGGCAAGGACCCCAACAGCGCCAACCCGGACGACTACAAGGCCGCGCTGGACGTGCTCAAGCAGATCCGTCCGTACATCCGCCAGTTCAGCTCGTCGGGCTACATCGACGAACTGGCCGTGGGCGATCTGTGCATGGTCTACGGTTTCTCGGGCGACGTCATGATCGCCCGCAAGCGCGCCCAGGAGGCCAAGAAGCCTTATGAAGTGAACTACTTCATTCCCAAGGGCGGCGCCCCGGCCTGGTTCGACCTGATGGTCATCCCGAAGGACGCGCCGCATCCGGAAGAGGCCCTGGCGTTCATCAACTACATCGAGACGCCGCAGGTGCACGCCGCCATCACCAACACCATGTTCTACCCCAACGCCAACAAAGAGGCGCGCAAGTACGTGGTCAAGGACGTGGCCGACAACCCGATGATCTACCCGTCGCCCGAGGTCTCCAAGTCGCTGTATGTCATCAAGGCCCAGCCCTTGAACATCCAGCGCCTGCAGACGCGCATGTGGGCCGAGCTGAAATCGGGACGCTGAGCATCATGAGCGATAGCCGTTACTCGGCGCAGCATGCGGCCGACCCGGACGAGTTCGTCCGGGTCGCCGATGTGGTCAAGATCTTCGGCGACGTGGTCGCCGTCCGTTCCGTCAACCTCTCGGTCAAGCGCAACGAGATCTTCGCGTTGCTGGGCAGCTCCGGCAGCGGCAAGTCGACCTTGCTGCGCATGCTGGCCGGCTTCGAGGAAGCCACCTCGGGCCAGATCCTGCTCGATGGCGAGGACATCACCAACGTGCCGCCGTACCGGCGGCCGGTGAACATGATGTTCCAGTCGTACGCGCTGTTCCCGCACATGACGGTCGAGGCCAACGTGGCCTTCGGCCTGAAGCAGGAAGGCGTGGACCGGGCCGAGATCCACGACCGCGTGTTCGAGGCCCTGGACCTGGTCCAGATGGCCGGCTATTCGCGCCGCAAGCCCAACCAGCTGTCGGGCGGGCAGCAGCAGCGCGTGGCGCTGGCGCGCAGCCTGGTCAAGCGGCCCAAGCTGCTGCTGCTGGACGAGCCGATGTCGGCGCTGGACAAGCAGATCCGCCAGAAGACCCAGATCGAGCTGGTCAAGATCCTGGAGCAGGTCGGCGTGACCTGCATCATGGTCACCCACGACCAGGAAGAGGCCATGACCATGGCGCACCGCCTGGCCGTCATGACCGAAGGCCAGATCGTCCAATGCGGCACGCCGCAGGACGTCTACGCCTTCCCGAACTCGCGCTTCGTCGCCAGCTTCATCGGCTCGACCAACATGTTCACCGGCACCATCGTGGTCGATGAACCCGACCACGTCGCCATCGAAAGCCCCGAACTGAGCCGCCCGCTGTACGTGAGCCACGGCGTCAGCGAGCCGCTGGGCATGGACGTGCACGTCTCCATCCGCCCCGAGCGCATGGTGGTGTCGCGCGAACAGCCGGCGGGCGACTACAACTGGGCCCACGGCATGGTCAGCCACATGGCCTGGATGGGCAGCTACGCGCTCTACCAGATCCGCCTGGATTCCGGCGCCATGGTCGAGGCCAGCGTGCCCAGCCTGCAACTGGCCCAACTGGACGCCCCGGGCATCGACGAAGAGATCTTCGTCAGCTGGGACGCCGATAGCGCGACGGTGCTGGCGTCATGAGCCGCTTCTCGCCCCGCGACTGGCTGCCCTCGGGCCGGACGCTGGCGGTGGTGCCGCCGTTCGCCTGGCTGGTGCTGTTCCTGCTGGTGCCGTTCCTGCTGGTGTTCAAGATCAGCTTCGCCGAGCTCAAGTTCGGCATTCCGCCGTACACCTCGCTGGCGGAATTCAAGGACGAGGCGGTGCAGTTCAGCCTGCACCTGCGCGGCTACATCCTGCTGTTCACCGACAGCCTGTATTTCGCCACCTACCTCAGCTCGGTCAAGATTGCCGGCATCACCACGCTCGCCTGCGTGCTGATCGGGTATCCCATCGCCTACTACATCGCGCGCTCGTCGCCCGGTGTGCGTAACCTGCTGCTGCTGGGCGTGATCCTGCCGTTCTGGACCTCGCTGCTCTTGCGGGTATATGCCTGGGTCGGCATCTTGCGCAATGACGGGCTGCTCAATAATTTCCTGCAATGGCTGGGCATCATTTCCAGCCCGCTCGAGATCTACCGCACCGACCTGGCCGTGTATATCGGCATGGTCTACGCATACCTGCCGTTCTTCATCCTGCCCCTGTACGCCACGCTCGTGAAGATGGACCTGCGCCTGTTGGAAGCCGCCTACGACCTGGGCGCCAAGCCCTGGCAGGCGTTCTGGCAGATCACCGTGCCGCTGTCGCGCCAGGGCGTGATCGCCGGCGCCATGCTGGTGTTCATCCCGGCGGTCGGCGAATACGTCATTCCCGAAATGCTGGGCGGCGCCAACACGCTGATGATGGGCCGCGTCATGTGGAACGAGTTCTTCAACAACACCGACTGGCCGATGGCCTCGGCGGTGACCTGCGTGATGGTGCTGCTGTTGCTGGTGCCGCTGGCGCTGTTCCAGTACAACCAGGTCAAGCAGCAGGAACTGGCCAACGGGGGGCGCAAATGAACGGTCCCAACAAGACCTTGCGCGCCGTGGTGCTGGGGCTGGGCTACTTCTTCCTGTACGTGCCCATCATCAGCCTGATGGTGTTCTCGTTCAACGAATCGCCCACCGTCACGTCCTGGGCCGGCTTCTCGTTCCGCTGGTACCACTCGCTGTTCAACGACGACGCGCTGCTGCGCGCGGCCTGGCTGTCGTTCCGCATCGCCGCCATGACCGCCACCGCGGCCGTCATCATCGGCACCTGGGCCGGCTACGTGCTGGGACGCATGGGCCGTTTTCGCGGCTTCGCGCTGTACGTGGGCATGCTGAGCGCGCCGCTGGTGATCCCCGAAGTGGTGCTGGGGATCTCGCTGCTGCTGATGTTCGTGGAGTTGCGCGGCCATCTGGGCTGGCCGGCCGAGAACGGCATCTTCACCATCTGGGTGGGCCACGTGACGCTGTGCATGGCCTTCGTGGCGGTGGTGATCCAGACCCGCATCCGCGACCTCGACCGTTCGCTGGAAGAGGCCGCGCTGGACCTGGGCGCCACGCCCATCACCGTGTTCTTCAAGATCACGCTGCCGCTGATCGCGCCGGCGCTGGCCTCGGCCTGGCTGCTATCCTTCACGTTGTCGCTGGACGACGTGGTGCTGGCGTCGTTCCTGTCCGGTCCCAGTTCCAGCACGCTGCCGATGGAAGTCTTCTCGCGCGTGCGGCTGGGCCTGAAACCCGAGATCAATGCGTTGGCGACGCTGTTCATCCTGGCGGTGGGCACCTGCGTCATCCTGGCCAACCGCATGCAATGGCGCAAGGAGTCCGAACCCAAATGAAGCAAACCACCCTGTATGGCCTGACCAAGTGCAGCACCTGCGTCAAGGCGCGCGAGTGGCTGACCGAACACGGCGTCGACCACCAGTTCATCGACTACCGTGACCATCCCGTGGCGGCTGCCACCCTGAAGGCCTGGTCCGGCAAGGTCGGCGGCTG
Source organism: Achromobacter xylosoxidans (assembly GCA_040396375.1). Lineage (GTDB taxonomy): Bacteria > Pseudomonadota > Gammaproteobacteria > Burkholderiales > Burkholderiaceae_B > Achromobacter > Achromobacter xylosoxidans_D. Next base: position 8,248 of record JBEBOQ010000059.1, read on the forward strand.
GGAAAAGCTGGTCAATCGCGCGTCCATGACCTGGCGCAATCTGCCCGACGAGCGCAAGACGCCCGCCACCGATGCGCAATGGACCCAGCTGATCGCCGAGTTCCCCGCACTGGTGCGCCGCCCGGTCGCTGTCACGCCTGATGGCGAGGTCGGCGTCGGCTTCAGCGAAAAGCGCTACGGCGAACGATTCGCCTGAACCCGTGGCGGCCCAGGCCACCCAGGCATCGCGCAGCGCTCGCAAGGCGCTGCCCGATGCCTTTTTCAATCGCGACGCCCGCCAGCTTGCGCGCGAACTGCTGGGCAAGGTCGTGCGCCATCGGGTGGACGGCCTGTGGCTGTCGGCCCGCATCATCGAGACCGAAGCCTATTACCTGGAAGAAAAGGGCAGCCACGCCTCGCTGGGCTATACCCACAAGCGCCGCGCCCTGTTCATGGACGGGGGCGTGGTCTACATGTATTACGCCCGCGGCGGCGACTCGCTCAATTTCAGCGCTGCCGGCCCCGGCAACGCCGTGCTGATCAAGTCGGCCTATCCGTGGACCGACGCGCTGTCCGGTCCCGACGCGCTGGCGCGCATGCAGCAGTTGAACCCCGACGCCCGTGGCCAGCCGCGGCCGCCCGCCAAGCTGTGTGCGGGCCAGACCCTGCTGTGCCGCGCGCTGGGCCTGAAAGTGCCGGATTGGGACGCTCGCCGGTTCGATCCGGACGCGCTGTTCGTGGAAGACGTGGGCGAGGCGCCCCAGGCGCTGATCAGCACGACCCGGTTGGGCATTCCGCCGGGTCGCGATGAGCATCTGGAATATCGCTATGTCGACCCGGCCTATGCGGCCTGCTGCACGCGCAACCCGTTGCGCCGCGGGCAAGTGGCGGGGCGGGACTACCAATGGGTCGATCGGCAGGGGGGCGTGCTGCGGCACGCGCCTTGAACATCGGGCGGCGGCCAATGTCGCCGCCGGCCGTGAACGGCGATTTCAGACCTGAATTTCAGGCTTGGACGTTGGGTCCGCTTTGGCTGGCCCTCAGGGCCGCCTCGCGGGCGCGCCGGGCCATGGCGGCGCGCATTTCCGCGTATTTGCGCTGGATGCGCTTGCGGTTGAGCCGCTTGCTCCAGGCGTAGACCGGCACCAGCGGCAGCACGCCGAAACCATCGATCAGGAACAGGCCCGTTTTGCCGTCGGCGTTCTGGCCGCAGGCGATGTTGCTGGCCGACAGGTCGTGCAGCACGACGTGGGCGTCAGCCAGGTCTTCAATGAATTCGTCCAGTTGGGCGGACAGATTGGCGTCCATTTTGCCCTGGCGCGCCAGATCGGCCACCGTGGGCGCGATATTGCCCGCGGCGTCGGTGATTTTCTCGACCAGCAGGCCCAGGCCCAGCGACGTTTGCGCCAGGCCGACGATGCGCGCCATCGGCACCTGCCAGACGCCGGACGGGCGCGTGGTGGTGGTGACGTATTCGGTGATTTCGTTCAGGTAGACGCGGTACGCGCTTTCGCGCTGGTATTGCTTGTACCAACGCTTGAACGGCCGCGCTTCCAGGTAGACGGCACGCGCCTGCATGTCCATGACCTTGACCAGCAGGGAAGGCGCATGGGGATGCTGGAAGATGTGGCGGTCCCCACCGATGGCGACGGGCGTCTCGTCATTGAGATTCAATGGTCCGAAGACGGGTCCGAAGGCGACGGTGGCCGGACAGGATGTTGGGAGATCAGCGGTATTCAACTCTTTTTAAGATTTTTATATACGTTGTTAACAGTTTAATGCTCTTGCTTGCTCTTGGTCTTGCAATGAGCAGTTGAAGTCGTTTCGGATAGATACAGGGTCCCGGGATGCGGCCCTATAATTTCGGGCAACCGCCGTGGGTGCGGCGTGGAGGTTTACCTTGTCGAATGACGTTCTGCTTTGGATTGCCGCCGGCGGCGCGGTGTTGGCCTGCCTGGCGGCCCTGATGGCCGCGTTGATGGGGCGGATGTCGCGCCCAAGCCACGACGGCCGGCTGGACGCGTTATTGGAAGGGCTGGAGCGCACCGAGCGGGCCTTGCGGGCCGACATTGCCGAGGGCCAGCGTGGCTTGCGCACCGAATTCTCGGAATCTACCCGCGCATTGCGCCAGGAACTGGCGCAATCCCATGGCGATCTGCGCGCCGCGCTGACCCGCGACGCGCAGGCGGCCCGCGCCGAATCCGCAGAATCGCTGGGGCGCTTCGCCGCCGGGTTCGGCGAGCAGTTGCAGGGGCTGATCCAGATCAACGAACGCCGCCTGATGGAGGTGCGCACAACCGTGGACCAGCGCCTGCAGGCGTTGCAGACCGACAACAGCGCCAAGCTGGATGAAATGCGCCGCACCGTGGACGAAAAGCTCCATGCCACCCTGGAACAGCGCCTGGGCGAATCGTTCAAGCAAGTGTCCGACCGCCTGGAAGCCGTGCATAAAGGCCTGGGCGAAATGCAGGCCCTGGCCGCCGGCGTGGGCGACCTGAAGCGGGTGCTGACCAACGTCAAGTCGCGCGGCACCTGGGGCGAAGTGCAACTGGCGCGGCTGATCGAAGACAACATGACGCCCGACCAGTACGCCAGCAATATCAAGCCGGTGCCGGGCAGCGATGCCGTGGTCGAATTCGCCATTCGCCTGCCGGGGCGCGGCGATGGCGGCGCGCCGGTCTGGCTGCCGATCGACGCCAAGTTCCCCAAGGAAGAATACGAACGCCTGATGGATGCGCAAGAGGCGGCCGACGTCGAGGGCGTGAAAGTTGCGGGCGCTGCGCTGGGCAAGGCCGTGGAAGTGCAGGCGCGCCTGATCGCGTCCAAGTACGTGGCGCCGCCGCACACCACCGATTTCGCCATCATGTTCCTGCCCACCGAAAGCCTGTATGCCGAGGTGCTGCGGCGGCCGGGGCTGCTGGATCGCCTGCACGACCTGCGTATCAATGTGGCCGGGCCCAGCAACCTGGCGGCGCTGCTCAACAGCCTGCAGATGGGCTTTCGCACGCTGGCCATCGAGCAACGCTCGTCCGAGGTCTGGCAGGTGCTGCGCGCGGTCAAGACCGAATTCGGCAAATTCGGTGACGCGCTGGCCGGCGTGAAGAAGACCCTGGACACCGCCAGCAGCAAGATCGGCCAGACCGAGGTGCGCACGCGCGCCATGCTGCGCAATCTGAAAAGCGTCGAAGCGCTGCCCGAAGCCGAGGCGCTGCGCCTGCTGGGCGGCGAAGGCGCCGCCGACGAGACCGCGGCCGAGGGCGACGCGCCCGCGGCGCCCGCTTCCGGCGCCTGACAGGCGCGCCCGGCTGCCGGCCTTACGCGCCTGCGTCGCCGCGCCGCCATCAGCGGCCATCGCCCGGGCGCCGTTTCCCCCCCGCGGCCCGGCGTGGCGCCCTCCGGGGCCGAGCTTGTGACCCGGGCGCTCTGCCGATATCCTCATACTTGCGGCATTCCGCCGTCGATATCTGGAGCATCGTAAGCATGGGCACGGCTGACCGAGTTGATTCCTCTTCCTTCGACGCGATGGCGCTGGGCGCCGATATCGCCCAGGGAGCCACGACGGCGCTTGCCGCGATGCAGCAAGCCGTGGACAGGGTGGCGGCGCGCAATCCGTCGATCAATGCAGCCTGCGGCGTGCAAGCCGAACTAGGCTTGAACCTGGCGGCAAAGCTCGACGAAGAACTGACGGGCCTGACCGCCGCCCAGCGCCTGGCGCTGCTGCGCCAGCGCCCCTTCCTGGGGGTGCCCACGCTGCTCAAGGACCTGGGCACGGCGGCGTTGGGCCTGCCCAGCGCCATGGGCTCGGTGCTGTACGGCAAGATCGACTGGACGGTCGACGCCGAAATCGTCAAACGCTACCGCCGCGCGGGCCTGATCCCATTTGGCCGCAGCACCAGCGCCGAACTCGGCCTGAGCCCCACCAGCGAATCCCCCGTCTATGGGGCCCCCACCCAGAACCCCTGGAAGGCCGGCCACAGCGCCGGCGGCTCCAGCGGTGGGGCGGGGGCGGCGTTGGCCAGCGGCATGGTGCGCATCGCGCACGGCAGCGACGGCGGCGGCTCGATCCGCATCCCCGCCTCGTGTTGCGGCGTGCTGGGCCTGAAGCCGTCGCGCGGCATGATGCCGCTGGGGCCGCTCAAGGGCGAGGGCTGGGGCGGCCTGGCGACAGAACACATGATGACGCTGTCGGTGCGCGATTGCGCGGCGGCGCTGGATATCAGCGCCGGCGCCGACGTCGGCGCGCCGTATGCGGCGCCGGCCAGGCCAGGCGAATCCTATCGCGACATCGTGGCGCGGGTGTCGGCGGATCCGCGCTCATCGCCGCGCCGCCGCATTGCCTATATCAACACCACCTACGAAGGCGAAGCGATCCATCCCGAGGTCGCGGCGGCGGTCGACGAGGCCGCGCGCCTGTTCGCCGGCCTGGGCCACGAACTGGTGGTGGCCGCGCCGCCGGTGGGTTCCGAGGAAGTGCTGTCGCCGATGCTGCCGCTGATCGCCAGCGCCGCCGCCAATGCCATCGACAGCTTCGTCGGCGCGCGCAATCGTCGTCTTGCCGCAGACGAATTGCAGCCGACCACGCTGGGCGCGCGCGAGTACGCCCGCGCGATTTCCGGCGCGCAGTACGTGGCTTGCGTCGATACCTGCCACGAGATCACGCGCCGCATCGGCCGCTTCCTGCATCGCGAGGGCACGCAGGGCCACGACCTGTTCCTGTCGCCGGTGTTGGCGCAACTGCCGGCGCCCATCGGCCGCTATGCGATGGACAACGCCGATTACCTGGCCTATCGCCTGGGCAAGAAGGGCGTGATCGGCTATTCGCCGTTCGCGCCGTTGGCCAACCTGACGGGCATGCCCGCCATTTCCATTCCGTTCGGCCTGTCGGCCGACGGCCTGCCGATCGGCATCCAGGTCATGGGCCCGCTGGGCAGCGAGGCCTGGCTGCTGGAACTGGCCGCCCAGGTCGAGGCCCTGCGGCCCTGGCAGCGGGTGGCGCCCATCGCCAGGTAGGCGGACAAGCGCCACTTCGCACGGCCGGGCGTGGCGCATCAATGTATAGCTGGGAGCCAGCATGACGTCGTTCGTGACCCATACCGTTCTCAACCAGGTTCCGCCCCTGGAAGACTATTCGCTGTACGAGACCGACCCGGCGCTGCGCGAAGCTGCCACCCGCGAGGGCGCCGGCGCCTGGGCGGGCGACCTGGCGGCGCACGGCGCCTGGCTGGGCCGCGCCCAGACGCTGGCCGCAGGCGCTGAGGCCAACCGCTGTCCGCCGCGGCTGCTGGCCTACGACCGCGGCGGCCATCGCATCGATCATGTGGAATTCCATCCGGCCTGGCAGCTGCTGATGAGCGGCATCGTTGCGCGCGGCCTGCACAGCCGGGCCTGGGCGCAGCCGGTGCCGGGCGCGCAGGTGGCCCGCGCGGCGGCCTACCTGATGCAGGGCCAGGTCGAGGCCGGCACGCTGTGCCCCACCACCATGACCTTCGCCGCGGTGCCGCTGCTGCAGCGCGAACCGGCGGGCGTGGTCGACTACGGCGGCGATTGGCTGCCGGCGCTGTATTCGCGCGAATTCGACGGCGCTGATGCCCCGCTGGCCGGCAAGCGCGGCGCCTTGATCGGCATGGGGTTGACCGAGAAGCAGGGCGGTTCGGATCTGCGCGCCATCACCACGCGGGCCGAGCCGCTGGGGCCGGCTGGCCGCGGTTGCGCGTACCGCATCGTGGGCCACAAGTGGTTCTTCTCGGTGCCGCAAGCCGACGCCCATCTGGTGCTGGCGCAAACCGACGACGGACTCAGCTGCTTTTTCGTGCCGCGCTGGATTCCCGGCGGGCCGCGCAATGCCATCCGCATCCGGCGGCTGAAGGACAAGCTGGGCAACCTTAGCAACGCCAGCGCCGAGGTCGAGTTTGAAGAGACCTGGGGCGCCATGGTGGGCGAGCCCGGGCGCGGCCTGGCGGTGCTGCTGGAAATGGCAGCCACCACCCGGCTCGATTGCGTGCTGGGCAGCGCCGCGCTGCTGCGCCAGGCGGTGGTGCAGTCGCTGCATCATGCCGGCCACCGGCAGGCCTTCGGCAAGCCATTATTGGCGCAGCCGCTGATGCGCAACGTGCTGGCCGACCTGGCGCTGGAATCCGAGGCCGCCCAGGCGCTGGCGCTACGGCTGGCGCGGGCGGTGGACGAGCGCAGCGACGCCCGGGCCCGTGCGTTGGCGCGGGTGGGCACGCCCGCGGCGAAGCTGTGGGTCTGCAAGCGGGCGATCACGGCGGTGGCCGAATGCATGGAGGTCTGGGGCGGCAACGGCTATGTCGAAGAAGGCCCCATGCCGCGCCTGTACCGTGAAACGCCCGTCAATTCCATCTGGGAAGGCTCGGGCAACGTCATGGCGCTGGACGTGTTGCGGGCGCTGCAGCGCGAACCCGAAGCGCTGCCGGCTCTGGAAAGCGAATTCGCGCCTGCCATTGGGCAGTACCGAGAATTCGACGCGGCGCTGGCGGCGTGGCGCGCGCTGTTGGCCGACACCGCCCAGGCCGAGTTCCAGGCGCGCCGCATCGCTTGCGGCCTGGCGCGCTTGTGGCAGGCGGCGCTGTTGATACAGCACGCGCCGCAAGCGGTGGCGCAGGGCTTTGTCGCCAGCCGCCTGGGCACGGCCGGCGGCGTGTTCGGCGAGTTGGCGGGCGGCGTCGATGTGGCGGCGATTTTGGCGCGCGCGTGGCCGGCCGCGGCCGCATGCTAAATTTCCCCGCTCTACTCACCTTTTTTCCGCATTTTTCCCGCCATGCTCACCCAGCAAGAACTCAAGCAGCAAGCCGCAGACGCGGCCCTGGAACTCGTTGAACAGGTCGCCGGCCCCGACGTCATCATCGGCGTGGGCACTGGTTCCACCGCCGACCTCTTCATCGATGGCTTGGCGCGTTTCAAGGGCCGCATCGGTGGCACGGTCGCCAGTTCCGAGCGCAGCGCGGCACGCCTGGCGGGCCACGGCCTGAAGGTGCTGGACCTGAACGACGTGACGTCCATGCCCCTGTATGTGGACGGCGCCGACGAAATCGACGCCAACCTGCACATGATCAAGGGCGGTGGCGGCGCGCAAACGCGCGAAAAGATCGTGGCCTCGGTCGCCGAGCGCTTCGTCTGCATCGTCGACGAGTCCAAGCTGGTAGAGGTCATGGGCAAGTTCCCGCTGCCGATCGAAGTCATCCCGATGGCGCGCGAATCCGTCGCCCGCGCCATGGTGGCCCTGGGCGGCCAGCCGCGCCTGCGCGAGGGCTTTGTCACCGATAACGGCAACATCATCCTGGACGTCGCCGGCCTGTCGATCACCGACGCGCCGGGCCTGGAGGCCCGCGTCAACAACCTGGCCGGCGTCGTGACCTGCGGCCTGTTCGCCATCGCCGGCGCCGACGTGGCGCTGCTCGCCACGCAAGACGGCATCCGCCGCCTGGACCGCCGCGCCTGATCGCGCCGGCGGCCCGCTCCGCCCCTGCTTGCCGGGGGCGGGGGCGCGATTCATAATCCTGTCACACTTGGGTCATAACCTTGCCGGTTGTGCAGGCCCATCTCGAGAAACTCTTTCATATCGGGGCAATGCAATGAGATCAACCACGCAGGGAGCCCGGATGACGGAGCATACAAACAAGCAGTTCGACGCTGATCTGGAAAGCGTCCGTTCGCAGTTCTTGCAAATGGGCGGCGTGGTCGAGGCCATGATCCAGGAGGCCATCGACGCGCTGGCCAGCGGCGATCTGACGCTGGTTGAAAAGGTGCGCGAACGCGAAAAGGAAGTCAATCGCCACGAAGTGGAGATCGACGAAAGCATCAGCCGCATCCTGGCCCGCCACCAGCCCACCGCCATTGACCTGCGCATGCTGATGGCCGTGTCCAAGATGCTGACCGACATGGAGCGCTCGGGCGACGAGGCCGAGAAAGTGGCGACCGTGGCCCGCCGCATCCACGAAGCCGACATGCCGCACATCCCGGTGATCGAACTGCGTCACATGGCCTCCAACGTGCGCACCATGCTGCACCAGGCCCTGGACGCCTTTGCCCGCCTGGACCCGATCCTGGCCGCCGCGGTCGTGCGCAGCGACAAGGAAGTGGACAAGGAATGGAAGGGCGCGCTGCGCCACCTGATCACCTACATGATCGAAGACCCGCGCACCATCTCGCGCGCCATCGACATGATCTTCATCGCGCGCGCGCTGGAACGTATTGGCGACCACGCCAAGAACATGTCCGAACGCGTGATCTACATGGTCAAGGGCGCCGACGTGCGCCACACCGGCGTGAAGAACACCGAGCGCCTGGCGCGCGGCGAAGAAGACACCCCGAACGAGCAGCAGGACTCCTGATCGGCGGCGGCCCCTGGGCCGCTGTTTCGGTAGCCGTTGTGCCGGCAACATAAAACCCCAAGCGCCGCGGCGTCTTGGGGTTTTATGTTTTGGGCGTGGGGTGGCGCTAGCGGCTGGCGGTGGCCGCCTGCGGTAGCTCCGCACCCTGGCACAGCCGCGGATCCGGCACGCCGGACTTGCCGGCGTTGATGCGTCCGGCCAGCCGGCGGCCGAAGGCGGGCAGGGCCTGCGCGCTGACCTCCAGGTCGTACCAGCCTTCGCAGCCGGCGTACTTCAGTTCCAGCGCGCCGCCAGCCTGCACGTGCACCATGGCGCGCCAGCCGTCGCCCATGCGCGATTCGATCTTCACCGGCTGGTGTGCCTCGCCGTGGTTGATCAGGCGCAGGCGCACGCCCGACGTCACCGGCACCAGTTGCGTTTCGAGCAGGCCGGCGTCTTGCGCATCGCCGCGGAACTGGCGGTGAAAGCCGTCGGGCCCCAGCAGCCACAGGTCGTAGGCGCCGGACGCGTCCAGGCGCCAGCCGTCGTCCAGCCGCGCGCCCGCGCCCACGGTGTAGCGGCGCGGGGCGCGGGCCAAAGCCAGGCGGTCATACACGTGCAGCACCGCGCCAACCGTGCCGGGGTTGCGGAAGGTCAAGCGGTAGTGCTCGCCGTCGGCGGTCATGCGGCCCACGGCGTCCAAGGCGTAGGGCAGGGCGCAGGCGTGGCGGATGCTGTCGGCATGCAGCCAGCTGCGGTCGCCGGCGAAGTCGAAGGCCGACGTCAGGTCGCCGGCCACGGCGCGGCGCCAGGCGCTGATGTTGGGCTCGGCCACGCCGAAGCGGGCCTCCAGGAAGCGGATCACAGAGGTGTGGTCGAACACTTGCGAATTGACCCAGCCGCCGCGGCTCCACGGCGACACCACCAGCATCGGCACGCGCGGCCCCATGCCGAAGCCGCGGCCATGCAGGGCGGCGGGGTCGTCCGGGGTGGCGGCGCTGGGGCCGTGGCGGGTGTCGTGGTATTCGCCATCCAGCTCCACCGTCGACAAGCCGCCCGAGCGGCCGTCGGTCTCGCGCGCGGGCGGCGCGGGCGGTGGCATATGGTCGAAAAAGCAATCGTTCTCGTCGTAGGTGACGAGGAACACACAGCCGCTCCAGACGGCGGGGTTGCGCGTCAGGATCTCGAGCACGCGTTCGGTGTAGGCGCCGCCCTGGCGCGGCGACGAGACCTCGGGATGTTCGGAGTCGGCGGCGGGAGCGATGATCCAGGAGACCTGCGGCAGCGTACCCTGTTCCACGTCATGCGCCAGGTCGTCCAGGGTGTGGGTGGACAGGCCCCGGTCGCGTAGCGGCGCGTCGGCGCCGCCGGCCTCGTGCTGGCGCCGGTACTGGCGGAAGCCGGCGAGCGGGTTGTCGTGGAAGTTGTCCGCCATGTCCTGGTAGATGCGCCAGTCGATGCCGGCGGCCTGCAGGCGTTCAGGATAGGTGGTCCACCCGTAGCCCTGGTCGGCCGGGCCGAGCCGGTCGAAGGTGTTGACCAACGCCGGTCCGCCAGCGCGTCCCAGCGGGTCATTGGTGCCGGTCCACAGGAACAGGCGGTTCGGATTGGTGCCGGCCTGGACCGAGCAGTGGTAGGCATCGCACAGTGTGAAGGCATTGGCCAACGCCGTCTGGAACGGCACTTCGGCGGGGCGGTAGGCGCCCATGCCCAGGCGGCGCTTGGCGGCCAGCCATTGGTCCATGCGGCCGTCGTTCCAGGCGCGCTGGGCGTCGTCCCAGGTATGCGGAGTGATGTAGCCCACGGGCGTGTCGCTGGCGTACTCGCCTTGCAGCGCATAGGGGCGGACTCGCTCGGCGCCGTCGGCTTGTGTCAGGACATCGCCGGCCGGGGTGGGCACCGGATGCGGATCGGCAAAGCCGCGCACGCCGGGCAGGCTGCCGAAATAGTGGTCGAAGGACCGGTTTTCCTGCATCAGGATGACGACGTGCCGCACGTCGTGGAGCGTGCCGTGCTTGCGGTCGGGGGCCACCGCCAGCGCGCGCCGGATGGCCGGGGGCAGGTCGGAGGAAGAGGCGGAACTCGGATCTTCTTTCATGACAGCGTTAATACGGCCAGCAATAATGGAATCTTAAGCCAGCCACGGGCATGGCCGGATCGACCGGCCAGAAGCACGAAGCCCCTCGCGGACGAGGGGCTTCGCAGGAGGGGCCGCGCGCGCGGCGTGGCGCGATCAGGCCGAGGGCGGAACGTAGCCCTGGGCTTCGACGCTGCCGTCCTCGAACAGGAAGCGTTCCATCTGCTGCTGCAGGTACTTGCGGGCGCGGGCGTCGGCCAGGTTCAGGCGGTTTTCGTTGACCAGGCGGGTCTGCACCTGCTTCCACTCTTCCCAAGCTTCCTTGGAAATGCTTTGCCAGATGCGGGTGCCGAGTTCGCCGGGGTAGGGCGGAAAATCCAGCCCTTCGGCTTCACGCTTCAATTTCACACAGTTGACGATACGGGCCATGGTTCGCTGCCGGAAAGAATAAGTAATGGGCCATTTTAGCGGGCTTGGCGCACAAGCGGCGCCAAGCCCCTTCGGGCGCTGCGGGTAGCGCCCCGTCCCGGGGGCGTTACAGCTTCTTGATGAACACCAGGCTGTTGCGCGAACGGTTGTAGTGGTTTTGTTTTTCGCGCGGCAGGTCGGTGATGCCGCCCTGCACGAAACCGCGCTTCATGAACCAGTGCGAGGTACGGGTGGTCAGTACGAACAGCCGCTTGGCGCCGGAGGCGCGGGCGCGCGATTCCATGTGGCGCAAGAGGATTTCGCCTTCGCCCGAGCCCTGCCATTCCGGGTGCACGATCAGGCAGGCCATTTCGGCCATCTGCTCGTCGGCGAAGGTATGCAGGGCCGCGCAGCCGTAGATCACGCCGTCGTGCTCCAGCACGGTGAAGTTTTCGACGTCGCGCTCGACCACGCTGCGCGGGCGCGGCACCAGCGTGCCGTCGGCTTCCAGGGGCTCGATCAGGCTCAGGATGGCGCCGACGTCGTCGATGGTGGCCGGGCGCAGGTCGTCCAGCGTGTCTTCGACCACCATGGTGCCCACGCCGTCGTGGGTGAAGATTTCGAGCAGCACGCTGCCATCCAGCGCAAACGGCACCAAGTGGGCGCGGGCCACGCCGCGCTTGACCGCCAGCGACGCGTATTGCAGGTAGGCGCCGGTTTCCTCGTCCAGCGAGCCGCCCGCCAGCAGCGCGTCGGCATCGACGCGGGCCAGTTCGGTGTCGACCGAGCCGTCGTCATTGAGCACGCCCTGGCCGCTGGACAGGAAGATCAGCTTTTCGGCGCGCAGCGCCACGGCCACGCTGGTGGCCAGGTCTTCCATGGCCAGGTTGAAGGCGTCGCCCGTGGGCGAGAAGCCCAGCGGCGACAGCAGCACTACCGACGAACCCTTTTCGATGGCGAACTTGAGCGCGTCGACGTCGATCTTGCGCACCTGGCCGGTGTGCTTGTAGTCCACGCCGTCCAGCACGCCGGTGGGGCGGGCGGTGACGAAGTTGCCCGAAATGACGCGGATGTGCGCGTGCGACATCGGCGTGTTGGGCAGGCCCTGGCTGAAGGCGGCCTCGATGTCCAGGCGGATCTCGCCGGCGGCTTCCTTGGCGCATTCCAGCGCGGCGGCATCGGTGGGTGCCAGGCCGCGGTCGAATTGCTGGGTGAAACCCTTCAGGCGCAACTGTTCGTTGACCTGGGGGCGCGAGCCGTGCACCAGCACCAGCCGGATGCCCAGCGAGGACAGCAGCGACAAGTCCTGGACCAGCGCATTCAGGGCGCCGGCCTGCACCAATTCACCGCCAAACGCCACCACGAAGGTCTTGCCTCGGAACGCATGCACGTAGGGCGCGACGTCTCGGAACCATCGGACGAACTGGGCAGGGGCGAATTCGGGGGCTTCAAGGGCGGAGACGGTGTCTGGTTCCAGGTCGGGCATGATGGGTGGGGCGATTCCTGAGAGTGGCAACAACGCGGCCCTGGGGCCGCGTCAACGCGCCGTCATGGGACGGCGTGGCGAAATTATATGGCCGCGCGGCGTTTATATAATAGGCAGCTAACCGGACAAATCGTACATGCCAGAATCTTCCCGCCCGCGGCCGCCCGTGCCGGCCGACGGGCCGACCCGGGGCCCCCGCAAGCCGCGTGCCGATGCCGCGGCCCCGGCGGCCCGCCAGGCGCCCCGCCCCGAGCGGCCCATTCCCGCCGTGACCTACCCCGAAGACCTGCCCGTCAGCGCGCGGCGCCAGGAAATCGCGCGCGCCATCGCAGGCCACCAGGTGGTCATCGTCAGCGGCGAGACCGGCTCGGGCAAGACCACCCAGTTGCCCAAGATCTGCCTGGAACTGGGCCGCGGCCGCCAGAAGATGATCGGCCACACCCAGCCGCGGCGGCTGGCCGCCACCTCGGTGGCCAAGCGCATCGCCGAGGAACTGAACACGCCGATGGGCGAGGTGGTGGGCTACCAGGTGCGTTTCAACGACCGCACCGGCCCCAATGCGTCGATCAAGCTGATGACCGACGGCATCCTGCTGGCCGAGTCGCAGCGCGACCCGCTCCTGCGCCGCTACGACACCATCATCATCGACGAGGCGCACGAACGCAGCCTGAACATCGACTTCCTGCTGGGCTATCTCAAGCAGCTGCTGCCGCGCCGTCCCGACCTGAAAGTCATCATCACGTCGGCCACCATCGACGCCGAGCGCTTCGCCCGCCATTTCGCCGCGTCCGAGGACAAGCCGGCGCCGGTGATCGAGGTCTCGGGCCGGTTGTATCCGGTCGAGGTGCGCTACCGTCCGGTGCGCGAGGAAGCCGCCGAGGACGAGGCCGCGCCCGCCAGGCCGGGCCGCGACCGCGAGCGCATGTCGGGCGACGAGGAACGCGACCTGATCGACGCCATCGTCGACGCGGTCGACGAATGCGCCCGCCACGGCCCCGGCGACGTGCTGGTGTTCCTGCCGGGCGAGCGCGAGATCCGCGAATCGGCCGAAGCGCTGCGCAAGCGCCACCCGGCCGGCACCGAGGTACTGCCGCTGTACGCGCGCCTGTCGCAGGCCGAGCAGGAACAGATCTTCCATCCGCGCGGCAACGCGCGCCGCATCGTGCTGGCCACCAACGTGGCGGAAACCTCGCTGACGGTGCCCGGCATCCGTTTCGTGGTCGACAGCGGATTGGCCCGCATCAAGCGCTATTCCTGGCGCAACAAGGTCGAGCAGCTGCGCATCGAGCCCATCAGCCGGGCGTCGGCCAACCAGCGCGCCGGCCGTTGCGGCCGCGTCGGACCGGGCGTCTGCATCCGGCTCTACGACGAAACCGATTTCAACGCCCGCGCCGCCTTCACCGACCCCGAAGTGCTGCGCTCGTCGCTGGCTTCGGTCATTCTGCGGATGAAGTCGCTCAAGCTGGACGACATCGAGCAGTTTCCCTTTGTCGAGGCGCCGCCCGGGCGCGCCGTGGCCGACGGCTACCACCTGCTGCAGGAACTGGGCGCCATCGAGCTGGCCTCGGCCGACGACGACACCGACGCTACCCGCACGGGCGCCTCGTTCGTGCTGACCGAGACCGGCCACGAACTGGCCAAGCTGCCGGTAGACCCCCGCATCGGCCGCATGATCCTGGCGGCGCGCGAACATCAATGCCTGGCCGAAATGCTGATCATCGCGTCGGCGCTGTCAGTGCAGGACGCCCGCGACCGCCCCATGCAAGAGCGCGAGGCGGCCGAGGCCGCCCACGCCAAGTTCGCCGATGACAAGTCCGAATTCATTTCCTTCCTGAAGCTATGGCGCTGGTACGGCGAACAGGTCCAGCACAAGGCCTCGCAGCGCAAGCTGGTGGGCCTGTTGCGACAAAATTTCCTGTCGCCCATCCGCCTGCGCGAATGGCACGACGTCCATACCCAACTGGCCGCCCTGGTGGGCGAGCAGGGCTGGCGCGTCAACCAGATCGAAGCGACCTACGAGCAACTGCACCTGGCGCTACTGTCGGGCCTGCTTGGCAATATCGGCTTCAAGAGCGACGAGGGCGGCCATTACCAGGGCGCTCGCGACATCCGCTTCCATATCCATCCCGGTTCGCGCCTGGTCAAGAAGGCGGGCCGCTGGATCGTCGCCGCCGAACTGGTCGAAACGACCCGTCTGTATGCCCGCTGTGTGGCTCGCATCGACCCGGTCTGGCTGGAAAAGGTGGGCGCCCACCTGATCCGCAAGAACTGGTCGGATCCGCGCTGGGAAAAAAAGGCCGGCCAGGTCGTGGCCAACGAACGCGCCACGCTGTATGGGCTGACCATCTACACCGGCCGGCGCATCCAGTACGGCCGCGTGCATCCGCGCGAGGCGCGCGAACTGTTCATCCGCCAGGCGCTGGTGCCGGGCGAGATCGACACGCGCCTGGCCTTCGTGGCCCACAACCGCAAGCTGATCGCCGGCATCGAGAAACTTGAGCACCAGACCCGCCGCCCCGACATCCTGGTCGATGACGAGCTGATCTACGCCTTCTACGACCGCCAGCTGCCGGCCGACATCTCGCAGACCGCGACGCTTGAAAAGTGGGTCAACGGCCTCGACAAGGCCGAAGCCGCCAAGCTGCTGCTGACGCGCGACGAACTGATGCGGCACGAGGCCGCCGGCGTCACCACCGACGTCTTCCCCAAGAAGGTGGAGTGGCAGGGCGTGTCGATGGCGCTCGATTACCACTTCGAGCCTGGCTCGCCGCGCGACGGCGTGACGCTGGCGGTGCCGCTGTTCGCCCTGAACCAGATCGATCCGGCGCGCTGCGAATGGCTGGTGCCCGGCATGCTCAAGGAAAAGGTGCACCTGCTGCTCAAGTCGCTGCCGCAGAAGCTGCGCCGCCACTGCGTGCCGCTGCCCGACTACGCGGCCGGCTTCTACGACCGCTGGTTCGAGCGCCTGGGCGACCCGCAGACCGGCCTGGTGGACGCCCTGATCGCCGACATGTGGGACCAGGTGCAGGTGCGCCCGGCCGCCGCCGACTTCAAGCTCGAGACGCTGCCGGCGCACCTGTTCATGAACTTCCGCGTGGTCGACGAGCACGGCCGCATGCTGGCCGCCGGCCGCAACCTGGCGCAATTGCGCGCCGAGTTCGGCAAGCAGGCCCAGGCCACCTTCCAGCAACTGGCCGCCAGCGACACCCAGGTGGCGCAGGCGCTGGCGCACGAGAACCTGACCGCCTGGACCTTCGGCCCGCTGCCGGAGATCATGGAGATCAAGCGCCGTGGCCAGTCGGTCATCGGTTACCCGGCGCTGGTCGACCGCGGCGCGCATTGCGACCTGGACGTGTTCGACGACCCGGACGAGGCCCGCAAGGCGCACCGCGCCGGCCTGCTCAAGCTGTTCCGGCTGGGCCTGCGCGAGCAGGTCAAGTTCCTGGAAAAGAACCTGGCCGACCTGACCAAGATCAGCATGCTCTACATGACGCTGGGCACGCAGGAAGAGCTGCGCGACCAGATCATCGACTGCGCCCTGGGCCAGGCTTGCCTGGCCGAGCCCTGGCCGGTCAACGAGCAGCAGTTCGAGGCCCGGCGCACCGAAGGCAAGGGTCGGCTGGGTCTGTTGGCCCAGGAAGTCGCCCGCCTGGCCGGCACGGTGCTGACGGAATACGCGGCCGTGCAGCGCAAGCTGCCGCAGGCCAAGCCGCACGCGGCGGCCTACGCCGACCTGCAACAGCAGTTGGGGGCGCTGATGCCCAAGTGGTTCATCCGCGACACGCCCTACGCCCAGCTGTCCCACTACCCGCGCTACCTGAAGGCGGCGGTGGCGCGCATCGACAAGCTGCGCGCCGATCCGGCGCGGGATGCCAAGCTGGTGTCCGAAATGGCGCCGCTGCTCACCCAGTACCAGCGCGCCCGCTCGGCCCTGAAGGGGGCGCCCGACCCCCGCCTGGACGAGTTCCGCTGGCTGCTCGAAGAGCTGCGGGTGGCCCTGTTTGCGCAGGAATTGCGCACGCCGATGCCGGTGTCGGTCAAGCGCCTGATGAAGAGCTGGGAGTCCCTGCAGCGGTGACGGCGGGGCGGCGCGAGCCGTCCCGTATTACAGGCAGATTTCAGTCGTTTTCCGTTCAGAGACGCGTCATCTGGTTATGCTTCAATGCGCGGGCCGTTACCCGCAGCTCCCTGGAGCATTGCCGACATGTTCGAGCTTTTCAGCACCCGGACCCGCCCGTCCTCGTCGTCCCGCTCCTCGCCCAACCGCTGGGACTGGGCGCTATTGCCCCTGGTCCTGGTGGTGCTGGCCGCCATGGCCTACGGCGCCTCCCAGATGAGCCGCCCCTTCGCCGTCGGCGAAGAACTGCCGATCTCCCTGGATCCGGTCTACCTGCCGTACTACCTGTTGCGCACCATTCTGCGCATGTTCACGGCGCTGGCCTTTTCGCTGCTGTTCAGCTTTGTTTTCGCGGCCATCGCCGCCAAGTACCGCACGGCGGAAAAGGCGATGATCCCGATGCTGGACATCCTGCAGTCTGTGCCCATCCTGGGGTTCCAGGCCATTGCCATCGCGCCGTTCATCGCGTTGTTCCCCGGCAACCTGCTGGGGGTGGAATGCGCGGCGATTTTCGCCATCTTCACGTCCCAGGCCTGGAACATGGCGTTCAGCCTGTACCAGTCCATGCGCACGGTGCCGGCCGAGCTGAACGAGGCCGCGCGCGTCTTCCGGCTGTCCGGCTGGCAGCGCTTCTGGCGGCTGGAATTGCCCTACGCCACCCCGGGGCTGCTCTGGAACATGATGATGTCCATGTCCGGCGGCTGGTTCTTCCTGGTGGCGGCCGAAGCCATTTCGGTGGCCGGGCAGGACATCAAGCTGCCCGGCATCGGCTCGTACATCGCCGTGGCCATCGATGCCGAGGACGGCCGCGCCATCGCCTGGGCCATCGGCGCCATGATGGCCGGCATCCTGCTGTACGACCAATTGTTCTTCCGGCCGCTGTTGGCCTGGGCCGATAAATTCCGCTTCGAGGAATCGCAGGCCGACGTCGCCCAGCAGTCCTGGCTGCTGGACTGGACCCGCCGCAGCCGCTGGATGCAGGCCCTGTCCAACCTGTTCTGGGCCCGCATGCGGCGCGCCCTGGGCTGGTTCAGCGTGTCCTATGACGGCACCTCGATCCGGGCCCGCGCCAAGGCGCCCGACCCGCGCTGGACGCGCGTCTGGGATTCCCTTTTGGCCGCCGGCGCGCTGCTGGCTACCTACAAGCTGGTGGTTTTCGTGCACCAGGAGGTGGGCTGGGCCGAAGTGCTGCACGTGGTGGGCCTGGGCGGCATCACCCTGGTGCGGGTGATGGTCCTGATCGGGCTGGCGTCGCTGATCTGGGTGCCGATCGCCGTCTGGATCGGCCTGCGGCCCAAGTATTCGCAGCGGGTGCAGGCGGTGGCGCAGTTCCTGGCGGCGTTTCCGGTCAACCTGCTGTTTCCCGCCGTGGTGTTCGTGATGGTGGCGCTGAAACTCAACCCCAACATCTGGCTCAGTCCGCTGATCATCTTCGGCACCCAGTGGTACATCCTGTTCAACGTAGTGGCCGGGGCGTCGACGATCCCCAACGAACTGCGCCTGGCGGCCAGCAACCTGGGCCTGAAAGGCTGGCTGCTGTGGCGCCGGGTCTACCTGCCGGCCGTGTTCCCCAGCTTCATCACCGGTGCCATCACCGCCAGCGGCGGGTCCTGGAACGCCAGCATCGTGGCCGAGTACGTGTCCTGGGGTAATACCTCGCTGGTGGCCGACGGCCTGGGCAGCTATATCAAGCAGATGACGGAGCAGGGCGATTTCCATCGCATTGCGCTCGGCATCGGGGTCATGAGCATCTTCGTCATGCTGCTGAACCGGTTTTTCTGGCGAAAACTGTATTTGCTGGCCGAAGACCGCGGCCGGTAGGAGTCCACATGAATTCCAATTTCCTGATCGAACTGCACGATGTCGGCAAATCGTTCCGCGCCGCGGACGGCACCGCCCGCAACGTGCTGGAACACGTGGACTTCATCCTGCACGAAGGCGAGATCGTTGCCTTGCTGGGCAAGTCCGGCTCGGGTAAATCGACGTTGCTGCGCATCATGGCGGGGCTGGTCAACGCCGACCATGGCACCGTCACGTATCGTGGCCAGCCGGTGTACGGCCCGGCCGCAGGCATCGCCATGGTGTTCCAGTCGTTCGCGCTGTTCCCGTGGCTGACGGCGCAGCAGAACGTCGAACTGGGGCTGGAAGCCCAGGGCGTGGCGCCGGCCGAACGGGCCAAGCGCGCCGACGAGGTGCTGGACCTGATGGGCCTGGGCGGCTTCGGCGGCGCGTTGCCGCGGGAACTGTCCGGTGGCATGCGCCAACGGGTCGGCATCGCCCGTGCGTTGGTCATGAACCCCGACGTGCTGCTGATGGACGAGGCCTTTTCGGCGCTGGACGTGCTGACGGGCGAAACCCTGCGCGACGACATGCTGGAGCTGTGGGACGAAAGCCGCATCTCGACCAAGGGCATCCTGATCGTGTCGCACAACATCGAAGAAGCGGTCATGATGGCCGACCGCATCATCATCTTCTCCAGCGACCCCGGCCGCATCCGCAGCCAGGTCCAGATCGGCTTGCCGCGGCCGCGCAACGCCGATTCGCCGCAGGTGCGGGCGCTGGTCGACGAGGTCTACGCGCTGATGACCCAGCGTCCGGCGCACGATGTGCCCACCCCGCGCCAGCAAGGCCTGGGCTACCGCTTTCCGCAGACCGAGGTCGAGCGCATGGAGGGCGTGCTGGACGTGCTGGCCGAGGCGCCGTTCAATGGCCGCGCCGACCTGCCCAAGCTGGCCGAGGAAGCCGAGATCTCGGACGACGACCTGCTGCCGGCCTGCGAAGCGCTGGGCCTGTTCGGGCTGGCCCAGATCGACAAGGGCGACATCTACCTGACGCCGCTGGGCCAGCGCTACGTGCAGGCCGACCAGGACCAGAAGCAGGCCATCTTCGGCCGCCAGCTGCTGGCCCACGTGCCGCTGGCCGCGCACATCCGCCACAGCCTGGAACAGGAACCCGCCGGCGCGCTGCCAGAAAAGAACTTCCTGGATTCGCTGGAAGAATTCCTGAAACCCGACGAGGCCGAACGGATCTTGAAGATCGCCGTGGAATGGGGCCGTTACGGCGAGATCTACGGCTACGACTACCACACCGGCTTGCTGACGCTGCCGGACCGCGACGCGGGGTAGAGGCGGGGTAGGAAAGAGGCGGCGGGCCGAACAGCCCGCCGTTTTGCCGGGCGCGCGCTACAGCGCGATGAAGCCCGCGATCACCAGAACGATCAGGCCATACTTGGTGGCCTTGTACACCGTGCGGTTCCAGGCCTTGAAGGCCTTGCGCTTCTGGTCGATGACCCAGTGGGCGTGCGTCAGCTTGTTGATGGCGCCGGTCTGGTCGCCGCCGTCGTTGGGCGAGCTGGCCGCCGACATCACGACCCGGCCAAACCAGCGGTTGAAGGCCTCGGCCCAGCGCCATTTCAACGGGCGCTCGACGTCGCAGAACAAAATGATGCGGTTGTGCTCGGTGCGGTTGTAGGCTTCGTGGACGTAGGTTTCGTCGAACACCACGCTTTCGCCGTCGCGCCAGCTGTACTGTTCGCCGTCGACGATGATGTGGCAGCCATCGTCGTTGGGCGTCACCAGGCCCAGGTGATAGCGCAAGGAACCGGCGAACGGGTCGCGGTGCGGGTTGAGCTGGCCGCCGGGCGGCAGCTCGGCGAACATGGCCGCCTTGACCTTGGGCAGCGTCTTCAGGATGGCCACGGTCTTGGGGCACAGTTCTTCGGCCGACGGGTGGCGGGCGTCATACCACTTCAGGTAGAAGCGCTTCCAGCCGTACTTGAAGAACGAATTGAAGCCGATGTCGTTGTGGCTGTCGGCCGCCTTGATGCGGCGCAGCTCGGCCATCTGCACGGCTTCGTCGCGGATCGTTTCCCAGTTGTCGTCCAGGACCTTGAGCTCGGCGATTTCACTGGTGGTCAGATAGGGCGTGGACGGCACGCGCGAGGCCAGCACCATGAAGGCGTTGACGGGGGCGAGCAGCACGGAGTGGTCCAGCAATTGCCGGCCCAGCGGCAGCTTGACGCGGCCTCGGAAGTGCGCAAACAGGATGGCGACAAGCCAGATCCCGGGTATCAGCCATTTCATACGTAAATCTCGTCCTGCAGCGGGTGAGTCAGGTCCAATCGCCTATTGTTACACAGGGCTGCCCGGCACGCGGTGGCGGAATCGTCCACGGCGCGTTTTTGGGCCGTTCGACTAGGTACAATTCCTGCTATGTCCGAAGCCGTAACAACCCCGTCCCCCTTTGTCCACCTGCGCGTCCATTCCGAGTTCTCGGTGGTGGACGGTATCGTGCGCATCCCCGACCTCATCAAGCGCGTGGCCAAGCTGGGCCAGCCCGCCGTCGCCCTGACCGATCTGTCGAACTTGTTCGGCCTGATCAAGTTCTACAAGGGCGCGCGTGGCGCGGGCGTCAAGCCCATCGCCGGCGCCGATGTCTGGCTGACCAACGACGAAGAGCCCGCCAAGCCGTTCCGGGTGCTGCTTCTGGTGCGCAATCACCAGGGTTACCTGAACCTGTGCGAACTGCTGTCGCGTTCGTTCCTGACCAACCAGGGCAAGGGCCGCGCCGAAATCCGCCGCGAATGGTTGCAAGGCCAGGAAGGCCTGATCGTGCTGTCGGGCGGCCGCGGGGGCGACGTCGGCCAGGCGCTGGACGCCGGCAACGCCGTGTCGGCGCTGGCGCTGGCGCGCCAATGGGCGTTGATGTTCCCGGGCAGCTACTACATCGAACTGCAGCGCGTCGGCATGGACGGCGACGAAGCCTACACCCAGGCTGCCATGCGCCTGGCGTCCGAAGCCGGCCTGCCGGTGGTGGCTACCCACCCGGTGCAGTTCCTGGACGAATACGAATTCCAGGCGCACGAGGCCCGGGTCTGCATCGCCGAAGGCGGAGTCCTGGCCAACCCGCGCCGGGTGCGCCGCTTCACCAAAGAGCAGTACCTGCTCAGCTCCGAAGAAATGGCCCGGCGCTTTGCCGACGTGCCCTCGGCGCTGGCCAATACGGTCGAAATCGCCAAGCGCTGCAACCTGAGCCTGGTGCTGGGCAAGCCGCGCCTGCCCAACTTCCCCACGCCCGACGGCGTGACGCTGGACGACTACCTGGTCCAGCTGTCCGAAGAGGGCCTGGAAAAGCGCATGGAGTTCCTGTTCCCGGACGTCGCCGAACGCGAGTCCAAGCGCGAGCAGTACTACGAACGCCTGCGCTGGGAATGCAAGACCATCATCCAGATGGGCTTCCCGGGCTACTTCCTGATCGTGCAGGACTTCATCAACTGGGGCAAGAACAACGGCGTGCCGGTGGGCCCGGGGCGGGGGTCGGGCGCGGGGTCGCTCGTGGCCTACGCGCTGGGCATTACCGACCTGGATCCGATCCGCTACGACTTGCTGTTCGAGCGCTTCCTGAATCCCGAGCGGGTCTCCATGCCCGACTTCGATATCGACTTCTGCCAGGACAACCGCGAACGCGTCATCGACTACGTCAAGGAAAAGTACGGTCGCGCCGCCGTGAGCCAGATCGCCACCTTCGGCACGCTGGGCGCCAAGGCCGTGGTGCGCGACGCCGGCCGGGTGCTGGACATGCCCTACATGTTCTGCGACGGTCTGTCCAAGCTGATCCCGTTCAACCCCATGGACCCCTGGTCGCTCGAACGCACCCTGAAGGACGAACCCGCCTTCAAGGACCGCTACGAACAGGAAGAAGAAGTGCGCGCGCTGGTCGACCTGGCCAAGCCGCTTGAAGGCCTGACCCGCAACATCGGCATGCACGCCGGCGGCGTGCTGATCGCGCCCG